>JAPLQY010000065.1 GCA_026399475.1 Rhodocyclales bacterium
CTGCAAGACGGTTTCGGATCTGTCGCAGCGTCCGGTGCTGTTCGACATAGAGCATGAGCAAACCACCTTCAGGCCGGTACGGATCGACAGCGACGAAGCCATTCCGGTTGCACTGGTGCTCAATGAGCTGATCCTCAATTCCGTCAAGCATTCGCCTGAGGGCGGTCGCGATCCGACCGTGTCACTGAGCGCCGACGGCATCAGCGCACGAATTGTCATCCGCAATGCCCTGGGTGCCGCGCCCGATTTCAACATCGACACCGGCCAGGGCCTCGGCACCGGCTTGCGCCTGGTCCGTTCGCTGCTGCCGGATCAGGGCGCACAATTGATCTATGAATCCGACGCCGAGGGCTTCATGCTGACAACCCTGAGACTGACATCCCCCGTCGTCACGACACAAGATCATCGGCGGCAAGAATCTGCATGAAGCTGAATGACTTCTTTAGGTGGCGGTCGCTCAAAACCCGGGTGACCCTCTTCACGCTGGCCATTTTCCTGATCGGCCTCTGGTCGCTGTCGTTCTATGCCAGTCGGATGCTGCGTGAGGACATCCAGGGCCTGCTGGGTGAGCAGCAGTTCTCGACGGTTTCCGTCCTGGCCGCAGAGATCAATCACGAACTGGACGATCGCTTGCGGGGACTCGAGAGAGTTGCCGCAACCATTAGCCCCGCCATGCTAAGCAATACCGCAGCCTTGCAGACATTCCTGGAGCAGCTCACGATACTTCGGAATCTGTTCAATGGTGGCGTCATCGCCCACCGGCTCGATGGCACGGCGATTGCCGACGTTCCGCCGTCGACCGAACGGGTCGGCCTCAATTACATGAACATCGATACCGTGGCCGCGGCCCTCAAGGAGGGGAAAGCGACGATCGGCCGACCGGTCATGGGCAGGAAACTGCTGGCGCCGGTGTTCGGTATCACGGTGCCGATTCGCGACACCCGGGGCCGGGTGATCGGTGCCTTGACCGGGGCAACCAATCTGGCCCTGCCAAATTTTCTGGAGAGGGTTACTGAAAACCGCTACGGCAGGACCGGCGGCTATATGCTCGTCGCGCGGCAGCATCGCCTGATTGTCAGCGCCACCGACAAGCGTCTTATCATGAATGCGCTCCCCGCATCCGGCAACGACCATTTGCGCAACCGTTTTATGCAAGGCTACGAGGGTTCGGGTGTTGTAATAAATCCATTGGGTATCGAAGTTCTGGTCTCGGCCAAGGGTATCCCCGCGGCGAACTGGTTCATTGCGGCCTCGC
Source organism: Rhodocyclales bacterium (assembly GCA_026399475.1). GTDB lineage: Bacteria > Pseudomonadota > Gammaproteobacteria > Burkholderiales > Rhodocyclaceae > Sulfuritalea. The sequence goes on from JAPLQY010000065.1 coordinate 1,256, forward strand.
TGCCCACCACGGAAGCCTTTGCTCCGATTCACGCCATGCAGCAGCGCATGCTGCTGGCCACCCTCTTCCTGACCCTGCTGGCGGGTGGCCTGACCTGGTGGATATTGCGGCGCGAACTTTCACCGCTGCTTGCCACGGTGGAAACGCTGGCCGCCATGTCTGGCACAAACCAGCCCCCTCAGCCCTTGCCTATCACCCGACAGGATGAAATCGGTGAGCTGATCGGCAGCTTCAATCGACTGCTGGAAACCCTGGCACAACGGGAAATAGACTTGCGCGAGAGCGAGGAGCTCTACCGGTCTTTTTTCCAGTTCTCGCCCGATGCCATTCTCGTTTACCGGTACAACACCGTCGTTTTCGCCAATGATGTCGCGGCGCGCCTCTTCCACGCCGACTCCGCCGGAGCGCTGATCGGGCGTGACTGGCACGAACTGATCGCGCCGGAAGCTTGGCCGGCCACCGAGATGCGCGTCGCCGCCCTTACTACCGGAAAGGACACCCATATGCCGCCGCTCGAACGACGCCATGTGACGCTCGACGGGCAGATCATCTCGCTCGAATCGGTCGGCGCGCGCATCATCTTCGACGGCAAGCCAGCGGTGCTATCCGTGATTCGCGACATCACCGAACGCAAGCAGGCCGAAGCGCAGCGCCTGGCCGAGGCGAGGCAGCAACGCGACACCCTGGTGCGCGAAGTGCATCACCGGATCAAGAACAATCTGCAAAGCGTTGCCGGGTTGCTGCAGCGCGAACTGGGCAAGTTTGTCGAACTCGACCCGCAGCTGGAAACGGCGATCAGCCAGGTCCACGCCATTGCCGTCGTTCATGGCTTGCAGGGTGCCGATCCCGACGAGGCCATTCGGCTGTGTGACAGCGTCAGCAATATCTGCAAGACGGTTTCGGATCTGTCGCAGCGTCCGGTGCTGTTCGACATAGAGCATGAGCAAACCACCTTCAGGCCGGTACGGATCGACAGCGACGAAGCCATTCCGGTTGCACTGGTGCTCAATGAGCTGATCCTCAATTC
>JAPLQY010000103.1 GCA_026399475.1 Rhodocyclales bacterium
ATCGACCATGGCGGGCATGGCGATCAGAAAGTGGTTGGCGAGACTGACGGTTTCCATGAATGTGCCGACATTGTAATCTCTCAGTCCGTTCCCGAGTACCCCCGTTCAATCACCCGATGTCTACCGCCCTTGTCTGGTTCCGCCGCGACCTGCGCGTGCACGACCACGCCGCCCTGCATCACGCGCTGAAGGCGCACCGGCGGGTGCACTGCGCCTTCGTCTTCGACACAACGATTCTCGATCCGCTGCCGCGCCGCGACCGCCGCGTCGAGTTCATCCTGCGCGCCGTCGAAGAAGTCGATGCCGCCTTGCGGGAAATGGGTGGCGCCCTGATCGTGCGCCATGGCGATCCGGTCATCGAAATTCCCGGCCTCGCCGCGGAACTCGGGGTGGACACGGTCTACGCCAACCGCGACTACGAACCGGCCGCCATCGCCCGCGACGCGGAGGTGAAGCGCCGTCTCGCCAGCGCCGACTCCCGCTTTCAGGACTTCAAGGATCAGGTGATTTTCGACCGAGCCGAGGTGATGACCCAAGGCGGCACACCCTTCTCGGTGTTCACGCCCTACAAGAATGCCTGGCTGAAGCGACTGGTCCCGGCCGACCTTCAGCCCTGGCCGGTGGAGGACTATGCGGATCATCTGGCCCCGCCGCGTGACAGCGGACCCTTGCCCACGCTGCAGGATCTCGGCTTCGAAGCCACGGATCTGGGTGACCTGCCGCTGCCCACCGGTATGAGCGGCGCCCAGTCGCTGTTCCGCGATTTCACCGAGCGCATCGACAACTATGCGGCGAACCGGGACTTCCCCGCCATCAAGGGGTGCTCCTACCTGTCCGCGCACCTGCGCTTCGGCACCATCTCGATTCGCCAGCTCGCCGCGTATGCGCACGCCCAGTCCAGCCGTGGCGCGGCGACCTGGCTCGGAGAACTGATCTGGCGCGACTTCTATCACGCCATCCTCTGGCACCACCCGCGGGTCGCAACCCGATGCTTCAAACAGGCCTGCGATGCCCTGCGCTGGGACGCTGCAACCGACCTGTTCGCCGCCTGGTGCACCGGCCGCACCGGCTATCCGCTGGTGGATGCCGCCATGCGCCAGCTGGCCTTCAGCGGCTGGATGCACAACCGCCTGCGCATGGTCACGGCTTCGTTCCTGACCAAGGACATCGGGCTGGACTGGCGGCAGGGCGAGGCATGGTTCGCGGAGAAGCTGCTCGATTTCGACCTGGCCGCCAACAACGGCGGCTGGCAATGGGCGGCATCCACCGGCTGCGATGCGCAGCCGTGGTTCCGCATCTTCAACCCGGTCACGCAATCGGAAAAATTCGACGTCGAGGGCCGTTTCATCCGCCGCTACGTGCCCGAGCTTGGTCCTGTCCCGCAGAAGTTCATCCACGCGCCATGGAAAATGAATGCCGCAGAGCAAGCCGCGTGCGGCGTTCGCATCGGACACGATTACCCAGCGCCGGTGGTGGACCACGCCGCAGCGCGAGGGCGCACGCTGGCACGGTTCCGATCCATTTCAGAGTATTAGGGAAAATATTTGTACTAATGTACTCTGTATCCCATTGTCAATCGACGTGATTGACCAGTATGATGCGGCGGTTATTGTTTGCTAACTATTTCTCATGGGAATGCTGGCGCTATGGCGTCGATGGTCTTACGACTG
>JAPLQY010000061.1 GCA_026399475.1 Rhodocyclales bacterium
ATCAGCGAGGAAGGCCAGGGCAGCACCTTCTGGGCGACAGTTCGGCTACGGCGCGCGGTCGCTGGTCCGCAATCCGACAGCAGTGCGCCGAGCGAACCGGCACGGGAGACGCTGGCGCGGCAGTTTGCCGGTGTTCGCGTGTTGCTGGCGGAAGACGAGCCCGTTAACCGGGAAGTGGCGGTGCTCCAGCTGGAGGATGCCGGCCTCGTGGTGGAGGTGGCCAACAACGGTCAGGAAGCGCTGGAGATGGCGCGAACAGGCGATTACGCCCTGATCCTGATGGATGTGCAGATGCCGGTCATGAACGGGCTGGAGGCCACCCGCGCCATTCGCCAGTTGCCCGGGATGGCGGGCATTCCGATCCTGGCCATGACCGCCAATGCCTTCGACGAGGATCGCGACTTGTGCCTCGCCGCCGGCATGGATGACCACATCGGCAAGCCGGTGGAGCCTGACGTCCTCTGTGCGACCTTGCTGCGCTGGTTGCAGAAGTCGGGCGGGCCGGGGCGGAGCTGAAGGGCCGACCCTCTACGATAGCGGCTTGAAATCGTCCGGCACGACCACCTTGGCGCCCATCAGAATGTGCTGCGCATAGCCGCGATCAGCGTGCTGTATATGGTTGAGAAGCCAGTCTCTGAAGAACTTCAGCAATCCTTCTGCGGCGTCCGCTTGCAAGGTCGATTGCTCGATGTCTTCAATTTTTTGGAGGATTTTCCTGTGTGCCTCGGCGTGTTCATCACATTCGGCATACCCATAGAGGCGCATCAGCGCCTCTTCGAACCTGAAGTGAAAATCCGCAAATTGTCTCGCCTCAACAATGCCGTAGTGAATGGCTGACCAACCCTGACTGGTCGCGATTGCGTCTTCAATAGAAGAAAAGTGGCGCAACAGCTGTTTGTGATGATTATCGATTTCCTCGATGCCAACAGAATATATCGAACGCCATTCCATGAATGCGGTCCGCCAGTAGTTTAAAGCGTTGATCAGGCTTGCTCTTGCTTGTGATTGGAGCCTGCGGGATGCCGAATATTCCGGCCAGGCTGACTACCCAATTGAAAATCGATCATAACAGGCCGAGCACACCGGCGGATCAGCCGTGTTGGTTCCATGGCCTCAATCAGCCCCTGTCGAGCAGGATTGGGGCAACGTGCATTGAGGTTTACCTTCCAGCGCTTCCTTTATCAGCGCCGTCATCCGATCGCGATCCCCCGCAATTGCGCCCACCGCCGGCAGGATCGCTCAGGGCGCGGCAGAATGTCGCAGCGCACGCAGCAAGGTCGCAAACAGCGTATCGGGGTCAAAGGGCTTGATCAGGAAGTCATTCATCCCCGCCTCGAAACAGCGCGCCTTGTCTTCGGCAAAGGCGTTGGCCGTCATGGCCACGATCGGTATCTCCCGGCAGCGGGGCATCTCGCGTATCTGCCGTGTCGCATCCAGTCCATTGACGTTCGGCATCTGCATATCCATCAGGATAATGGCATAGTCCGTCTGCTGCACCATGGCGACAGCCTTTGCGCCATCCTCTGCCGTGTCGACCCGCAAGCCGATATCCTCGAGCAGCATTTTGGCCACCTCCCGATTTACCGGCTCGTCGTCGGCAACCAGAACCCGGCTGCGGGAATAATGCTGCTGGATTGCGGTCTCTGCATCGACATCCGTTGCCGGTTGAGTCACGAACTCCTCCGCGCCCTTCTTCAGTGTGACGGTAAACCAGAAGGTGCTGCCCACCCCGGGCGTGCTCTCGACGCCGGTATCGCCCCCCATTAATTCGGCCAGGCGGCGGGTAATCGCCAGCCCGAGGCCAGTGCCACCATATTTCCGGGTGGTGGAATTGTCGGCCTGCTCAAAGGCACTGAACAGCCGTTGAATGGCTTCGGGTGTGACACCGATGCCTGTATCCTGAACCTCGAAGCGCACTCCCAGCGAATCTGCCGTCTCTTTCTGCTTGAGAGCACGCAGGGTGACGCTGCCCTTCTCGGTAAATTTGATGGCGTTGGTGGCGTAGTTGAGCAAAGCCTGCTGCAGCCGCGTGGGGTCTCCAATCACGTTAAACGGCAGCGAATCTCCCTCGACCAGCAGGCGAATACCCTTGCCCCGGGCACGCTCGGACAGGATCGATCTGACATTGGCCAGCAAGCTGCTCACTGCCAGCGGCGTTTCCTCCAGCGCCAGCTTGCCGGCCTCGATCTTCGAGAGGTCGAGGATGTCATTGATGATTGACAGCAGATGCTGGCAAGACCGGTCGATCGTGTCCAGGCGTTCAGCCTGCAAAAGCGTCACGCCACCGCGTCGCAGCAGGTGCGCCATGCCGAGAATGCCATTCATCGGAGTGCGGATCTCGTGACTCATGTTGGCCAGGAAGGCACTCTTGGACAAGTTGGCCGCTTCGGCGGCTTCCTTGGCCACGGAGAGCTCCGCCGTGCGTTCTTCGACCAGACTCTCGAGGCGATGCCGGTGCTGATCCAGTTCGGCTTCGACCAGCTTGCGCCCGGTGACATCGCGGCTGATCCCGAACAAGCCCGCTATATTTCCCTCAGAGTCAAATACCGGCCACTTGCTGGTGCTGACCCACCCACGGGTTCCAGACGCGTCAAGGAAAGGATCTATCCTGTTCAGCAGCGGTTTGCCTTCGCGGAAGATCGGGATTTCCTCTTCGCAGTAAATCTGCGCAATGTCTTTCTGGAATACCTCCAGATCATGCTTGCCGATCATGTCGCGCCAGCTGGCGTGCCCGGTAATGTCGGCCAGGGTCTGACTGCAAAAACGAAAGCGGCTGTTCACATCCTTGAAGTAGATGAAGTCGGTGGTATTTTCGAGGAAAGTGACGAAATCGCGGTTCAATTCAGCGATTTTTTCTTCGGCTTTTTTGCGCTCCGTGATGTCGCGTGTCACTGACAAAATGCACTGCTCACCCTGAATGTCTATCACATGCGCCGACATGAGGGCGTTGACGACCCTGCCGTCCCTGGTGACGAAGGCGGCTTCCAGGTTCTCGCAGTAGCCATCGCGCTGAAGGGCTGCCACCAGCCTTTGTCGGTCGTCCAGGTTGTTCCATATATTGATTTCTAGCGAAGTCCTGCCGATGACCTCGTCCCGTGACCAGCCCACCAGGCGCGAGAATCCGTCATTGACGTCCAGGTAAAGCCCGTCCGAAAGGCGGTTGATGTTGACGGAATCGGGACCGGTCGCGAATGCGATGCGGTAGATTTCCTGGCTCTCCCGCAGCCGCGACTGCGCCTGGTATCGCTCGGTAACATCACTGAACACCAGTACCACGCCGACGATCTGGCCGTCCGCATTGCGGATGGGCGCTGCGCTGTCCGCTATCGGGTATTCCCGCCCGTCGCGGGCCAGCAGAATCGTGTGGTTGGCGAGGCCAATGACCTTGCCATGCTCCATGACCAGTTGCGCCGGGTCGGGCACCACTTCGCGCGTGTCGGCATTGACAATGCGGAACACCTCGGCCAGGGGCCGCCCGACGGCGTCGGTCAGCGTCCATCCAGACAGGCGTTCGGCGGTGGCATTCATTCGCGTCACCCGTCCGCTCGGGTCGGTGGCGATCATCGCGTCACCGATGGATTGCAGTGTGATGGCGAGATTTTCTTCGCTTTCCTGCAGCGCCAGTTCCGTCACCCGTCTGCGGCGCCTGCTGACCAGCAGGGCAGCGATGAGCAGGCACTGCGCCGCCAGAAACATGATCAGGCCGATCGCATAGAGCCGGTATTGCTCCCAAAGCGTTGGCACGCGATTGACGAAGACGCTGTTGCCGGGAAGTCGGCCTGGATCGCCTCCCCAGCGCTTGATCTGGCCCCAGTCGAACATTGGAATTACTTCATGGGTTGCGCCGGTCACCGGCTGAGACAATTGAAGCTTTCCATGCAGGAGGTCAAGGGCCATGTTTCCGGTACTTTCGCCCAACTTCCTGACGCTGATCACCGAGCCGCCGATACCGCCATTTTCGAGGTTGTAATCGAACAGCCCGAAAACCGGCGCATTGGCCGATTTAACGATCTTGCGCTCCACTTCGTAGGCAACGGCAACCTGGCCGCGGCTATCCCGGTTGTATTGCGTGAAGACGATGATGCTTTTGGGCGGGAGGGTGGCAAGCCGTTTCAGCATGTCTTCGAGTGCCGAATCGACGGTGTATTCGAACTCCAGCCTGCCCTGCCAGGGCACCGCAACGTTGGCGGCATCAGCCGCCATCCTCCTGTCGGCATCGCTGCTGCCCGACACAAATACGACCCGCCGGGTGTCAGGAAAGATTTCCAGCGCGCGCTCCAGCGTTCCCTTGACATCAAAACGGGCCAATTGGCTTACAACGCGGCGCTCTCCCACGTCGGCTGCGGTTGCTATCGGATTCTGCAACGTGATGACAGGCGCACCAGGGGCCAGCCCCCTTCCTTCCTTCAGGAGAAATCCCAGGGCCGGCTGCTGCACGGTGACGACCAGGTCGATGCGGCGCGCAGCATATTTTCTTTGCAGCAAATCCAGTATGCGCGAGCGGTATTGCGGGTCCGCCTTGTTGCGCTCCAGATCCAGATACTCGAAAAACAGGTTGCTCACGCTGACGCCCGCGTCGGCCATGACGGAACGAAAGCCATCGTTGAATGTTTCGACTCCCTTGCCGCCGTAACCGTAGGAATACAACAGCAGGATGTTCTTTGGATCGGCCTGAGGCGCCGGTGGCGCTGCCTGAGCAAGAGCAGAAACGGATAAAACGCGGCAAAGCAGCGCCAGCAACACTAAGCTGCCAGCGGGGATGATCGAAACAAGCCTATGCCATATGCCTTGCATCATGGATCGGTCCGTACCGGGCTTCAACGGTAAATACCTTTATTTATAAAGTGGGTATCTTAGCCTTCAACTAACATTCCTTGTAAAAGTTTTGGCCCGACATTTCTGCCTAGGGTCGATTCCTGGAGCGACTTGCCGCACGGGGACTTGAAGATTCGCTTCCCGGACGAATAGAAACCGGCCGAGCCCCGTTCTTTACCTGGACTGGCGCCCCGTCCAATTGACACCGCCGAATACAAAATACGCTTTAGTCCATTGCGTACAAGTGCCAGCAACCCGCTTCATGCTGCCGATCTTCGTCTGCGCCTTCTGCGCCGTGAGCGTAGCACAGCGTGCCGACACGGCGTCGGACCTACGTAGAGACCGCAGTTTGTCGCGTAATTCACGGATAAACAAAATGCCGCCGCTTTGAGACTATGCCTTCCGATGGGACGCGAATATCCCGGCGCCTTGCCTTGGGAGGCGAAAAGCAAGGGTTCGCGGCCTTTTTACAGGGGAAGGAACTATGAGCACCATCATGTTGGTGGACGATTCAGCAACAATCCTGCTGTCCATCTCGAACATTCTCATCAAGGCCGGCTACACAGTCGAAAAGGCCAGCAATGCGGCCGATGGCCTGGCCAAATTCAAGAGCGGGGTAAAGGTCGATCTGCTGATCACCGACCTCAACATGCCCGGCATGAACGGCATCGAGTTCATCAAGGCGGTGCGTACCCTGCCGAACTACAAGTTCATGCCCATCCTCTTCCTCACCACCGAATCGCAGCAATCCAAGCGCATGGAGGCCAAGGCCGCCGGCGCCTCGGGCTGGCTGGTGAAGCCCGCCACCGCTGACGAATTGCTGAGCACCATCAAGCTTGTCATTCGCTGATGGAGTCCGAACTCATATTGCGGCGCACGCTGCTGGTAGCAATTGCCGTCGGGCTGGCTGCGGCCGGTGTCGTCTATTCGGGCAACAACTGGTTTCACGGAACCCTGCTGCCCGACCTGGGACTGTCCCACGCCCTGGGCGATGCCATCGGCACGCTGTTCATCGTGATGACCGCGTTTCTGTGCCAGCGCCTGGTTGCCGTCGCGATTTTCCGCGACTGGCAGTTCGGCATTGGTCGCTTGCAGACGGATGCCGTCGGCCGCACCGAGACCATGCTCGCTGCCGCCGCACAGGTTGCGGCAGAACTGAACGGAGTCAAGGGGTTCAACGACGTGGTGCGCGGTCAGTTGAATGGCGTGGTGGCGGAAACCGAAAAGGCCGCCTTCGACATCGCCAGCCGCCTGCAGGAAATCGACGACATCATTTCGCGGCTCGGGGCTTTCGTCGAATCCACTACCGCCGACTCCAACAAACTGCTGACGGCCTCGGAAGATCGGATCGGGCGCAACCGGGAATTGATCACCACGCTCGAGAGCTACATCCGCCAGCGCGTCGTGACCGCGCAGGAAGACCGGGAACGCATTACCCAGGTGGTCAAGGAAGCACGTTCGCTGGGCACGCTGATCGATCTGATCAAGCACATTTCAGGGCAGACCAATCTGCTGGCGCTGAACGCCGCGATCGAAGCCGCCCGTGCCGGCGAAGCCGGTCGCGGCTTTGCCGTGGTCGCCGACGAAGTGCGCAAGCTCTCGGGCGAAACGGACAAAGCCGTGAGCCAGATCAGCAAGGGCATCCAGACGGTGGCCAACTCGATCGAGACGCAATTCGAAGACAAGCTGGCACACGACAACGCCGCGTCCGAAAGCAATGCGCTGGAAAGCTTCGCAGCGCAACTCGACGATCTGGGCAGGAGCTACCGGGAAGTGACCGAGCACGAAGCGGAGGTCATGGCCACCATCACCGGCAGCAGCCAGCAACTGGCCGGCATGTTCATGTCCGCGCTGGCCAGCGTGCAGTTTCAGGACGTGACGCGGCAGCAGGTCGAGCAGGCGGTCGACGCGCTGAACCGCCTCGACACCCACTCGACGATGCTCGCCGATCGGCTCGGCCAGCTCGAAGACCCGCACTTCCAGTTGCAGCCGCTGGCCGAGCACCTCGACCAGATCTACAGCAGCTACGTCATGGATTCGCAACGCGATACGCATAACAGCGTAACAAAAAGCGGCGCAGCCAGCAGCAAGGCCGGCCCGAAGATCGAACTGTTCTAGCCGGGAGATGCTGAATGGAATTCGCTACCCAAACCACCACTGACGGCGCAACGCGCCTGACGGTCGATGGTGACCTGACGATCTACCACGCGACCGAGATCAGGCAACGGCTGATCGACGGCATTCGCAGCGGCCCCGTGCTCGAACTCGACCTTTCGCATGTCGGTGAAATGGATACCGCCGGATTTCAGTTGCTGGCGCTGGCAAAGCGCGAAGCCTTGCGTCTCGATCACGCCCTGCGCATCGTCGGCCACAGCCTCGCCGTGCGCGAAGTCATCGAATTCTTCAACATGGTCGCCTTCTTCGGCGATCCGCTGCTGATCCCCGCCAACGAGCGCGCCTAGACCGGAGTCGAACATGGACGAACTACTCAGCGTTTTTTCGGTCGAGGCCCGGGAGCAGCTCGAGGCCATGGAAGCCGGGCTGATGCAGCTCGAGCAGGGCGACCGCGACCCGGAAACCATCAACGCCGTATTCCGCGCCGCCCACACCATCAAGGGTGGCGCCGGCGTGGTCGAAATCCATTCCGTCGAGAAATTCACCCACGTCCTCGAAAACGTCCTCGACCGCTTGCGCAATGGCGAGATCGACGTAAGCGGCGAGATGATTTCCGCCCTGCTGCTCGGCTGCGACCACATCGGTGCACTGCTCACCGTCGTCCAGGCGGGCGAGATGGAGCCGGATGACGAACTCCGGCTAGCCGGTGACGCGATTACCGCCGCCTTGCGCCCCTTCCTCGGCAGCAAGGCCCAGGCCGCCACCGTCGCCGGGCAAGGCGCCACCGAGCGTGCCGACGGCGACATCCAGCGCGACAGCCGCGACAACGCCACCAACGACTGCTGGCACATCTCGATACGCTTCGGCCAGAACGTGCTGAGGAACGGCATGGACCCGCTCGCCTTCCTGCGCTACCTGCTCAACCTGGGCGAAATTGCCCACATCACGACGCTGACCGACGCCCTGCCGGAAGCCGACCAGATGGACCCGGAGCTTTGCTATCTGGGCTTCGAGATCAGCTTCCGCAGCCACGCCAGCAAGGACGCCATCGAAAAGGTATTCGACTTCTGCCGTGACGATTGCGACCTGCATATCCTGCCGCCCAACAGCAAGGTGGACGACTTCCTGCAACTGATCGAAGCCCTGCCCGAGGAAACCATGCGGCTGGGCGAAATTCTGGTCAAGAGCGGCGCCCTGACCCAGGAAGAGCTGGATGCCGGCCTGCGCCAGCAAGCCGGGGCCAAGGCTGCTGCTGGCATCTCGGCGCCCGCGCCGCAACTGGGCGATATCCTGGTCCGGCAGCACAATGTTCAGCCCGAACTGGTCGAAGCCGCTGCCACCAAGCAAAAGACCGTCTCGGACAAGAAGGCCGCCGAATCGAACCTGATCCGGGTGCACGCCGACAAGCTCGACCAGCTCATCGACCTGGTCGGCGAACTGGTGATTGCCGGCGCTTCGGCCAACCTGCTGGCAAAGAAAAGCGGCGAAGGCACGCTGGTCGAGGCCACCTCGGTGCTCAGCCGGCTGGTCGAGAGCATTCGCGACTCCGCCCTGCAACTGCGCATGGTCCAGATCGGCGAGACCTTCAACCGCTTCCATCGCGTCGCCCGCGACGTGTCGAGGGAACTGGGCAAGGACATCGAACTGGTCATTACCGGCGCAGAAACCGAACTCGACAAATCCGTGGTCGAAAAAATCGGCGATCCGCTGATGCACCTGGTCAGGAATGCCATGGACCACGGCATCGAATCGGCCGAAGTGCGCGCCGCCAACGGCAAGCCAGTCAAGGGCCGCGTCGAGCTCAACGCCTACCATGATTCCGGCAGCATCGTCATCGAAGTGGTCGATGACGGCGGCGGCCTCAACAAGGACAGGATCCAGGCCAAGGCCATCGAAAGAGGCCTGCTGCAGCAGGGCGAGACACTGTCCGACCAGGAAGTCGTCAACCTGATTTTTGAAGCCGGCTTCTCCACCGTGGAAAAGGTCACCAACCTGTCCGGGCGCGGCGTCGGCATGGACGTGGTGAGGAAAAACATCACCGCCCTGCGCGGCTCCGTCGACGTCAAGACCGAACTGGGCGCGGGTTCGCGCTTCACCATCCGCCTGCCGCTGACGCTGGCCATCATCGACGGCTTCCTGACCGGCGTGGGCAAGTCGTCCTACGTGATTCCGCTCGACATGGTGGTCGAGTGCATCGAGCTGGCCAACACCAGCGCCGACCGCGACTACATCAACCTGCGCGGCGAGGTGCTGCCCTTCGTGCGCCTGCGCGAACTGTTCGAGGTATCGGGCAAGCAGCCGCCGCGCGAAAACGTGGTGGTGGTGCAATACGCCGGACAAAAAGCCGGCATCGTGGTCGACCAGTTGCTGGGCGAATTCCAGACCGTGATCAAGCCGCTGGGTACCCTGTTCCGCAACATGCGCGGCATCGGCGGCTCTACCATCCTCGGCAGCGGCGAAGTCGCCCTGATCCTCGATGTGCAGGCCCTGGTCAGCCGCAGCGCACGCGCCGAAGAACAGCTCGCGCACGGCAACACCGGCATGCGCCGGCTCGAGGTGCATTGAGCACCCACACGTCTGCCCCTCCCCTTTCCGCATTTCACTTTCTCTCATTGCCTCGGAGGCACCACCATGTTGAACAACCTGAAAATCGGCGTCCGGCTGGGGATCGGCTTTGCCGTCACCCTGGTTTTGCTGATTACCATCGCCACGGTCAGTTACCGGATCATCGGGGCGCTTGATGACGATATCGACCTGATGACCACCGACCGCTTCCCGAAGACCGTTCAGGCCAATACCGTCGTCCGCTCCATTAACGTGATTGCCCGCAACCTGCGCAACGCCTACATCTACGATGGCGCCGAGCGGCAGCGGGCTTTGGATGCCATCCCTCCGGAGCGCAAGATCATTTCGGAGAACTTCGAGACGCTCGACAAGACCATCAAGTCGGAAAAGGGCAAGGAACTGCTGAAGAAGATCGGCGCGGCGCGCAACGCCTATGTCGTCGACCAGGACAAGTTCATGGAACTGCTGAAGGCCGACAAGAAGGCCGAGGTCGTCATCCTGATGCAAACCGGATTACGCAAGACTCAGTCCGAGTACATCGCCGCGGTGGACGAACTGATCAAGTTCCAGAGCGACGTCATGGCCAAGGCCGGCAAAGAAGCGGGAGAAAACGCGACATCGGCACAGAGACTGATCATGGTACTCGGCGTCATCGCCACACTGCTGACAATGACCTTCGGCTGGTTCATCACCCGCAGCATCACCAAACCGGTGAGCGAAGCACTGGCCGTCACGCAACGTTTGGCTGAAGGTGATCTTACCGTGCGAATCGAGGATGTCAGCAAGGACGAGATCGGCCAGATGCTCGGTGCCCAGCAGGGCCTGATTGTCAAACTGAACCAGATCATCGGTGAGGTGAAGGGGGCGGCCGATGCACTGTCCAACGCCGCGGGCCAGGTCTCGGCCACGGCCCAGTCCCTGTCGCAATCATCGTCCGAGCAGGCCGCCTCGGTCGAAGAAACCACCGCCAGCATCGAACAGATGACGGCCAGCATCACGCAGAACACCGAGAACGCCAAGGTCACCGACAACATGGCGACCAAGTCCTCGGTCGAAGCCGCGCAGGGCGGCACGGCGGTGAAAGAAACCGTCGAAGCCATGAAGTCGATCGCCGGCAAGATCGGCATCATCGACGACATCGCCTACCAGACCAATCTGCTGGCGCTGAATGCCGCGATCGAAGCGGCCCGCGCCGGCGAGCACGGCAAGGGCTTTGCGGTAGTGGCGGCCGAAGTGCGCAAGCTGGCCGAACGCAGCCAGATCGCCGCGCAGGAGATCGGGCAACTGGCCGGTTCATCGGTGAAGATGGCCGAACAGGCCGGCAAGCTGCTCGACGAAATGGTGCCCAGCATCAAGAAGACCTCCGACCTCGTGCAGGAAATCGCCGCGGCCAGCCAGGAACAAAGCCAGGGCGTGGGCCAGATCAACGGTGCCATGGGACAACTCAACAAGGCGACGCAGCAGAACGCCTCGGCCTCCGAAGAACTCGCCGCCACCTCCGAGGAAATGGGCGGCCAGGCCGCGCAACTGCAG
>JAPLQY010000087.1 GCA_026399475.1 Rhodocyclales bacterium
ACAACCGCAGACGGCAGCACTCCACGCTCGGCTACGCCTCGCCAATGAAATTCTTGGAAGACTGGATCAGCACTCAGCATGAGCAGCAATTGGCGGCATAATGCCGTTGGGTTGGAAGACGAAAAACAGAGGGAAGCTCAGATTGCAGTTCTGTGCAATGACGTACGCGCTGTTTGAGCAGATACTCAGCACCGAAAACGGTCTGTCACGACTGCGCATGCGCAAGACCAAAGTCGAGAAGAAGTTGATCGAGGAGTTGCTGCCGATTTGCAAGTACGTACAGGCCAAATACCGAGAATGTCTGTACATCTCGGTTCGCTGGGTCGATGGAAGCCAACAGTTTGATGCCGAAGTGGTTCAGGCTGGTGCCTATGTCCAGAAAGGCTACTTCCCAGCATCTGCGCATCTGGAAGCAACGTGCGTGATGCATCCCAACGATTACTTGAGCAGAGAACTGCTCGACACGACGGGCGGAGCATTTGGTCTCGATGGCATTCGCAGGCTTAAGAGCGGTCAAATCGAGTCCAAACCAGTCGTTCGTCTGAATCGAGAATTCATTCAGTCGTACAGCAAACTGGTACTCAAACAGATCGGAAAGAAAGCCGGCATCAAGTATCCACCCGAGACCACGCTCATCGTCCAGTGCTCCCTGAACACCCTCTACATGCCGGAGGAGTGGGAGGCGCTGATCGCCTCAGTCCGAAACGGGCAACCCGGTCACCAGTTTCGCGAGATATTCATGTACGACACAGTGACTGAGTACTCGTGCAGTCTTTAGCTTTCTTGGGTCAGCGTGGCGTTGATTTCCATGACAGGGCAAATCGCCGTCTCACCAGCGCCGACTTTTGGAGCAGGTCGCGGCTTTGGCGGATAAAATTCACGCTCAATCTCTGAAGCGTCATTCCCGTATTAAGGAAAGCCATGCCCGTCAATTACGCCACCCCCGCCCCTGAAGCCCTGTTCCCCGTTGCCGGCGTTCGCCTCGGCACGGCAGAGGCGGGGATTCGCAAGAAGGACCGGCGCGACCTGACGCTGATCGAGTTTGTGCCGGGCAGCCGTGGCGCCGGCGTGTTCACCCAGAATCGCTGTTGCGCGGCACCGGTCACCGTCTGCCGCGAACATCTCGCAAGCAACAGCAGCATTCGCGCGCTGGTGATCAACACCGGGATTGCCAATGCCGCCACCGGCGAGCAGGGCATGCGGGCGGCGCGCGACACCTGCGACGCAGCGGCGCGGATGCTCGGTTGCGCAGCGCATGAAGTGCTGCCGTTTTCGACCGGCGTGATCCTCGAACATCTGCCGGTGGAGCGCCTGATCGCCAGTCTGCCGGCGGCGCAGGCCGATCTCGCGGCGGACCACTGGCATGCCGCCGCGCACGCCATCATGACCACCGACACCGTGGCCAA
The DNA here is from genome assembly GCA_026399475.1 of Rhodocyclales bacterium. Lineage (GTDB taxonomy): Bacteria > Pseudomonadota > Gammaproteobacteria > Burkholderiales > Rhodocyclaceae > Sulfuritalea. The sequence goes on from JAPLQY010000087.1 coordinate 1,407, forward strand.
GGCGGCCTCGCGGCGCATCGAACTGGGCGGCAAGACCGTCACGGTCACAGGTATCAGCAAGGGCGCAGGCATGATCCGGCCCAACATGGCGACCATGCTCGGCTTCGTTGCCACCGATGCGGGGATTGCCGCCGGCCTGCTGCCGCAACTGGCGAAGGACGCGGCGGACCAGAGCTTCAACTGCATCACGGTCGATGGCGACACCTCGACCAATGATTCCTTCGTCGTTATCAGTACCGGCGCTTCCGGCCTGGAAGTCGATGCCGCTTCCCTGCACTGGCCGGCCTTGCGCGCCGCGGTGTTCGCCGTGGCGCAGGAACTGGCGCAGGCCATCGTGCGCGACGGCGAGGGCGCCACCAAGTTCATCACCGTGGAAGTTGGCGGTGGCGCTGCGGCGGAGGAATGCCGCAAGGTGGCCTATGCCATCGGCCATTCGCCGCTGGTGAAGACCGCTTTCTTTGCCTCCGACCCCAACCTCGGCCGCATCCTGGCGGCCATCGGCTATGCCGGCATCGATGATCTCGATGCCGCTGGCGTGCGCGTGTGGCTCGGTTCGGGCAACGAGGAGGTTCTGGTCTCGGAAAACGGCGGGCGTGCCGCCAGCTATCGTGAGGAGGACGGCTCGCGCATCATGAAAAATGCCGAGATCACGGTGCGCGTGGACCTTGGCCGCGGTGCAGCCAGCGCGACCGTGTGGACCTGCGACTTCTCCTACGACTACGTCAAGATCAACGCCGATTACCGCAGCTGATGGAACAGCTTCCGCTGGCCGTGGGCTGGTGCCTCTACGCCGCGCTGCATTCGCTGCTCGCCGACCTGCGCATCAAGGAGGTGGTGGCGCGGCATTGGCCCGGATTCGCGGTCTGGTACCGGCTGGCCTACAACGGCCTCGCCGTGCTCACCGCATTGCCTCTTCTTTGGCTGATGCGCACCACGCCGGGCGACGAACTCTGGGCCTGGCGCGGTGCGTGGGCCTGGCTGGCAAACGGCCTGGCGATCGCGGCTCTGGCGGGCGCCATGCAGTCCTCGAAGGCCTACGCGATGAACGACTTCCTCGGTCTGGGCGTGCTGGGGGGTGGCCAGACCATCGAGCGCGACGTGTTCCGCCTGTCCGCCGCACACCGTTTCGTGCGCCATCCCTGGTACAGCTTCGGTCTGGTGATCGTGTGGAGCCGCGACATGAACGCGGCCATGCTGGTCTCGGCGCTGGCGATCACGATCTATTTCGTGGCCGGTTCGTGGCTGGAGGAGAAAAAACTGATCGCGGTCCACGGCGACACCTATCGCCGTTACCGCGATTGCGTTCCCGGTCTGCTGCCCCTGCCCTGGAAGTATCTCAGTCGCGAGGAAGCGGCGAACTTCCGCTGACGCGAAAGACGATCCGGCTTTACCATTGTGGTCTGTCCGGAACCTAACGAGGAGGAAGCAATCGATGATCGCCAACCCGCAGCGCTTCGATCGGGCCATCGCCCTGTTCGATGCCGCCAATGCCGAAGACCCGAACCAGGATGGGGGACAGCCCAAGGAACTGCTCTACGCCAGACGCATGACCGAGATGATCGGTCGTTATGCGCCGGAGGCGAGCGAAGTCGCACAGCTCGCCGTCCGCGCACAGCACATCAAGCGCTGGACCGTGCCGCGCAGCAGCTATCCGATGACCAAGGAAGGCTATTACGCCTGGCGTACCGGCCTCTACAAGTTTCACGCCGAAACGGCTGGCGAGCTGATGAAACAGGCCGGCTATGACGACGCGATGATCGAGCCGGTCAAGGCTGCCGTGGGCAAGCGCGGCCTCAAGGTCAACCCGGATACGCAAATGCTGGAGGATGTGACGGATCTCGTTTTCATCGAGCACTACATGCTCGGTTTTGCTGGCCAGCACGCAGAGTACAGTGAAGAAAAATGGCTCGACATCGTGCGCAAGACCTGGAAAAAGATGTCGGAGCGGGCCCGCGAATTTGCCACCGGTGGCGGCATCAAACTGCCGGAGCCGCTGGTGCCCCTGATTCTCAAGGCGGTTGGCGCCTGAGTGAGCCGCGACATCAATAACGCTGGAGGAGAAAACATCATGCAAGTCGGATTCATCGGTCTGGGCCTCATGGGCCGCCCCATGGCCCTGCATCTCGAAAAAGCCGGCCACACGCTGCACCTGTGGGCGCGCCGGCCGGAATCGCTGGTGCCTTTTGCCGCAGTCAATGCCACAACTTATGCGACCCCATCGGAGGTGGCGAAGCACGCCGAGGTGGTCATTGTCATGGTGGCCGATGCGCCCGACGTGGAGGCCGTCTGCCTCGGCGAGGAGGGTCTCGCGGCAGGCGCGGCACCGGGCCTGATCGTGGTCGATATGAGCACCATTGCGCCCGATGCGGCGCGGCGCATCGGTCTGCGCCTCGCGGAACGCGGCATCGAGTTTGTCGATGCGCCGGTGTCGGGCGGCGAGACGGGCGCGATCAATGCCGCGCTGACCATCATGGTTGGCGGCAAGCCGAAGGTGTTCGAGAAGGTCCGGCCGCTGTTCGAGAAGATGGGCAAGTCGGCGACCCTGATCGGCGGCAGCGGCGCCGGACAGGTGGCCAAGGCCTGCAACCAGATCCTCACCGGTGTCGGCGTCATGGCAGTGGCCGAAGCCTTCAACTTCGCGAAGAAGAGCGGCGTCGATCCGGCACGGGTCAGGGAGGCGCTGCTGGGCGGTTTTGCCTATTCGAAGATTCTGGAAAACCACGGCCAGCGCATGCTGGACCGAAATTTCAATCCGGGTTTCAAGGCCTGGATGCATCAGAAGGATTTGCGCATCGTGATGGAAGAAGCGCATCGCCTGGGCCTGATGCTGCCCTCGGCGGCGGCGACCGCCCAGGTGTTCAATGCGATGGTGGGCTGCGGCATGGGCGAGAACGACTCGGTGGCCGCATTGAAGCTGCTCGAGAAGATGAGCACCCCGGAGTAGCCGCTGTGAACCTGGGCTTCATCGGCTTTGGCGCCATGGGGCGCCCGATGGCGGAGCATCTGCTGCGCGCGGGACATGGCCTGCGGGTCTGGTCGCGGCGGCCGGAGTCGGCGGCCGCGCTGGTCGCCCAGGGGGCGCTGTGGTGTGCATCGCCCGCCGAAGTTGCCCGTCATGCCGAAGTTGTCTGCACCAATGTCACCGGCAGCGCCGATGTCGAGGGACTGGCCTTCGGATCGCAGGGCCTGGCGGAGGGGTTTGCGCCGGGCAGCCTGCATGTTGATTTTTCCACCATCGCACCGTCTGCTGCGCGCCGCATTGCGGCGCGGTATGCGGCCTGCCGGGTTGACTTCATCGACGCGCCGGTTTCGGGTGGCAGCGGCGGCGCGCAGGGTGCGACGCTGGCCATCATGTGGGGCGGAAAGCCGGCGCTGGCGACACGCCTGCAACCGATCTTCGAGGTGTTGGGCAAGGCCGTCGTGCATGTCGGTGAGACAGGCGCCGGGCAGGTGGCCAAGGCCTGCAACCAGATGGTGATGGTGGCGGCGATCGAAGCGGCCGCCGAAGCGGCGCGGCTGGCGGCTGCGGCAGGCGTCGACTTCGCGAAAGTTCGTGCAGCCATGTTGCATGGCTCGGCTGGCTCGCGGGTGCTGGACGTGTTCGGCGGCCGTATGGCGGCACGCGATTTCGTGGCGGGCGTCGAAGCCCGGCTGCACCACAAGGACTACGCGCTGCTGATGGACGAGGCGGCCAGGATCGGCGCCGCCTTGCCCGTCTCTGCCACCGTGTGGCAGCAACTCAACGTGTTGATGGGGCAGGGTTGGGGGAGGGATGACACATCCTCGCTGCTGCGAGTGCTCGAAAAGCCCGGCAAAGCGGAACAGGAGCGATGAGCAGCCGTCCGATTGCCCTGCCGGCGAAGAAAGCCGTACTCGAACTCAACGCGATTTTCGAGAATGCCACAATCGGCATTCTGTTCACCCACAATCGTCGGCTGATTCAGGCCAATCGCCTGTGCGCAGAGATGTTCGGCTATTCGCTCGACGAATTCATCGATCAGTCTGCGCTGATTCTCTATGCCGACCAGGAAGCCTACTCGGCTTTGGGCCGCGAGGCCGGTCCGGTCCTGGCTGCCGGGCGTCCATTCCGTACCGAGACCCAGCTCAAGCGCAAGGACGGGGGCCTTTTCTGGTGCCGCGTTTCGGCCAAGGCGGTCGATCCCGATCATCCCAGGGACGGAACGTTGTGGATCATCGAGGACATCGCCGCCGACCGTTTGATGATTGATGCGCTGGAAAGCAGCACGCGCGAACTGTCGGCCATCCTCGATACCGCGTCGGTGGGCATTGCGGTGGTGCGGAACCGGGTCTTTGTGCGCTGTAACCGTCGTTTCGAAGAAATCTTCGATCTACCGCCAGGCTCGCTGCTCGGCCAGTCCGCGCGCCGGCTATTCAACAGCGAGGAGGAATTCCAGCGCATCGGCGAACAGGTCTATGCCGAGTTCGCCGCCGGTGCCGTGCATCAGCGTGAGCAGTTGTTCCAGCGGCGCGACGGCAAGACAGTCTGGCTGCGCGTGAGTGGCAGCGCCTTTGATCCGGAGAATCCGCACGCGGGTTCGGTCTGGCTTACCGAGGACTTCACCGCCACGCGCGAGGCCGAAGACAGGGCACGACAGGCCTTTGATGAACAGCAGATGATTTTCGACAATGCGGCGGTAGGCATCCTGTTTGCGCGGGATCGCGTGGTACAGCGCTGCAACCGCAGGCTGGCGGAGATTTTCGGCTACCAGCCGGCGGAGTTGGCCGGGCGTTCGACGCGTGTTTTCTATCTCAGCGAAGAGGACTACCGGCAACACGGTGCGCAGGTCATGCCGGTGGTCATGGCTGGCGGGACGTACATCGGCGAGAACCGTGTGCGACGCAAGGATGGCCAGGCTTTCTGGGTGCGCGCCACCGGGCGCCGGGTCGCCAGCCAGACCAGCAGCGTCGACCTGACCTGGATTTTCGAGGATGTCACCGAACGCCATCAGGCGGAGGAGGCACTGCTGCGCGCCCGTGACGAGCTCGAGCAGCGGGTCGTCGAGCGAACCGCTGAGCTGGCGAACGCCAACTCACAGTTGCAGGAAGAGGTTTTCGAACGGATGCAGGCCGAGCAACGCGTATGGCATATTGCCCACCATGATGGTTTGACCGGCTTGCCCAACCGCACCCTGCTGCACGACCGGCTGGAGCAGGCATTGGCGCAAGCGCAGCGAGGCCGGCATCGCGTTGCCGTGATGTTTCTCGATCTCGATCGGTTCAAGAGCATCAACGATACCCTGGGCCACGCTGTCGGCGATGAATTGCTTAAGCATGTGGCGGCCCGCCTGACCAGCGTCGTGCGGGCTGTCGATACGGTGTCGCGCCTGGGTGGCGATGAGTTCGTTATCGTGTTGCACGAGATGTCTTCGCCCGACGATGCCGTGCAGGTGGCGGAAAAGATTCTCGGCGCCCTGGCGGCGGTAGTGAGTATCGAGGCTCACCAGTTGCGCGCCACACCGTCGATCGGCATCAGCATTTTTCCCGATGACGGCGATGAGGTCTTCGCCCTCATGAAGAATGCCGACACCGCGATGTATCACGCCAAGGCGGCCGGGCGCAACAACTTCCAGTTCTTTGCCCGGAAGATGAACGAGCAGGCCACGCACTTTTTTTCGCTGGAAAACAGGCTGCGCAAGGCCATCGCGGCAGGGGCCTTGCGCCTGCATTATCAGCCCCTGATCGATTGGCCGCGGCGCTCCGTCTGCGGGATGGAAGCGCTGGTACGCTGGTACGATGCGGAACATGGATTGATCGAGCCGGCCGAGTTCATTCCTGTCGCAGAGGAAACCGGACTCATCGTGCCGATAGGTGAATGGGTGCTGGCCGAGGCGCTGCGACAGAATCGCGCCTGGCAGCAGGAGGGGCGGCCGCTGCTGCCCGTCTCGATCAATCTCTCGCCGCGCCAGTTCCGCCAGAAGGACCTGGTCGAGACCCTGCGCCGGGTTCTGGCCGACACGGGGCAACCGGCCCGGCTTCTGGAACTGGAAATTACCGAGTCGACCCTGATGCACGACATCGACGAAACCCAGGCCAGGCTCCTGGAAATTGCGGCGATGGGCGTACGACTGGTCATTGATGATTTCGGCACGGGGTATTCCAGCCTGAGTTACCTCAAGCGTTTTCCGGTGCACAAGCTGAAAGTCGACCAGAGTTTTGTGCGCGACCTCACCGTTGATCCCGAGGATGCGGCGATCGTGACGGCCATTATCGGCCTGGCAAGAAGCCTTGGCCTCGATATCCTCGCCGAGGGCGTGGAAACCCGCGAGCAGCTCGACGTCCTGCTAGGGCTCGGCTGTAAAAAATTTCAGGGCTTCCTGTTTTCGCACCCGCTGCCGCCGACCGGCGCCGATGGAATCTTCCGGCCACTGCTGAACCAGGCCTCTGAGGCATAATGGGCGCATCGATCAATCAACAATCCGGAGCGAAGCAATGAGTCAGATCACCACGGCCAGCGGCCTTGTCATTGAAGAACTGGTTGTCGGCGAAGGTGCGGAAGCCTGCGCCGGGCAGATGGTTTCCGTGCATTACACGGGCTGGCTCACCAACGGTTCAAAATTCGATTCGAGCAAGGATCGCAACGAGCCCTTCGAGTTTCCGCTCGGTGGTCAGCATGTCATTGCCGGCTGGGATGAAGGCGTGCAGGGAATGAAAATTGGCGGCACGCGCAAACTGACTATCCCGCCCGCGCTCGGCTATGGCGCGCGGGGTGCGGGTGGCGTGATTCCCCCCAATGCGACGCTGGTGTTCGAGGTGGAACTGCTGGGACTGGGTTGACGCTCAAGACCGGGGACGAAAACGCTGGTTCCCTGCCCCGCCATGACGCTCTATCTGCCGTCCCGTCTGCCTAACGTCGGCACCACGATTTTCACCGTGATGTCGCGGCTTGCCGCGGAGCATGGTGCAATCAACCTTTCGCAGGGCTTTCCAGACTTTTCGCCGTCGCCGTTCCTGCTGGAGCGCGTGACTCATCACATGGCCGCCGGTGCCAACCAGTATCCGCCAATGGCCGGCGTGTCCTCGTTGCGCGAGGCGATTGCGGAAAAGGTCGCACGGCTGTACCTGGCCACCTATGATCCGGACACTGAAGTGACGGTGACAGCAGGGGCGACCCAGGCGATCTACACCGCCATTGCAGCCTGCGTCAGGTCGGGTGACGAGGTGATTGTCTTCGCACCGGTTTATGACTCCTACGTACCCGGGATCGAGCTCAATGGCGGGCACGCGGTGTTCGCCCATTTGCGTTTTCCCGAGTTCAAGCCTGACTGGGATGAAGTGCGCGCGCTGATCACGCCGCGCACGCGCATGATCATCATCAATTCACCGCATAACCCGAGCGGCTCGGTGTGGTCCGCAGACGATCTGGCGATGCTGGAGACTCTGGTGCGGGGGACGAAAATCGTCGTGGTCAGCGACGAGGTCTATGAACACGTGGTATTCGATCGGGATGACGACGGGAAGGGAAAGCTGCGCCACGAAAGCGTGACCCGCTATCCCGGTCTGCGCGAGCGCAGTTTCGTCGTCTCCAGTTTCGGCAAGACCTACCATGTGACCGGCTGGAAGGTTGCCTACTGCCTGGCGCCGCGTGTCTTGATGAACGAATTTCGCAAGGCCCACCAGTTCATTGTATTCACCGTGCATCATCCGGCGCAGCTTGCATTGGCCGATTTCATGCGCGAACACCCCGAGTTTGCCGACAATCTGGCGAGCTTCTATCAGGCCAAGCGCGATTTCTTCCGCCAGCAGCTTGAAGGGTCGCGCTTCGTTCTGCTGCCGTGTGCCGGCACGTATTTCCAGTTGGCGACCTATGCCGCGATCAGCGACGAGCCGGATACGCGCTTTGTTCAGCGCCTGACCAAGGAACACGGCGTCGCGGCGATTCCCGTTTCAGCCTTCAATCCCGATGGCGATGACCAGCGCGTGATTCGTTTTTGTTTTGCCAAGAACGAGACGACGCTTGCGGCGGCGGGCGAGCGGCTGCGCGCTCTTTAGCCGCGGATTTTTAGCAGGAGCGAGCTTGCTCGCGAAACAGACAGCCGAAGTATCGACGAAGCTTTTCGCGAGCAAGCTCGCTCCTGGCCCGAGGATGCACCATCCTGGTCAGGATATCGTTCGTGCATCCCGCGGAGACGAAAAAAGACCCGACGCCTTGCGGGGTCGGGTCTGAAACCAGCCCTTTTGCGGGGCCGGAGGAGGAGACGTTGTGAAAGCGAAGCTTCAGTGCAGGCTAACGTCGGCTTTTTCGACGTTAAGCGAAGCGGCCGAAACTAAAGTCGCTTAGGCGGCTTTCTTGGCCTTCGGCGCGTTGGTGCCGACAGCCTTGACGGTCGCGGTAGTGGCCGCAGCGACGTTGGCTTCAGCGATTTCGGCGACTTGCTTGGCAGCCTTGGTCATGCTGTCATAGGCCGAGTTGGCGGCGGCGATCGCGGACTTCACAGCAGCGACGGCGACATCGGAACCGGCCGGGGCGTTCTTGACCGCCTTGTCGAGAGCAACCGAGACGTTCTTGTTGATTTCGGAAAACTGGCTTTCGACGACTTTGGACAGTTCTTCCTGAGTCTGGCTGGCGATCTCATACACGCTGCGCGAGTAGGCGACGGCTTTTTCAACGGCGGGCTGGGCCAGCGTGGTTTGCATGGCCATCAGTTGCTGCACGTCCTTGACGGCGAGCAAAGCCTTGGCGCTGGCAACGCTGTCTTCCAGCATGGCGCGGGCGGTGTTGAGGTTGAGTGCAGCCAAGCGCTCGGCGCTGGCGAATGCCGTGTTGGCAATGGTCAGCAGGGTTTCAACGTTGGCCTTGTTGGCGCTGGCGAATTGTTCGGTGGTGGCGTTCATGGTTATCTCCTGGAATTGGATTCAAAAAAGTAAGTAGGCACAATTTGTATTTGTATTGCTCGCCCCGATCTGCTGGAGCGATGTTGCAGTGCATCATGATTCGTATTATAGGAGTGAAATTTGCCATGTCAAGACTTTTTTGGTGCAATGCAGCAATAAATCGCTATTTGCAATTAAGTCAATTTAAACAGTGTATTGTAAAAGTACAAAAGGCCCCGAAGGGCCTTTGATGCTGCTGTGCGGTGAGGTGCTCAGCAGTCGCGGAAGACGGGCTTTCTCTTTTCGACAAAGGCGGCCATGCCTTCCTTCTGGTCGGCCAGGGCGAAGGCCGAATGAAAGGTGCGGCGCTCGAACAACAGCCCTTCCTGCAGGCCGGATTCATAGGCTCGATTGACTGATTCCTTGATCATCATCACGACCGGCAACGAGAAGCCGGCAATGGTATCCGCCGCTGCCAGGGTTTCTTCGAGCAGCTTGTCGACGGCGATGATTCGCGCCACCAGACCGGCGCGCTCGGCTTCCTGCGCATCGATGAAACGGGCGGTGAGGCACATGTCCATGGCCTTGGCCTTGCTCACGGCGCGGGGCAAGCGCTGCGTGCCGCCGGCGCCGGGGAGGATGCCGAGTTTGATCTCGGGCTGACCGAATTTGGCTGTGTCGGCAGCGTAGATCATGTCGCACATCATCGCCAGTTCGCAACCGCCGCCGAGGGCGAAGCCGGCAACCGCGGCAATGATCGGTTTGCGGCAGCGGGCGATGCAGTCCCAGTTGCGGCTGATGTAATTGGCCTTATAGACGTCGATGAAGTCCCAGGCTGCCATGGCGCCAATGTCGGCGCCAGCGGCGAAAGCCTTTTCCGAGCCCGTGATGACCATGCAGCCGATGTTTTCATCGGCCTCGAAGCCGCCCAAGGCGGCACCGAGTTCGTCGATCAGGCTGTCATTGAGGGCGTTGAGGGCCTTGGGCCGGTTCAGCATGATGAGCCCGACCTTGCCGCGCGCTTCGACGATGATGTTTTCGTAACTCATTGCGCTGTCTCCTGATGGGGGGGGGCGATGCTCTGTGTTCCCTTCAGAACCGGGGCGATGGCGGCGGCCGGGCGCGCGGTTGTCACCGCGCCGGTATCCTTGTTCTTTGGCTGGATCACGGCGCGCACGCGATCAGTGCTCCCGGGCTTGGCGCGACTACCGTTGGATCCGCTGGTGACGAAGTAGTTTTCAGTCCTGGCGTCATAGGAAATGAACTGGCCGCGAACTTCGTCGAGACCGCTCTTGACCCAGGCGCGATTGAAGAATTCGGTCTTCTCGGCTTTGGCGTCGTGCTCGATGCGCTCCGCTTCGCCCTCGATGTATTCGTCCTGACCCTCGCGCTTCTGCCGGAAGCGCGGCAGTGCGCCGGCGCTGCCGGTGGCGACGCCGCGCTGATAACCGTCGTCGTCCTGGGTGACAACAATGCGCTCGGCGCGGATGGTCAGCGAGCCCTTGACCAGTTGTACGTTGCCTTCGAAGGTCTGCACCTTCTTCACATCATCGACCGAGACCCGGTCGGCTTCGATATTGACCGGCTTGTCGCGGTCGGCCTTTTCCGCCCATGCCGGATTTGCACCAAGCATGATTCCGGCAATGGCAGCGAGTAGAAGGGAAGGTTTCATGGTGTCTCGGTCCGGTTGCGATGAAGGATGCCCGTAACGCGGCCGCGCAGGACCGTGATGCCGGATTTGTTGTCAATGTCGAGCCCGGTGCCATGCATGATGCTCTTGCCCTGGGTAATAACCACCGGATCGTTGGTACGTCCCTTTTCGTCATCGGGGAATACTTTCAGTGTTTTCGTTTCAAGCACGGTGGGCGGTGAATCGCCCAATGTGCCGTGACGAATTACCCTGACGTCGTCGATCAGATCGACTTCCTTGCCATCCCTGCCGATATAAGCCATGCGGGCAGATAGTTCCGACGGTGTTTGTTGATGATAGGTGATATGCGGCGTGGTGACGATCGTCGTGTCGTCGTCAGGGTAATGCAGCAACTTGTCGGCGACGAGGGTGTGTTGCAGCTTGCCTTCGACATTGAAGCGACGCACTTCCAGGCGCTCGACCCAGTAATCGGGATCGTGTCGCTGCGGTCCGCGCGGATTGTCGCCCTGGATCACCCGGTTGAGCCAGAAAGTCAGTGCGGCCAACAGCAGCAGCATGACGAGTGGAAACAGCGAGGCGGCGCGATCCTTCATTGGTCTGCCGCCGGGCCGCCCCAAGGCAGACCCGCCAAGAGTCTGCGAGCGCAGCGAGCCGTGGTCACTCCTTCTCCTGGAGAAGGGGCGGGGGATAAGCTGTTCATGATAGATACTCCGCCATGGCTGCATCCCATTTACCCTGGGCGCGAATGATCAGGTCGCAGACTTCGCGCACCGCACCGCGGCCGCCGCCCCTGGTCGCGACGTAATCAACGCGAGCAAGGACTTCGCGGTGCCCGTCGGCTGCCGTGGCGGAAAAGCCGCAGGCCCGCAGGATGGGCAGATCCACCACGTCGTCGCCCATGTAGCCAGCTTGCGAGAGATCCATCCCGCGCTGCGCCGCGAGTTGCATCAGCAGCGCGCGTTTGTCCGCGACGCCCATGTGCAGCTCTTCGATGCCAAGATTCCCGGCGCGCAGTTCGAGCGCGCGCGAGCTGCGACCGCTGATGATGGCCACCTCGACTCCGGCTCGCTGCAACATCTTCAGGCCATGACCGTCGAGGCTGGAGAAGGCTTTGATCTCGTCGCCCTGGGAACTGAAGTAGAGCGTGCCATCGGTGAGCACGCCGTCCACATCAAATCCCATCAGGATGATTTTGGCCGCTTTGTCGGTCGCCGCGGTCATCAGACGACTTTCGCCCGGAACAGGTCGTGCATGTTCAGCGCGCCGCACAACGCGCCGGTGTCATCGAGTACCAGCAGCTGGTTGATCTTGTTGGCTTCCATCATCTCCACCGCCTCAACGGCAAGACGGCGGGCGCCAATGCTGCGCGGGTGCCGCGTCATGACCTCGGCAACCGACGTTGCGCGCAAGTCCCCGAGGCGCTCCATGGCACGACGAAGGTCGCCGTCGGTAAAAATGCCGGTGATGTGGGCCGCCTTGTCGAGTACCACCGCCATGCCCATGCCTCCCTTAGTCATTGCGGCCAGGGCGACAGGAACGGGAGCGTCTTCGGCAAGCGTCGGCACATCGACCTGCATTACGTCGCCGACATGGGTGAGCAGCTTGCGGCCCAGCGCACCGCCGGGGTGGGAGCGGGCGAAGTCCTCGGCACCGAAGCCGCGGGCGTCGAGCAGGGCTACGGCCAAGGCATCGCCCAGTGCCAGCGCGGCGGTGGTGCTGGCGGTCGGCGCCAGGTTCAGCGGGCAGGCTTCCTGATCGACGCGGGCGTCGAGGTGGATGTCGGCTTCCTGAGCCAGAGAGGACGTCTCGTTGCCGGTGATGGCGATCAGTTTGCCGCCCAGGCGCTTCACCAGAGGCACGATGGTCAGCAGCTCGTCGTTTTCACCGGAATTCGAAATGGCAATCAACACGTCATCACGGGTGATCATGCCCAGATCGCCGTGTATGGCTTCGGCGGCATGAACGAAATAGGCCGGGGTGCCGGTGCTGGCGAAAGTGGCGGCCAGCTTGCGGGCGATATGGCCGGACTTGCCGATGCCGCTGACAACCACGCGACCGCGACTTTCGAGTATCAATGAAACGGCGGCGCGAAATTCGTCTCCCAGTCGCCGGGCCAGCGCAGCCACGGCCGCGGCTTCGATTTCCAGAACCTGGCGACCCATGACCACGGCGCGATCATCGCCATGGACTTGAGCCATGGAAGAAAATTCGGGTGGCTTAACGGCTTGGTTCATCGGGGGCTGGCGTTTATGATGGAGCCAAATTATAGCAACCGCGCCCGCATCTTCCTTCCTTGTATCCGTTTGCCCCATGACCGACACCCTGCCCCTGATTCTGCTGCTGCTCGCTGCCGCCGTCGTCGTGGTTGTCGTCTGCCGCATGCTTGGCCTGCCACCGATCATGGGCTACCTGCTGGTGGGTGCGGCACTGGGGCCGCATGCCGCGGGCTGGGTGCCGGATACCGCGCAGACGAGGCATCTCGCCGAATTCGGCGTGGTGTTCCTGATGTTCAGCATTGGCCTCGAGTTTTCGCTGGCGCGGCTGTACAGCATGAAGCGCATTGTTTTCGGCCTGGGCCTGTTGCAGGTGCTGGTGACTGTGCTGGTGGCCACGCTACTTGCGCGGCTTGCGGGTATCCCGTGGCTGGCTGGCATCGCGCTGGGCGGCGCACTGGCGATGTCCTCGACGGCGATGCTGTCCAAGTTGCTGACCGAACGCGGCGAACTGGATGCGCCGCACGGCCGCGAGGTGATCGGCGTCCTGCTGTTCCAGGACATTGCAGTGGTGCCTCTGCTGGTGCTGATTCCGGCACTCTCGCAACCTCTCGAGGCGATGGCGGAGGCACTGCTGCTGGCCGGTATCAAGGCCGCAGTGCTGCTCACGCTGGTGCTGTTCATCGGTCAGCGTGCCCTGTCCGCCTGGTTCTACCTGGTGGCGCGCAGAAAGTCCGCCGAGCTGTTCATGCTCAATGTGCTGCTGATCACCCTCGGGCTGGCCTGGCTGACCGAACTGGCAGGCCTGTCGCTGGCGCTGGGTGCATTTACGGCCGGAATGTTGATCGGCGAAACGGAATACCGCTATCAGGTGGAAGAAGACATCAAGCCTTTCCGCGATGTACTGCTGGGCTTGTTTTTCGTTGCCATCGGCATGCGTCTGAATGTACCGCAGATCATCGGCCAATGGCCGCTGGTGGTCGGCATCCTGTTGGCGCTGCTGGCCCTCAAGCTGGTGATTGTCGGCGCCATTTCACGTTTTATGGGCAGTGCGCCGGGCACCGCCATGCGCAGCGGATTATGGCTATGCGCCGGCGGCGAGTTCGGATTTGTGATTCTCTCCCATAGCAGCGACGTGCATTTGCTTGCCACCGGGACACTGCAACCGGTGCTGGCGGCCATGGTGCTCTCGCTCATGCTGGCGCCGCTGATAGTGCATTTCTCCGATCGCGTGGTGTTTCGTTTCGTGGCTTCGGAATGGCTGTTGCGCTCGATGCAACTGACGCAGCTGGCCGCGCAGTCGCTGGCATCCGACAAGCACGCAATTCTTTGCGGTTATGGTCGCACAGGCCAGCATCTGGCGCGCTTTCTCGAAGCCGAAGGGGTTTCCTTCATGGCCCTCGACCTCGATCCCGAGCGCGTGCGTGAAGCCAGCATGGCCGCCGAATCGGTTTCCTACGGCGACTCGTCGAAGAAGGAAACGCTGCTGGCGGCAGGACTGTCGCGAGCCAGCGTGGTGATCATTACATTTGCCGACATCGACGCTGCGCTGCGGGTGATCCACCGGGTCAGGGAGTTGCGCCCCGATGTCGCCATCGTGTCGCGGGCCAGAGAGCAGGACGACGTCGAAAAGCTCTACGCCGCCGGGGCCGCCGAGGTGGTACCGGAAGCCCTTGAATCAAGCGTGATGCTGGCCACCCACGCCCTGGCGCTGTCGGGCATACCGATGCACAAGGTGATCAAGCGGCTGCGCGAGATGCGCGAGCAGCACTACGCGCTGCTGCGCGGCTTTTTCCACGGTGCAACCGATGCCGGAGCCCATCTGGCCGACGCTGACCAGCCGCGCCTGCATGCGGTGACCCTGACACCCGGCACATGGGCCATCGGGCGGCGGGTCGGTGAAATTGATCTGGCAAGAGCCGGCGCCGGCATCACGGCGATCCGGCGCCGCTCGCAGCGGGGCCTGAAGCTGGAGCCCGAACTGGAATTGATCGAAGGTGATGTGGTGGTGCTGATAGGGACAGCCGCGTCGGTCACGGCGGCCGAGGATGTACTGCTGCGCGGCAAGCAGAAATGAAGAAGCCCGCCGAAGCGGGCTCCTCTCTTGCTTTTTCTGACGCTGTTTTAGGTAACTTTCTTGCAAACAGTGTACATCGTATTGCCGTCATCAACATAGGCTGTAGCCGGGCTCGTCTTGCCAGTTGCCGCCACCGTAATATCAACGCCAGTCGTCAGTCCATCTGCTCCTACCAGGGCGCCCGCGGTCTGTGTCCATGCCCTGACGGATCCTCCATTGGGTTTTCCGTCGTCCAACTGATTGTCGAGGGATTCCGCAATCCTGCCCAATACGTTGGTCTGGCAAACGACCAGGCCGGCCAGCCCTTGAGTCAATGCGGCAACCGTCTGATTGCCGGCGCCTGACTGGACACCCATGATTCCACCGACCGCGTTGACCGGTTGACTGGTGTTGGTGTCTCCACCGATAAAACCGGCCAAGCGCAAGTGCTGCCAGAACAGCCGTGATTCGTCGGTTGCCGTGGCGCTATTGAATGCACCTGCTATGGTGGTACTACCGTCGCCAGAGGTTGTGCCGGTCCAACGTGTTCCAGCGGTCAAGTCGTCGCCGGGAAGTGCCTTGAAGCGATCCTGGTAGCCATACACCGCCGTGCTGACGCCATTCATGTCATTGACCAGATTCTTGATCTTGGCGCTGTTGATCAGTTCCTGGCCTTTGAGCACGCCGCCCAGCAACAGGCCGATAATGACCAGCACGATGGCGATTTCGACCAGGGTAAAACCGGATTGTTTGCTTCTCATGATCATCTCCCTCATGGGGTTGTTGTTTGGTGACGTAACTAAAGCACGATTGATGCCAATATATTTAACATAAATTAATCAGTAAGTTGCTGTTTAATAAAGATCAAGTTCGTACAGAATCTGTCGATTATTGAACAGGTTCGTCAGCTATTTGGCAGATCTGTTGGCCACCCGGGTGGCTACAATCAGGGCACCCTCTCTGTGTCTTGCCCTATTCCTCGACTTCTCTCGTGCCGATTTTCCCTTCTGCTTCAAGCTTGCGTTTACGGCTGATTGCGCTGCGGCGCGGACTGCTGCTGGTGTTGCTGGCAGCTTTGTATCTTGTTCTCTGGCATGGGCCGGATACGCTGCTAGGCAGAACATTTTTTGTCGTCCATCTGGGCCTGTTCATGCTCTGGCAACCTTTCGTGCATGCCGAGCAGCGCTTGTCCGTGACTTCGCTGCTGGGTGTGGCTGCCCTGGTTCTGGTTGGCGGCGTATTTCTGAAGGGCTGGATTATCGCCTTGTGGATCATGATGCTGGCAGGTATTGTTGGTGGCAAGGTGTTGTTGTTCGGTGCGCGCTCCCCCCGGCTGTTCTACCTTTTGGCGCTCGCCTTCCTGGTGGTGGCGCTGTTGCTGATGGCCGCTCCGCTCGCGGTACCAATCGCAAAACCGCCGGAACAGATTCTCTGGATTGGCTACCTTGGACTGCCACTGGTCCTGGCGGTGATGACGTTGCTGCCACAGGGACAGGAAACCGACAGCACACGCGAAGTGGTCGATTTCGTCTACAGCCTGTTCGTATTCCTTCTGCTGGCGGTGTTGATGCTCGGCAGCCTGGCGGCGATGCTGCTATTTGGCAGCGGCTATGTCGAGGCTCTCCTGCAGGCGCTCTTGCTGATGGGTGTAATGTTGTTGCTGCTCGGCCTGGCATGGAATCCGCATTCGGGGTTTTCCGGGATCGGCGGTCTTTTTTCGCGTTACGTGATGTCGATCGGCCTGCCGGTCGAGCAGTGGCTGCAGGCGCTGGCGAATCTGGCGTCGCGCGAAGAAGATCCCCAGGTTTTTCTCGAGCAGGCCTGCGCCGAAATCGCGCAACGCCTGCCGTGGGTGACGGGTGGGGAATGGATCGCCGGCAGCAGCCGAGGGCGCTTTGGATTGGCTGGCGGTCG
Source organism: Rhodocyclales bacterium (assembly GCA_026399475.1). GTDB lineage: Bacteria > Pseudomonadota > Gammaproteobacteria > Burkholderiales > Rhodocyclaceae > Sulfuritalea. The sequence goes on from JAPLQY010000087.1 coordinate 18,073, forward strand.
CCGCTGGGAGTTCAGCCACGACGGCATGGTCCTCGTCCTTTACACGCTGCATGCGTTGTCGCCGGCATTGATATGGCACTGCAACCTGCTGGCACAATTGCTGGCCCAGTTTCACGCCGACAAGCAGCGCGCCCTGGCGCTGAAGCAGTTGTCCTACATGCAGGCCATTCACGAGACCGGCGCGCGGCTTACCCATGACGTAAAGAACCTGCTGCAGTCGCTGAATGCGCTCTGTTCGGCGGGCATCGAACCGGGTGCCGAATCGTCGCTTGAGTATCAGTCGCTTTTGCGACGCCAGTTGCCGGCGATAACCGATCGTCTTGCCGAGACCCTGGCCAAGCTCAATGCACCACAGAGCATATCGGCTGCCCGCTGGGTTATCGCCGCAGAGTGGTGGCGCGACCTGCGCCAGCGAATGGCGGCGCTGGACTGGATAAATTTCAAGACAAAGGAGCCGATTGCCGGGGAACTCCCGGCGGAAGTGTTTTCCGGCGTCGCAGACAACCTGATACGCAACGCGGCGGAAAAGCACTTGCGCGAACCGGTTATTCGCGTGCAGATTGAACTGGTGCGCAAAGGTACGGGCTTTGAACTGATCGTCTGTGACAGCGGTTCGGCCATGGTGGAAGCCATTGCGGCCAGCCTGTTTGTCGGCCCGGTGGTTTCAGAAAGCGGTTACGGGATCGGGCTCTATCACGCGGCGCGCTACGCGCAAGCGGCGGGATACCAGCTCGAACTATCCGAGAATCGGGCCGGGCGGGTCTGTTTCAGGCTGGCGCGGGCGTCCTAATTCTCCACGCCGCCGGTCGCGCCTTTGCGGCCAATCAGGCGATACACCGTCATGTTGCCCTTGCCCTTGAGGTAGATGGTTTGCGGCTCGTGAAAATCGAAGCTCATCGCCAGCCGGTGGTAGGTCGTGGTATCGCACTGGATCATGCCGGGTACGCCTTCCGAGGTAATGCGACTGGCAATGTTTACGGTGTCGCCCCAGAGGTCGTAAATAAATTTCTTCTTGCCCAGCACGCCAGCGACAATCGGACCGGTGCCGATGCCGATACGTACTTCGAGCTGCGATGCGTTGACCGAGAAGTCGCGCCGCAGCAGATCGCGCATGGCCACCGCCATGTCGGCAATCGCCGCCGAATAGTCCGTAAGCTCTTCGTTCAGTCCGCCGGCGACCATGTAGGCATCGCCGATGGTCTTGATTTTTTCAAGGCCATATTCCTCTGCCAGTTCGTCGAAGGCGGAGAAAATCCGGTTCAACATTGCGAACACCTGTGACGGTGACATGTTGGCCGCCACCTGGGTGAAGTTCACGATGTCGGCGAACATCACCGTGACATCGGCAAAACCATCGGCGATCGTCTTGCTGGAGTTTTTCAGCCGCTCCGCGATGGGGCCGGGAAGGATGTTGAGCAGCAGCCTTTCCGAGCGCTCCTGTTCGATCTGGATCTGCTGGTGGGCTTGTTCAAGACTTTGCTGCATCTTGCGTTTTTCCGCAATCGAAAGGCGCAACAGCAGGTAGATGATGGTCGATACCGCGATGAAGTTGAGCGCGAAAAAGACTATGGTGGTACGCATGGGCACGCTGGATTTCGGTGCCATCAGGGAGTCGGCAAGATAAAAATCAGCGGCGCCGGACAAGGCCGTAAGTATGACCCACGCAATAAACCAGCCAACAGATTGCCTGACGCCGATGCAGAGGATGGCGCCAACGGGAGCGAGCAGAGCCCAAAGCACCACGCCGCTGGTGGAGATGATGGTGCCGCCGATCCACTGCGCGACAAAGGGCAGGAAGAGGAACAGCCCCAGCTGGCTGACGCGGAAGAAATCGAAATTCCGCGTCTTGATGTAGAGGACCATATTGCCCGCCAGCAAGAGCTGGAAAGCAAAGGGCAGCGTTGGCGAAAATTGAGGTCCGAGACTCGAGTAAATCGTTACCCAAACCATGGTCGCGACGCTGACCAAACCAGTCGCGAGCATCAGCAGCGACTTGTTAAGCCGCAGATCCTCGCTGTCGTCGGGCTCGATGCCTGCGTTGCGCAGTCTGTCGTAAAACCGAGGAGGCGCCGTGTTCGATTCGGGAGCGTTCATGAAACAGCTTCGGACGGGAGAGTAGGCGGCCAATTGTTTCGCATGGCTGAAGTGTCGCGGAATCGACAGCAATGGTCAAGAATGATCATTGGCCTACCTTCGTTCGGGCTGTTTGGCTATGCCCTGTGCCTAACGCCGACAGGGCCGGCGTTAGCCTTCACTGGGACCAGGCCTCGGCTTCTGACCAGGCCTCGGCTTCTTGCTCAGCAGCACAAATTGGTGTTGAATGCCTGCCCATGGCTGAAGCAAAGAAATATCAGATGGCAGTTGCCGTGGCGACTCACTATGTTGCGGAGCAGTCCGATCCGGCGATCAATCGTCACGTCTTCGCCTACACCATTACCATCAGCAACACCGGGAACGTGCCTGCACAACTGATTTCACGGCACTGGATCATCACGGATGCCGAGGGCGACGTGCAGGAAGTGCGCGGCCTGGGGGTTGTCGGCCACCAGCCCTTGCTGGAGCCGGGGCAGAGTTTTGAGTACACCAGCGGCTGTCAGCTCGCGACCCCCGTGGGCACGATGACGGGGAGCTACCAGATGACCGCCGAGGATGGCGTTCAGTTCGAGGCGCCGATTGCCGAGTTCGTGCTTTCCATGCCACGTGTGTTGCATTGAGCCTCAAGCACAGCTACACGCTGGTTGCACCGTTCTACGATGCATTCCTGACGGCTGCCACGCGTGGCGCACGCAAGCGTAGTCTGGCGGCATTGGCTGGCGGCCCGCCACGCGATGTTCTGCTGCTGGGGGTGGGCACCGGGCTTGATTTGCCGCATTTGCCGGCGCAGCATCGCTATGTCGGGATCGATCTCACCGCCGCCATGCTCATACGTGCTCGGCCGCGTGCCGCCGGCTTGCACTTCGCTCCCTTGCGCGGCGACGTGCAGCGTCTGCCGTTTCATGATGCCAGTTTCGACACCGTTGTTCTCCACTTGATTCTCGCCGTGGTGCCGGCGCCGACCCTTTGTCTGGCTGAGGCGGTTCGCGTCCTCAAGCCCGGAGGGCAGTTGCTGGTATTCGACAAGTTCCTGCGGCGTGGTGAAGCCGGCTGGAAACGCGCACTCAATCCACTGACGCGTCATGTCGCGACACGCCTTGATGTGGTCTTCGAAGACGTGCTGGAAGCTGTCGGCGGCATCAAGGTGACGGCCAACGAAGCGGCACTTGCCTCGGGTTGGTTCCGCCTGATCCGCCTTGAGAAGCCTACTTTCTGATGACAATCGGAATGATGCGCCCGCGCCGTTTGGGCGGATAGGCGCCGGCGAGTTGCCGGTCGCGCTCCTGCACTCGCCACCAGACCCGCAGGCCGAGCAGCAGGCCGAGCATGGCCGCATAAAGCAGCGGGCGACTGATGTCGGCCTTGACCATCCATGAGAAGTGCAGCACCGTCAGCATGCCGATCAGATAGACGCTGCGATGCAGGGTCTGCCAGCGGCGGCCGCCGAGTTTGCGGATGGCGAAGGCATTCGAGGTGGCAGCCAGTGGAACCAGCAGCGCAAAAGTGATCATGCCGACGGTGATGAAGGGGCGCTTCAGGATGTCCCTGGCAATCGCCGGCCAGTCGAAGAACTGGTCGAGCCAGAGGTAAGTACTGAGATGCAGGACAGCGTAGAAAAACACGAACAGCCCCAGCATTCGGCGCAGGCGGCCCAGCCAGGCCCATCCGGAGTATTTTCGCAGCGGGGTTACCGTCAGTGTGATCAACAGGAAATTCAGCGCCCACGTGCCCAGGCCGCGGGTTACGACTTCGATGGGATTGGCGCCCAGCGTGTCGGCTTGCACGCCCCAGGCGTAATACGCCAGTGGTGCGAGGCAGGCGAGAAACAGCGGTGGCTTGATCAGGGCAAGGTTCAAAACTGCTTCCTTAAATCCATCCCGGTATAGAGCTGGCTGACCTGCTCGGCATAGCCATTGAACATCAGCGTCTTGCGCTTGCTGAATTCGCCGATGCGACGCTCGCTGGCCTGGCTCCAGCGCGGGTGATCGACCTCCGGGTTGACGTTGGAGTAGAAACCGTATTCGCGCGGCGCGGATTTCATCCATGAGGTACGCGGCTCGCTGTCGGTGAGACGAATCCTGACGATCGACTTGCCGCTCTTGAAGCCGTATTTCCACGGCACCACCAAGCGCAGCGGCGCGCCGTTCTGGTTCGGCAGCACGTCGCCGTAAAGGCCGACCGCAATGATCGCCAGCGGATGCATGGCTTCGTCCAGGCGCAGGCCTTCGACATAAGGCCAGTCGAGCACACGGCCTCTCACGCCGGGCATGGTCTCCGGCTGCACGGCGGTGATGAACTCGACATATTTCGCACTGCCCAGCGGCTCAACCTGTTTCAGCAGAGTCGCTACCGGGAAACCGAGCCAGGGAATCACCATGCTCCAGCCCTCGACGCAGCGCAGGCGGTAGATGCGATCTTCCAGCGGCGCCAGCTTGAGGATGTCTTCGATGCCCAGAGTCTTCGGCTGTTTTACCAGGCCCTCGATGCTCAGCGTCCATGGCCGCACGCGCAGGGCGTGCGCCGTGCGCGCCGGGTCTTCCTTGTCGGTGCCGAACTCGTAGTAGTTGTTGTAGCCGGCCACGTGCTTCTGCGGCGTCGGGGTCTCGGAGCTTGAATAGACGCTGGGCCGACCGGGGCCGAGCTTCGCCTGCGCCGCGGGAAGCATGCCGGCAAGCGCTGCTCCGGCAGACAGTCGCAGGAATTCGCGGCGGCGGTCAAACACCGAACGCGGCGTGATGCCTGAAGGGGTGATGTCGTCGGGATGGCGGATAAGCATGATGTATCTCGATATCGGTGAAGTGTACTGCTTTGACGCGTGAAGGCTCCAAACCTTACGCCATGGGCCGTATCCTCTCGCGGGAATAGCCAGGTTCGCTGTCCCAACTGGATAACTGTTGCGAGTTCGTGATCTGTCCGGTTTTGTAGCACGACATCTGTCCGGTCGTCATAGTGCCCCGAAGGGGGTACGAGATGAAACGGACGGAACTGTTACAGGAGATCCGAAACATGAGATTCGAAGAAACCTATGAAGG
>JAPLQY010000015.1 GCA_026399475.1 Rhodocyclales bacterium
CGCCTGATCCGTCCGCCAGGCTCGCCGTTGGAGGCGGAAACCGGCTTCGGGCTACGCCCTTCGCCGCTTCCCGCCTCCAACAGAAAAAGCGGACAATTCATGTGCTACAGAACCGGACAAGTCTAAAAACCCGCGACAGTCCCAACTGGATAACTTGACCGCCAGGCCATTGCGCCGCTACAATATTCCGACTTATTTAATCAACTATTTATTGGAACGTGCCATGGACATCAAACAGAAAATTCACGATACCGTTACCGGCAATCCCGTTGTGCTTTACATGAAGGGTACGCAGCAAGCTCCGCAGTGCGGCTTTTCAGCCCGTGCAATCCAGATTCTGCAGACATGTGGCGTAAAGAATCTGGTGACAGTAGATGTGCTGGCTGATCCGGACGTCCGCCAGGGTGTCAAGGATTACGCCAACTGGCCGACGGTGCCTCAGCTCTACATCAACGGCGAGTTTGTCGGCGGCAGCGACATCATGACCGAGATGTACCAGTCGGGCGAGTTGCAGAAGCAGTTGGAACCCGTCCTCAACGCGGCCTGACATCAGCGCCTCAGCTCTGCCAGCAGTCGTTCGATCATGCGCTGTGCCTGGCCCAGATAGGCACCGCCAAACAGGTTGAAGTGGTTCAGGATGTGGTACAAGTTGTAGAGCGGCTTGCGCATTTCATAACCTGGATCAAGCGGCCACGCGCTGCGGTAGGCGGCATAGAAGCTGGCTGGAAAGCCCCCGAAAAGTTCAGCCATGGCGATATCGGTTTCGCGGTCGCCGTAGTAGCAGGCCGGATCGAAAATAACCGCCGTGCCATCGCTGCTACGCCCCGCGTTGCCCGACCACAGATCGCCGTGCAGCAGGCTTGGCACGGGCTGGTAGTCGATGAAGAGGCCGCCGACGCGCTCGATGATCGCGCCGCCTTTTGCTGCCAGCGTTTTGTCCATGCCGTTTCGCAGTGCGAGCTGGAACTGCGGTTGCAGCCGGCGTTCGCCGAAGAAATGCGGCCAGCTCCGATGAGGCGCATTGTTCTGCGGCGTGGCGCCGATGACGTTGTCTTCGCTCCAGCCGAAGAAGTCCCCTGTAGTGCGATGCAGTAGCGCCAGCGCGGTGCCGAGCCGGGCTCCAGCCTGTGGGTCGAGAGGCGCCAAATCAAGGAACTCGAGCACCAGAAAGGCCTGGTCGTCCGTGCTTCCCGGCGTGATGACCGCCGGCGTCCGCACGGCGCCCGTCGCCGACAGCGCCTGCAGTCCCCGGGCTTCCGCGGCGAACATGGGCGCGGCGGCGAGTTCGGCGGTCTTTACAAAATAATGGCGAGGACCGTCGGAAATCTTCCAAGCTCGATGAATCGAGCCGCCGCCGACAGGGCTGGCCGAACATGGGGTGAAGGAGGTCCCGGTGCGCTCGGAAATCGCCGCCGCAATGGCGTCAAATCCGGAGTTAAACCCGGCGCCTGGCTCCGGTGTCAAAGCGACGCCAAGCGGGCATTGGCGTCGGCCAGGCGGCCGGCGATGACGTCAAGAAAGCCCTGGTAGAAATGCATTCGGCACACATCCGAAGCGTGCTGCAAGGCTTGTGCCGATATGGTGACGACGCGGGTGGTGGTCTGCGCTACCACGTCGGCGCCGCGGGTGTGTTCGCCGCGCCGGATGATGGCCATTTCGCCGAAACATTCGCCAGCCGCAAGAGTCCCCAGCGAATGCCCAACCTTCGAGACCGTCAATTCACCGTCGAGCAGGAAAGCAAAGAAATCACCGCGCTCGCCGTCCCGCATGATCACCGTGCCGGCCGCCACTTCGTCCCAGCGCGAGAAGCGCACCACTTCCCACAGATCGACGTCGGAAAATTCGTTGAAGAAATGCAGCGCCCGCAGTGCCTCGAATTTCTCGCTGTCCGGGAAGGCCTGACGATGCGCCGAAAGCTGCTTGTTGCGGAAGGACTGGGCGAGATCGTGGGAAAACTCCTCCCACGTCTGGTAACGCGCTTCGATTTCCTTTTGCATGGCACGGGCAACCACGGCATCGAGGCTCACCGGCATGTCGGCGCGGAAGGTCGACGGCGGCGGCGGATCCGTATTGCAGATCTGATAAATCATGCCGTAGTTGGAGGTCGACTGGAACGGCAACCGCCCGGTCAGCAACTGGTACATCACCACACCCAGCGAGTAGATGTCGGTCTGATGATTGAGTGTCATGTCGCGCACCTGTTGCGGCGACATGTAGGCCGGAGAGCCGACGCCCGATACCTGGGTTCGTGTCTGTTCTCCGCTGGTCAGCATCGCCGCGCCAAAATCGGAAATTTTTATGTCGCCGCTGGCCCGATCGTCGCTGTCTCCCGCATTTGCCAGCAGGATGTTTGCCGGCTTGATGTCGCGATGGGTAACCCCGGCGCGAAAGGCGTATTCAAGCGCGCGAGTGCACTTGAAGATCATTTCCACCAGGCGGTCTACCGGCAGCAGAGTGCTTGGGCTGCAGAAGGGCTCGAGCGTGCCGCCCCGAACGTATTCCATGACAATGTAGCTTTGATCCTCGGCAACCACAGCATCAAAAATCTGCACGATGTGCGGATGCATCAGCTTTCCGGCCAGCGAAGCCTCGGTCATCAACAGATTACGGTAGAGTCGGCCGCGTTCCTTGTCGCGCAGCACCTCGGGGAATATGGCCTTGACCGCGACTTCGCGCTCGGCAAAGGGGTCAAAGCCGAGGTAGACAATTGAGGTAGCGCCTTCGCCGAGCTTCTCGCGAATCTCGTACTTGCCGATGCGCTCGGGAATTGTCATCGATCAGTGATCAGAGCCGAGCGCGCGAGCGTTCGATGGCGGCCCTTACCTGCGTCGGCGCGGTGCCGCCGAGATGGTTGCGGGCAGCGAGCGAACCCGTTACGGTCAGCACGGCAAATGCGTCATCGGCTACCAGCGGCGAGAACGAGCGCAGTTCGTCGAGCGTCAGGTCCGGCAGGTCGCAGCCACGTGCCTCGCAGGCGCGCACGGCACGGGCGACGGCTTCATGCGCGTCGCGGAAGGGCAGGCCCTTTTTAACCAGATAGTCGGCGAGGTCTGTCGCGGTGGCGTAGCCCTGACGCAACGCAGCGGCCATGGCTTCCGGTATGACGCGAATGCCAGGGACCAGATCGGCAAAGATGCGCAGGGTATCGGTCAGTGTGTCGGCGGTGTCGAACAAGGGCTCCTTGTCTTCCTGGTTGTCCTTGTTGTAGGCCAGCGGCTGGCCTTTCATCAATGTGAGCAGGCCCATCAGGTGGCCGAAGACGCGGCCGGTCTTGCCCCGCGCGAGTTCCGGCACGTCCGGGTTCTTCTTCTGCGGCATGATCGACGAGCCGGTACAGAAACGGTCGGCGAGATCGATGAAGCCGATGCGCGGGCTCATCCACAGAATCAGCTCTTCCGAGAAGCGCGAAATATGGGTCATCACCAGTGACGCGGCAGCACAGAATTCGATGGCGAAATCGCGGTCGGAAACGGCGTCCAGCGAGTTTTCGCAGATGCCCTCGAAGCCAAGCTCGTGCGCCACGGCTTCGCGGTCAATGGGAAAGGTAGTGCCCGCCAGTGCTGCGGCGCCCAGTGGCAGGCGATTGACGCGGCGGCGGCAATCGGCAAAACGTTCGCGGTCGCGGCGCAGCATTTCGAAATAGGCCAGCAGGTGGTGGCCGAAAGTCACCGGCTGCGCCACCTGCAAGTGCGTAAAGCCGGGCAGAGGTGTATCAACATGGGCTTCCGCCGCGTCGAGCAGCGCCCTCTGGAAATTGCGCAGCAGGCTGTCGATGTCGTCGATGGTATCGCGCAGCCAGAGCCGGATGTCGGTGGCCACCTGGTCGTTGCGCGAACGACCGGTGTGCAGGCGCTTGCCGGCATCGCCGACCAGGGCCGTGAGGCGTTTCTCGATGTTGAGATGCACATCCTCGTCGTCGAGGTTCCAGTTGAAACTGCCCGCTTCGATCTCAGCGGCAATTGTTGCCATGCCCTGCTCGATGGCTGCCAGGTCCGAGGTGGCGATGATGCCTTGCCGCGCCAGCATTCGCGCATGTGCCAGCGAAGCCCGTATGTCCTGGCGCCACATGCGGCGATCAAAGAACACGGACGCGGTGTACCGCTTTACCAGATCGGAAACAGGCTCGGAAAAGCGGCCGGACCACGCCGTGTCGGCGGCGGGAGACGCCGGAAGTGTTGGTTCTGTCATAATCAGGTTAACATCTCAGCAGGCATTGGATGCAATAAAAACACTTGAAAATCAAAGGCAACAGGCAATTGAGCCAAGCACGAAGTATAAGGGAAAACCCTGCCCCGTCCGGTCCGCCGGACTTCCGCAAGCCTGATACCTGGTTCCGCGTGCTGCTGATCGTCAATTCAGGCGCTCTGCTCGGCGCTCTGGCAGCCAATCGCGAATGGCGATTCTTCTTCGCTGAACTTCTTGAGCTGGCGGCGCTGGTCGAGCCGGTGACGCTGGTCAGTCTGGCCCTGCTGGCGCTTGCCAGCGCATGGTTACCACGCTTGCCGAAGTGGCTTGGCGGTGTGCTTGTGGTCCTGCTGGTACTCTTGGTGACAGCCGCCGTACGCAGTCTTTTTGCGGCGGTGCATCTGATCGCGCCGGATGCGGCGGGATTCAGTCGAATTTCCTTGTGGGCGGTGATCGGCGTTGCATTGTTGCTCGGATGGTTCGAGATGAGCGGACGCGTGAGGTCGCCCGCCCTGGCGGAGGCACGATTGCTCGCATTGACAGCGCGCATCCGGCCGCATTTTCTGTTCAATGCCTTGAATGCAGTTCTCGGGGTGATGCGGTCGGATCCACGCCGCGCAGAAACGGCGCTGGAGGAGCTGGCGGACCTGTTTCGCGTGCTGATGCGTGAGAATGCCGATCTGGTTCCGCTGTCGGAGGAAATCTTGGTGGCGCGACAGTACGTCAATCTCGAGCGTTTGCGACTGGGTGAGCGAGTACGTGTGGTGTGGGACATGACGGCCTGCCCGCCGGATCCACTGGTCCCGCCCCTGATGCTGCAGCCCCTGCTGGAAAATGCCGTCTATCATGGTATCGAGCCCGCGACTGAGCCGGGTGAAATCACGATTCGCTTCGAGCGCAAGGATTCGCGGCTGAGAGTTGAGCTTTCCAATCCGATGACTGCCGCGCAAAGTCATACCCGTGGCAATCAGATGGCCCTGACAAATATCCGCGAGCGACTGATGCTGTTTTTCGATCTTGAGGCAACGATGACCACGCAGGTTAGCGCCGGCCGATTTTGTGTTTCCATCGAGTTTCCCTACCGCCCGGTGACTGACCGATGAGCTACGCCTTGCGCCTTCTGCTGGTGGATGACGAGGCTCCGGCGCGTGCCCGCCTGCGTGATTTGCTGGGTGACATCGCTGCCGAGATTCCAAGTACCGTGGTGGCCGAGGCGGCTGACGGATTTTCAGCGCTGGAGAGGGCGCAAGCCGGCGACCTTGATGTGGCGCTGATCGATATTCGAATGCCGGGCATGGACGGGGTGGAGCTTGCCCGCCATCTGGCACGGCTTCCCACGACGCCGGCCGTGATATTCGTCACTGCCTTTGATCAGTATGCAGTGCAGGCTTTTGAATTGGCGGCACTGGACTATCTGGTCAAGCCGGTGCGCGCCGCCCGCCTTGCCGATGCCTTGAGGAAAGCCAGGCGCCGTGCGGATGATGCGGTTCGCCTGGAGAAATTAAGCGAAGCGGTATCCGCCGGAACGGCGTTGGCGACACGGCAAAATCTGTCCTGCCTGGAACGCGGCCGCATCCTGTTGGTGTCCGTAGGGGATATCCTCTACCTCAAAGCGGAACAGAAATATGTCACCGCCCGCACCGCAGAGCGCGAGTATCTTCTGGAAGAGTCTCTGGTACATCTTGAGGCTGAATTCAGCGAGTGTTTTTTGCGCATCCATCGCAACTGCCTCGTTGCGCGCGCTGCCGTAACCGGAGTGGAGCGCGCGGTCGACCAAGGCGATGCGGAAGCTCATTGGCAGGTGATTCTGGAAGGAACGGCCGAGCGTTTTCCGGTAAGCCGACGGCAGTGGCCGCAGGTCAAGACGCTGCTCAAGCTTCATGGGCAATGAAGGACAGGGAATGGAACCCGATCGCTCTCCAGGCTGAAAGCGGCTCGTCAAAATCCACAAGGCACCGGCGTGGTTTCGTTGACGCCGACACCCCCGCCGCCTAACATCGCGCCTTTGTATCAATATTCAATACTCCCAGTGGACTTCGCCAGCCTGTATGCCCCAATTGATGCCGACATGCACGCGGTTGACGCCGTGGTTCGGGCGCGACTGCATTCGGAAGTGGTGCTTGTTCGCCAGGTCGCCGAGTACATCATTTCGGCTGGCGGCAAGCGCATGCGGCCCGCGCTGGTGCTGCTGTCCGCCAGCGCCTGTGGCTATTCAGGAACCCGCCATCACGAACTGGCTGCCGTGGTTGAGTTCATCCATACCGCCACGCTGCTGCATGATGATGTAGTCGATGAGTCGTCGCTGCGGCGCGGCCGCGATACTGCCAATGCGGTGTTCGGCAACCCGGCCAGCGTGCTCGTCGGTGATTTTCTGTATTCGCGGGCTTTCCAGATAATGGTTGGGGTCGGCAGCATGCGTGTGATGCAAGTGTTGGCTGATGCGACCAACATCATTGCCGAGGGCGAAGTCCTGCAATTGATGAACTGCCGTAACGCCGATATCGAGGTGGATGAGTATCTTCGGGTGATTCGCTACAAGACCGCCAAGCTGTTCGAAGCCGCCGGACGGCTCGGCGCCATTCTTGGCAATGTGAGTCCTGAGATCGAGGAAGCGATGGCAGTCTATGGCACGCATATCGGCACGGCATTTCAGTTGATCGATGATGTGCTCGACTACTCCGGGCAAGAGGCGGAAACGGGCAAACATCTCGGCGACGACCTGGCCGAAGGCAAACCGACCCTGCCATTGATACATGTCATCCAGCATGGCAGTTCGCAGCAGGCGGATTTGGTGCGTGGCGCCATTGAAAACGCCAGCGGTGATCGCTTCGCCGAAGTGCTTGCGGCGGTGCGTTCCAGCGGCGCTCTCGAGGCCGCGCGTCAGCACGGAGTCGCCGAGGCCGAGATGGCGAAGGCTGCCCTGGTGTGCTTGCCGGATTCAAAGTTCAGGGAAACGCTGCTACAATTGGCAGACTTTGCGGTGCAACGGAGTTTTTGACCGCCGCAATGTCTGCAAGGATGACCCCTCGGGCCGAGTTTTTCAGCCTGTTCCCGCAATGTCCTTCCTTGCCACCAACTTGCCATCGGGGCGTAGCTCAGCCTGGTAGAGTACTGCGTTCGGGACGCAGGAGTCGGAGGTTCGAATCCTCTCGCCCCGACCATCTTCCGTCTGCTGCGGGGGCCTGACAGCCGTGGCGAAGTTCCTCCTCTTTATCGTCGTGCTCGCCGTGATTTATGCGGTGGTGCGCGCGTCAAACCGGCGCAGCAAGCCGCCACCCGCAGCGCGCCTGCCTGATGCCATGACGCAATGCGCGCACTGCGGGCTGCATTTCCCCCATGCCGAGTCTGTAAGCGACGGTGAACGCGACTACTGTTGCGAGGAGCATCGACGCATGGGAGTCCGCTCTTGAGCGCGCAGGCCATTGCACCACAGGAAACCGACGCCATCGAGTCCTTCTGGCGTTCGCTGCGCTTCTTCTCGATCTACCGTTTGTCGATCGCCTTGCTGTTCCTGGTTGCGGCGCTGGTTTTCGGCGACACGGTGACTCTCGGCACGCAGGATGCCCGGCTGTTTGGCCGTGTCGCCGCAGTTTATCTCGTGCTGGCCATCGTGTTTCTTGTCGCACTGCTGCGCAGACCTCGTCGCTTCAATCTTCAGCTTTCAGGACAGGTGGCCGTCGACATTGCAGCCCTGACGCTGATGATGTTCGCCAGTGGCGGACAGAAGAGCGGAATAGCCATTCTGCTGCTTGTGGTTGTTGCCGGTGCGGGTCTGGTCGGGCAGGGGAGGATGACGCTGTTCTACGCTGCGTTGGCCTCGGTGGCGATGCTGCTGGAGGAAAGTTGGCGAGCCCTGACCAGGGAAGCCGACCCGGCAGACTTTGTGCGTACCGGAATCATCAGCATTGCCTTCTTCGGTACTGCAATCATCGCCCGGTTGCTGGCGCAGCGAGTGGTTGCCAACGAAACGCTGGCACGGGAACGCGGGCGGGAGCTCAACGACCAGTTACGAATCAGCGAGCGGATCATTCGCGACATGGAGGACGGTGTGCTGGTGGTCGACGGCGACGGACAGGTCCGGCTGCTCAATCCGCGTGCCGAAGCACTACTCGACCTGCAGGCATCCGATGGCGCCGAACTGGCTACGCTTTCCCGCGGGCTGGCTGATCGCTTCCGTGTGTGGAGCATGCAACCGGTCGAAATGGTTGAAATGCTGCGCCAGGACAGCGGGCGCCTGTTGCGCGTGCGCTATCTGCCCTCAGCCGAGTCAGGGGGGCATGCGCTCATTTACCTGGAAGACATGGAGCGGGTACAGTCCCAGGCGCAGCAGCTGAAACTTGCCGCGTTGGGACGGCTGACCGCCAACATGGCACACGAGATCCGCAATCCGCTGGCAGCCATCAGCCATGCGGCGGAACTGCTGGCGGAGGAGGATACCGATCCCCTGCGCCAGCGCCTCGCCCGTATCATTCATGACAATACGCGTCGTCTCAATCGGCTTGTGACCGAGGTGCTCGAACTCGGTCGCCGCGACCGCGCGCAACCGGAAACCCTGCGTTGGCAGGCCTTCCTTTCCGGATTTCTGGAGGAGCTGGCTTTGCACGACGTATCGGCCGGACGGCGGGTATGTGTTGGCGACGGCGATGCCGAACTGCGTTTCGATCGGGGTCACCTGTATCGTGTGCTGTGGAATCTGCTGGGGAATGCACTGCGCCATGCCAGCGTAGCTGAGGGTGCGGTACGCCTTGAGGCGAGGTCTGCGGCTGCCGCGAACCGCGTGGAACTGCACATCATCGATGATGGTCCGGGGGTTGATGAGACGCAGCGCAACCAGGTGTTCGAACCATTTTTTACGACCCACGGCGCGGGCACCGGACTGGGACTCTACATTGCGCGGGAACTGTGCGAGGCGAGCGGCGCCCGGCTCGAACTGCTGGATGCGGAGCCAGGCGCCCATTTCTGCATTACCGCCGAAGGACTCGTATGTCGCTGAAAAATGAACGCCGTCCGCGCAGTCGTGGCGATGCCAAACGCGTGCTGGTAGTCGATGACGAAGCGGACATTCGCGAGTTGCTCGACCTCACTCTTGCGCGCATGGGTCTGCTGGCGGATTGCGTCGGATCTCTCGCTGAGGCACGGCGCATGCTCGCCAGCCAGCGCTACCAGTTATGTCTGACCGATATGCGTCTGCCCGACGGCGAGGGTCTGGAACTGGTGCGTCATATTGCAGAGGCCGTGGGTGACCTGCCCGTGGCGGTGATTACTGCGCACGGTAGCGCCGAGAATGCAGTATCTGCGCTCAAGGCCGGGGCTTTTGACTACATCGCCAAACCGGTTTCCCTCGACCAGTTGCGGGGCATGGTCAAGTCGGCGCTGGAACTGCCCAGCCCCGATTCGACGGGCGACATGGGCAGCATGGGGGAGATGAGCGGCCTGCTAGGCGAGTCGGCAGCCATCGAGCAGGTACGCGGAATGATTGACAGAGTGGCACGAAGCCAGGCCCCGGTGCATATTACGGGCGAGTCGGGAAGCGGCAAGGAGTTGGCGGCACGGTTGATACACACTCAGGGCGCTCGTCGCGACCGTGCGTTCGTGCCGGTGAACTGTGGCGCAATTCCGGAAAACCTGATGGAGAGCGAATTCTTCGGCTACCGCAAGGGAGCATTTACCGGCGCCAACGATGACCGTGACGGCTTCTTCCAGGTCTCCGATGGTGGCACCTTGTTTCTTGATGAGGTGGCGGAACTGCCCCTGACGATGCAGGTCAAGCTGCTGCGGGCGATTCAGGAAAAAAGAGTACGCAAGGTTGGCGCCACCAGCGAGGAATCTGTCGATGTGCGGGTCATCTGCGCAACGCACCAGGATCTCAAGTCGCTGGTCGAACTGGGGCGGTTCCGGCAGGACCTTTTCTATCGACTCAATGTCATCGAGCTGCGAATGCCGGCGTTGCGGGAGTGCTGCGAAGACATTCCAATGCTGGCACAGCACATTCTGGATCGACTGGCGCTGGCTGCCAATTTGGCGCCGCCACCGTTGGCCGCTCAGGCTCTTGAGGCTTTGCAGAGCTATCCCTTCCCGGGCAATGTACGTGAACTCGAAAACGTGCTCGAACGGGCGCTGGCATTGATGGCCGGCGACAGCATCGGTGTGGTTGATCTGAATCTGGCGCCCTCCCAGGTGCCCGGCCTTGTTGCCACGACAACCGGCGGCTCGCTGCAGGATCACCTCGACCAGGTGGAGCGACAGGCCATTTCCGATGCCCTCAAGCAGGCGAACAACAATCGCACGGCGGCTGCGAGGCTGCTCGGCGTCACATTCCGTTCTCTGCGCTATCGCCTGGCGCGACTGGGAATGAACGAGTGAGGCCGGCGCAGGACGCGACGGCCGACGCGGGTTGGTTGTCCGCCGCGCGCCGGGTGCCTTCACCAAATTGTGATGAGCGACCCGCGGATGAATCAGTCCGACTGGTCGTCATCCATGCCATCAGCCTGCCGCCCGGCGAGTTCGGCGGACCGGGAATCATCCGGCTATTTACCAACTGTCTTGATCCCGAAGCGCACCCCTATTTCAGCGAGATAAAGGGTTTGCGGGTTTCGGCCCATTTCCTTGTTCGTCGTGACGGCGAGTTGATCCAGTTCGTTCCCTGTTCCGCGCGAGCCTGGCATGCCGGTGTTTCGAACTGGAAGGGCCAAGAGAGCTGCAACAATTTTTCCATTGGCATTGAACTGGAGGGCTGTGACCAGCTTCCGTTTGAAGACGTGCAGTACCTGACCCTCAATCATCTGCTGGCAGAGTTGCGTCACCGCTTTGCGATTGAAGCCGTGGTTGGCCACAGCGATGTTGCGCCGGGGCGCAAGACTGATCCTGGTCCGTGCTTTGATTGGCGTCGGGTGCATGACGAAAGCAGATGACTGTCGCAAAGCTGCAACGCCCATTTTCACGTCAGCATCAGAAAACTCTTGCAGTCAAAAAAATCAACCACTACAATTAGTGCAGAATCATCGATGACCTACTATATCTAGTAGGTCGTTGCGCAGAAGGGGTGATGCGCTGCCGCAGCGCCCCGATCATCACCGGCTTCATAACGCAAAGACGGGAGATCTGAATGCAGGAAGCTTCGGGCGCAGAATTTACCGACCTCAATTGGTCCGCCCAACCGTCTTCTGATGATCTGGCCACGGATCACTGCCCGCATTCTTTTCCCGGCATTTCATTCACCCCCCCCGAATCAGGCGATCGCGCATTGCGCAGATGCGCAGGACGGCGTGTCGCCGGTCCGGCGTTTGCGTGAGCCCCTGTTTCAGGGTACCTGCGCCGCGCCATTGAGTGCCAGACGGCTAATGCGCTACATTGTGATTGCCGAAATATGATGTATGACTGGTTGTGCGTTTGTCATTTGCGGTTTTTAAACGAAGTGATAGGCGGATAAACGTGAGGAATTCGTCGCTTTCGATTGCATCGAAGCGTTGGATAATCCGTGCTAGCCCAGACGGGTTGCAGTAAAAAAGTAGTGGTGGTTCTTTCCTGTTAATTTGTTAAGGAGGTTCAACATGGCTGATCAAAAGAAAGCCAAGAAGCCGGCCGCAAAGAAGGCTGCGGCTAAGCCCGCCGCTAAGAAGTCTGCGGCCCCGAAGAAGCCAGCTGTTAAAAAGCCGGCTGTAAAGAAGGCGGCTGCCAAGCCCGCTGCGAAGAAAGCTGCGCCGAAGAAGGCTGCTGCCAAACCCGCCGCGAAGAAGGCTGTTGCCAAGAAGCCGGCTGCTAAGCCTGCTGCGAAGAAAGCTGCGCCGAAGAAGGCTGCTGCCAAACCTGCTGCGAAGAAAGCTGCGCCGAAGAAGGCTGCTGCCAAGCCCGCCGCGAAGAAGGCTGCTGCGAAGAAGCCTGCTGCGAAGAAGGCTGCACCGAAAAAGGCTGCTGCCAAGCCCGCCGCGAAGAAGCCTGCTGCAAAAAAGCCGGCGGCTAAGCCGGCTGCCAAGCCTGCTGCGAAGAAGGCTGCACCGAAGAAGGCTGCTGCCAAGCCGGCCGCGAAGCCCGCTGCTGCTGCTGCGCCTTCAACGGCTGCTGCCCCCGGCATCAAGTCGTCGCTGAATCCAGCAGCGGCTTGGCCGTTTCCCACCGGTTCCCGTCCCTGACGGTAGCATCGGCGTGCGTTTAGTCCTGCGGGACTGACCGCGGCGCCCAGTGGATAGCAAGCGCGTGCTGTTAATTCAGCACGCGCTTTCTTTTATCGTCGGCTCGCGAAGCGCGATCCCCGGCGGGCATAGCCCCGAGTCCCTTTGGACCAGGACGGTATCCCCTGGTGGGATATGTCGCCCGCCCGCATCCGCTGGGCGCGAACGGCATCCCGGGATATCCCTGTGTGCAAGCCATCCCCTTAAGGCGGAGACGTGATCTTCGGACCCCTGGAATTCAGGAACGCCGCCATGCGGGCGAGACCTTCCTCGATCTGATTCCGGCCGATCGTGTAGGCAAACCGCATGTGGCGTTGCGGCGCGTTGCTGCCGAAGTCCAGCCCCGGCGTCGAAGCCACGCCTGCTTCTGTCAGCAGTTGTCCGGCAAAGCTGAAACTGTCGTCGGCCAGCAAATTGCTGTCGGCATATACATAAAAGGCCCCGTGCGGCTCGGCAGCAATCCGGAAGCCGAGTTTGCGCAGACCGGGCAGAAGGATATCCCGCCGCATGGAAAACTCCTGACGACGCGATTCGAGAATTGCCGTAGTGGCCGGGTCGAAGGCCGCCAGCGCGGCATGCTGGGCAACTGTTGACGGTGCGATGTAGAGATTCTGCGCCAGCTTTTCTATCTCGCGCACATAGCGCTGCGGCGCTACCAGCCAGCCCAGGCGCCAGCCGGTCATGCCGAAGTACTTGGAGAAGCTGTTGATGACGAATATGTCGTCGCTGATCGACAGTGCGGACGTGGCGTCGATGCCATAGGTCAGTCCGTGGTAGATCTCATCAACCAGCAGGGTGCCGCCTCGCATCGCGACGATCTTGGCTAGCGCCGCCATGGTTTCCGGGTCGAGCAGGGCCCCTGTCGGGTTCGCTGGTGACGCAACCAAGAGTCCTCGCGTCCTCTGCGTCCATGACGCACCTAGCTGCGTCGCCGTGGGCTGGTAGTTGGTTGCCGCCTCCACGGCGAGCGAAACCGGCTTGCCTTCAAGCAGGCGAACGAAATGCCTGTTGCAGGGATAGCCCGGGTCGGGCAGCAGCCACTCATCGCCGGGATTCACCAGCACGCCCAGAGCGAGCAGCAAAGCGCCGGACGCGCCGGCCGTCACCACGATGCGGGCCGGCGAGACGTCGAGTCCGTAGCGCGTGTGATAGAAGCCGCTGATTGCCTCGCGCAGTTGGCGCAGACCGAGTGCTGCCGTGTAATGCACATGCCCGCCGGCGAGGAAACGTTGGGCTGCTTCGAGAATCGGATCTGCCACTGCGAAGTCGGGTTCGCCAACCTCCAGGTGAATGATCGACCGACCTGCGGTCTCAAGCGCCTGGGCGCGCGCCATCAACTCCATGACGTGAAACGGCGCGATCTGCGCCATGCGTGCGGCGATGTTCATTCGGGTCTCCCAAATAAAACGGCCGCCGTGCGCTAAGCAGGCGGCCGATTCACTTTTCGGTGTGGTGACAGCGCCAGCGCGCTGCGTACTTCGGAACTGTCAATCCACCAGCGCCAGTTCGAACAGTTCGCGCTTGAGGGTCAAGGAACGCGGCATCCGACTCTTCAGTTTGTCGAACCACTCGGCATGCAGTTTCAGTTCCTCGCGCCAGGCAGCCGTGTCGACTGCGGTGAGATGCTCGAACTGGGATTTGCTGACTTCCTCGCTACCGCTCCAGTCCAGATCTTCGAAACGCGGCATCCAGCCCAGCGCGGTTTGCTTCGCGTCCGCATTGCCGCTACAGCGACCGACGACCCACTTCAGCACACGCATGTTTTCGCCGAAGCCTGGCCACATGAAATTGCCATCGGCATCCTGGCGGAACCAGTTCACAGTAAAAATCCGCGGTGCATGCTCGATCTGGTGCCCGACACGTAACCAGTGGTTAAAGTAGTCGCCCATGTGGTAACCGCAGAACGGCAGCATGGCGAACGGGTCGCGTCGTACGACACCCTGGACACCCGCAGCAGCTGCAGTTGTTTCCGAGCCGAGGGTCGCCGCCATGTAGACGCCGTAGTTCCAGTTGAAGGCTTCGAACACCAGCGGCACCGTGGTGGATCGACGGCCACCGAAAATGAAGGCAGAGATAGGCACGCCTGCCGGGCTTTCCCAGTCCTTGTCGATCGATGGGCACTGGCTGGCGGGTGCGGTGAAGCGTGAATTGGGATGGGCCGCCTTGCGCCCGGTTTCCTTGGCGGATTGCGGCGTCCAGTCCTGTCCCTGCCAGTCGATGCAGTGCGCGGGTGCTTCCTTGCTCATGCCTTCCCACCAGACATCACCGTCGTCGGTCAGGGCGACGTTGGTGAAGATCACGTTTTCCTTCAAGGTCGCCATGGCATTGAAATTGGTCTTCTCGCTGGTGCCCGGGGCGACGCCAAAAAAACCGGCCTCCGGGTTGATCGCATACAGCCGACCATCCTTGCCAGGCTTGATCCAGGCGATGTCATCGCCCACCGTCGTGACCTTCCAGCCGCCGAGGCTCTCCGGCGGAATCAGCATGGCGAAGTTGGTCTTGCCGCAGGCGGACGGAAAGGCGCCGGCAACATAAGTTTTCTCGCCCGCAGGGGATTCAACACCGAGGATCAGCATGTGCTCGGCCAGCCAGCCTTCGTCGCGGGCCATGGTCGACGCGATGCGCAGCGCGAAGCACTTCTTGCCCAGCAGCGCATTGCCGCCGTAGCCTGAGCCGAAGGACCAGATCTCGCGCGTTTCCGGGAAATGGCAGATGTACTTGGTCTTGTTGCAGGGCCACTTGACGTCGGCCTGCCCGGCTTCGAGCGGGTGCCCCACGCTGTGCAGGCAGGGCACGAACACGCCATCGCTGCCGAGTTGATCGAGCACCGCACGGCCCATGCGGGTCATGATGCGCATATTGACCACGACATAGGGACTGTCGGACAGTTCAATCCCGATGTGGGCGATGGGCGAACCGATGGGGCCCATGGAGAAGGGGACGACGTACATCGTGCGCCCGCGCATGCAACCCTTGAACAGGCCGCGCAGGGTGTCCTTCATCTTGTCCGGATGCTCCCAGTTGTTGTTGGGGCCGGAGTCTTCCGGATCCGAGGTGCAGACGTAGGTTCGGTCTTCGACACGGGCGACGTCCGATGGATCGGACAGGGCGAGGTAGGAGTTCTTGCGCTTCGCCGGGTTGAGCTTGATCATGGTGCCGGCCGCGACCATCTGGGAAAAGAGCCGGTCGGCTTCTTCCGGCGAGCCGTCACACCAGGCGATGTTGTCGGCTTCGGTCAGCGCGGCGACTTCGGCAACCCAGGCAATCAGCCGGGCGTGTTTGACATGGGCAGGGGGCAGCAAAGTTTTGGATGGGGTCATGACGCGAAAATCTCCACTCTGATTTGAATTCGCGCCGGCTGGCTGGCCGATCGGAGGGTGGGGATCGGGGGCGCTTCCGGCAGTCCGCGGCAGGGGACGGGGTGGCCCGGACCGCGGAGCTAAATGAGCCAACAATTATCCCACAACCGGCCCCTGCGCGCGGCAAATGGCTCGGTCCTCGTGAAAAACACCAGCCTTTATTGCGCCGGGTCGAGCGGCCGGAACTCCGCACGCGAGATCGAATTGCGCCGAGAAACTTCCGGTTTGCCGCAAAGTGGGCGCAGCGACAGGACGCTACAATGCCGCTTGACGCTAAGAGGAGAAGTATTTCATGGACGAACGTATCCGCGCTGCGGCGCTGGAGTATCACCGTAGCCCCAGACCCGGCAAGATTGCCGTTACCCCAACCAAGGCGCTGACGAATCAGGGCGACCTGTCGTTGGCCTATTCGCCGGGTGTGGCTGCAGCCTGTGACGAGATCGTGCGCGATCCGGCGACGGCGGCGCTGTACACCTCGCGCGCCAACCTGGTCGCGGTGATCACCAATGGCACGGCCGTACTGGGCCTGGGCAACATCGGGCCGCTGGCCGGCAAACCGGTGATGGAAGGCAAGGGCGTACTGTTCAAGAAGTTCGCCGGCATTGACGTATTCGACATCGAGGTGGCCGAGAACGACCCCGACAAGCTGGTGGACATCATTGCCTCGCTGGAGCCGACCTTTGGCGGCATCAACCTGGAAGACATCAAGGCGCCCGAGTGCTTTTATGTCGAAGCCAGGCTGCGCGAGCGCATGAAGATCCCGGTGTTCCACGACGACCAGCATGGCACGGCCATCATCGCCAGCGCTGCCGTGTTGAACGGCATGCGCGTCGTTGGCAAGGACATTGCCAAGGTCAAGCTGGTCTGCTCGGGGGCCGGTGCAGCGGCGATTGCCTGCCTCGATCTGCTGGTGAGCCTCGGTCTCGATCCGAAAAATGTTTTCGCGGTCGATAGCAAGGGCGTGATTCACTCGGGCCGCGAGGGGCTGGACCCGTCCAAGGCTCGCTACGCGCGGGTCACGGACGCACGCTTCCTGGGTGACGTGGTGGTTGGCGCCGACATATTCCTCGGCTTGTCCACGGCGGGCGTGCTGAAGCCCGAGATGGTAAAGACCATGGCGCGCGACCCGCTGATTCTCGCCATGGCCAATCCCGACCCCGAGATCCTTCCGGATGTCGCCAAGGCCGTGCGCCCGGACGCGATCATCGGCACCGGTCGCTCCGACTATCCGAACCAGGTCAACAATGTCCTGTGCTTCCCTTTCATGTTCAGGGGCGCGCTGGATGTAGGCGCGACAACCATCAATGAGGCGATGAAAGTTGCTGCCGTCAGGGCAATCGCGGAACTGGCGCACGCGGAGCAATCGGAGGTGGTCACGGCGGCCTATGGCACGGAAGAGTTGTCCTTCGGCCCCGAGTACCTGATTCCCAAGCCCTTCGATCCGCGCCTCATCATAAAGGTGGCGCCGGCGGTGGCCCAGGCTGCAATGGATTCCGGCGTGGCCACGCGGCCGATCGCCGACATGGAAGCCTATGCCCAGCAGCTCAACGACTTCGTCTATTCCACGGGCCTGCTGATGCGACCGGTGTTTGCTGCCGCAAAGAAGAAGCCGGCGCGCGTGGTTTTCTGCGAAGGCGAGGACGAACGGGTTTTGCGCGCCGTGCAAACGGTGTGCGACGAAGGCCTGGCACGTCCGATCCTGATCGGCCGTCCCGACGTGGTGGAGAAGAGCATCTCCCGCCACGGCTTGCGAATTCGCGCGGGTGAGCACTTCGAACTCGTCAGCCCGGATGCGGATCCGCGCTACCGGGAGTTGTGGCAGGACTATCACGGCCTGATGTCGCGCAAGGGCGTCAGCGTCGAGTATGCCAAGCGGGAGATGAGGCGGCGCACTACGCTGATCGGCGCCATGCTGGTACGCCACAACTATGCCGACGCAATGCTATGCGGCACCTTTGGCAAGCATTCGCTGCACCTGCGCTACATCGAAACCGTGATCGGCCTGAAGGCGGGGATCGAGAATTTCTACGCCATGAACATGCTGATCCTGCCGAGCCGTACATTGTTCATTGGCGATACCTATGTCAATTACGATCCGACGGCCGAGCAGCTTGCGGAAATGACCCTGCTTGCGGCCGACGAAGTCGCACGCTTCGGCCTCGCGCCCAAGGTCGCGCTGCTGTCGCATTCGAGTTTCGGCACCGAGGACACACCGACGGCGATCAAAATGCGCCGCGCGCTGGAAATCCTGCGCAAGATCGCACCGCAACTCGAAGTGGACGGCGAGATGCACGGCGATGCCGCGCTTTCCGAGAGCATCCGGCAGCAGGTGTTTCCCGACTCGACGCTCAAGGGCCAGGCCAACCTGCTGATCATGCCGACGCTGGATGCCGCCAACATCTCGTTCAATCTGATCAAGACCTCGGCCGGTGACGGACTGACGGTCGGTCCGCTACTGCTAGGCGCGGCGCGTCCGGTGCATATCCTGACCCCGACCGCTACCGTCAGGCGCATTGTCAACGTTACCGCCTTGTTGTCGGTCGAGGCGCAGCAGCACGCCAGGAGCGGCATTTGATACGTCCATGACGGAGTCCCGCACCGCCCTGATCCTGACTGGCGGCGGGGCGCGCGCCGGCTATCAGGTGGGCGTGTTGAAGGCGATCCGCGAACTGTTGCCGGAGCCGCGGCGCAATCCGTTTCCGATCCTGTGCGGCACTTCGGCCGGCGCACTCAACGCTGCGTCGATGGCTGTATCGGCGGAAGACTTCGGGGCCGGCGTGGACAAGCTGCTGAACATCTGGGAGAACTTCAGCGCACAACAGGTCTATCGTGCCGATCCGGTGAGCATGGGTATCTCGGGCGCGCGCTGGGTGTCGACGCTGGCGCTTGGCTGGCTGACACGGCATTCGCCGCGCTCGTTGCTTGATAACTCGCCGCTGCGCCGTCTCCTGAGCGACAGCCTCGACTTCAGTCGCATCGCGCAAGCCATAGAATGCGGCGCGCTGCATTCCGTCAGCATTACCTGCTCCGGTTACTCGTCGGGGCAGAGCGTCAGCTTTTTTCAGGGGCGCGCAGATCTCGAAGCCTGGCGGCGCAGCCAGCGGGTAGGGGCACCCACCGAGATTTCTCTCGATCATCTGATGGCATCGAGCGCCATCCCCTTCATTTTTCCGGCAGTGCATCTCAATCGCGAATGGTTCGGTGATGGCTCGATGCGGCAGGTGGCGCCGGTTTCGCCGGCCATCCACCTCGGCGCCGACAAGATACTGGTGATCGGTGCCGGGCGCATGGCCGACGAGAATGCCCGACCGCGTGCCGAGGTCTATCCTTCGCTGGCGCAAATCGCCGGCCATGCGCTGTCGAGCATCTTTCTCGACAGCATGTCGGTCGATCTCGAACGGATGAGCCGCATCAACAACACGCTGTCACTGATCCCGGAGGATGTCCGTCGCGAGAAAGGCATGAGTCTGCGCCCGATTGAAGTGCTGACCATCGCGCCGTCGCAGCGTCTCGATCACCTCGCCGCGCGCCATGCGAAGGCGTTGCCATGGCCGGTACGGGTGATGCTGCGCGGCATCGGGGCCATGAATCGAAACGGCGGCGCACTGACCAGCTACCTGCTGTTCGAGCGGCCCTACACCAGGGCCTTGATCGATCTTGGCTATGCAGATACCTTGGCGCGTCGGGATGAAGTGCGTCAGTTTCTCGAATTGACTTAATGTTATTGCTGAGACTCAAGGCTCAACTCCCTTATTTCTATAGGAAAGTGCCGATAGAGCTTGTTGCAGAGTGGATATCCTCTGCTAGAATGAATCCATTGCAGGAGGGGCATCTCCATGAAACAAGCACTACTGATGTTGTTGGCGACCGCAATAGTCGGCGCTGGCGTGGCGCCAACTAACGTCGAGGCAGCCACCGGCAAGAAGGCCGTTACTGCAAAGGCTCCGCACGCGGCGAAGAAGCACAGGGCCAAGAAGGCAGTCCGCGCCAAATCCGCGCACCGCGGTGCATCCCTGGATGAGGCCCAGCATCTGGCCTTGCAGTCGTCAGCCGCCTTGGTGCTGGATCAGGCGACCGGTGCGATCCTGTTTGAAAAAAATCCCACTGCCGTCTTGCCGATTGCGTCGATTACCAAGTTGATGACGGCGATGGTAGTGCTTGACGCCAAGCCCAACCTTAACGAGACCTTGGCTATTGGCGACGAGGATGTCGATATCCTCAAGGGGACGCGTTCGCGTCTCAAGGTCGGTACTCATCTGGCGCGCGAGGAAATGCTGCGCCTGGCTCTGATGTCCTCGGAAAACCGTGCTGCCGCAGCCTTGTCGCGCCACTATCCGGGCGGTCGGGAAGCTTTCGTAATCGCCATGAACCAGAAGGCGCAGGCTCTCGGTCTGGTCGATACGCGTTTCCGGGATCCGACCGGGTTGACAGCAGCGAATGTATCGAGCCCGCGTGATCTGGCGAAAATGGTCGATGCCGCGCATCAGTATCCCCTGATCCGCGAGTTTTCGACCACGTCCGAAGGTGAATTCAACATTGCCGGCCGAACGCAGCAGTTCCGCAACACCAATACTCTGGTGAAGAATCCGACCTGGGAGATCGGCCTCTCCAAAACCGGCTACATCAATGAGGCCGGCAAGTGTCTGGTGATGCAGGCCTGGCTCAACAACAAGCCGACCATCATCGTGCTGCTCGACTCCTGGGGCAAGATGACCCGCATAGGCGATGCCAATCGCATCAAACGCTGGGTCGAAAGCGCTTCGCTGACACGGCCGAGTGCCGGCTGATATTTCTGCCGAGTGATCCGGGGCCGCCCCTTTGGGCGGCCCTTGTTGTTGGTGCTTCTCCCGCAGATCGCATCTGGCCGCAACGCCAGCCGCGCGGAACGCCTGACGGGCTGCTAGAATTGCCAGCAAAATCATGCTGCTGCATGACCGCCATGGCAGGTCGGTGAGCAGTACCTTTCCCGTGTCAGTTCTACCTCGATCGGTCGTCTCGTGAGCCCAGCATCTTCCCCTGAATTTCCCCCTGCGCGCATCGTCATCGCCACGCGCGAGTCCCGCCTGGCCCTGTGGCAGGCCGAACACGTTCGCAGCCTGTTGCAGCAGCTGTATCCGGCCTGCCAGGTCGAGTTGCTCGGCATGACGACTCGCGGCGACCAGATTCTCGACCGGCCGCTGTCCAAGGTCGGCGGCAAGGGCTTGTTCGTCAAGGAGCTGGAGGCCGCCCTGCTCGACGGTTCCGCCGATCTCGCCGTGCATTCCATGAAGGATGTGCCGATGCAGATGGAGCCGGAGTTTTCCCTGGTCGCCATCGGTCCGCGCGAAGTGCCGCTGGATGCCCTGGTATCGAGCAAGTACGCCAGCCTGGCGGACATGCCGCCGGGTGCCGTGATCGGCACGTCCAGCCTGCGCCGCGAAGCCCAATTGCATGCGCGTTATCCCTGGCTCGCCGTGACACCCCTGCGCGGCAATCTTGACACCCGCTTGCGCAAGCTCGACGAAGGCCAGTTCGATGCCATCATCCTCGCTGCGGCGGGCCTGAAACGCCTTGGGCTCGGTGACCGCATCCGCGCCGTGCTGCCCGCCGAAGACTCGCTGCCCGCCGCCGGGCAGGGTGCGCTGGGCATTGAAGCGCTGGCCTCGCGACCGGAAGTGGCTGCCTGGGTCGCGCCCTTGAATGACCCGGATACCGCCGCCTGTGTGCGCACAGAACGCGCCGTGTCACGGGCGTTGGCGGGCAGTTGCGAAGTGCCGCTGGGGGCCTATGCCGAGATGCGTGCGGGCAGCGTCTATTTGCGCGGCTTTGTCGCCTCGCCGGATGGCACGCGCATGGCGCATGCCGAACTCACCGGTAGCTGCGCCGACCCCGAAGCGCTCGGTTTGCAATTGGCATCCGAACTGCGCCGCCAGGGCGCTGCCGAAATCCTCGCTGCGCTGGGAAGTTAGCGGTGTCTTTGACCGGCCGCCATGTCGTGGTGACGCGCCCGGCCGGGCAGGCGACGCATTTCGCCACGGCATTGGCTGATCAGGGTGCGATACCTGTGCTCTACCCGGTGCTGGAAATCCGCGACATCGAAGACGTTGCGCCGCTGCTCGACGTCGCGATTCGTCTCGACAGTTTCGACCTCGCCGTGTTTGTCAGCCCCAATGCGATAGAAAAAGCGCTGGCCCTGATCCTGCCGCGCCGCTCCTGGCCCGTTTCGCTGCGTGTGGCGGCGCTGGGCAAGAGCAGCGAACGCGAGCTGGCGCGGCATGGGATTCATGATGTCATTTCGCCACCGCTGCGCTTTGACTCCGAGGCCCTGCTGGATCTTCCCGAACTGACTGACGTACACGGCAAACACGTGATCATTTTCCGCGGCGATGGTGGCCGCGAGGTGCTGGGCGACACGCTAAAGGGGCGTGGCGCCAGCATCGAGTACGTCACCTGCTACCGCCGCGCCCGGCCACAACTCGATCCGGCGCCCTTGCTCAAGCTATGGGAGCTGGGGCAGCTCGATGCCGTGACCCTGACCAGCAGTGAAGGCCTGCGCAATTTTCACGACATGGTCGGCCGCCTCGGGCAGGCGTGGCTGAAAAAGACGCCGGCTTTTGTTCCGCATGCCCGCATTGCCGAACAGGCGCAGGCCCTGGGTCTTGCCCGGGTAATAGCAACCGACCCTGGTGATGACGGTTTGATGGCCGGACTCATGCAATACTTCGCATCTCATGGAAACTCCCCTTCAAACTGATTCGACAGCCGCCACCAGCCGGTGGCGGGATGCCCTGCGCCGTCCGACGCTGCGCGTTCTTGCTGTCGCTATCGTGCTTGTCGTCGCGCAATGGGTCGACACTCGCATGCAGGTTGCGAGCCTGCAGCAGGAACTTGCCCGGCGCCTGAGCGACGGTGACTCCCTGGCCAAGGAAGGGCGCGTCCTGGCCCGCCAGAGTCAGGAGACGCTGGCGGGCCTGCAGGCCAAGGTCGGCGCTCTGGAGGCGAAACTGGCCGAAACACAGAGTCAGGCCGTGGCGCTGGAAGCCATGTATCAGGAACTCTCCAGCACCCGTGACGAACGCGTGCTGGCCGAAGTGGAGCAAGCGGTAGTGATCGCCATGCAGCAACTCCAGTTCGCCGGCAATGTCGAGGCGGCACTGATCGCCTTGCAGGGTGCAGATGCCCGTCTCGCCCGCTCGGTCCAGCCGCAATTCCTGCCCGCCAGAAAGCTGATTCTTCGCGACATCGAGCGCCTCAAGGCAACACCGGGCGCCAATGTCAGCGGCCTGTCGCTCAAGATCGAAAGCGTGGTGGCCGCCGTTGACAGCCTGCCGCTGGCCTATGAGCAGCGGCCAAAAGCGGACGCAGCCAAACCGGTATCCGCGCCAACAACTGCGAGTGCTGCTTACTGGCGCGAGCTGGGTGCGGATGTGTGGCGCGAACTGAGGCAACTGGTGCGCATCGAGCGCATCGACCAGGCTGACCCTGCGCTGCTTTCACCCAACCAGAGTTTCTTCCTGCGCGAGAACCTCAAGCTGCGGCTGCTCAATGCGCGCATGGCGCTGCTGCAACGAGACGGCAAGATCTTCCGCGAAGAGATACGGCAGTCGCGCGAGCAGCTTGATCGCTACTTCGATAGTCGCGCCAAGCCTGTGCAGGCGGCACAGTCGACCTTGAAGACGCTGGCGACCACCGATGTCAGCTTCGATGTGCCTGGCCTGGCGGAAACCCTGACGGCCCTGCGCAACCTCAAGTTCGCCCGCGAGCGTGGCGCGAACGCTTCAGGCAAGTAAGGATCGCCATGCGCGCCGTGTTCTGGCTGCTGATACTTGCCGCGCTGGCGGTGGGGCTTGCGCTGGCCGCGCGCTATAACGACGGCTACGTGTTGCTGGTGCTGCCGCCGTGGCGTGCAGAGGTTTCGCTCAACCTGTTTCTGCTGGCCTCCGTTACCGGCTTCTTCGTGATTTACCTGCTGGCACGCGCCGTCAGCCATGTCCTCGGACTGCCGCGCGCGGTAGCCGAGTTCCGCCGGCGGCGACAACAGGAAAAGGCCTCTGTCGCTTTGCGTGACGCCTGGCGCCTGTTGCAGGAAGGACGTTACGGGCATGCCATGCGTTGTGCCGAAAAAGCCAGTCCGGATAACGCGGCCGCGGGCATGATTGCTTTGGCCGGCTGGCGTGCTGCGCACGCCCTGCGCGACGCGGAGCGCTCGGCGGAATGGGCGGCGCGTGTACGCGGGCACGACAGCGCCGGCTTGCAGGCGGCCCGCTTGATGACGGAAGCCGAGTTCGCGCTTGAAGGTCGCCGCTTCGAAGATGCTCGCGATGCCCTGCAACTGCTCGCGGCGCGTGAAGGCCGGCATATCGCCGCCTTGCGCCTCAGCCTGCGTGCCGAACAGGGCCTGGGCAACTGGCGTGAAGTGGCGCGCCTGGTGCGCCAACTCGAAAAACACCAGGCCCTGACTGCCGATCAGGCGGCACCGATTCGCAGTCGCGCCGTGCGTGAAGCCCTGCGCGGCTTGCGCGAAGATCCCGCGGGGCTCATGCGCTACTGGCGCGAACTGGATGACGCCGATCGTGCCGAAGCCTCGCTGGCGCTGGAGACAGCGCGCGCGCTGGCAGCATCGGGCGACAGTCGCGAAGCCCAGCGCGTGATCGAAGATGCGCTGGATGAACGCTGGGATGCCGCCCTGGTGCTGGCCTATGGCGAGTGCGGCCAGGACGGGGAGCCTGCCGGGGACGTCCTCGGACGCATCGCGCAGGCCGAAAAATGGCTGGCACGCGTACCGCGCGACGGCGCCTTGCTGCTGACCCTGGGCCGTCTGTGCCGCCGACAGCAACTGTGGGGCAAGGCCCGCAGCTACCTGGAAGCCGCGCTGGCCATTGCGCCGTCACGCGCCACCCATGTCGAACTGGCGCAACTGCTCGATCAGCTCGAAGAGCCGGTGTTGGCGGTACGCCACTATCGCGCGGCAGCGGTGCTCTGAGGTCTGCTCTGAGGCCTGCTCTGAGGCCTGCTCTGAGGCCTTGTGATCCGCGGGATCAGCTTCCTGATTCGATCCACTTCGGCGCGATGCCACGAGTGCCCAGCCAGTCTGCCAGGCTGGGCGCCTCGACGCGCAGGCCGGGCAGCGCTGGCGCTTCTTGGGGCCGCCCCTCGACCTGGATCAGCAGGCGTAGCGGGGTCGTGCAGAGCGGGCAGTAGTTGAAGCGATAATCCGCGCCGGGGATGTCCCCGGATCAAGCCGGTCCACATCCCCGGTTAACTCGTCGCCAGGCGGTGCTCACACCCAAGGCAGGCACTGCCCGTTGATCAGGATGAATCCATCGGGGCACAGCAGCGGGCCGTCATCGCACTCGTGATTCCTGTGCCCGCCACCGTCGCCGTGCTCACGGTCGCTGTGGCCCTCGCCCCTGGCCCATCCGGTGTGCCTGCCGTTGTCCCTGGACTGGAAGTCAAAGCCCCCGCTTCCTCTCACTGTCGAGGGATTGACCCCATCACGAGCGGCAACCGAAGAAGGGCTATCAGCATAGCTCGCCGATGCCAGGGCCAGAAGGGCTGCTGCAAACAAGCTTTTGATTTTCATGACAGCCTCCATCGAGATATTGAACGGCAATCGGGTCGATACGACCCAGATTTCATAAACAAGAATACTCTAGAACTCGAGGAATGCGCAAGGTTTGCCGCGGCCCTGTCAGACCCAGTCGCGCGGCGGCAGGAAATCGCTATAAAGCCTGGCTTCTTCGCTGCCCGGTTCGGGTTGCCAGCTATAGCGCCATTTGACGATGGGCGGCAGCGACATCAGGATGGATTCGGTGCGGCCGCCCGATTGCAGGCCGAACAGCGTGCCGCGATCCCAGACCAGGTTGAATTCGACGTAGCGTCCGCGCCGGTAGGCCTGAAAGTCGCGCTCGCGTTCGCCATAGGGCCGTTCGCGGCGGTGTTCGACGATGGGCAGGTAGGCGGCGGTGAAGCTGTCGCCAACGGCTTGCGTCAGGCCGAAGCAACGGCCGAAGCTGCCTTCGTTGAGGTCATCGAAAAAGATTCCGCCGATGCCGCGCGCCTCGTTGCGATGCTTGAGAAAAAAGTAGTCGTCGCACCATTTCTTGTAGCGCTCATGGACTCCGGCGCCGAAGGGATCGAGGGTGTCGCGGCATGTCCGGTGGAAATGTCGCGCATCTTCCTCGAAGCCGTAATAGGGGGTCAGGTCCATGCCGCCGCCGAACCACCAGACCGGCTCCTCACCTTCCTTCTCGGCGACGAAGAAACGCACGTTCATGTGCGAGGTCGGGCAATAGGGGTTGCGCGGATGCAGCACCAGCGAGACACCCATCGCCTGCCAGCAGCGGCCCGCCAGTTCGGGGCGGTGCGCGGTGGCCGAGGCCGGCATCTGGTCACCCTTGACATGGGAAAAATTGACGCCGCCGCGTTCGAACACCTTGCCGTCTTCGATCAGTCGGGAAATCCCGCCGCCACCTTGCGGCCGGTCCCAGGCATCGCGCAGGAAGGGCGCGCCTTCAATTGCTTCGAGTTCGCCGACGATGCGGTCCTG
Organism: Rhodocyclales bacterium; assembly: GCA_026399475.1. Lineage (GTDB taxonomy): Bacteria > Pseudomonadota > Gammaproteobacteria > Burkholderiales > Rhodocyclaceae > Sulfuritalea. The sequence continues at coordinate 26,241 of JAPLQY010000015.1, forward strand.
CAATCCGGTGAAATAATCCCGGATCGGAGCGGTGTCCATCAGGTCTCGGGCAGCTTCATCGTCAGTACTTTTTCGCTCTGGCGCGAACGGAAGTCGACGAGCTTCTGCGCAAGCGTACGGCCATACTCGTCGTTCGCCGTGGCAATGATGGCGATCGCGGCGAGCGCGGCGTTCGCTGCGCCGGCCTCGCCGATGGCGAAGGTGGCGACCGGGATGCCCTTGGGCATCTGCACGATGGACAGCAGGGAGTCGAGGCCGTTGAGGTGTTTCGAAGGCACCGGAACGCCGAGCACCGGTACGATGGTTTTCGAGGCCAGCATGCCCGGCAGGTGTGCGGCACCGCCGGCGCCGGCGATGATGGCGCGCAGGTCGCGCTCCTGCGCCATGGCGGCATAGTCGAACAGCAGGTCCGGGGTGCGGTGCGCCGAGACGACTTTGGCCTCGAAGGGCACGCCGAATTCCTTCAGCATCTGCGCCGCGGCCTGCATCACCGGCCAGTCCGAATCCGAGCCCATCACAATGCCGACCAGTGGTTTCATTTCGCGCACCTCTCAGCCGCTTCCAGTGTATTGGCCAGCAGCATGGTGATGGTCATCGGGCCGACGCCGCCGGGCACCGGTGTGATGATGCCGGCAACCTCCTTGGCAGTGTCGAAATCGACGTCGCCGCAAAGCTTGCCGGCGTTCGGCCCGCTGCTGAAGCGATTCATGCCGACGTCGATCACTGTCGCGCCCGGCTTGATCATGTCGCCGGTGATCATGCGCTCCCGGCCGACCGCGGCGATCAGGATGTCGGCGCGCCGGGTATGGAAGGCGAGGTCCTTCGACTGTGAATGGCAGATGGTCACGGTGCAACTCTGTGCCAGCAGCAGCATGGCCATCGGTTTGCCGACGATGTTGCTGCGGCCGACGACGACGACCTCGGCGCCCTTGAGCGGAACGTGGGCGCTTTCCAGCATTTTCATCACGCCGTAGGGCGTGCAGGGGATGAAGCGCGGATTGCCCTGCATCAGGGCGCCGACGTTTTCGGCATGGAAGCCGTCGACGTCCTTCTGGGGCGATATCGACTCCAGCACCGCTGCTGAATCGAAGTGCTTGGGCAGCGGCAACTGAACCAGGATGCCATGCACCGCGGGGTCGGCGTTCAGTTCGGCGATCCGTGCCAAGACCACGGACTGGGCGACGTCAGGCGCATAGACGTCCTTGATCGAACGCATCCCGGCCTTCTCGCAGCCGGCCACCTTGTTGCGTACATAGACCGCCGAAGCCGGGTCTTCGCCGACAAGGATCACGGCCAGGCAGGGAGTGATGCCCTTCGTCTTGAGCGCCGCGGCGCGGTTGGCAAACTCGCCGCGCAGCTGGGTGGAGAGTGCGTTGCCGTCGATGATGGTTGCGCTCATGCCTTGGCCAGCTCCTTGTCGTGTGATGCCGCGGCGTCGGCGGCGCGGCCGGCCTCGAAGGCCTTCTGGTTCACTTCGACCATCTTCGGCTTGCGCGCGCGGAAACGCTTGAGGATGGATTCCAGCAGCACTTCGGCGGAAAAGGGCAGGTGGTCGGCCATGGCGCCGAGCATCACCGTGTTGCCCAGGCGCACGTCGCCCAGTTCCATGGCGATGGCCATGGCGTCGAAGGCATGGACCTTGTAGCCGCGGGCGCGGATTTCGGCCATGGGATCTTCCGGGTAGTCGTAGAGACCAAGGTCCACCACCGGTGGCACCAGGCGCGAGGTGTTCATCAACACCAGGCCGCCCGCCTTCAGGTAGTGGCACCAGCGCAGCGCCTCGGCCGACTCGAAGCCGACCAGCAGGTCGGCGGTGCCAGCCATGATCTGCGGCGAGAGCACCTTCTTGCCGAAGCGCAGGTGCGAGGACACCACGCCGCCGCGCTGGGCCATGCCGGCGACTTCGGTCTTCTTGGCGTCGTGGCCCATGGCGATGGCGGCCTCGGCGAGAATCTCCGTGGCGGTCATCACGCCCTGGCCGCCGATTCCGACGACGAGGATGTTGGTTACGTTGTCTGCGGGCATGGCGGCCTCCTCAATGACGGACAAGTCGGATCGGCTTGTGTGTCAGGTCGGCATGGACGATCGCATTCGGCGCACAGGGCTGGACACACAGGGTGCAGCCGGTGCAAGCCGAGGTTTCGATACGGACGAACTGCAGTTCGACTTCCTTGCCCGAGGGCTTGACCACCTTCTCGCGGCGCGTGACGTGGATCGCCGGGCAGCCGACATCGACGCAGTTGCCGCAGCCGGTGCACTTGTCGTCGATCACCTCGTAGGGCTTCTGCTTGTGGTAATCGTCGATCAGCACACAGGGCTGGTCGGTGATGATGACCGAGACTTCGGGAATCTTGATCTCGTCGCGGATGGTCTTGAACAGCACCGGCAACTGGTAGGGGTCGAGGACGTGGATGCGTTCCTTCTTTACGCCGAGCGCTTCCACCAGTCGGGCGAAGTCGACGCGCGGGGCTTCGTCGCCGTTGATGTCGCGGCCGGAACCTGGATTGGGCTGGCCGCCGGTCATGCCCACGGCGCGGTTGTCGAGCAGCAGCACGGTGACGTTGCCGCCGTTGTAGACGATGTCGAGCAGGCCCTGCATGCCCATGTGGAGGAAGGTCGAATCGCCGATCACGGCGAGGATGCGCTTGTCCTTGTCGGCTTCGGCGCGGCCCTTGTCGAGGCCCAGCGCGATGCCCATCGAGGCGCCCATCGAGATCGTGGTGTCCAGCGCGTTCCAGGGATGGCCGGCGCCCAGCGTGTAGCAGCCGATGTCGCCGGCTATGGTGATGTTCTTGATCTGCGCCAGCGTGTAATAGACGCCGAGGTGCGGGCAGGCCACGCACATGGTCGGCGGCCGCGGGAAGACCTGTGAAGGTGCGAAGGGCATCTCCGGCACCGGCTCGCCGAGCAGGCGGGCGATGGCGGGCTTCAGCACGTTGGGTGCCAGTTCGCCCTGGCGCGGCAGGATTTCCTTGCCCAGGCACTGGATGCCGGCGGCCTTGAGTTCGAGTTCGACCAGCGGCTCGACTTCCTCGACCACCACCAGGGTTTCCACCGTGGCGGCGAAGGCGCGGATCTTGTCGGTCGGCACCGGGCAGGAAAAGCCGAGCTTGAGCACAGGCGCATCGGGGAAGGATTCGCGCACATGCATGTAGGCGGGGCCGGAAGTGACGAAGCCGACCCGCTTGTCCTTGCCGTTCTCGATGGTATTGAGCGGCGAGATCTCGGTCTCGGCGCGCAGTGCCTTGTCGCGTTCGAACATCAGGGGGATGCGCTTGCCGGCGCCGGACGGGGTCATCACCCAGCGCGCCGGTTCCTTCTTGAAGCCGGAGGCGGCGTGCGCGACGCGTTCGCCGACACTGACCAGGCCCTTGACGTGGTTGATGCGCGTCGTCATGCGCAGGATCACCGGCACCTGGAATCTTTCGGAGAAATCGTAGGCCGCCTTGGTCATCTCGTAGGCTTCCTGCGAGTCCGAGGGCTCGAACATCGGCAGGTGGGCGAAGCGGCCCCAGTAGCGCGAATCCTGTTCGTTCTGCGACGAGGAGAGGCCGACATCGTCGGCGATGGCGATCACCAGGCCGCCGACTACGCCGGTCAGGGTCAGCGTCATCAGCGCATCCGAGGCGACGTTCATGCCGACGTGCTTCATGCAGCAGAAGGAGCGCGAGCCGGCGAAGGCGGCGCCGATCGCGACTTCGAGCGAGACCTTCTCGTTCACCGACCATTCGGCGTAGATGTCTGGATAGCCCGAAATCACTTCGAGCATTTCGGTGGAAGGTGTGCCGGGATAGGCGGCGGCGACGCGCACGCCGGATTCCCATACGGCGCGGGCGACGGCTTCGTTGCCGGAAAGCAGAAGCCGGCTGGCGGCGGGGGGGATTGCCATCTGGGGCATTGCGGCGGCCATGGTGCTCTTTCGGAAAAGGGAAAAAATTGACCCGCGCCGGGGTGCCTAGGAGGGTGCCTAGGGGGCTGCCCATTTGCGCAGGTCATCAACGAACTTATCCGGACGAATTATCCGGATTTGGGAGCCATGCGTCCAGAGTGCCTGCGAATAACCCTACAATAGTCCGCAAAGAACTGGGAGAAGCCCTCATCATGCTGCAGACAACAAGCGGGACTGCGCGCAAGCCGGGATTCAGCCTGTTTACCGGGCGCAAGCAGGTGCCGGGCGATTTCTGGGGCGGACTGGCCGCGATGCTGGTGGCTTTGCCCGCGTCAATCGCTTTCGGCGTCACCGTGTATGTGGCCATCGGCCCCGCCTACGCTGCATACGGCGCGCTGGCCGGCATTATTGGCGCGACCGTGATTGGTCTGGTCGCCTCGACGCTGGGCGGCACGGATCGCCTGATCAGCGCGCCTTGCGCGCCAGCCGCGGCCGTGCTGTCGGCGTTCGCCATCGAATTGGTAAGCCAGGGCGTGTCACCGGGTTCCATCGTGCTGCTGCTGATCATGCTCGGCGTGCTGACCGGCATGGTGCAACTGCTGCTCGGTTTTGTTGGCGTCGGCGGGCTGATCAAGTACATCCCGTATCCGGTGGTGAGTGGCTATCTTTCAGGTGTCGGACTCATCATTATCGGCAGCCAGATTCCGAAATTCCTTGGAGTCCAGGGTGGCACGCGCTGGTGGGAGGCGCTGCTCGCGCCGTGGCAGTGGAACTTGCACAGCGTGGCCATCGGCGGCGCCACAGTGCTGGTGGCCGTTGTCGCACCGCGTCTGACGCAGAAAGTGCCGGGCATCATTCTCGGTATCGTGGCAGGTTTGTGCACCTATTTCGGACTTGCCGTGCAGGACCCCGCGCTATGGGACGTCACCAACAATCCGCTCGTGGTCGGCCCGCTCGGCGCTACCGGCGAGGGTTACTTCGCCTCGATCACCGGGCGCTGGCACGAAATCGGCGAGTTGCGCCTGGGCCAGGTGGCCGGCCTGTTCGGCAGTGCCCTGACGCTGGCCGTGCTGCTTTCCATCGACACCCTGAAGACCTGTGTTGTTCTCGATCAGCTTACGCGCAGCCATCACGATTCCAACCGCGAGCTGATTGCCCAGGGCATCGCCAACGTGGCTTCCTCTGCGGTGGGCGGCATTCCCGGCGCCGGCACCATGGGCGCGACGCTGGTCAGTCTCAACAGCGGCGCAACCACGCGCGCCACGGGCGTCCTCGAAGGTCTGTTCGCCCTGGTTGCTGCGCTTGTGCTCGGCTCATTCATCGCATGGATACCGGTTGCCACGCTGGCCGGCATTCTCATCGTCATCGGCGTGCGCATGATCGACAAGGAGCCGCTGCGTTTCGTCGAATCGCGCGCCACGGTCTTCGATTTTGCCGTCGTGGTGGCAGTCGTGGTGGTGGCGCTGACCATCGGACTCATCGCCGCGTCCGCTGTTGGCGTCGCCATGGCGATCATCCTCTTTGTGCGCGAGCAGATCGGCGGCACGGTAGTGCGCCACAAGATGTATGTGAACCAGATGTCCTCGAACTGGTACCGGCCCGAGGCCGAGGTGCGCATCCTTGATCAGAAGGGCGATCAGGGCGTCATCTTCGAACTTCAGGGCAGCCTGTTCTTCGGCAATACCCAGCAGCTGTACGCCGATCTGGAGCACGAGATCAATACGCGCAGCTACATCATCATCGACCTGAAGCGCGTGCAGTCGGTCGACGTTACCGCAGCGCACCTCATGAATCAGGTACGCGATGCGATTCAGGAGCGTGGCGCCCGATTGCTGTTGAGCAATGTCAGGGAAAACCTGCCCAACGGGCGCAATCTGCTCGAGTTTTTCGAGCAGACCGGATTGATGGATGCCGGCGATGACACTGTGCGCGTTTTCCCTGAGCTCGATAGCGCGATCGCCTGGGTCGAGGATCGAATTCTCGGCGAGCGCGAATCGGCACCGGAAGAGGAGGCGCCGATGCAGTTGCAGGAGATGGATCTGTTCTCCAAACACAAGGATGAGACGCTCAAGGAACTCGAGGCGCGCATGCAACTGCGAATCTATCAACCCGGAGAAACGGTCTATGTCAGCGGCGCCGCAGGCGATGAATTGTTCTGGGTACGGCGCGGCACGATACGCATCCTGGCCCCGCTGGGTGCGGGCCGAACCCGGCACATAGCGAGTTTTGGGCGTGGCGATTTTTTCGGCGGCCTGGCCTTCCTCGACAACCTGCCGCGCAGCAACGATGCCGTCGCCCTGACGGCAACGGAGGTGTATGTGTTGTCACGCGAGCAGTTCAACCAGATCGCGGACGTGCACAAGAAACTCGCGTTCAATCTGATTACTGCAATGGCTCGCACACTCGCCATGCGCCTGCGCCATGCCGAGATCGAACTGACGATGATGCAGGAGTACTGATCCGGTTGCGGGTTGTGCGTTGCAGGCCCGACGGGCCTGCGCCAGCCAGTCGCTGACTCTGTCTGGCGATAAGCCTGGGCGATGGCGCATGCGAAATACTTTATAGCTCAAGCAGTTTCGCTGCTCTATAATCCGACAAAAATAGTCAAGTACTATCCCTAACCCCTGATACAGAGAGATAAAACATGATCAACGTGAATGGCCGTGACATCGAGACCGACGCCGAAGGTTATCTGGCTACGCTGGACGACTGGAGCGAGGATGTGGCGAAATGCCTCGCCGAACGCGACCAGCTTGCCCTCGCCGACGAGCACTGGTTGGTGGTGCGCTGGATTCGCGATTACTACGCGGAAAACGGAACGGCGCCGAATCTGCGCGTCATGTCCAAACTGATCGGCGGCTCGCTCGGCGAACAGTTCGGCGACAAAAAATATCTCTTTGACCTGTTCCCCTACGGCCCCGCCAAGCAGGCGGCTCGCTACGCAGGAATGCCTAAGCCAACGGGCTGCGTATAGGGCGAGGGCGGATTCCGGCTTCCATTCAGGCGGCGACCACCGCAGGAACGGGAACAGGCCTTAATTGCCCATGGTCAGTACCGCCGCACCCTGAAACTCGCCGCGACGCAGCCGTCCCAGCGCCTCGTTGGCCGATGCCAGCGGAAAGCGGTGAACCTCGGTGCCTATGGGTATCCGCGGCGCGAGGTCGAGAAATTCGAGGCCATCGACGCGGGTCAGGTTGGCGACCGAGCGGATGCTGCGCTCGCCCCACAGGATCGCATAGGGAAAGGCGGGAATGTCGCTCATGTGAATGCCGGCGCAGACCACGCAGCCGCCCTTTTCCGTGTGGCGCAGCGCGGTTGGCACCAGGGCCCCGGCCGGGGCGAAGATCAGTGCGGCATCAAGTGGTGCAGGAGGTTGCTGGTCCGTGTCGCCGGCCCAGGTGGCGCCGAGCTTGCGGGCGAATGCCTGACTGGCGATATCACCAGGACGCGTGAAGGCGTAGAACTCGCGGCCCTCGAACTTCAGCACCTGAGCAACGATGTGGGCGGCGGCGCCGAAACCGTAAATGCCGAGTCGCCGCGATTCGCCGGCCAGGCGCAGGGCGCGGTAGCCGATCAGGCCGGCGCATAGCAGCGGCGCCAGCAGTGCGGCATCGCCGACGTCGGGCAGCGGGAAGCAGTAGCGTGCGTCGGCCACGGCGTATTCGGCATAGCCGCCATTGATCTGGTAGCCGGTGAAGCGCGCCCCATCGCACAGGTTTTCGCGGCCGCTGATACAGAAGTGGCATGTGCCGCAGGTCCAGCCGAGCCAAGGCACGCCGACGCGCTGACCGGGCAGGAAACCTGTCACGCCATTGCCGATGGCGGCGACGCGGCCGACAATTTCGTGGCCCGGGATTACGGGGAGCGCGGGATGGGGCAACTCGCCGTCGATCAGGTGCAGGTCTGTGCGGCAAACTCCGCAGGCTTCCACCTCGATCAGGATGGCGCCGCGTCCCGCCTGCGGCACCGGCACATCGACCATGCGCAGCGGCGTGCCGGGCTGGTAGTGGATCATGGCGCGCATGCGGGTTTTCATCCGCGACCGTCGATGTCGTCAGCGCATCGAATTGGGCTGAGTCACTGGCAGGTTCTGCGGCTGCCTATAAAAGGGTGACGATTTGAATGTGGTTGCGATTCACGTCCAAAAATGGGGCCACGAGCACTTGGCGGCCCCCTGCGTTGGCTTCGCAGACCTCGGCATCCATTACCACGACGAACTCTTTGGATTCATGCATGAAATCCGTAACGCGCGCGCCCGGCAGCAGGTCGATGTAACCCGTGATGCGGTAGGACTCTGTCAGAATCGTCACTCTGGTCTTGTTCTCATGTGTGGCCACGACTTTCTCCTCTCAATGAAGCAAATCCCGACACGTCCCGGTTTCAGTCGCTTCGAGCAAGCAGCCCGATATGCCTGTAGCGACAGAAAACCCGGCTGACGGTGATGATACAGCGATGTACTGCAAGCGCGGTGGCCGGCCTCTGACGCCCTGCGTGTCGATCAGCCTTCATCTGTTCCGGTAAGGGGCACGAAGGCGACCGGCAAGACCCGCTTTTTCTCAACCCGGCCACGCGCATTCTTGCCAAGCACCCACAGGTCCTGCGCCTCCTGCGGGTTGCCGACGGGGATGACGAGCGTGCCGCCCGGCTTGAGTTGCTCGATCAGCGCCGAGGGAATGCAGCTCGCGGCTGCGGCAACCAGGATCGCGTCGTAGGGCGCATGCTCCGGCCAGCCCAGTCGCCCGTTGCCGGTGCGCACTTCGATATTGGCATAGCCCAGACCCTGCAGCCTGGCGCGCGCGTCCCGCGCCAGCGCCTCGACGATTTCCATCGAGTAGACCTGTTTCACCAGCCGGGACAGGACGGCGGCCTGATACCCGGAGCCGGTGCCGATCTCCAGTACGACGTCATTCGGCCGGGGATGAATCAGCTCGGTCATCAAGGCCACGATGTAAGGCTGCGAGATGGTCTGGCCATGGCCGATCGGCAGCGGGTGGTTGGCATAGGCGCGAGACAGAAGTTCTGCGGGCACGAAGGCATGACGTGGCACCTGTCGCAGTGCGTCGACAACCCGATCATCCAGTGCCGGGCAGCCGGTGAGGTGGCGCGTGGCACCGACTTCCTCGCGGATTTCTTCCAGCAGGAAATCCAGAGCCCGGTCGATATCAGTTGCCATGCGCCATCCTCTCCCGCATCTTTACGAGGTGAAGGAACTCGTCGCAATCCTGCTCGAGCTTTGCCGCGAGCAAGTGGTCTGCGCGGGTTATTCCCAGGTTGATCGCCATGACCGGCTTGCCGTGCCGATGGGCGTGCTCGACAAAGCGGAATCCGGAATAGACCATCAGCGAGGAACCGACCACCAGCACACCCCGCGCGGCATCGATGGCGTCCAGCCCGGTCCTGACTCTGTCCTGCGGAACACTGTCGCCAAAGAACACCACATCCGGCTTGAGCACGCCGCCGCAGGATGGACAGGCCGGTATGGAAAAATCGCGATGGAATTCCCCGGCAACATGGGCATCGCCGTCCGGCGCGCGCCGGGCCGCTTCTATCGCAATGCCCGGATTCGCTGCGCCCAGCCATTCCTGCACCGATGCCCGTGGATAGGAATGTCGGCAGGCCAGGCAGACCACCCGTTGCAATCCGCCATGGAGTTCGAGTACCGATCGACTTCCCGCCTTCTGGTGCAAGCCGTCGACATTCTGCGTAATGATCAGGGCAATCCGGTCGCGGCGCTCCAGTTGCGCCAGGGCGTGATGGCCCCGGCTCGGGCTGGCCAGACCGACGGTGGGCCAACCGATAAAGCTGCGCGCCCAGTAGCGACGGCGGGTGCTCTCGGAGCGCAGGAAGTCCGTGTGGTCGATCGGCCTGGCGCCCTTCCATTGAGCGTTCCGATCACGGTAGTCGGGAATGCCGCTGGCCGTGCTGAGCCCGGCGCCGGTGAGAATCACAACCGAACCCTGATCCAGCAGGCGCACGATCCGCTGGCGGTGTCGGTCAATTTCTGTGTCGAATTCAGTCACGGCTCGATTCGGCTCTGCGGCGCCCGGTTGATCGGTCAGCCGCGACTATATGGCAAAGTCGATCATGCGGTGGCGCAAGTTCGGCGCCGATGTCCCGGTAGGCGTCGAAGCCGCCACGAACGGGACTTTGCCGTACGGACTGTTGGCGACAGTTCGCTCAGGCAGTTGCTCGCGAGCCCGACTTCTGCAACCAGTGCAATACCGCTGCACAGAGTTCGTCCGGGGCCGCCGGCTTGGCAATGTGATCATCCATGCCGGCGGCCAGGCAAGCATCGCGGTCTTCGGCGAAAGCATTGGCGGTCATTGCCAGAATCGGGATGGCCTCCATGCCGGGCAGTTGGCGAATTGCGCGGGTGGCATCCAGTCCGTTCATGACGGGCATCTGCACATCCATCAGGATCAGGGCATAAGCGCCGGCGCGCGCCATTTCCACCGCTTCCCGACCGTTGGTGGCCACATCCGCCACCAGGGCAGCCTCCTCCAGCAGGAGCACCGCCACTTCCCGGTTAACGGGCTCGTCTTCTGCCACCAGGATGCGAGTGCCCGCGAACTGGCGGGCCAGGGTTTCTCGCGCCGATTCCTCCGGCGCATTGCTGCGGGGTTTGACCTCTACGGCTTTCCTGACGCGGGCAGTTGCCCAGAAGGTGCTGCCAACACCTTCCTGGCTTATAACCCCGGCGTCGCCGCCCATCAGCAAGGCAATGCGCTTGGAGATGATCAGTCCAAGCCCCGTGCCCCCGTACTTGCGGTTGATCGAACCATCTGCCTGGGTGAAGGCGCGGAACAGGCGGGCCTGGTCTTCCGGACTAATGCCAACGCCCTGATCGATGACGCCGATGCGCAAGAGGACACAGTTGTTGTCTTCCGTCAGGGTCTGCGCACGTACAGTGATCTCTCCATGCCGGGAAAACTTGATCGCATTGCCGATGAAATTGATCAGTATCTGCTTCAGGCGCAGCGCGTCGCCGCAGAGCAATTCCGGCAAGGTCGGGTCGATGTCACGGACCAGTTGCAAGCCCTTCGCCCGGGCGGCGGCCTCCTGCATCTGCATGACTTCGTCAATTGCCTGCGTAATGGAGAAGTTCTTCTCGTCCAGAGTCAGCCGGTCGGCTTCGATCCTGGAGATGTCGAGGATATCGTTGATGACGGCAAGCAGATGCCGGGCGGACGCTTTGCTCTTGTTGAGCCAGTCGATCTGCTGGGGATCGGTGGCGCGGCGCAGCACGAGCTCGATCATGCCCATGATGCCGTTCATCGGGGTGCGCAGTTCGTGGCTCATGTTGGCGAGGAAGATGCTCTTGGCGCGGTTGGCGGCTTCGGCCGCGTCACGACTTTGCGCCAGTTCGGCGGTGCGCGAAAACACAAGCTCTTCAAGGTGGTCGCGGTGCCGGATCAGTTCGGCTTCGTCCTGTTTGCGTTCGGTGATGTCGCGCACAATGGACATGGTGGTGTCATTGGCACACGGCACCACGCGGGTTTCGAATACCCTCTCCTGACCGCCGACTTGTAGCGAGTAGCTCAGTTCCTGCACCGCATTCGAGTCCAGGGCATCGGCAAAGGCTTTCATGAGTTGGGCCGCGAGGGGCTTGGGCAGAACTTCATCGACCCTGTGATGGAGAAAGGTCTCCGGAGGTATCAGGAGCAAACCCGGGTTGGCGGCATGAAAGTCGAGGTATTCGCCATCGCGCCGGTTGGTGAATATCAGGTCGGGGATGGCGCTGATCAGCGCCTGCTGGTAGGACTCGCTCTGGCGCAACTCCTGTTCCGACGCCTGAAGCTCGCTGATCTTTGCCTCGAGTTGCCTGGTCGTCGCCAGGGTCGTATCCGTCACGGCATTGAATGCCCTGGCAACCTCAACGACTTCGCTTGGCCCCGCGGTTGCCGCCCGTGCCCCGGTATCGCCGCCGTGGACCTTGCGTGCAACGTTCGCCAACTCCGCAATCGGCCCGGCGATTCTTCGCGTGACGGACAGTGCGAAAAGAATCAGCAGTGCAATCGCCACTCCGGCGACCACCGTTGCGGCCTTTGCCCTTTGTTTGGCGGCGGCGTATACCTCTGACGAGGGTATCCCAACGAAGGCAATCCATCCCGTCTCTGCCAGCGGTGCTACCGAATAGAATCGCAGCACCCCGTCCGATCCAGTGCTTTCGAATTCGCCATTGCGCACTTCGACCGTTCGTCGCGCGGCGTCCGCGTTGTCGGGCCGGCTGCCCTGGATTCCGTCCGGGTCGACATTGCTCCAGATCAGGACGCCGTTTTCACCGATGAATCCGTAGCGGGTTCCGGCTGGCAGGAACTGGGCCGGAATATTCGGATTCAAGGCATTGAGGTCCAGGGGAAGCTGAACCCCGCCCACCAGTTCGTGATTCTGGTTCCGGATCGGCGCGCCAAGGACGATTACCCGCTTGCCGGTAATCGGGCCGATATACGGATCACCGACGATGAAGCGTTGTTCCGTGAGAAGCTGCTGGAACCAGGGCGCCTTGCCGACGTTGACCGGCTTGCCGCCAGGTTGCGGCACTGCCGAGCAGACGGCCACTCCATCCAGATTTGTATAGGTGGCATTCGCATAGTCCGGATTCAGGGCAGGCAGGTCCTTCAGGATTCCGTCGCAGTTTTTAGGGTCGACCTGACGTACCAAGGGGCGCATGGCCACGCGTTCGAGTGTCCGGCGCGTACTGGCAAGCTTGCCATCCATGTTGCTGACCATCGTGTTTGCCACCGTGCGCAGCGATACCTTGGTATTGGCGATGGTCTGCTGCATGTCGGTGTAGATGCCAGCGCCCGCCACTCCGGCCAGCGGGACGGCCATGGCCAAAACCAGTCGCAGGAGATGGGCGCGAATCGACGGTGGTTTCATTGCACTACCTGTCAAAACTGATCTTCATCATGCGGTTCATGAGTCTTTGCCCTTCTCGCTCATCGGGTCGAGTCCGCTTTGATCGCCGGAAAGGAAAACGCCATTAGGCCAAGGAGGTTTCTGACCGCCAACCAAGCGCAAGCTCTGCCACCATGGTGCTCGCATTGCTCTCGATTTGATATATGGCGAAAGTAATAGATATGCATAATTTTGAAGATTCCTTGATCTACATCAAGTATTTCCGCACTCCGGTGTCGGGATTCTGCCCGCTACGGCAGGTATCGATTAGCGAAAAAACTGGAGTATTGCCCGGGGTCATTCAAGCAGGCGCGAATGGCGTTTCCGCTGTGGCCGCCTGATGAGTTACCCTTCCTTGCCTGTAGCCATCCATGGCCGAGGGTCTGTACCCCCGCGACCCAGGTCGCGACCTTTTTTGCGAGGGATTCCATGAACTTCAGCGGCGTGTTTCCGATATTGGCGACTCCCTTCAACGAGGATGGGAGCCTCGACCTCGAATCCCTCGATAGCCTGGTGCGCTTCGTGGGCGATCTCGGGGTTGCGGGAGTAACCGTGCTGGGGGTTCTGGGCGAATCGAACCGGCTGCTCGATCGGGAAAGGGAAGCCCTGATCTCCTGTGCCGTGGCGGCGGCCAGGGGCCGCACCCGGGTCATCGTCGGCGCCAGCCATCCCGGCACGCAGGCCACCATCGGGCTGTGCCGGATGGCGGCGGACCTGGGGGCGGATGCGGTGATGGTGGCGCCTTCGGCGGAGCCGGTGCCCAACGAAGGGCGGGTATTCGAGTATTTCCAGACGGTCGCCGCCGCGGCAACGCTGCCGCTGGTGGTCCAGGACCATCCCGCGTCGACCCAGGTGCATATGTCGCTGCCATTGCTGCTGCGCCTGGTCGATGAGATCCCGTCCATTGTCTGCATCAAGGCCGAGGCGCCGCCGACGCCGGTGCGGATCGCGGCGCTCAAGCAGGGCATGCAGCAGCGCCGGGTGCCGGTGCTTACCGGGCTTGGCGCGCTTTACGGCTACTTCGACCTGATGGCCGGGTCCGACGGCTTCAATACCGGCTTCGCCTTTCCCGAAGTGCTGATGGCGATCGACGCGGCGGCTCGTGCCGGCGACACCGAGGAGTGCTTCCGGCTGTATGCAAAATACCTGCCGCTGCTGGTGTTCGAGCAGCAGCCGGGCGTTGCCGTGCGCAAGGAGTTGTTGCGCATGCGCGGTCTGCTGCGCTCCCCCCATGTGCGGCATCCGGGCGCGGCGCTGGCCGATACGGCGGCCAGGCAATTGCGCGACGTCGTCGAGCGGGTACTGCCGGGCGTCGATATCACGCAAGCGATTCGGCCCTGATTGCCGCGGCAATCGCTACGTCCCTGCCCATGCGCATCGAACAGATTCGACTGCTCCTGCGCCGCGACGGCGCCAAGCCCTGCCACGTCGAGCGCATCCTGCGCGCCTGGACGCAGGCGCAGGCCCTGGATGCGGGCCCCGTGGCGGCCGAGGACTTCCTGCCGCAGTCGGTGCGCGCCGCCCTGGCGGCGCTCGGCGCCGAACTGGCGGCACTGGCGCGGGTGCGCTCCGAGCATGCCGGTGCCGACGGCTCCTCGCGCTTGCTGGTGGAACTGGCCGACGGCCAGACGGTGGAAAGCGTGTTGCTGCCACGCGATGGTTTGTGCGTATCGAGCCAAGTCGGTTGTGCCGTCGGCTGCACGTTCTGCATGACGGGTCGCGACGGGCTGCTGCGCCAGCTCGGCAGCGCCGAGATCGTCGCCCAGGTGGTGCTGGCCCGCGCCCGGCGCAAAGTGGGCAAGGTCGTGTTCATGGGCATGGGCGAGCCGGCGCACAATATGGACAACGTGCTCGAGGCGATCGAACTGCTGGGCACGGCGGGCGGCATTGGCCACAAGAGCCTGGTGTTCTCCACCGTCGGCGATCGCCGCGTGTTCGAGCGCCTGCCGCGCGCAAACGTCAGGCCGGCGCTGGCCCTGTCGCTGCATACGACGCGCGCCGAACTGCGGGCGCAACTGCTGCCCAGGGCGCAGGCCATCGATCCTGCGGAACTGGTGGAGCTGGGCGAGCACTACGCGCGCGCCACCGGCTATCCGATCCAGTACCAATGGACGCTGCTGGAAGGCGTGAATGACGGCGACGCCGAGCTCGATGGCATCGTGCGCCTGCTGAAGGGCAAGTACGCGGTGATGAACTTCATTCCCTATAACGAAATCGAGAACGACGGCGGCTTCGATTTTCGTCGTCCGTCATGGGAGCGCGCCGCGGCGATGTCGCTGCATCTCCACCGTCACGGCATCCTGGCCAAATTGCGCCAGTCGGCCGGCCAGGACATTGCCGGCGCCTGCGGCCAGTTGCGCGCGCGCAGCATCACCCGGGCGGCGTGAGGGTAGCCCGGCTCGCCCGGGAAGTCAGAATGTCTTTCAGGGGTCCCCGATGCAGCCAGATGAAGCCGCAAAGCCAGTACAGGCAAGACGATGCGTAGAAGTTGGCCTCTCGCATCGCAAGTGCCTCGGTATCGACGCTGCGCCAATACAGCCAGTAGCAGCCATCGACGGTGACGTAGTAGCAGAGCAGCGCGGGGAGCATCATCTTCCAGTTGCGAACCCTGAAGACATGCACCGCCCACGGCGCAGTCAGGTAGGTCAGGATCGCCATGATGAAACTGATCGTGTAGTCCCAGTCGGGCGCGTGGTAGTAGTCGGCGCCGACGAGCAACAAGCCCAAGCCTATCGTCAGGGTCGCCAGCTTCCATGGCCTGAGGTATTCGCGCATGGCCCGGGTTGCTGGCAAAAGGCTGGACGGCGGAAGACCGACTCCGATTTCCTGCGGCGCTGGCGCTACGGCGCCAGCACCGGGTAACTCAGATCTCCTCCGCCTCCATCTTGATCGCGCCGCAGGGGCATTCGGCGACGCACATGCCGCAGCCCTTGCAGTAGTCGTAGTTGAACTCGAAGCGTTTGCCGGGGCCGAGCTTGATCACGGCGTTGTCGGGGCAGACGCCGTAGCAGTTGTCGCATTCGAAGCAGTTGCCGCAACTTAGGCAGCGGCGCGCCTCGAACAGCGCGGTGGTTTCGTCCAGTCCGCCTTGCACTTCTTCAAACGTCGATTGGCGGCGGATGATGTCGAGCATCGGCCGCACGGTCTTCGGCGCGTCGGCGTAGTACCACGGGTTGAGTTTCTCGAACTGGGCAACTTCGTGCTTCGGCGCAGGCGCCCAGGTCTCGCCGCGCAGCCAGGCGTCGATGTTCTTCGCGGCCTTCTTGCCGTGGCCGACCGCGACCGTGACATTGCGCTCGGCAGGCACCATGTCGCCGCCGGCAAAAATGCCGACGTGCCCCGTCATCATGTTCGGCGCGACCTTGACCACGCCGTCCGTGACTTCGAGCCCCGGAACGCCGTTGAGCAGGCCGAGGTCCACATCCTGCCCAAGGGCCAGCACCACCGAGTCGGCTTCGAGGGTTTCGAATTCGCCGGTCGGTTGCGGGAAACCCTTTTCGTCCAGTGCCATCTTTTCGATGGTGATCTGTTTGTCGCCGGCCTGCTTGATGGTCGACAGCCACTTCACCATGACGCCTTCCTGCAAGGCTTCCTCGATCTCGAAGTCGTGGGCCGGCGCCTTGTCGCGGGTGCGGCGGTAGACGATGATCGGTTCGGCGCCCATGCGCTTGACGGTGCGGGCGACGTCGATCGCGGTGTTGCCGCCGCCATAGACCACCACGCGACGGCCGAGCAGGGGCTTGTCTTCGCCTTCCATCGAACGCAGTACCGAAATCGCATCGACGATCCTGGCCGCGTCGCCGGAAGGAATCATGGCGCGCTTGCCGATGTGGGCGCCGACGGCGAGGAAGGCCGCGTCGAAGCCGCCCTTCTTCATCTCCTCAAGGATGTTGTCGACCTTGCTGTTGAGCTTGATCGTCACGCCAAGATCAACGATGCGCTGCATTTCGGCATCGAGCACTTCGCGCGGCAGGCGGTACTTGGGAATGCCGAAACGCATCATGCCACCCATGTAGGGACCGGCATCCATGACGGTGACGGCATGACCGAGGCGGCGCAGATGGTAGGCGGCCGACATGCCGGACGGTCCGGCGCCGACCACCAGTACCTTCTTGCCGCTTTCGCGCTCGGGGGGGGCGAGCTTCCAGCCCTGCTTGACGGCTTCGTCGCCGAGGAAGCGTTCGACCGAGTTGATGCCCACCGCCTCGTCGATCTTGCCGCGATTGCAGGCCGATTCGCAGCTGTGATAGCAGACGCGGCCCATGATCGCGGGGAAGGGATTGTCGCGCGTCAGGTGGCGCCACGCGGCTTCGTAGCCGCCCGATTCGGCGTGGAACAGCCAGCCCTGGATGTCTTCGCCGGCGGGACACTGGCTGTTGCAGGGCGGCAGGCGGTCGAGGTAGACCGGGCGCGAGGTGCGCCAGGAACCGGTGTGGTTGGCCAGCGAGGAGCCGGGGTTGAGGGTGATTGCGAACGGCTTGTCCATCTCAGTGGTCTCCTTTGCGGGATTGCAGGCCGTATCTGCGGATGTTCTTGTCGGCCTGCGCCTGGATGCGAGCGATCGTGGCCACGGCGGGGTTCTTGCCGAACAGGTGGGCGAAGCGCTTTTGCAGCTTCAGATACTCCTCGACCGGTTGCGGCCGCCGTATCTCCAGCACCGACTTCACCTCGCCATATTCCGCCTCGAACACCGGGAAGATGCCGGTCTCCTTGGCCAGTCGGGCCAGCAGGATCGTGTCCTGCGAGGCCGCGCCCCAGCCCAGCGGGCAGGGCACCAGGATCTGGATGTAGCGCGCGCCGCGCATGCCCATGGCCCTGGTGACCTTGTATTCGAGGTCGCGCAGGTCGGCCACCGTCGCCGTGGCGACGTAGGGAATTTCGTGCGCCATGGCGATGGCCGGAACGAACTTGCCCTGGCCGAAGGCGTTGCCCGGTTCGGGGCCGAGCGGCATGGTGGTCGCCGTGCGTGCGGCCGGCGGCGTGGCGGAACTGCGCTGTACCCCCGTATTCATGTAGCCGCCGTTGTCGTAGCAGATGTAGAGCACGTCGTCGTTGCGCTCGAACATGCCCGACAGGCAGCCGAAGCCGATGTCGGTGGTGCCGCCGTCGCCGCCTTGCGCGACGACGCGGACATCACCGCCCTGGCCTTTCTGGCGCTTGACCTTGATCGCGGCGGCGATGCCGGTGGCCACCGCCGCCGTGTTGCCGAACAGCGAGTGGATCCACGGAATCTGCCAGGAGGTTTCGGGGTAGGGCGTGGAGAAGACTTCGAGGCAGCCGGTGGCGTTGGCCGCTATCAGCTGCCCTTTGCTGGCAATCATCGCGGCATCGATCGCGTAGCGCGCGCCGAGCGCCTCGCCGCAACCCTGACAGGCGCGGTGCCCCGAGTTGAGCGAATTGGTCCGCTGCATGTTGGCCTGCACGCTGCGCTCTTCGGGCGCCAGCAGCCGGTTGCCGACGGTGAAAGTGCCGGTCTGGTAGAACTTGACGGTTTGCAGTGACATGGCGGCTCCTAGGCTATTTTCGAGGCGACGGTGCCAAGATCGCGCAGCATGCTTTCTGCGGCGGGGCCGGAACGCCGGGTCTGCTTTTCGCGTTCGAGCTGGCGATTCACCACCTTCCAGTCAAGGTCGAGGAAGGTCAGCAGTTCCAGTTCGTCGCGGCCGGCTTTTTCGAACAGCGCGGTGAGCGATTTCATGGTGATGGCGCGGCCACCCAGGCCGGCGACCACGGTGTAGCCCTTGAGGCCCATGCCGGTGACGGCCATGCGCACGTTGGTCGCGACGATGCCGCCGATGCCGACGGCAAGGCTCTTTTCCAGCACCACGAAGCGCTTGCAGTTCTTCAGCGCAGTGGCCACTTCGACCAGCGGGAAGGGGCGGAAACTGGTGATGCCCAGCACGCCTATCTTGTGCCCGGCGGCGCGCATTTCATCGACCGTGTCCTTGATCGTGCCCAGCACCGAGCCCATGGCGATCACGACGGTTTCGGCGTCGTCGGCGCAATAGGTGTGGATCAGGCCGCCCGTGGCGCGGCCGAAGACCTGCTTGAATTCTTCGGCCAGTTGCGGAATGCGTTCCAGTGCCTGCATCTGCTTGGCATGGGCCAGGTAGCGCACTTCCATGAAAGCTTCCGGCCCGACCATGGCGCCGATCGATACGGGCTCCGCGGGGTCGAGCACCTGGCGTGGTTCGTAGGGCGGCAGGAAGGCGTCGACCTGCTCCTGGGTCGGGATGTCGACACGTTCGTAGGCATGGGTCAGGATGAAACCGTCCATGCACACCATCACCGGCAGGCTGAGTTCCTCGGCCAGCTTGAAGGCCTGGATGTGCAGGTCGAGCGCCTCCTGGTTGGTCTCGGCGAACAACTGGATCCAGCCGCAGTCGCGCTGCGAGAGCGAATCGGAGTGGTCGTTCCAGATGTTGATCGGCGCACCGATGGCGCGATTGGCCACGGTCATCACGATCGGCAGGCCGAGGCCCGAGGCGTTGTACACCGCCTCGACCATGAACAGCAGGCCTTGCGAGGCGGTCGCCGTATAGGTGCGCGCGCCGGCGGCCGAAGAGCCGATGGCTACGCTCATGGCGGCGAACTCGGATTCGACGTTGATGAACTCGCAGTCCTTCACGTCGCCGGACTTGACCATTTCGCCGAGGCCTTCGACGATGTGGGTCTGCGGCGAAATCGGGTAGGCGCAAATCACTTCGGGCCGGCACAGGGCGACGGCCTCGGCGACGGCGTGGGAACCTTCACACTGCTTAAGCATGGGCGGCCTCCTCGCGGCGCGCTGCTTCCATCTCGGCGCGCACGATGTCATAGGCTTCGGTGGCGCCGGCAATATTGCCCGCCGCGACCTTGCCCGAGAATTTGTCGTTGATGGCCATGATCACCGATTCGAGCTTGATCACACCCGACACGGCGGCAAAGCCGCCCAAGAGCGGCACATTGGGCATCGGCCGGCCGACGTGCTTGCGGCTCAGGTCGGTGGCCGCCACGGTGCATAGCCGGTCGTGCGGCCAGTCGCGCAGGAAGTCGCCGAGGCCCAACTGCTCGAAAGTCTTGTTGGTGTTGATCAGGATGTAGCCGCCATTTTTGAGGCCGGCGAAGACATCGACCTGGTGCAGCAGGGTCGGGTCCTGGATGATCAGCGCATCGGGTTCCATGATCGGCTCGCGCAACCGGATCTCCTTGTCGGCAATGCGGCAGAAGGCCACCACCGGCGCCCCGGTGCGCTCGGAACCGAAACTGGGAAAGGCCTGCGCGTGCCGGCCTTCCTCGAATGCGGCAATCGACAGCATTTCGGCCGCCGTTACCACGCCTTGGCCGCCACGGCCATGAATGCGAACCTGGAACATGATTCCTCCTCCTTTTTGTCCGGTGGAAGCATACCCCTGTCGAACGCGCTTGGGTAAGCCGGCTGCCGCCGTCTCCTCCGGTAGAATCACGCCTTTACCTGCATCCAGGCCACGCATGAAGCACATTACCGACGACGTTCGCATTCGCGAGATCAAGGAACTCTCGCCACCTGGCCACATTTTGCGCGAGTTTCCGACCACTGACGCCGCAGCCGAGACGACTTACGTTGCACGGCAGGCGGTGCATCGCGTGCTGCACGGCGCAGATGGCCGGCTGGTGGTGGTGGTGGGCCCCTGCTCGATCCACGACTATGAAGCGGCCATCGAGTACGCGGGCAAATTGCGCCACGAAGCGGCGCGATTTGCTGACGATCTGCTGATCCTGATGCGGGTGTATTTCGAGAAGCCGCGAACTACGGTGGGCTGGAAGGGGTTGATCAACGATCCGCGGATGGACGGCAGCTTCAGGATTAACGATGGCCTGCGCCTGGCGAGGAAGCTCTTGTGGGAAGTCAACGAGCTTGGCTTGCCCTGCGCCACGGAGTTTCTCGATACGATCACGCCGCAATATACGGCGGATTTGATCAGCTGGGGCGCCATCGGCGCGCGCACCACGGAATCGCAGGTGCATCGCGAGCTGGCCTCGGGCCTGTCCTGTCCGGTCGGCTTCAAGAACGGTACCGACGGCAACATCAAGATCGCCGTCGATGCGATCAAGGCCGCGGCCAGCCCGCATCATTTCCTGTCGGTGACCAAGGCGGGCCATTCGGCCATCGTCTCCACCAACGGCAACGAGGATTGCCATGTCATCCTGCGCGGCGGCAAGGTGCCGAATTACGATGCCGAGGCAGTCGATGCCGCGTGCGTGGAGCTTGGCAAGTCCGGCCTCGCGGCGCGTGTCATGATCGATTTTTCACACGCCAACAGCAGCAAGCAGTTCAAGCGTCAGCTTGACGTGGCGCGTGATGTCGCCGCGCAGATGGCGGCAGGCGAAGACCGCATCTTCGGCGTGATGATCGAATCGCACCTCAAGGAAGGCCGTCAGGACCTGGCGCCCGGCAAGCCTCTGGAATATGGCGTTTCGGTAACCGATCCCTGCCTCGGCTGGGATGACACTTTAGTGGCGCTGGAAATACTCGCCAATGCGGTGAAGGCTCGCCGCATCGCGCTCGCTGACAAGTAGGCCGCAAGCATGACCAGCCGCCTGTTTGCCGCGCTGCTGGTTCTCACGCTGATATTCCGCTTCTGGCTGGCGGCGGCCTTCCCGATCACCGGCGACGAGGCCTATTTCATCTGGTGGGGCTGGAAGCCAGGCTGGGGTTTCTACGACCATCCGCCGATGATCGGCTGGTGGCTTGCAGCGCTGCTGACGCTGAATGATGTCGAATGGTGGCTGCGCCTGCCGGTCATCGTGCAACCGGCGGTGCTTGCCCTCGGCGTGTATTGGGCGCTGCCGCGTGTGATCGCCGGAGTCAGCGACGAACGCCGGCTGTGGGCGGCGGCGCTGCTGCTGCTGGCACCGGTGAATGTCTGGAATGTGTTCATCACCACCGACACGCCGCTGATCTATTTCAGCGCATTTTCCGGTCTGGCCTGGATCCGCGCTTCGCGTGACGACGCTGCGCGCTGGTACCTGGTCGCCGGCCTGCTGCTGGCCGGGGCGGTCCTCTCCAAGTACTTCGCGGCGATTCTCGGCTTCGCCTACCTGGTGGATGTGCTGCGGCGGCGCACGGCCGGCGCATGGGCGGGCCTCGCCATCGCCTATGCCTGCACGCTGCCGGCGCTGGGCCTGATGGCCTGGTGGAACAGCGGCCATTGCTGGCCGAACTACATGTTCAACTTCGTCAATCGCCACGGAGACGCGGGCTGGTCGGTCAAGACACCGCTGCTGTATGCGGTCACGCTGCTGTATGTCCTCGGGCCACCGGTGCTTTGGCTGGCATGGACGCGGCGCCGTGCAGCTTGCAGCGACGCGAGTGCGGGTTCTTCGTTTCCGGTGGCGCTGGGCACCTTGGCCTGGCTGCCCTTTCTGCTGTTTGCCATCCTGTCTCTGGTCAAGCAGATCGGCCTGCACTGGCTGCTCGCGTTCGTTCCCTTCGCCCTGGTCTGGCTGACGCTGCGGCTGACTCCCGTCAGCCTGCGTCGCCTCGGCGTGTTTTTCGCCGGCTTTGCCACCTTGCACATTGCCGGCATCCTGATCGTTTCGCGCTTGCCGCTGGAAACCTGGCAGAAGACCCGTCTCTATGACGGCATCGTACTCAGCTTCGAGCACCAGGCGCTGGCGCGCGAGTTGCAACCCTACAGGCAGGACTGGGTGCTGGCGATGGATGGCTATTCGAATGCCGTAACCCTGGGCTACAACCTGCGCCAGTACGTGGTGGTCTTCGGTGAGGCGTCGAGCCATGCCCGCCATGATGACCTGGTGACCGATTTCCGCGCGCTGGCGGGGCGCAACTTCCTGATCCTGAGGAAGTCCGAGCCGAACCTCGACGACTACCGCAAGTATTTCCGCCAGGTCAGCGCCGACAGCTTCGAGATACGCGGCGCGCACTTCTGGCGGGTGAAGGGCGAGGGCTTCGACTACCCGGCCTACCGCGACGGCGTGCTGGCCGGCGTGCGGCGGAAGTACTATGCGCTACCAGCCTGGTTGCCGCAAACTGCCTGCTATATGTGCGATCGATATTTCCCGGGGGAAGCATGCCGGCGCTGATGCCGCCTTTGTTGCAATTGCTGCGCCCGCACCAGTGGCTCAAGAACGGCTTCGTTTTTGTCGGCCTGCTGTTCGGCCATGCCTGGACCGACCCGGCCAAACTCGGACATGCGCTGGCCGCCTTTGCCGCCTTCTGCCTGCTGGCTTCCGCCGTGTATGTGATGAACGACCTGGTCGATCGCGAGCAGGACAGGCTGCATCCGAAAAAGAAGAACCGGCCACTGGCGGCCGGGTCGGTGAGTGTTGCGGCGGCCGTGGCTCTGGCGGTGACATGCCTGGCGGCCGGCAGCGCCATTGCCTGGCTGTGGGCTGGTTCGGCACCGTGGATCTTCTTCGCCTACGTCGCGCTCAATGTCGGTTACAGCTTCGGCCTCAAGCACGTCGTCATCCTCGATGTATTCATCATCGCCTCCGGCTTCATGCTGCGCATCCTGGCCGGCACGCTGGGCCTCGGCATCGCGCCATCCCAGTGGCTGCTGCTGTGCGGCCTGATGTTGACGCTGTTTCTGGGCTTCGCCAAACGTCGTTCCGAACTCAACGCGCTGCTGGCGGACAGCGCCGGCCACCGCCGCGTGCTGGAACACTACACGGCTCCCATGCTCGACCAGTTCATCGGTATTGCCGCTGCCGGCACGGTGATTTCCTATGCGCTGTACACGGTGAGCGCCGAGACCGTGGCCCTGCACGGAACGCGCGGCCTGATTGCGACGGTACCCTTCGTGCTCTATGGCATGCTGCGCTACCTGTGGCGCCTGCACGCCCGGGGTGGCGGCGGCGATCCGGCACAGGAACTGCTGACCGATCCCCATCTTCTGGCGGCGACGGTCGGTTGGTTGCTGCTGGTGCTTGTCCTGCTGGGCGGGGCTATAATTCCAAAGCTATGAGTTCAATCGACCATATCCCCAATGTCGAGTTTCTCGGTGATGCCGTGCCGTTTGTCGGTCGCATCCGCGAGATCATCGAGGTCATTCAGCTCTTCGAGGACTTCGAAGCTGATGAACTGGAAGGTCTTGCCCGCTACATGCGCTGCTACCGTACGCCGCTGGGCACCGAAATCATTCGCGAAGGAGATCAGGGTGACTTCATGCTGCTGCTTCTGGATGGCAGCGTCGAGATCGTCAAGAAGGATGTGCGCGGACTGGCCCAGATCATGGGCACGGCGGGTCCGGGCAAGACCCTGGGCGAGATGTCGCTGATCGACGGCGAGCCGCGCTTTGCCAGCTGCGTTGCACTCGAGACGGTCGAGATTGCCGTGCTGGATCGTGAAAGCCTTTCGCGCATCATTGCCGAAGAGCCGAACATCGGCGTCAAGCTGATGATGGAACTATTGATGCTGCTCAATCAGCGGCTGAGAAGCGTCAGCAAGCAACTCATGGACTGCATGGAAGCGCGGCGTTCGCGCATTCGCTAGCAAGCTTGTCCTCGAACTTCGGTTCAACGCCGCACCGGGTTGACCGGAAACACTCCCTGATCGTCGCCGTGGTCGAGCAGCAGCGCGCGTACCCGGGCTTGCCAGTTGTCCCTGAAACGGGCGGTTTCTTCCGGCGTGGCGATGCCGGCCAGGCACTTCTGCATCAATTCGCTGGTCTGCGGCGCGAAGGGCACCCGTTGCAGGCGCGCGGCAACGTCAACCGACTGACCGGTATCCAGGCGCGTGAAGCGGATTTCCTCGGCGACGCTGGCTGAGAAGTAGAGCAGCTTGCGGCGGTCAAAGCGTCCGCCGATGCCCTTGAAGCCGGTGTCATGCGTGGCGCCGGTCAGCATGGCGACGACATTGGCGATCACGCCGGTCACGCCCGACAGCATGTCCTCGCGGAATTCGACGCGAATCCCCCCGCGCTGCGGCAGCGAATCGGGATACAGGTTCGCCAGGCCTTTCAGCGTCATCCAGTAAGCGGCGGCAACCGTCGGGCAGGAGTGGCCGGCCAGCTTGACCACATCGATGTAGCGGTACTCTATGCGGCCGTTTTCAGCGGCGCCGAGGAACTCGGCCAGCGGGTCATATACGGTCAGGCTGCGCACTTCATCGAAAAAGGCCGGCGTGCGCATCGCAAGAGTCCTACTGCTTTTTCACGAAGTCGATCACGATATTGCCCGGTTCGCGCTGCTTGTAGCTTATTTCAACGGCTGCGCCATAGCGCTGCGCAAGCTGGTCGAGCAGCGGCAGGGGATCGTGGTCGTTGACGAAACGCATTGTTTCCCCGGCGCGCAGCGCATCCAGCGCACCGAAGATGGCGGCATGGCGAAACCGCTTGGCAATGCCGCGAGCGTCAAAAGGATAGATGGAGTCGGGCGAGAGATGAACGTGCATGGCGTATTACCGGTTGGTCGTGAGGGCGTCAGTATGGTGCTTCACAGCAGGCAGGGAATTGATATAAATCATTTATAAAACAGAAACTTAAAACCATACTAAAGAAGTAGGTTTTAGCCGCCTCGAAGCCTCCGGTGGCTTGTCTGCGTCAGACGCCCGGCGCGGAGCTTTCAGCCATACACACCCGGTTGCGCCCACCGTGCTTTGCGGCATACATGGCGCTGTCGGCACGCTCGATCACCGCTTCGAGCGAGAGATCCTCGGACGGCAGCAGTGTGGTCACGCCAAAGCTGGCGGTTATCTGCAAGCTGGGCTGTGCCGCCAATCCGGTGTCGATCACCGTGGTTTCCAGTGCGCGACGCAGTTTCTCCGCGACCAGTGCGCCTTCCCTGGCGTTCGCGTCCGACAGCATGACAAGAAATTCTTCGCCGCCAAATCGTGCTACCAGATCGATGGTGCGCACATGGCTGACCAGCACGTTGGCAACCGCCTTCAGGCAGACATCGCCGACGATGTGACCCCATGTGTCGTTCACCTGCTTGAAGTGGTCGACATCGACCAGCACCAGGGTGAGCGGCAGGCCAATGCGCGCCTGTCGCTGACGTTCGAGTCGATAGCGGTCCTGAAACTTGCGGCGATTGGCCAGGCTGGTAAGCGGGTCGAGCAGGGCGATCTGTTCCAGGGTCTGCCGCGCCTGGGTGATTTCCGTGACGTCGACGTCGACGCCGCGATAACCCATGTAGCGCCCACCCTGATCGAAGACCGGCTGTGCGCTGGTAGATAGCCAGACACTCTCGCCGCCCTTGGTTCTGGCTTCCACCTGCAGGCGTTCAATCGGTTCCCGTACCTTCATGCGCTGTGCCACCTCGCAGTGGGCGCAACACTTGGTGTCGCACAGGGTGGCACTGCGCCGCCGTCCGAGCAGCTCACTTTCGGCAAAGCCCAGAATGTGTTCGATGCCCTGCAAATGGGTGTAGTTACCTTCGGCGTCGGTCTCCCAGATGAAGGTGGGGGAAAAATTGATGGCCGCGCTCATCATGTCTTTCACCCGGCGCAGAGCTTCCTCGTTTTGCTTGCGGTCGGTGATGTCGGTGTAGATGCTGACCCATCCACCGCCGGGCAGAGGTGCCCCGCGGATTTCGAGTATGGCTCCATTGGGCCGTTGCCGCTCGAACACATGCGGCTGCATGCCGCGCGCCCGCTCGCAGACCTGGTCGGCGATCGCTTCGGGGCCGCCATCGCTATATTCGCCATATTCCCCGCGCCTGGCGTTGAACAGGGCGAGATCGCGCAGCGAGGGCAATCCGCCCGAGAACAGCGCGTCGGGAAAGTCGAGCATGGTACGAAAGTTCTGGTTGCACACCACCATCTGTTGCTCGGCGTCGAACATGGTTATGCCGCTGGGCAGAAAATCGATGATGGTTTGCAGCGTATCGTGATAGCCGGTATCTGGCTTGCCCATTCCCCCGCCCTTTCCTTTTTGGCGCCGTGCCTATGGCGCAATCATACCCGGGAGTGGAAGCCGCAAGCTATCTGGTGCAGGCGATGGCGTTGCGCATGATTCTTGATCAGGCGTTCTTGCCCTTTTGCCACAGCACGTCGCTGCCGCCTGCGGCCTTGTTCAGCCAGCGGCCGAGGACGAAGAGCAAGTCGGAGAGGCGATTGAGGTATTGCCGTCCGGCATCCGAGACGGCTTCCTCGGCAGCGAGTGCAACCGTGACGCGCTCGGCGCGGCGGCAGACGGTGCGGGCGAGATGCGTCAGGGCCGCGGCGCGCGCGGCGCTGGGCCGCCCCGAGCCGCGCATTTCATTGCCCGGAGCGGACTTGGTCCGCGAACCGCCGTCACCCCCTTCCGCTGGAAGGGGGCTGGGGGGAAGGGGAATCCCTGCACCCGGCAGGATGAATTCCTTGAGCGGCCCCAGGTCGGCGTTGTAGCGGTCGATGGCGGCTTCCAGTCGTGCCGGCTGCGTGGCCTTGAGCAGCGCTGCGCCGGGGATCGACATCTCGCCACCCAGATCGAACAGGTCATGCTGGATACCGGTGAACAGTTCTCGAACGTCAGCGGGGAGTTCCTCGCAGAGAATCACGCCGATGAGGGAGTTGAGTTCATCCACGTCGCCCATGGCGGCGACGCGGGCGGAATTCTTGGCGGTGCGCGAGCCGTCGCCAAGGCCGGTGGTGCCGGCGTCGCCGGTGCGCGTATAGATCTTGGAAAGACGGTGTCCCATGGGTGGATTGTAGCCGCCCGGACCAGACCCCGGGGCGCGATTTAGCCGACGGTTCCGGCAGCCGACTGCGTGACATCTCCCATCAGCAGCACCGGCACTTCGGCGCGCTGTATCAGTTGATCGCTGACGCTGCCGAGCAGCGTGCGGCTCAGGCCGCTGCTGGCATGACGGTAGAGCACAATCAGGTCGGCGCCGGTTTCCCGTGCCGCCGCGTCAATGCCATCGGCAATGCCGCCGCCGCTGATCCGGTGTTCCGCGCCAATACCGTCAAGTTTCAGGCTGGCGACGGCCCGTTGCGCGCTCTCGATGATGGCTTCCGGCAAATGTTTCTCGCGGCCGGTCACGGAGAACAGGGTGATCGGCAGCTGGTCCGGTTTTGCCAGTTGCGCAGCGAGTTCGCAGGCCGCCAACGCCTCGTCGCTGCCGTCGAATGCCACCAGGATGCGCTTGTGCCACAACGTGGCGCCGGGGGGCACGATCAGCACATGGCAGGGCGCGCCGCCGACGATGCGTTTCGTCACTGGCCCAAGTTCGGCAACTGCGCCCGGCTTTACCCGACGGCCGAGAACCAGCAACTGGGTGTTCGCCACAACTGCGGCGGCATGCACCTCGCGCTCCAGATCACCGCCGAGGCGCAGGATAAGCTCGCAGGGTACATCGGCCGCGATGGCGCTCGTCTCTATCGCTTTCATCTGGATGGCAACGCTCTCTTGAGTGGGCTTGTCCGCGGCCACTCCGACCACGTCGAGCGTTACTCCGAGCTTGCGTGCCAGGGCTATCGCCAGTTGGCGCGGATAGGCCGCCATGTCGCTCTGGTCGGCGACCAGCATCAGGCGAATGCGACGGTCGCCATCGGGCAGCAATCCTTCGTGGCATTGCTTGAAGATTTTCGTCTTGCAAGTTCTACAGACGTTGGGATCCAGGGTCCAGTAAAGGGCTTTGGTGACATCGGTCATTACCGGGAAGAAGGCGCCCTCGCCGATGTCCTTGACATAGTCGCCCTGGCGCAGAAACTCATAGGCCGGGCGGTTGAGGCGATAGAAGTAGAGGCCGCCGCCGAGGCGGCGGCGGCGGCGCGCTTCCTGCGCCAGCACTTCGGCTCCGGCGATGTCGATGGTATTGAGGCTGGCAGCGGCTATCAGCACTGATTTCTGCTGCGGGTTGTCCTCATCGATTTGCTGCAGTGCCTGCTGCACGTAGTTGGCGGCGCCGAAATAGACGGCGCCGTTGATGCGGACAATGCGCAGCTGAGGGCACTCCGGCCGGCCCTTGGCGCGGACGAAGTGGTAAGCCCCTTCCTCGGGTGCCGGAACCAGCGGCACGATCTCCGGCTTGGACGAACGGTAGAGATACATCACCAGCGACAGGAACACCCCGAGGAAGATGCCGGCCTCGAGGTTGAACAGGGTGCCGATCAAGGTGGCGGCAAGAATTGCCGACTCGGCCTTGCTGGTATGCCAGATGTGGCCGATGTGATGGAAGTCGATCAGGCCCCAGGCGACCAGGAACAGGATGCCGGCCATGGCCGCGTTGGGCAGGTAGGCGGCGAGCGGCGCCACGATCAGCAGCACCAGCAGCAGGAAGACCGAGGCGAACACCGAGGCCAGCGGCGTACGCGCGCCGGCTTCGTAGTTGACGCCGCTGCGGTTGAAGGAGCCCGAGGAAGCATAGGCCGAGAAAAAGGCGCCGACGATATTCGACAGACCCTGGCCGATGAACTCCTGGTTGCCGTCGATGCGCTGCTCGGAACGGACGGCGATGGCGCGGGCAATCGAAACGGCTTCGGTCAGCGCCAGCATGGTGATGACCAGTGCCGGGCCGAGGGTATGCCGCAGCGTTTCCAGCGAGAAGTCGGGCACCGACAGCGGTGGCAGCGTCGCTGGCAGGGCGCCGACGGTCCTGATGCCGGTGGCGTCCTGGCCCAGCCAGAGGTTGAGGATCTCGGCGACGATGCTGCCGACGATCATCGCCGCGATCATGTAGGGGATGTTCTTGACGTAGCGGCGCGTCAGGATGCCGGTGGCCAGCGTGACGCCGGCGACGCCGGCGACCCAGGGGTTGATGTCGCCGGCCTGGACGATCAGTTGGCGCACGATTTCGTAGAAGGGCGTGCCGCGCGGGATGTCGATGCCGAAGAAGTTGCGTACCTGGCTGGCGGCGATGAGGACGGCCGCGCCGGCAGTGAAGCCGATGACTACCGTGTGGGAGATGAAATTGACCAGCGCGCCCATGCGCGCCAGTCCCAGGATCAACTGGAATACGCCGACCAGGAAGGTCAGGGTCAGCACCAGGCTGATGTATTGCGCCGAGCCTGGCTCCGCCTGGTGGGAGACGGCGGCGAAGACGGCGATGGATATGGCCGTGGTCGGACCGGAAACGAGATGCCATGACGAGCCGAACAGCGCACCTATCACTGCCGGCATCATCGCCGCGTAAAGGCCGTATTGCGGCGGTAGGCCAGCGATGGTGGCGAAGGCGACGCCCTGCGGCAAAACGATCAGCGCGCCGGTGAAGCCTGCCAGCAAGTCCTCGCGCACGGTGCGACGGGTGACCAGCGACCACCAGAACAGAAAGGGAAAGAGTCTGCGCAGGGGGCCGGAAAGCAGATTCATCGGCGGCGGCGCCCGGCCCGTGTCGGCGGGCGGCGAGAATGTTGTAGGCATGAGTATCGGTGAAGGTGAATGCGCCCGAACCCGCAAGGGGCGAGTCCCCAATGCTAGCTGCCGCTGCGTCAAGAAAACGTCAAGAGGTGAAGCGCAAAGTGACGGTAGTGCCCACGACGCGATGGCTTTGGAGATCGATCTGCCAGCCCAGACGATCGCAAATGCGCTTGACGAGAAACAGCCCGATGCCGGCCCCGGAGCTGTCCGGGCCACGGTAGTAAGGCTCGAAGACGTGGCCGAGTTCCTCACCGCGGATGCCGCTGCCGGTGTCGCGTACCGTGAGGGCGCCCTGGTCGAGGCCGACCGCAATCTGCCCGTCGCGGGTATGCGCCACGGCGTTGTGCACCAGATTGGCGATGACGATGGCGAACAGGGCCGGAGGTGCCCGCAACTCGATCTTGGCCGCTGCATCGAAGGCCAGCGTCGTGCCGCGCGAGGCAGCCAGCGTCCGGTAGCGTTCGACGCAGTCGGCGGCAATCCGTCCGGCATCGCAGGACTCATCGGCCGGCGTCTGCTCTTCGCGCGCCAGCAGCAGCAGCGCGGCGATCAGTTCGGCCATTTCCTCGGTCGCCCGCTCGATGCGGGCCACGCGCTCGAGTTGCGGCGCGGTGAGGCTGCGGTCGCCGGCCAGCACTTCGGCGGCACCGCGAATCACCGCCAGCGGCGTGCGCAATTCGTGGCTGGCGTCGGCGGCGAAGGCGCGCTCGCGCTCGACGAAGGCTGCCAGGCGCGACAGATAGCGATCGAAGGCGCGGGCGAGTTCGTCGATCTCGTCGTCGGGGCCCGTGTCGCGCGCGAGGCGGGGAGGATCTTCCGGTCCGGCGCGGCTCACCGCTTGCGCCAGATCGGTGACCGGCGAGATCACCCGGCCGGCCAGCCACAGCCCGCCCACTGCGGCGAGCAGCGTCATCAGGGCGGCGCCGGCGACGAGGTAGCCGAGGAAGCGCTGCTCGCGCCGCTTCTGGCGTTCCTCGTTGAACAGGATGCCAAAGCGGTCGCCGTCGCGCTCGGCGATGGCGACACGGTAGGGAACATCGCCGAGCGTGATTTCGTGCTGGCCGGGCGGCAGCACGCGCACCGGTTCCGGCAGGTCGTCCCAGGCCGTGCCGGCCCGGCCGAGGTAGCCGCGCAGGCTGGCCGTGTCGGGTGGCATCGAGTTCAGGTTGCGCGCGCGGCGCGCCATGTAGTCCTCCAGCTCGGCCTTGAGCGTCTGATCCATGAGCCGCTGCGATACGTCGTGGGCGGCGAACCAGATGCCGACGGTCAGCAGCAGGCTCAACGCCGCGCCCAGCCCGGCGAAGGCGACGGCGACGCGGAAACGCAGGCTATGCCGGCGGCTCATCGGATGCCGGGCCGTGATCGTGCGTGGGCGGTGCGATCTGCCAGCCGATACCGCGCAGGGTACGCAGCAGCGGTTGCCCGAAAGGTTTGTCGATGGCGGCGCGCAACAAGTGCAGATGGGTGCGCACGGCATCGGAGTCGGGCGGTGCGTCGCCCCAGACCGCGCGCTCCAATTCCTCTCGTCCCAGAACGCGCGGCGAAGCTCGCATCAGGGCTTCGAGCATGCGCAGGGGAATCGGCGGCAGCGCGATGTCGCGGCCCGCGCGGGCAATGCGGAAAGTGGCGGTATCGAAGCTCAGGTCAGCCACTCGCAGCTGACCCTGGGTCACGCTGGCCTGGGCACGGCGCGCGAGCGCCAGGACGCGCGCGGCGACTTCCCGCAGAGCGAAGGGTTTCACCAGGTAGTCGTCGGCTCCGGCCTCGAGGCCGGCGATCTTGTCGTCGAGGGTGTCGCGAGCGGTCAGCATGAGGATGGGCGTGGCCGTACCGGCATCCTCCCGCAGGCGGCGGCACAGCGTGATGCCATCCATGCCCGGCAGGATCAGGTCGAGCAGGATCACGTCGAAATTCTGCATGCTCGCCAGGTGCAGGCCGGTCAGTCCGTCGCCGGCGGCATCGACCAGATGGCCGCTTGCCGACAGATAGTCGACCAGGTTGGCGGCGAGATCGGGGTTGTCCTCGACGACGAGAATCTTCAGCGGAGCGTTCATGTTTCGATTATGGCGCAAGGCCGAAGAGTCGGCGCCGGCGATACGGCAATTCCAGTTTCAGGGCGCTCCTCAGCTCTTCACCGCGAGCACCGGACAATCGGCAAAGCCGATCACGCGCTCGGCGACGCTGCCCATCAGCAGCCGGTCGAGACCGGTACGACCGTGGGTGCCGACAACGATAAAGTCGGCGCCCGCCTTGCGCACCTGGTCGAGAATCACCTGTTCGGGCCGACCCTCGGCGACGACGCCGGTGACTGCGACCGGCAGGCCGGCGAGGCTGGCCTTGACCCGGTCGATTGCGGCGACGGCTTCTTGCCGGCGCTGTTCGTTGTGGCTGGCGAGCACGGCCGATACCACCGTCAGGGGCAGATTCCATGTTAGCGCCAGTTGTCCGGCCATGCGCGCGGCGGCGTCGCCATGGCGCGAGCCGTCGGTGCCGACAAGAATGCCATGGTGGCAGTCCTGGGCGCCACGCGGCACGACCAGCACGTTGCACGGGGCGTAGCCGACGACCCGCGCCGTGGCGTCGCCGACCATGGCGCGCGCCAGTCCGCGCTTGCCGCGTCGGCCCATGACGATGACGTCGGCGTGATCCTCGCTGGCAGTGTCGACGATGCCGCGATAGGGGTCATCGGCCTCAGCGATGACAGCTTCATGTTTGACGTTCGCCACGGCTTGCGCCGCCGCGTCGACGTTGCGGCGGGCCATGTCCAATGCCATCTGTTCGAGGCCCGGCACGGTAGTGGCGTATTCCGGGTTGTAGACCGCGACGCTGGTGATCAACAGTCTGGCCTGATTGCGTGCGGCCAGCGAAGAGGCGACGCGGATGGCGCCCTCGCTGAATTCCGAGCCGTCGGTGGCGAGCAGGATGCGTTGCCAGCGTACACTGGTTTCGAGGCTGCCGAGAGCCGGGGCAAAGGCGGCCAGGCCCGCGGCCAGTTGCTGTGCGAAATCGGCCTTGCGGTGTTCGGCGATGCCCTTGGTCAGCGCCGTCAACACCGTGATCGCGCCGAGGATCAGGGCCACCGCCAGCACGCTGTCGCCCAGCGTTTTGAGGGTGGCGATATGGGCGTGCTCGATCGGCGAAATCATGCCCAGCTCCGACAGGTAGCCGGGGACGTAGAAGACGCGCGAGAACAGCACGGTGAGCATGATCACCGCCATCACCAGCTTGATCTGGTAGTCCTTGACGTAGGTGGTGCCGATGGCGCCGAGCTGGATGCCGAACAGCGATCCGAGCAGGATCAGCATCGATAGGCGCACGTCGACTGCGCCTTCGAGGCCATAGAGGAAGGTGCCGCCCAGGCCCATGACGAAGGCGATCACCAGTTCGGTGCCCGAGGCCATCAGCGCCGGCACGCCGAGGATGTAGATCATCGCCGGCACGCCGATGAAGCCGCCGACGGCGATGGCCGAGGCAAGAAGTCCGGTGGCGAAGCCGATGGGAATGACAAACAGCAGCGAAACGCGGCCCTTGATGGCATCGAAGTACATCATGGTGCCGGGGATGTGGATGGCCAGCACCCAGCGCGCAATCCCGGGCACCTCGTGGGTATCGCTCTCGGGAGCATTCCTCAGCCTGCGGTAGTCGCGCAGGACGAAAGTGCCGACGAAGGAGAGTACGACGATGAAGATCGCCGACACATAGAGATCGGTACCGACCTTGCCGAACTGCCGCAGGATCTCGACCATCAGATACTTGCCGGCCAGCATGCCGAATTCGGCGAAGAAGCCGAGAATCAGCCCCAGCTTGACGTCGACCTGGCCGTACTTGTGGCGCTTGGTGGCGCCGACCAGAGCCTTGGGAAACTTGTGGCAGATGTTCGAGGCGACGGCGACAATGGCCGGCGCGCCAAGGGCCATCATCGCCGGCGTGAGGACGAAGGCGCCGCCGGAGCCGATGAAACCCGACACCATGCCGCCGATGAAGCCGATCAGGACCAGCAGAAAGACCGTCGCGGCATTGAGTTCGATGAACTGGGTGACTTCCATGGAGCGCCTATTTCTTCTCGGCGTGGGAGGCGGCCTTGAGACCCATTACGTCCCAGAACAGGCCGGTGAAAGCCCCGTGCGCAAAGGAAATCGCGAAAGCGAGCAGGATCGGGATCAGCACATGCCACCAGACGCCGGGCTCCATGTGGCCGTCCAGGGCGGCGCAGGCCGCGGCGTCAGGCTTGTGGTAGTAGATGGCATCGGCGCCATGGCCGACGACACAGGCCGCGGGCGTCGTATGGGCCATGTGCAGGATGACGTCGGAATAATAGAACATCGCCGCATAGAGCAAGGCGGCGAAGCTTCCCCAAAAAATGGTTCTTCCCCAGTGCGGGTGGTGCAGGTCCATGGTTTCCTCCCCCGGGCGCCGGGCAACATTTGTTGCGGCGCGAAATACGGCCTCCTGATTGGCGAATAAAATTCCTGTTGTTCTGTGCAGGAAGTGGACTGCTAATATCACGGGCTCCGTCAAGATTTCGTTAAGAGCGAGTGGCTTGCACCGCTGCGTTCGACGAACATGGGTTCCCGGGACATGAGTTTTCCCCCTCTGCTGCAGCGTTTCCTGCCGTTCCTGCGCTGGTTTCCCTACCCGGCGGGAAGCGCCCGGGCAGACTTCATCGCCGGCCTGACGGTGGCCCTGGTGCTGGTACCGCAGTCGATGGCCTATGCCCAGCTCGCCGGCCTGCCGGCCTATTACGGACTCTATGCTGCATTCCTGCCGGTGATGGTGGCCGCGCTGTGGGGGTCGTCGAGCCAACTAGGTACCGGGCCCGTGGCCGTAGTCTCGCTGCTGACGGCCTCGGCGCTGACGCCGCTGGCGGCGGCCGGCTCGGAGCAGTTCGTCTCCCTCGCCATCATGCTGGCCCTGCTGGTTGGATTGGTCCAGCTCGTTCTCGGGGTGTTCAAGCTCGGCATCATCGTGAACTTCCTGTCGCACCCGGTCATCGTCGGCTTCACCAACGCGGCCGCAATGATCATCGGCCTCTCGCAGCTGAACAAGCTGATCGGCGTGCCGATGGGGCGTTCGGAGCACTTCATCCAGGATATCTGGGGCGTGGCCAAGCTGGTGGGCGATACTCATCTGCCGACCCTGGCCATGGGTGCGACGGCTATCGCCATCATGTGGGTGATCCG
This sequence comes from Rhodocyclales bacterium, assembly GCA_026399475.1. Lineage (GTDB taxonomy): Bacteria > Pseudomonadota > Gammaproteobacteria > Burkholderiales > Rhodocyclaceae > Sulfuritalea. Next base: position 61,472 of record JAPLQY010000015.1, read on the forward strand.
CAGGAAGGCGCCGAAGCTGCCGGGCGTGCTGATCGCCGTGGCGGTGACGACAACGGCATCATGGCTGATCGGCTTCGAGCGCAACGCCACTGCCACCATCGACCAGGTGGCCGAGCCGGAAGCCAGGGCCTTGCTGACCGAGTTTGTCCGCACCGAGGTTCGCATCAAGGAAATCAACGACCAGATGGGAGCCCGGGCAATCGAGCTGAAGACTCTGCGCAAGGAACGCGGCGAGCTTTCCCATGAGGCGGTGACCCTCAACTACGAGGTGGACCTGCTCCGCCTCCAGCTCAAGGACCGTGAGGACGAGAACCGCCGCCGCAACCGGGCCATCCGCAGCTTCGTCTTCGAGCGCGTTGCCGCACCCGATGGAAAGCCGCCGGAACTCTACGCCGAGGGTCGGGTACCGGCCGGGAAGGCAGCCGATGGCCACCGCTGGCGCATAGCCCGTGCGGCCCACGGCGACATCAAGCTCGCCGGCGGCGGCGAGGTGGTCGGCAAGGTGCCGGAAGGTCTGCCTTCCGTTGGCATGCCGGCGATGTCGTGGGATATGCTCGGCAGCCTGCTCTCGGCCGCCATCGTCATTTCGCTGGTCGGGTTCATGGAAGCCATTTCCATCGCCAAGGCCATCGCCGCCAAGACCAAGCAAAAGATCGACCCGAACCAGGAACTCATCGGTCAGGGTCTGGCCAACCTGGTCGGTTGCGCCACTCAGGCGTTTCCGGTTTCCGGTTCCTTTTCGCGCTCGGCGGTGAACATCAATGCCGGCGCAATCACCGGCATGTCCTCGGTGTTCACCGGCCTGTTCGTGCTGCTGACGTTGCTGTTCCTGACGCCGCTGCTCTACCATTTGCCGCAGGCGGTGCTGGCGGCGGTGATCATCATGGCGGTGATCGGCCTGATCAATTTCGAGGCCATCAAGCACGCCTGGAAAGCCAGCAAGCATGACGGCACAGCGGCGGTAGTCACCTTCGTCGCTACCCTCGCCTTTGCGCCGCATCTCGATAGCGGCATCATGATCGGGGCCGGGTTGGCCATCGGCCTCTACCTGTATCGCACCATGTCGCCGCGAGTCGCAATTCTTGGTCGTCATGCCGACGGCAGCCTGCACGACGCCGCCGTTTACAACCTGCCGGCCTCGGACCTGGTGACGGCGGTGCGCTTCGACGGACGCCTCTATTTCGCCAATGTGTCCTTCTTCGAAGATGCGATTCTCGACGCCGTGGCGGCCAACCCGAAAGCGCGCTACCTGCTGGTGGTCGGCAACGGCATCAACGAGCTGGACGCTTCGGGCGAGGAAGTCATGCATCATCTGGTCGAGCGGCTGCGCGGCAATGGTGTCACGGTCGTCTTCTCCGGTCTGAAGAAGCAGGTGATCGACGTCATGCGTGCCACGGGCCTGTTCGACACCATTTCGCAGCAGCACATTTTCGCCACCGCCGACATGGCGCTCGAAGCGATCCATGCCTGGGCTGCCGAGCGCGGCGAGGACGATGCCGCCAGCCCCTTGCGCCCCCTGCCGGCGAGGCGTTTTGGCTGACGTTCTGGACAACCCGATGCCGCGTTTCGCGCGGCGGACGGGGCGCGCAGCCCGCTGGTAGAATTCGCGATAATTCCACCTCATCATGACCAGCCTCCTTCCCATCGACGCCCTGCTGACTGCCGCCTGCGCCTGGCTGTCCATCGGATTACTCGGGCTGGTGGCACCGCGCAACACGAGCTTCATCAGCAAGACCCTGTTCCCGCTCGGCGCACTCGTCGGCCTGGTGGTCGGCCTGGTGGCGCTGGATTCGCTTGGCGGCCCGGCGCAAACCGCAGTCCTCGTCATTGGCCTGCCGGATCTGCCCTTCCATCTGCGCCTGGACAATCTTTCGGCCGTGTTTGCGTTGCTGCTAGGCTTCGTCTCGGTCGGCATCTCCATCTTTGCCGCCGGCTATTTCCGCAAGGGCGAAGGCACCGCACCCGGGGTGCTCTGTCTCGAATACCATATCTTCCTCGCCAGCATGCTGATGGTGCTGCTGGCCGACGACGCCTATGCCTTCATGGTGGCATGGGAGACCATGGCGCTGTCATCGTTTTTTCTCGTCACCACCGATCATCGCCACGAGGAAATCCGCCGCGCCGGCTTTCTGTATCTCCTGATCGCCCACGTCGGCGCCATCGCCATCCTGTTGTCCTTCGGTGTCATGACCGGCGGGGCAGGCGACTACAGCTTCGCCGGCATGCGCGCCCAGCAACTGTCTCCGTTCTGGGCCTCGGCCGCCTACCTGCTCGCGCTGGCCGGCTTCGGCGCCAAGGCCGGCCTGGTGCCGCTCCACGTCTGGCTGCCCGAGGCGCATCCGGCCGCTCCCTCGCCGGTGTCGGCGATGATGAGCGGCGTGATGCTCAAGACGGCCATCTACGGCCTGCTGCGGGTGAGCTTTGACTTGCTGCACGCGACGATCTGGTGGTGGGGCGTGGTGGCGTTGGTGGTGGGACTGGTTACTGCCCTGTTCGGTGTGCTCTACAGCACGGTGCAAAATGACATGAAGCGGCTGCTGGCCTATTCTTCGATCGAGAACATCGGCCTCATCGCCGTCGGCATCGGCCTGACCCTGATTTTCCATGCTTATAGCATGGAAGCGCTGGCGGCACTGGCGATGACCGCGGTGCTGTACCACTGCCTGGCCCATGCCGGTTTCAAGAGCCTGTTGTTCCTGTGTACCGGTTCGGTGCTGCATGCGACGAAAGAACGCAATCTGGGCAAGCTCGGCGGACTGATCCACCGCATGCCCTGGGTGGCCTGGTTGGCTCTGGCGGGAGTGATTGCCAGCGCGGGTTTGCCTCCGCTCTCAGGATTCGTATCGGAGTGGCTGCTGCTGCAAAGCTTCCTGTTTTCTCCCGGCCTGCCGCATCCCTGGCTCAACATGGTGGTGCCGGTGGCGGCGGCGCTGGTGGTTCTCGTCGCCGCACTGGCCGGGTTCGCCATGGTCAAGTTCTATGGCATCGTCTTTCTCGGCCAGATGCGCGAGCCGGGGCTCAAGGACGCCCACGATGCCGGGGGGTGGGAGAAGGCCGGACTGGTATGGCTGGCGCTGATCACTTTGCTGCTCGGCGTCCTGCCGTCGACGGTGATATTGCGCATCGATGCCGCCACCCGCCAGTTGCTCGGCACCGGGCTCGCGGACAAGCTGCACGAGCAGGGCTGGTGGATGCTGGCGCCGATTTCGCCGGAGCGGGCCAGTTATGAACCGCTGATCGTCCTGGTCACGATTGCCGCCACCCTGCTGCTGGGGCGCTGGCTGGTGCGCAGCCTCTATCATGGTCGCGTCCGCCGTACCACCGCCTGGGACTGCGGCTACTACTTCGAGGGGCCGCGGGCGCAGGACACGGCCGAGGGCTTCAGCCAGCCGATCCGCCGCATCTTCGACGCCATGTTCCGCCTGGAGATACATTTTCCGACGGCGCGCGACACAAAGCCCTACTACAGCGTCAAGGTCGAGGATCATTTCTGGTATTGGCTCTACCTGCCGGTGGCCGGTCTGGTCGGTCGGGTGTCCACGCTCGTCACTGTCCTTCAGGGAGGACGAATCGCGGTCTATCTGATGTACAGCTTTATCACCCTGCTGGTGCTCCTGCTGGTGGCGCGGCCATGAGAATGACCCGCCGACCCCAACCCTCCCTCGCGGGAGGGAGATTGCGTGCTCGCTACGCTCGTTTTTCACGGGGTGCTCCGTTGGGCCGCGTGTGCCGTTGTTCGCTTCGCGAACGCGTCGCTTCGCCTTGGGACGGCCCGGCGGCGAAGCTGGGCCGAGGGTCTTGCCATGATTAGCATTTCCGGTTTCTTCGGCCAGGTATTTGCGATCCTGCTGGCGCTGGTGCTGGCGCCACTGCTGTCGGGCTGGGTGGGGCAATGCCGCGCCTGGCTGCAGAGCCGCAGCGCACCGCCTTTGTTGCTGCCCTATTACATGCTGCAAAAGCTCTTCCACAAGGACGTGGTACTGGCACATAACGCTTCATCGCTGTTCCGTGCCGCGCCTTTTGTCGTCTTTGGCTGCATGGTGCTGGCGTGCGCCATCGTGCCCACGCTGTCCACCGACCTGCCCTTTGCCCCGGCCGCCGATGCGCTGGCGCTGGTCGGCGTGTTCGGTCTGGCGCGCATCTTCATTTCGCTGGCGGGCATGGATGTCGGCACCGCCTTCGGCAGCCTCGGCGGACGGCGCGAAATGCTGATCGGCTTCCTCGCCGAGCCGGCGTTGCTGATGGTGATTTTCACGCTGGCCATGATCGCCCAGTCGACCTCGGTCGCCACCATCGTCGAGACGCTGGCGCATCGCGAGTTGGTCATCTATCCGAGCCTCGCCTTCGCCGGCGTCGCCTTCACCTTCGTCTCGCTGGCCGAGAACGCCCGCGTCCCGGTCGACAACCCGGCCACGCACCTCGAACTGACGATGATCCATGAAGCCATGATCCTGGAGTACACGGGCCGTCACCTGGCGCTGCTCGAATGGGCCGCCAGCCTCAAGCTGTATGCCTACTCCTGCCTCGGCCTGGCGCTGTTCTTTCCCTGGGGCATCGCCGCCGGCGACAGCTTTCCCGCCCTGCTGGCGGCCATTCCACTGCTGCTGCTGAAGCTCGCGATCGGCGGTTTTCTGCTCGCCGGCATCGAGACCGTGAACGCCAAAATGCGCATCTTCCGCGCGCCGGAATTTCTCGGCACCGCCTTCATGCTGGCCGTGCTCGGCCTGCTGGTGCGACTGCTGCTGGAGGCCAGGGTATGAACGTCGCCATCCCGTTCTCCGCCCAGCTCATCAACCTTTTCGCCTCGGTGATCCTGCTGCTGGCCTTCGCCATGCTGGCGCAGCGCAGGGTACTGGCGCTGATCAACCTGTTCGCCCTGCAGGGACTGGCCCTGTGCCTGGCGACGCTGGTGGCGGCCGTGACCACCAGCCAGTCCCACCTGTATTACTCGGCCGGGCTGACGCTGACGCTCAAAGTGCTGCTGCTGCCCTGGATCCTGCATCGGCTGGTGCGCAAGCTCAACGTCAAGGGCGAAGTCGAGGCCCTGATCAACATCCCGACCACGATGCTGGCGGGCATTGTCCTGGTGATGGTCGCCTTCAATGTCGCGCTGCCGATCTCGGACCTCTCCCACACCATCACGCGCGGCACGCTCGGCATCGCCCTGGCGGTGGTGATGCTGGCTTTCCTCATGATGATCACTCGGCAGAAGGCCATCACCCAGGTGGTCGGCTTCCTTTCCATGGAAAACGGTCTCTTTCTCGCCGCCACCAGCGCCACCTACGGCATGCCGATGGTGGTCGAACTGGGCATTGCGCTCGACGTGCTGGTCGGGGTGATCATCCTCGGCGTGTTTTTCTTCCAGATTCGCGACCAGTTCGACAGTCTCGACATCCGGCACATGGAACGGCTCAAAGACAGCTGATGACCATGCCGTATCGACTGCACCCCTGAAGATGAAACACGCAAAAGGCGAATTGAAGGCCCGCCCCCCCATCCCCCCTCGCGGGGGGCTACTGATCGGCTCGCTGCGCTCGATAGTCTCCGGGGACTCCGCAACTGGATTTTCACGTTAACCTCATGGACTTCTTCATCCTCATGCTCGCCATTCCCATCGTCAGCGGTGCACTGTTGACGGTGTTTGGCGAGCGCGACTGGGCGCCCAACCTCAACATCATCGCCAGCTTCGGAACTTTCCTTGCCGCTGTCGGGCTGACTGTCGAGATCGTCGCCAACGGACCGCGTTTCGCCTTTGGCGAGCAGTTCTTCATCGATTCGCTGAATGTGTTCTTCGTCACGCTGACCGCGTTTGTCGGCCTGACCACCAGCATCTTTTCCGGTCCCTACATGAGGAACGAGCAGGAGCACGGCCGCCTCAGCAAGCCGCGCCTGCGCCTCTACAAGAGCATGTACCAGCTCTTCATGTTCACCATGCTGGCGGCGCTGACCACCAACAACCTCGGTATCCTCTGGGTGGCCATGGAAGCGGCGACGCTGACCACCGTGCTGCTGGTGTCGCTCTATCGCACTCCGGCCAGCCTCGAAGCCGCGTGGAAGTATTTCATCCTCTGCGGAGTCGGCATCGCCCAGGCGCTGTTCGGCACCATCCTGCTCTACTTCGCCGCCGAGCGCGTACTGGGCGAGGCCGGAAATGCATTGTTGTGGACGCATCTCGTCGACGTCAAGGGCCAGCTCGAACCCACGATCATGGCCCTGTCCTTCATCTTCCTGCTGGTCGGCTATGGCACCAAGGTGGGCCTGGCGCCGCTGCACAACTGGTTGCCGGATGCCCACGCCGAAGGTCCGACGCCGGTGTCTGCCGTGCTGTCCGGCCTGTTGCTCAATGTCGCGCTCTACGCCATCCTGCGCTGCAAGGTACTGGCCGATGGCGCCATTCCCGGTAATTTCGCCGGCAATCTGATGATGGGTTTCGGCCTGTTCACGCTTCTGGTCGCGGCCTTCTTTCTCTCGCGACAAAAGGATGTCAAGCGCATGTTCGCCTATTCGTCCATCGAGCACATGGGCCTCATCACCTTTGCTTTCGGCATGGGCGGTCCGGTGGCCAGCTTCGCCGGCCTGCTGCACATGACCATGCACTCGCTGACCAAGTCCGCCATCTTCTTTGCGGTAGGCCACGCCACGCAGAAGACCGGCACCCAATTGATGGAAAACATTCGCGGCCTGATCAAGATCAACCCGCTGATCGGCTGGGGCCTGATGCTCGGCACGCTGGCCATCCTCGGCATGCCGCCCTTTGGCGTCTTCGCCAGCGAATTCATGATCCTCACCCACGCCATGAAACACTATCCGTGGGCGACGCCGGTGCTGCTGCTGGCACTGGGCGTGGCCTTCGCCGCCATTTTCGGCAAGGTGCAGCCCATGGTGTTCGGCGAGACCGAGGCCAAGCGCCTGCCGCATGCGCCCGCCATCACGCCGGTGTTCCTGCACCTGGGCATCGTGCTGATGCTGGGCCTCTACATTCCGCCCTATCTCACGCGCTGGTTCCATGAAGCTGCGCGCATGCTGAGCTGATCATGTTTCTCTGCGACGATTCCACCATTGAATTCACGCGGCAACCCGGGGTCGGCGCGCCGATCTGGCGCGGCCGCGCTCCGAGCGGCGAGGATCTCAGGAGCTTCGCCGCCGCCGCGCATCTGGCCGGCGGACGTTTGGCGGCGATCTGGGGCAGTGATGAGCGACGGCGCGCAGGCGGCTATCGCTTGCATTGCGTCTTCGGCCTCGACGGCGGCCATGCCTGGCTGAGCCTCGAACTACCGGTCGATGAGCCCGTCTATCTCGATCTGTCCGGCATATTTCCGGCAGCCAATCGCATGCAGCGCGCCACCCGCGACATGGTCGGAATTGCCACGGACGGAGGCGACCAGCGGCCCTGGCTGCGTCATGGGGCGTGGCCGGCGGACTGGTATCCATTGCGGCACGATGCCGAACATGGTGTAGGGATGGGCCTCGGCTTTCCCAATTTTCCAAGCAACTATGACTTCGTCCAGGTCGGTGGCGAGGGAGCCCACGAAATTCCGGTCGGTCCGATTCATGCCGGAATCATCGAGCCGGGCCATTTCAGGTTTTCGGTAGTCGGCGAGCGTGTGCTGCGCCTGGAGGAGCGTTTTGGCTACCAGCACAAGGGCGTCGAGAAACTGTTCATCGGCGCGGATGTCGGGCATGGCGCGCGGCTGGTCGGCCGCATTTCAGGCGATTCCACCTGCGCCTACGCCTGGGCCTACGCTGACGCGATCGAGGCGGCGTGCCGGGTCGAGGTGCCGCCGCGGGCACTGCTGCTGCGAGCGCTGATGCTGGAACGCGAGCGCGTCGCCAACCATCTGGGCGATCTGGGCGCCTTGGGCAATGACGCCGCCTTCGCCTTCGGCCTCACCCAGTTCCTGCGCCTGAAGGAAGACTGGCTGCGCCTCAACAGTCAGATGTTCGGCCACCGCTTCATGATGGATTGCGTCGTGCCCGGCGGTGTCGTCGCGGATGTCGGGTCGTCGGCGCTGACCGCGCTGGTCGAGCAATGTGCTGTCATCGGCACGGAGGTGAAGAAACTGCGCGCACTCTACGACGAGCACTCCGGCTTGCAGGATCGTTTTGTGACCACCGGAATCGTTGGCGCCGCCCTGGCGCGCGAACTGTCGCTGACCGGCATGGCCGCCCGCGCCAGCGGCATTCTCCTCGACGGCCGGGCCTATCGACAGGGCTACACGCCGCCGCCGCCCTATGCGGCGCTGGGCGTGCGCCCGGTCACCGACGAGCGCGGCGACGTGGCCGCGCGCGTGGCCGTGCGCTTCGACGAAATCTCGGAATCGCTGCGCTTGTTGCGCGAGATTGCTGTCGGCATGCCGTCGGGTGCTACGCGGGCAGACGTCAATCCCGTTGGTGATGCCAGCGGGCTAGGCGTGATCGAAGGCTGGCGCGGCGAGGTGCTGGTCGGCGTCCAGTTCGACCACGACGGCAGGCTGGCCCGCGTCCATCCGCACGACCCCTCGTGGCAGGCCTGGCCGGCGATCGAACACGCGGTGATGAAGGATATCGTCCCCGACTTCCCGCTGATCAACAAGTCCTTCAACCTTTCCTATTCCGGAGCCGACCTGTGATTCCGCTGCTGCGCCATATCTTCCGCACCGGCATTCTTACCGAGCCCACGCCGATACCGGACGGCGGGCCGCAGCGCGAGATCGACCGGCTGCACGATGAAATCCTGCATGTCCTCGGTCGGGCGCTGACCATCCGCGAGGTCGATGCCGGCTCCTGCAATGGCTGCGAGCTGGAGATCCATGCCCTCAACAACCCCTACTACAACCTCGAGGGTCGCGGCATCAAGTTTGTCGCCAGCCCGCGCCATGCCGACATGCTGCTGGTGACCGGGCCGGTGACCAAGAATATGGAGAATGCGCTGCGCATCGCCTATGACTGCACGCCCGATCCCAAGCTGGTAGTGGCGGTGGGTGACTGCGGCTGCAATGGCGGCGTGTTCGGCGAGAGCTATGCCAGTTGCGGCCCAATCGAGAACGTGGTTGGCGTCGATCTGCGCATTCCCGGCTGCCCGCCAACGCCGCTGGCCCTGATGCAGGGCATTCTGGCGGCGGTGCGCACGTCCAGGTAGTTTCCCCGTAAGGCTTCGCCAGAGTCGGGGCTGGTGGCACGGCGGCGCCGCGTCCGGCATGCGCTCCTCAACTTGCGTATGGCATGGAATCGGGCTAGGCTTGCGCCGTCAATTCCCGCAGGGCCGTCCCGGAAAGCTGGAGGGTGAGCGATGCCTGGATATGAATACGTGACGATTGCCAGGGGTGGAAACAGATTGTCGGATGCGAATGCATATATCTGGAAATTTGGTACGACGTCTGCTCCGGCGAAGGAGGGGCTCCCATGCCAAGATGGCTGCGCATATTGATTTCAGGTCTCATCGCCTTGCTCGTATTCGCTGCCGCGTATCCGAATGTGATCCTTCCAGGTGGGGGCATTGAGATCATTGCGTTCGTTTTCATCTTGGCGCTATCGTTCATTCCATTTTTTTTGATTTTCGTGTTCGCCGGTCGCGACAAGACGCTTGAAGGCATTGGGTGGGCAGGACATTTCATCATCCTTGCTGCTACATTATTCGGATGAGCTACTGCCATTGGCGTCAGAAACATTTGACTTTCCGAGTGGCGCGAACATCGATGCAAACGAAGCGCGAAATGACTCCGACTCCTGAAAGCTGACGCGCAAAGGATTTGCAAGGGCGTGCCGCCGTCCTGCCAGCGCCGACTGTTGGTGACGACGGTGGGCGACGGGTGGGTGACGGCGCCGCGCGGTGGCGTCAGGCCTCGCCGTCCACGGTCTCCAGTTGCCGCGAGCGCCAGTCGAGTATGGCGGTGCGCACGGCCATTCTGCCGGCGAGCTCGGGGAACTCGGTACGGATCACCTCGGCGGCGAAGGCGGAGAGGAAGCGGCTCTTGAGTTCGGCCCGTGCCCGATCGACGCCGATTTCGTCGTAGGGCACTGAGGCCAGCAGCAGGAAGCCGTCGTCGGGCACACGTCCGGCCCGCATGTTGGCCTCGATGATGCCGGCGGCGGTGCGGATCGGCACGTCGAGGTTCGGACTGTAGGGGCCGATGATCAGCGCGAGGTTGGGTGTATGCAGGAAGTCGAAGCCGCGGCCGAGGCAGATCATCCACTCGCGGTGCTCGATGTCGAGCGCGCGCTCGGCGCGGCGCATCTGTGCGCGCACCTGCTCGATATGCTCAAGGTTTCCGTGCAGCAGAGGCATCAGGTCGGCACGCATCTGCGCCGGCATGTCCGGCAGCAGGGCGGCGAGATTGAGTTCCAGCGTGGCGCGGTCGGTCGAGCTCAAGGTGGACAGGTCGAGTTTTCGGCCGTCAGTGCCGTGAATGATCAGCGCGTCCTCGTCGGTCTCGAAGCCGCAGACCAGCGGATAGACGGTGCCATGGGCCGCGCCGAAGATGTGCTCGACCTGGCGGCGGATTTCGTAGGTGTGGGCGATGGCGGCCTCGGTGTCGTAGTTGAAGCCGGCGCAGCCACGCTGCGGGTCGCCCTTCGAGTAGTGGTAGGTGATGAAGAAGATCAGCCTGCGGCCGCCGCTGACCATGCGTTGCACGTGGTGCGCCAGCACCTCGCCCAGGTGCGGCCAGCCGAGGTCGAACATGCCACCGAGATTGCGGAATGGCATCAGGATGCCGACGGGCGTGTTGGTGGCGACGGGAATGTTGATGCGGCCGTCCATGCATTTCAGCACCGCGATGGCGGTCGGATGCTCGGACAGGTAGCGTTCGCGCGCCAGCCACGCCTCCGGACTGCGGTAGTTGGCGCCGTGGCGGTCGGCAAGGTCGAACAGCCAGTCGATGCGCTGCTGTATCGGCTTACTGTGGATGTCCATGCTGCCTCCTGGAATCGCACCCGGCGTCGAGCAGCGTGTCACGATCCAGTCGGCGTACATCGATTACGCCGCACAGCGCCATGGCCACCGACATTTCCTTGTGCATGACCGAAAGCATGTGGGCGACGCCGGCCTCGCCGCGGGCGGCGACGGCATAGCCCCAGGCCCGCCCGAGCATGCAGGCTTTGGCGCCGAGCGAGAGCGCCTTGACCACATCCAGTCCGCTCCTCACGCCGCCGTCCATGAGCACCTCGAGGCGGTCGCCGACGGCGTCGACAATCCGCGGTAGCGCCTCGACGCTGGCGGCCACGCCGTCCAACTGGCGGCCGCCGTGATTCGACACCACCAGCCCGTCGGCACCAACCGCTGCCGCCTGGCGCGCATCGTCCACGTCGAGAATCCCCTTGAGCAGGATCTTGCCCGGCCAGTTTTCCCGCACCCAGGCCAGGTCGTCCCAGGTGACGCGCGGATCGAACTGGCTATCCACCCAGGCCTTGAATTCCGGCAGGCTGCGCGCATCGGGTACGGCCGTCGTCAGGTTGCCGAACATCAGGGGTTGGCCCTTGATCGCCACGTCCAGCAGCCAGTGCGGATGCGAGATCAGGTCCCAGGCCTTGGCCAGCCGGCCCGCCAGCGGCAGTGCGCTGGCCATGCCATTGCGGGTGTCGCGATAGCGCGCCCCCATTACGGCCAGATCGACGGTCAACACCAGCACCGGGCAGCCGGCGGCCTGCGCCCGCGCCATTAGTTCCTTGGTATAGCTGCGATCGCGCATGACATAGAGCTGATACCAGAAGGGTGCCTTCGTCGCAGCGCGAACTTCCTCGATCGAACAGATGGAAACAGTCGATTCGCAAAAGGCCACACCGGCTTGCTCAGCGGCGCGTGCCGCCTGCACCTCGGCCCGCCGCGCCATCGCGCCGGCCAGCCCGACCGGTGCGAGTATCAGCGGCAGGGCAAGATCCTGGCCCAGCACGCGGGTGTTCAAACTCAGCCGGGAGACATCGCGCATGACGCGCTGGCGCAGGCGCAGGCGATTGAACGCCTGCTGATTCTCGCCTGCGGTCACTTCTTCATAAGCCGCGCCGTCGAGGTAATCGAACAAGTGTCGCGGCAGGCGCTTGCGCGCCAGTTCCCGGTAGTCGGCTGCCGTGGCGGGAGCAAGACCCAGTCCGCGAGTGCCATTGTCCATCACGCTCATCCCCCAATTGATGCCTGCATCTTACCGCCCCGCGACGCAATGCGCGAGGCGGCGCAGGCCGGCGGCCCTGGCTTCGCAGAGGCGGAATCCGGCCTCGAGGCGAGGGACGATTCCGGCCGAAATATGTTCTAGGCGACCATAAGAAATTGAAATCGCCGGAGGGCTTTGCTTCGCTATGCTTGCAATCATGTCTCAGTGGCTGACCCTTTCCCGCGCCGCACATCTGCTCGGCATTTCGCGCGTCGCTTTGCAGAAGCGCATTCGCGAGGGTGAACTGCCGTCTTTTGATGGCATGGTGGCGGCGGACGATTTGCAGCGGACCTGGCCGGAGCTGGATCTGAATGAGTCGGGCAGTTTTGAAAAGACCCGCGCGATTCGCGAGGATGCCTTCGCCAAACGCCTGCGCGAACGTGTCCTGCCGACTCAGGAGACGCTCGCCCAGCGCCTGTTTGTGCAGGGGCAGGAACTCGCGGAATTGCAGCGGACCCTGACGCGTTATCACACCTTGTTCGAGGCCTTGGAGGTGCGTCTTGCTGCCGAGCCGGCTCCGGCAGGCGGCGAACTGTTGCGGCTGCTCGACGAGGGCCTGGCGCAGGCGCTGGCGGCCCCCGCACCGGGAAACGACATGGCCGCACTCGATGCTATGCTGCGCGTCATGTCGGCGCACGTTACGGTCAAGCCATCGGGTCGGGAATTCTTTGTCGAGGGTTCGGAGACCCTGCTGAAGGCCGCGCTGCGCGCCGGGCTGGCGCCCAACTATGGCTGCGGCAACGGCAATTGCGGCTTGTGCAAGGCGCGCGTGGTATCCGGGGAGGCGCGCACGGTGGCACCTTCCGACTACCGCTTCTCGGAAGCCGAGAAGGCCCAGAACCATGTGCTGATGTGTTCCTGCACCGCGCTGAGTTCCGACCTCGTGCTGGAGGTGCTGGAAGCCGGCGCGCCCGAGGACATTCCCGAGCAGCGCATCGTCGCCAAGGTTCGCCGCATCGATGCGCTGACCGCCGACGTGATACGCGTACACCTGCAGACGCCGCGCAGCAACCGCCTGCGCTTTCTCGCCGGGCAGCGGGTCACTCTGGGCATTCGCGCCGGCGTCCGTGATGGCAGCGATGTTCATGGCGAATTCCCGGTGGCGAGCTGTCCCTGTGACGACCGCAACCTGATTTTCCACATCAGCCGCGGCGATCACCGTGCCGCCAGCACCGACTTTTCCCGCCGTGTCTTCGAAGATCGCATCAAGGTTGCCGACGACGTCTCGGTGTGGGGTCCCTGGGGCCGCTTTGTGCTGGAGAAGGCTTCGGCACGTCCGCTGGTTTTCATTGCGCTCGACGACGGCTTCGCCCCGATCAACAGCCTGATCGAACACGCCATTGCGGTGGATGCGGCGGAGTCGATCACGCTCTACTGGGCCAGCGAGCAGGCCGGCGGCCAGTACCTGCCGAACCAGTGCCGGGCCTGGGCCGCCGCGCTCGACGAGTTCAGCTACCGGCCGCTGGCCGTCGATGAACTGGCGGCGGCGCTTGCAGCGGATAGCGCATTGCCGCTGAGCGATGTCTATCTTGCCGGGGCGGCCGAGGTGGTTGAGCCGCTGGCCGCCGCGCTGCTGGCCGCCGGTGTGCCGCCGGCGCAACTGCATGTCGAGGGCCTGTGAAGCCATGATCCAGCCAAGTCGTGTCATTCCCATCCAGCCGCAGGCCGTCGATACCGAACTGGACGCCTGTTCCTCGGCCGAGCCCTTCGCCCTGATGGTGCTGGGCGACAGCATGGAGCCCGAGTTCCTCGAAGGTGAAGTGATCCTGATCGAGCCGGAAGGCTTGGCGACCGACGGTTCCTTCGTCCTTGCCCGGCTCGACGGCGAGTGGATTTTCCGCCAACTGGCGAAGCACGGTACAGGCTGGCGGCTGCAGGCACTAAACCCCGCCTATCCCGCAGCGGATATTCCCGACCTGGGCGAGGTCAAAGGGGTCATCATCCAGAAATCGAAACCCGGCCGTCGCAAGGCCACCAAACGTTACGTGGACTAAACCCATGCCCTATTACATCTATCGCGTAACTCCAATCGGGCCGATCCGCCAGTTGGCGAAGATCACCGAGCTCGAGGCATTCAAGGACGCTTCGAACGAAGCCAAGCGCCTGCGCCGCGAATCCGAACTCGCTGCCGGCGAGTTGATCAAGACCATCTTCGCTTCGAACGAGTTGCAGGCAGAAGAGTTGCTCAACGAGCCGAGAGGCGAAGAGCCGATGACAGGGGAAGACTACTAGCGTCGTGGTCGACGAAACCGCTTTCCGTCATGCCAGGGGCGAGATCAATCGCCTGCCCTGCGTTTTCGAGCGAGCGCTGCTGGCGCGCCACGCGGCCTGCGAACTGGCGGTGCGGCACCAGATCGCCGAGCGCGAGACGGTGGCCTGCGCTCAGCCGGTGGCGCGGGCGGTCTGCGCACAGATGTCGGGCCTGCTGCGCGAGAAGTCGGCATTTGCGCTGGGACTTTCCGATACTCAGCGCATTCTGCCGCACGCCATGGTGATGAAGATCCAGTGCGGCGGCCTCGATGGTCTCAAGGCCTTGCTGGATGCCGATGCGGTGGCGCCGGATGTGCGGCGCCTGATACGCCTGGCGCAGGAGCGCTACGGCGACCTCGGCGAGTTGCCCTTTTCCGAGATCGTGCAAGGCGTTGCCGCGTGGAAGGCCCGCCGCCGCCATTCCGGAGAGCCGCGATGATAGTCGGCATGGCCGCGCTGGTGGATGCCGTGCAGACCAACTGCGACATCGCCGACGCTCGTCATGCGCGCGACGTCAGCTTGTGCACCTACCTGCTAGGCATGCGCGAGTTCTATCGCTGGGAACACGAGCTTCCCTGGGGCATCTCACCACCGCGCGACGAGGTGGGACGATGGATTGCCGAGCGCGAGGCGCGCTGGGAGCGGATAGCGGACGAGGATTTCGTCGCAGTACCGATCGCCGGTCACACCTTCGATCCCTTCGCCGCCCAGAAGGTCAATGCCGCGCTGGCAGGCAGCGGACTGGTGTATGGCGCAGGCGTGGGGCGCTTCCACAAGCCGCACTTCTTCCTCGGCCAGCTGGCGCGCGAAGAGCAGCGCGGCGATGCGCGACTGCTGGTCTGTGGCTGCGAATATGCGCGCGATGTTTCGGCCATTCCGGCCGCGTCCCAGGGCGGTACCGTGATTGTCCGCCGCGAGGCGCTGCGGCAGTGGCTTTGGGAGAAAGCCGAGGGCTGGAACGTCAAGCAACAGGATGGCGCGCTCAAGTCGGCCTTGCTCGCGTATGGCTTTGACGTCGATCCGCAGGCCGCCATCGAGCGCATGGCCGATGGTGAGATCGAAACCCTGGTCCTCCACGAGGAAGGCGAAATTGCCGCCGGCCGGGTGCTGGGCAAGGGCTGGTCGGCAAAACTTGATGGCTTCTGCGGCAAGCGCGCCGAACTGCTGGCGCGAGCGGTGCGCGACAACTTGGCGGATTGCCTGGTGACACTGCCAGGTTTATTGCAGCGAGGCAGCAACGACTCGCTGCATTTCTGGTTCTCGACCTTCGATGGCATGCGCCGCGAACTGTTTCCGCGACTGGTCGAGTCCTATGCCGCGAGAGTTGTGCGAACCGGTATTCCGCCGGACGGCGGTGGCGGCATGGACATGCTTGCGAGCGCCGCCGAGGCCGGCCGCGTCCATTTCACCGCACTCGGCTTGCGTTTGCTCGACATGGACGAGCCCGGCATCGAAGCGCTCTCACACACTCCGGCCGCGATAGCCCTGTAGGCTGTTCGCGGCCGGTTGTCGATATCTACTCCTTGATGGCTTCGATGGCGATGGTCAGCGTTACCTCGTCGCTGACGTAGGGCACGTTCTTGCCCATGTTGAACTCCGAACGCTTGACCTTGGTCACCGCGTTGGCGCCAATCGCGTCTTTCTTCAGCATCGGATGCGGCATGGAATGGAAGGACGTCACGGTCAGCGTCACCGGCCTGGTCACGCCCTTGATGGTCAGATCGCCCTCGACGGCCACCGGCTTGTCGCCATCGAACTTGACCTTGCTCGACTTGAAGGTGATGGTCGGGTACTTCGCGGTATCGAAAAAGTCCTCGCCCTGAATGTGCTGGTTGAAAAGCGCGTAGCCGGTGTTGACCGACTTGGCGTCGATGATTACATCCACCGCCCCGGTATGGGCGGCGCGATCTATGACGACCTTGCCGCTGGTCTTGTCGAAGCGCTGTTGCTGGTTGGAATAGCCGAAGTGGCTGTATTCGAAGCGCGGGTAGGTGTGGGTCGGTTCAACGTTGAAGGTTTCGGGCGCCGCGAAGCTGGCGGCGGAGAAGGCTGAAAGGGCAAGGACGAGGGCGAGATTCTTCATGGGTGTTCTCCTGAGGGTTGGGGGCTTGCTGTTATTTGGCGACCGGGCTTGCGCTGGCCACCAGGCGGAACTTGATCTGTACTTCGTTGGCGACGGTGCCGAAGTCGGCCCAGATGCCTTCGCCGATCGCGTAGTCGGCGCGCTTGATGACCAGACTGCCTTCGAAGCTCGCGCTGTTGCCTTCCTGGCGCAGCGTGACAGGGGCGGTCAGATCGAGTGTTTTGCCCTTGATCGTCATCTTGCCGGCGACTTCGAAGCGGTTGCTGCCCAGCGGCTTGACGGTGGTGGCGACGAACTTCGCGACCGGGAAGGCCTTGGTGTTGAACCAGGCCTTGCCGGCGACTTCGTCGTTCGCATCCTGCGATCCCGCATCGATGCTGGCCAGGTCGATTTCCAGCTCGGCCCTGGCGGCAGCCGGCTTTGTCGGGTCGAAGGCGACCTTGCTGCGGAAGCTCTTGAACTGGCCTTCGACCGGCACATTCATCTGCTTCGATACAAACGAGAGCGCACTCTTGCTGGCCTGGAACTGATTGAACTCGATGGCGCAGGCCGGCAGAGCGGTGGCCAGTGCGCAAAGGGCAAGGCCGTGTCGCCAGTGCTTCATTTCATTTCTCCAGGTGTGGTGTTGCCAAGAAAAGGGATCATGCGGGCAAGCACGTCGTCACGGTCGATGAAATGGTGTTTGAGCGCCGCACCGAGGTGGGCAATTACCAAGGCTGCCATGCCGAAGTTGAGCACTTCATGAACCTCCTGCAACAGGCTGCCCAGTTCCTTGTTCTTGTCCAGCAGGTCGGGTAGCGGCAGGACACCGAACCAGACGGTCTGGAAACCCTTGGCCGAACTCATCAGCCAGCCGCTGAGCGGCACGGCGAACATCAGCAGGTAGAGCAGGACATGCGTCGCTTCGGCGGCCTTGTGCTGCCAGGCCGGCATGCCGACGGGGAACTCGGGCGGGCGATGCCGCAGGCGCCAGCCAAGGCGCAGGATCACGCACAGAAAGATCGTCACGCCGGCCCATTTGTGCCAAGAGTAGATCCTGAGCTTCTGCGGCGACAGCGGCAAGTCATGCATGTACAGGCCGACTGCAAAGGTGCCGATGATGGCGAGGGCGATCAGCCAGTGCAGGCCGATGGCAAGGCCGGTATAGCGCGTGCTGGAATCCGGGCTGGTGCTGGATCTGGACATCATGGAGCTGGCGGCTGAGGCACGACCATTGAGGAATAAAGCAAATACTTTACGCGTCCTGTCGAGGATAACAAAGACCGGAAGCTACAAATGATTGGTGCGACGAAGGCAACAATTCGTCTACGCTCTCATTCAGGCCCCGTCATGCAAAGCGGGAGCACCGTCCCCGGCGCACGCGCACGGAGACATATCCCGCAAGGGGATACCGTCGCCGGCCTTGCGGCACAGCGACATATAATCGCCGCATGCCACGCTTTGCCGCAAACCTTTCCTATCTGTTTACCGAGCGTCCCTTTCTGGAGCGCTTTGCGGCGGCGCGCGCGGCAGGTTTCGCAGCCGTCGAGTTTCACTTCCCATACGAGTTTGACCGCGCCGCACTGGCCGAGGTGGTACTGACCTCGGGCCTGGAAGTCGTCCTGTTCAATCTGCCGCCGGGCGATTGGGCAGCGGGAGAGCGCGGCATTGCCTGCCACCCGCGGCGTATTGCGGAGTTCCAGGATGGTGTCGGGCAGGCCATTGACTACGCCCGCCTGCTGGGTTGCGGCCGACTCAATTGCCTGGCCGGAATAGCACCTGGCGGCATTACCCACGACAAGGCGCGTGAAACCCTGATCGAAAACCTGCGCTTTGCCGCAGCCGTGACCGCGCGCGCGGGTATCGAACTGGTGCTGGAGCCGCTCAACACGCGTGACACGCCGGGCTTCCTCGTTGCCACCACGCGAACCGCGCTGGCGCTGATCAAGGCGGTTGGCAGTGAGAATCTGCGCCTGCAATACGACATTTACCACGCCCAGGTGATGGAGGGCGATCTGGCCCGTACGTTGCAGGAGCATCTGCCGCAGATCTCCCATATCCAGCTTGCGGACAATCCGGGGCGGCACGAGCCGGGTAGCGGCGAGATCAATTTCCCCTTTCTGTTTCAGCACCTCGACAGAATAGGCTACGCCGGCTGGGTCGGCTGCGAATACAAGCCAGGCGGGCGTACTGAAGACAGTTTCGGCTGGCTGGAGTCGTGGCGGTGAGCTATGGGCGGCAGCGGGCTTTGCTGCGAAGCCTGTTTGATGCGGCGGTTGCGGCTGCCGATCCGGCGCGCTGCCTGCCCGCATACTTGCCGGAGCCGCCCGCTTCACACGATTCATCAATGGGCCGCACGGTCGTTGTCGGCGCCGGCAAGGCCGCCGCTGCCATGGCCCGCGCTGTCGAGGATCACTGGCGCGGCGATCCGGAGCGACTCTCCGGCCTGGTCGTCACGCGCTACGGACACGGCGCTCCGACGCGGCGCATCGAAGTCGTCGAAGCCGCGCATCCGACACCCGATGCCGCGGGGCAAGCGGCGGCGGTGCGCATTCTCGACGCGGTAAAAGGGCTGACGCCGGACGACCTGGTGCTGGTGCTGCTCTCGGGGGGTGGTTCGGCCCTGCTTGCGGCCCCGATGGCAGGCGTCACGCTGGAACAGAAGCGCGCCGCGACCAAAGCCCTGCTGAGCTGCGGTGCCAGCATCGGCGAGATCAACTGCGTCAGGAAGCATCTCTCGGCCGTCAAGGGCGGCCGTCTGGCGCTCGCCGCCGCTCCCGCGCGAGTGCTGACGCTGGCGATTTCCGATGTACCCGGCGACGACCTGTCGACCATTGCCTCCGGCCCGACGGTGTCCGATCCGACAACTTGCGCTGACGCACTCGAAATCGTGACTCGTTACGGTATTGAACTTTCCGCCTTCGCGCATCAGTCACTGCTGACGGGCGCCTGCGAAACGCCTAAGGCCGGCGACCCGCGTTTTTTGCGCTGCGAGTCGCACATCATCGCCACGGCGCAATCTGCGCTAGCGGCAGCGGCCGAGGTGGCGCGAGCGCAGGGCATCGCAGCGCTGGTCCTGGGTGACGCCATCGAAGGCGAGGCGCGCGAGGTGGCGCGCGTGCTGGGTGGCGTCGCGCTGTCCTGCGCCGCGCATGGAGTGCCGCTGGCGGCGCCCTGCGTGCTGCTCTCCGGCGGCGAAACTACCGTGACAGTAAGAGGCGGCGGGCGCGGCGGGCGCAATGCCGAATTCCTGCTCGGACTGGCGCTGGCACTCGGGGGGCATCGAAGCATCCATGCCATCGCCTGTGATACCGATGGCATCGACGGTTCGGAAGACAATGCCGGTGCGCTGTTGCTGCCGGATACGACGGCGCGTGCCGCTGCCGCAGGAATTGATTTGCGTGCGCGCCTGGCCGAGAATGACGCGTACAGCGTGTTCGCCGCGCTCGGCGACCTGGTCGTTACCGGGCCGACACGCACCAACGTCAACGACTTCAGGGCGATCCTGATCGAACCGACCCTCGAGGTGCCGTGAAATGAGCACTCGCGAGCAGAACGAACGGCTGTTGCAGGAACATCAGGCGATATTCGAGAATGCCGCGATAGGCATCGTCTACAGTTGCGGCCACCGGATCGAGCGTTGCAACCGGCGCATCGCCGAACTCTTTGGCTACGAGGTGGTGGACCTGGTCGGCCGCGAAGCGGCAATTTTTTACGCGAACAATGACGACTACGTCCGGTTGAGTCAGGAGGCGCGGGTGGACTTGTTTGCAGGCCGCGCTTTTGTCGGCGATGTGGAAATGCGGCGCAAGGATGGAGCGGCGGTCCATGTCCATGTTTCAGGCCGGCTCATCGATGCAGCGGCTGCCGAACCGGCCGTGGTGTGGACGATTGAGGACGTCACCGATCAGCGGCGCATCGAACTCGCTCTTGATCTGGCCAAGCGCGAGACTGAGGCCATTTTTGACTCGGCGGTGATGGGCATCACGCTCGTCAGGCATCGCGTTATCGTGCGCTGCAATCGGCGCTTTGAAGAGCTGTTTGCCTGCGGACCCGGTGAGATGACCGGACTATCGACAAGGGCCTGGTACCTGACCGACGAGGAGTACGCGAGTATCGGCGCGACAGCTTACGCGGCACTCAGTCAGAACAACTACCATTGTCGCCAGCAGCGCTTCCTGCGCAAGGACGGCAGCATCTTCTGGGGCGAGATAGCCGGACGCGCACTCGATCCGCAGCAGCCGCAGGAAGGCTCGGTGTGGCTGCTCGAGGACATCAGCGAACGACGGCAAATGCTGCAGCGCCTCGAGCTCGCCCAGCGCGTCCTGGACAGCAGTTCCGAGGCTGTTGTGGTGACCGACGCCGACAACCGCATCGTGTCGGTCAATCGGGCTTTTGAACGCATTACGGGGTTTTCTGCCGATGAAGTGCTGGGCCGCAATCCGGGGTACTTCAAGTCGGGGCGGCACGACGCAAGCTTCTTCCAGTCGATGTGGCAGAGCTTGCGCGACACGGGGCGCTGGCGGGGAGAAATCTGGGATCGGCGCAAGGATGGCAGCGTCTATCCGAAGCTTGCCAGCATCGATGTGGTACAGGATTCCAGCAGCGGCAAGGTGGCTAACTACGTTGCGGTTTTTTCCGACTTCAGCGAACGCAAGGCGACTGAGGAGCAGGTGAGCTACCTCGCGCACCATGACCCCCTCACCGGCCTGTCCAACCGCCTGGCCCTTGGCCTGCATCTCGGACACCAGCTCGCCGTCGCCCGCCGTAACGGGACGCGGGTAGCGCTCCTGTTCATCGATCTCGACGGCTTCAAGCCGGTCAATGACCGCTATGGACATGCCGACGGCGACCGCTTGCTGGTCACCCTGGCCGCAAGGTTGCGGCAGCAGGCGCGGGAATCCGATCTGGTGGTGCGGCTCGGTGGCGATGAGTTCGTCATCGTGATGGAGGGAGGCTTCACCGACCAGAATCTGGCGACGATCGCGGCAGGCCTGGTAGCGACGGTTGCCGAGCCTTGCCCTCTTGCCGCCGGGGAAGTGCATGTGTCATGCAGCATAGGTATTGCCTGTGCGCCGCGGGATGGCGATACGCCGGACGCGCTGCTGAGCTGTGCCGATGCCGCCATGTACCGGGCAAAAGCGGCGGGTCGCGGTTGCCACGTGTTTTTCGAAGGTGGCACCGGCGATATGCAGCAAGGCGTGCCGTCAAATTAGCCACCCATCATGCGAGCCCGAGGTCAAACTGACATGCGATGCCTGTCCCGATCCTCAGCCACAAGAGATGCGGCGGGGGTTTCCGGGTGTGACCCGCTCAATGGACGACTGGCCGCGCTTTCCCGAGGCGGCTCTGTGAAGGAGGAATAATGGTTCAGCGCGAACATTCTGCCGATAAGGCGCAGGATTTTGCCGGCACGGATCGCGAGGCGCTGCTGGCCGAACTCGCGCGCCTGCTGCCACCCGACTCGCTGCTGTTTGCGGCCGAGGATTTGAAGCCCTACGAGTGCGACGGCCTTTCTGCCTATCACCAGTTGCCGATCGCGGTCGCCTTGCCGGAATCCGAGGCGCAGGTGGTGGCAGTGGTCAAGGCCTGTCGCGCGGCCGGTGCGCCGGTTGTCGCCCGAGGCGCAGGCACCGGGCTTTCGGCCGGTGCGTTGCCACATCCGCAGGGCGTGGTGCTGTCCCTGGCAAAACTGAAGAAAATTCTCCATGTTGACCCGGTGGCGCGCGTTGCCGTGGTGCAAACCGGAGTGCGCAACCTGGCCATTTCGGAGGCCGCCGCACTGCTGGGACTCTATTACGCACCCGATCCGAGTTCGCAGATCGCCTGTACCATCGGTGGCAACGTGGCCGAAAATTCCGGTGGCGTGCATTGCCTGAAATACGGACTGACGCTGCACAACGTGCTGCGCGTGCGCGCGGTGATGATCACCGGCGATATTGTCGAATTTGGCAATCATGCACTCGATGCTCCCGGCTACGGCTTGCTGGCGCTGGCGATCGGTTCCGAGGGCATGCTGGCGGTCGTCACCGAAGTGACGGTCAAGCTGGTGCCGAAGCCGGAGCATGCCCAGGTGATCATGGCCAGTTTCGATGATGTGATGAAGGCAGGCGAGGCCGTGGCGGAAGTCATTGCTGCCGGCATCATACCGGCCGGGCTGGAGATGATGGACAAGCCGGCTACTGCCGCCGTCGAGCCTTACGTGAAAGCCGGCTACGACCTGAATGCCGAGGCCATTCTGCTTTGCGAATCCGACGGTACGGCCGAGGAGGTCGCGGAAGAAATTGCGCGCATGAAAGCCGTGCTTGAAACCAGCGGCGCGACCGAGATCCGCGTCTCGCAATCGGAGCCTGAGCGCTTGCGTTTCTGGGCCGGGCGCAAGGCCGCTTTCCCGGCCGCAGGACGAATTTCGCCAGACTACTATTGCATGGATGGCACCATTCCGAGAAAGCGCCTGGGCGAAATGTTGACGGCGATCTATGCCATGGAGAAGAAATACCGCTTGCGCTGCATCAACGTGTTTCATGCCGGCGACGGCAATCTGCATCCTCTGATCCTCTACGACGCCAACGTGGCCGGAGAGCTGGAACGGACCGAAGCCTTTGGTGCCGAGATCCTCAAGCTTTCGGTGGCGCTGGGGGGCACCATTACCGGCGAACATGGCGTGGGTTACGAGAAGATCAACTCGATGTGCGACCAGTTCGGTTCCGACGAGTTGCGTGCCTTTCATGCGGTCAAGCGCGCGTTCGACCCGGAGGGTTTGCTGAATCCCGAGAAGGGCATCCCGACGCTGCATCGCTGCGCAGAGTTCGGACGCATGCATGTGCATGGCGGCAACATCAAGTTTCCTGAACTGGAGCGCCTGTGAGCGCCGCGCGCAGGGCCGCCCCAAGCCGGCGCCAGTCAACCAATTGGAGCCGCCGATGGCGGCGAACTGCAGTCACCCCCTTCCTTGGGGCGGAGACGGGGTTTCACGGAGCACTGCTCCGCGCCGTCGAAGCCGGCTGGCTGTGCAAAGCCAGCCGTGGGGCAGGGGATGGGGGGGAGGTAGTCCAATGAGTGCGGACCGGCTTGAAGAGTTCCGCTCGCGCATCCTCGAACGCAAACCGTTGCGGCTCCGGGGAGGCGGCAGCAAGGATTTTTATGGTGGGCCGCTGTCCGGCGAAGTACTGGACACGGGCGGTCATCGCGGTGTCGTCAGCTACGAACCGACGGAGCTGGTGATCACCGCGCGCTGTGGCACGCCGTTGGCCGAGCTGGAGTCGACGCTGGCGGAACGCCGACAGTTTCTTGCCTGCGAAGCGCCGAACTTTGGTTGCGCCACCATGGGTGGCGCCGTGGCTGCCGGGCTTTCCGGTCCGCGCCGGGCAATGGTTGGGAGCCTGCGCGACTTCGTCCTCGGAGTAAAGATCATGGATGGCGAGGGGCGCGTGCTCAGGTTCGGCGGCGAGGTGATGAAGAATGTTGCCGGCTTCGATGTCTCGCGGCTGATGGCGGGCAGCCTCGGCACGCTGGGCCTGATTCTCGAAGTGTCGCTCAAGGTGCTACCGCTGCCAGTGGCCGACGCGACACTGCGTTTCGAGTTACCGCAGGACAAGGCGCTGGATGCCGTGAACAGGTGGGCCGGGCAGCCTCTGCCGCTGGTGGCGACGTGCTGGCAGGCCGGGATTCTGACACTGCGACTGTCCGGTGCACAAGCCGCAGTTGCCGCGGCCTGTCAGAAGCTGGGAGGCGAGTCGCTTGCCGATCCGGCAGCCGCGGCAGCGTTCTGGCTTGCCCTGCGCGAGCAGACCGCTGAGTTTTTTGCCGGAGATGCCCCGTTGTGGAGGTTTTCTGTGCCCTCTGTGACTCCGCCGCTGGAACTGCCCGGCGCCTCTTTGCTGGAGTGGGGCGGGGCGCAGCGCTGGATGCGTACCGACACCGATCCATCCCTGCTGCACCAGGCGGCAGCGAAGGCAGGCGGGCATGCAACCCTGTTTCGCGGCGGCGACAAGGCGAGCGGTGTTTTCGCACCCCTGTCCCCGGTGCTGATGGAAGTGCACCGCCGTCTCAAGCAAAGCTTCGATCCTTACGGCGTATTCAACCCCGGCCGCCTGTATCCGGAACTGTGAAATCCTGAACCATGGAAACCCATCTCGCCGATTTCATTCGTCATACTTCCGCCGGCCGCGAGGCCGAGGAGATCCTGCGCCGCTGTGTGCATTGCGGGTTTTGTACCGCGACCTGTCCGACCTACCAATTGCTGGGTGACGAGCTTGACGGTCCGCGCGGACGCATTTATCTGATCAAGCAAGTGCTGGAAGGCGCCCAGCCGACGACAAAGACCCGCCTGCATCTCGACCGCTGCCTGAGCTGTCGTTCCTGCGAGAGCACCTGTCCTTCGGGCGTGCATTACACGCGCCTGCTCGACATCGGTCGCGAAGTGGTTGAAAGCAAGGTGCCGCGCACGGGCATCGATGCAGTGATGCGCGGCGCGCTGAAAAATCTTTTGCCGCGTTCGACGCTGTTCGGTGCGGCGATGAAGATGGGGCAGGCGGTGCGGCTCATGTTGCCAGGGGTGCTGCGCGCCAAGGTGCCGCCGCTTTCTTCGGCCGGCCCTGCGCCACACCGCAGCCACGCCAGAAAAATGATCGCGCTGGCCGGCTGTGTCCAGCCCTCGATGTATCCCAACGTCAACGGCGCAACCCGGCGCGTGCTGGATCGCCTTGGCATCCAGATGATCGAAGCGGCAGGGGCGGGTTGTTGCGGCGCGGTGCGGGCGCATCTCAACGCCGCGGAAGGCGCGCGCGACGACGCGCGGCGCAACATCGACGCCTGGTGGCCACTGCTCGAAGCCGGCGCGGAAGGACTGGTGATGACGGCTTCAGGCTGTGCCTCGCATGTGCTCGAATATGCCCATCTGCTGCAGGAAGATCCCGACTACGCGGTGAAGGCGGCGCGGGTGGTGCTGGCGACGCGCGATATCAGCGAAGTCATTACGGCGGAAGCGGTGGAACTCGCGTCCCTTCTGCAGGCCTGTGGCCCCGTGCCGGAGAACGAACGCATGATGGCGTTTCACAGCCCGTGCAGCCTCCAGCATGGGCTCAAAATCCGCGGTACCGTCGAATCCCTGCTGATTGCTGCCGGATACACACTGACTGCCGTGGCCGACTCGCACCTGTGCTGTGGCTCGGCGGGCACCTACTCGGTTTTGCAGCCGGTGCTTTCACAGCAGCTGCTGGACAACAAGCTCACCGCGCTGACGGCCGGCCTGCCTGCCGCGATAGCCAGCGCAAACGTGGGCTGCATCGGGCACCTGCAGGGCGCTACCACCTTGCCGGTGAAACACTGGATTGAAGTGCTCGACGAGCGCTTGTCATCATGACCGGCGGCGGAATGAACGGGGTGGCGTGACATGAGCGGGGTCGGGCTCGACGCGACGGCGCGCGACTGGCAGACCCTGCGCTCGTCCTTCCGCTGGCAGGTGCCGGCGCGCTACAACATTGCCCAGGCTTGCTGTGCCCGCTGGGCCGACGATCGATCGCGCTTCGCCCTTTACTACGAGGATGAATCAGGTCATACGGAAGCCTGGACTTTCTGGGATGTGCAGCAGGCCGCCAACCGCCTGTCCAATGTACTCGGCGCCATGGGTGTCATGGCCGGCGACCGCGTCGCCATCATGCTGCCGCAGCGACCCGAAACTGGCATCGCGCACATGGCCTGTTACCAGATGGGCGCGATCGCGGTGCCTGTCTCGCATCTGTTTGGCGCCGATGCGCTGGAATTCCGCCTGACCCATGCCGGGGTGCGGGTGGCCATCATCGATGAGGGCGGTTTGGAGAAGCTCGGCGCCGTGCGCGACAAACTGCCGGACCTCAAGCACGTGATCGGCGTTGGCGGCGCGCGAGAATCATGGGTGCGCGAGTGGAACACCTTGCTGCCGCTCGCGTCATCGCGCTATACGCCGAGGGACACCGCGGCCGACGATGCGGCCATGATCATCTACACCAGCGGCACCACCGGCAACCCCAAAGGTGCGCTGATCGCACAGCGCGGCCTGCTCGGCAACCTGCCGGGCTTCGTCAGTTCGCACGACTTCTATCCGCAGCGCGGCGACATGTTCTGGTCGCCGGCCGACTGGGCCTGGACCGGCGGCCTGTTCGACGCGCTGCTGCCAAGCTGGAACTTCGGCCAGCCCCTGCTCGGCTATCGCGGCCGCTTCGACCCGGAGAAAGCTTTCTGGCTGCTGGAGAAGTACGGCATACGCAATGCCTTCCTCTTCCCCACGGCGCTGAAAATGATGATGAAGGCGGTGCCCCAGCCGAGAGAGAAGTACGACCTCGGCTTGCGCAGCGTCATGAGCGCCGGGGAAACCGTCGGCGAGGCGGTGTGCCACTGGGCCCAGGAAGCGCTGGGCGTCACGGTGAACGAGATGTACGGCCAGACCGAAATCAACTACATCGTCGGCAACTGCGCCACGGTGGCGCCGCCCAAACCCGGCGCCATGGGCCGCGGCTATCCGGGGCATCGGGTGGCCGTGCTCGATGACGCCGGTCAGCCGGTGGCGCCCGGCGAGCTCGGCGAAGTCTGCGTACAACGCAGTTGCGACGGCGCAATGGATCCAGTGTTCATGCTCGGCTACTGGAAGAACCCGCAGGCCACCGCGGAAAAGTTTCTTGGCGGTAGCGTCGATGATCCAGAGGCCTGGGGCCGCACCGGCGATCTGGCGAAGCTCGATGAAGATGGCGTGCTCTGGTACCAGGGGCGCAGCGACGACATGTTCAAGAGTGCCGGCTATCGCATCGGGCCGGGCGAGATCGAGAATTGCCTGCTCAAGCATCCCGCGGTAACCAATGCCGCCGTGATCGGCGAACCGGACTCCGTGCGCGGCACCGTGGTCAAGGCCTTCATCGTGCTACAGGCCGGCGAGTGCCCGTCGCCCAACCTCGAGGCTTCGCTGCAGCAGCATGTGCGGCAGTATCTCGCGCCCTACGAATATCCCAAAATCATCGAGTTCATCGATGCCCTGCCGATGACCACCACCGGCAAGGTGCAACGCCGCCTGCTGCGTCGACAGAGCGAGCCAGGGCTTATGTCCGCGGCCGAACCAGGGACGGTATCCCGGGATTAGAATGCTCGCTGCGAATACTCAGGAAGGCAGAACATGACTGACCCTGTAACCGGCCAGGACCGCCGTGCCAATCCGCAGCTGCGGGCGATCTTTATCGAAGCCTATGAAGTGCTCAAGCCGTTCTTTGACCCCGCCAATAGCTGGGGCGGCCAGAGCCATGAGCATCTGGCCTATCGCTCGCTGCACGAGCAGTTTCCCAGCCTGTCGACTCAGGAAGTATTCGTTCTGGTGTCTGCCGCCAGGCGCGTCTTCAGCACCAACGGCAAACCTGTAGCACCGTAGGCGCGCCGTGGCGCAGCGCGGCACGCCTTATTCCAGCCAGCGGCGCCGCCAGAAGACGATGCTTAGCGTGGTGGCCACCGTCGCCATCATGCCGATCGCGATCAGGAAGCCATTGGGCAGATCGAGCAGAGGCATGATCTTGAAGTTCATGCCGAAGATGCCCGAGATCAGCGTCGCCGGCATGAAGATGATGGCGACCACGGTCAGCGCGCGGACCTCCTGATTGACCCGGTTGCTGACGGCCGACAGGTAGATGTCGAGCATGCCGGCGATCACGTCGCGGTTGGCTTCCAGCGATTCGATGGCATGCACCGTGTGGTCGTAGATGTCGCGCAGATAGGGGCGGGTTTCCGGACGGAAGAAGCGATCGTCGGCGCGCGTCAGGCTGTTGATCACTTCGCGCAGGGGCCAGATCGAGCGGCGCAGCGTCAGGGTTTCGCGCTTCAGCTGGTGCACTGTTTGCAGCGAGCCCGGCTTGGGTTTTTCGAGCATCAGGTTCTCGAGTTCTTCGGTACGCTCGCCGATGTTTTCCAGTATCGTGAAGTAGCGGTCGACGATGGCGTCGAGCAGTGAATAGGCGAGGTAGTCGGCGCCCAGCTTGCGGATCTGGCCGCGATCCTGGCGCAGACGCTCGCGCACCGGGTCGAAGCGGCCGCTGGGCCGTTCCTGGAAGGTCAGGACGAAGTTGGGGCCGAGAATCAGGCTGACCTGGTCGGAGCTGATCTGGTCGTTATCGCTGTCGATCTCGAAGAAGCGGGCGACCATGAACAGGTAGTCGCCGTAGTCGTCAATTTTGGGTCGCTGGTTGGTGTTGAGGATGTCTTCCAGCACCAGCGGGTGAAGCTTGAAGCGGCGCCCGATTTCCGCCATCACCTCGGGTTCGTGCAGGCCATGCACGTTGAGCCAGAGCACCGGCAGCCTGGTCTGGTAGGCCCTGGCCTCCTCCGTCGACGTGAAGCAGTACTCGACCAGTTCAGTATCGCCGTACTCGATCAGGGTAATCGTCGGCTGCTCGGTCTTGCGTTCGCCCACATGGATCAGGGCACCGGGCGCCAGCCCGACCTTGGCAGCTTGCGACAGGCGCTTGCCGGCGCGTGTACGGGAGCGGTTTGGCTTCGGACTCGTCATGATGGGCGATCGAAAGAAGGTTGATCTCGATCAAATTGATTGATGTGGAAGGCGTATCATACCGGCGGCGCGACATCTGCGTTGGCAGAAGCGTATCAGGTGCGGACGAGAAGACCACTGTACGTCCGTGTATCAGGGCAGCATCGATGGACATGTGAATGGGAGAATCATGGCACTGACAATTGGAGTTCCCCGGGAAATCCTGGCAGGCGAAAAACGCGTTGCTACCGTACCAGAAGTCGTTGAGAAACTGATCAAGCTGGGCTTCTCGGTGGCCGTCGAATCCGGCGCCGGCGATGCGGCGAATTGCAGTGACGACACCTATCGCGCCGTTGGCGCCCAGATCATCGAAGGCGCCGCCAAGCTCTGGGCGGCGTCCGACATCGTTTTCAAGGTAGGCGTGCCGACGACGGAGGAGGTCGGACTCCTGCGCGACGGCGGCACCCTGATCGGCTTCATCTGGCCGGCGCAAAACCCGGAATTGATGCAGCAACTGGCTGGCAAGCGCGCCACCGTGCTGGCCATCGACGCGTTGCCGCGTCAGCTCTCCCGCGCCCAGAAGATGGACGCACTGACCTCCCAGGCCGGCGTCGCCGGCTATCGCGCCGTCATCGAGGCCGCCAACGCCTTCGGCCGCTTCTTCAACGGCCAGATCACCGCCGCGGGCAAGGTTCCGCCGGCCAAGGTGTTCATCGCCGGCGCCGGCGTGGCGGGCCTCGCGGCCATCGGCACCGCGGCTGGCCTGGGCGCCATCGTGCGCGCCAACGACACCCGTGCCGAAGTGGCCGACCAGGTCGTGTCGCTCGGCGGCGAATTCGTCAAGGTCGATTACGAGGAAGAAGGTTCCGGCGGCGGCGGCTATGCCAAGGTCATGAGCGAGGGTTTCCAGCAGGCCCAGCGCGAGATGTACGCCAAGCAGGCCAGGGAGGTGGACATCATCATCACCACAGCGCTGATCCCCGGCAAGCCCGCGCCCAGGCTGATCACCGCCGAGATGGTGATGAGCATGAAGCCGGGCAGCGTGATCGTCGACATGGCGGCCGAGCGGGGCGGCAACTGCGAGCTGACCGAGCCCGGCCATGCGGTGGTGAAGCATGGCGTGACCATCGTTGGTTACACGGACCTGACCTCGCGCCTGGCCAAGCAGTCGTCGACGCTCTACGCCACCAATCTGTTCCGCCTCGCCGAGGAGTTGTGCAAAACCAAGGACGGCATCGTCGACGTCAACATGGAAGACGAAGCCATCCGCGGCCTGACGGTAATCAAGGAAGGCAACATCACTTGGCCGCCTCCGGCGCCCAAGCCATCGGCAGCGCCACCCGCCGCCGCAAAGTCGGCTGCCGCGGCGCCGGCTGCCAAGAAAGGAGGCCATGGCAAGAGTTCCGCCCCGGCATCCGCCACCAGTACGGCGGTGACTTTCCTGGTCGCAGCCCTCATGTTCTGGTTCGTCGGCGCCAATGCTCCGGCT
Organism: Rhodocyclales bacterium; assembly: GCA_026399475.1. Taxonomy (GTDB): domain Bacteria; phylum Pseudomonadota; class Gammaproteobacteria; order Burkholderiales; family Rhodocyclaceae; genus Sulfuritalea. Next base: position 91,894 of record JAPLQY010000015.1, read on the forward strand.
GCCTTCCTCGCGCACTTTACGGTGTTCGTGCTGGCCTGCTTCGTCGGCTACATGGTGGTGTGGAACGTCACACCGGCCCTGCATACGCCATTGATGAGCGTGACCAATGCGATCAGCAGCATCATCGCCATCGGTGCGCTGGTGCAGATTGGGCCCGAAGGCTGGATACGCTGGCTGGCGGTGGCGGGCATTGCGCTCACCGCGGTCAATATGTTCGGCGGCTTTGCCGTGACCCAGCGCATGCTGGCCATGTTCCGCAAATAACCCAGGAGACACGACATGTCTGGAAATCTGGCAACCGTCTCCTATATCGGAGCAACGATTCTTTTCATCCTCAGCCTCGGCGGACTTTCAAACCCGGAGAGCTCGCGTCGCGGCAATCTCTACGGCATGATCGGCATGACCGTCGCCGTGCTGGCCACCGTCTTCGGGCCGCGCGTGACCATGGCCGGCCTGCCGTGGATCATTGGCGCCATGGTGGTCGGCGCCAGCGTCGGTCTGTATGCGGCTCGCACCGTGCAAATGACCCAGATGCCGGAACTGGTCGCGCTGATGCATAGTCTGGTCGGTCTTGCCGCCATGCTGGTTGGATTTGCGAACTACATCGACCCGGCGGCGTCTGTCGGCCTGACCGATGCCGAAAAACATATCCACGAAATCGAGATATACATCGGCATCCTGATCGGCGCCATCACCTTCTCCGGCTCGATCATTGCCTTTGGCAAGCTCTCGGGCAAGATCGGCGGCAACCCGATGCTGCTGCCCGGGCGGCACTGGCTCAACCTTGCCGGCCTGCTGGTAGTCATTTACTTCGGGCGCGAGTTCCTGCATGCCGGTTCGGTGGCTGACGGCATGACTCCCCTCATCGTGATGACCGTGATTGCGCTGCTGTTCGGCATCCACATGGTGATGGCGATCGGCGGTGCGGACATGCCGGTGGTGGTCTCGATGCTCAACAGTTATTCCGGCTGGGCGGCTGCTGCCACAGGCTTCATGCTGTCCAACGACCTGTTGATCGTCACCGGCGCTCTGGTCGGTTCCTCCGGCGCGATTCTCTCGTACATCATGTGCGCGGCCATGAATCGGCACTTCATCAGCGTGATTGCGGGTGGCTTCGGCACGACCAGCGGCGCGACGCCGGTGGCGGGTGCGCAGCCTGCCGGCGAAGTGGTGCCGATCAGCGCCACCGAGACGGCAGAACTGCTGGGCGAGTCCAAGAGCGTCATCATCGTGCCGGGGTACGGCATGGCGGTGGCACAGGCCCAGCACACGGTGTACGAAATCACCAAGTATCTGCGCGGGAAAGGCGTCAATGTGCGTTTCGGCATTCACCCGGTGGCGGGGCGCATGCCCGGACACATGAACGTGCTGCTGGCCGAGGCCAAGGTGCCCTACGACATCGTGTTCGAGATGGACGAGCTCAACGATGACTTCCCGCAGACCGATGTGGCGATCGTCATCGGCGCCAATGACATCGTGAATCCCGGTGCGCAGGACGATCCGAACAGCCCGATTGCCGGCATGCCAGTGCTGGAGGTCTGGAAGGCCAAGACCTCGATCGTCATGAAGCGCAGCATGGCTTCCGGCTATGCCGGCGTCGATAATCCGCTCTTCTACAAGGAAAACAATCGCATGCTGTTCGGCGACGCCAAGAAGATGCTGGACGAAGTGCTGGTGGCGCTGAAGAGTTGATCCCTCGCTTGGCGCAGGTAAAACGCCACGGCATGCCGTGGCGTTTTTTTTTGCGTGAGCTCGCGGCGTGTTCGGCAGCGTTTGAACAAACGGGTCGATCCGATCAGGTCGGATTCGTCATCTCGTCGAGCAACTCCATGCTCTCGATCCGGATGCGCCGGTTTTCGAGTCGCATCAGGCCCTGGCGCTGCAACTGGCTGAGCACGCTGGTCACCGTCTGGCGCGTGGTCCCCACCATGTCGGCTATTTCCTGATGGGTGAGTTGAACATTGAGATGGATGTCCTGATCTACCCTGACGCCATAGCGGGTGGCAAGCCGCAGGATAAGTTTGATGATGCGCGTCTGCGCGTCGTCATTGATCAGGTTGACGACGACATCGCCGAGCGCGCGCAAGCGATCGGCCAGAATTTGCATGATCAGCAGGGCGGCGGCCGAGTGCGTCTTCAGGTACTCGGTCAACTCGGTCTGGGAAAGGAAAAGCACCTCGGACGCTTCGCAGGCCTGGGCATGGACGACACGTCCGCCGCCGCGGGCGACCTCCGCCATGCCGAACATGTCTCCGGCAAAGCAGAACCAGAGAATCACGTCCTTGCCCTCCTGCGCCGGCTGGCAAATCTTGACCCGGCCCTGCTGCAGGAAATAGACGTGCCGGCCGGGGTCGCCAGCCTTGAAGATAAACTCGTTTTTGGCGAACAGCTTGCGCTGGCTGGCGTGGACCAGATCTCGCGCGTCGGCACTGCTCAAGCGGGCCAGAAAATCCGTCGGCCCCGATTGGCGGTTAAGGTGCCCCTGGTTCGCTTCCACACCGCCTCCTTCAGGTATCCAGCAAACGCGCCGCTCGCTTCCGAATGTCGGCTGGCCGACAGACAGCGGGTGCGCAAGGGCGAATACTAGTCACGTGGTTCAAGGTGCGCAAGCTAGAGTACCTGATGATAGGGCGGCGGGGCCGGGGAAATCCTTCCTGCCGGACAATGGAATCGGACATACGGAGGAGATGCCATGACATACGGTGCATTGGTTCAGTGGATTCGGCGGTCTGCAATCCAGGCAATGGCTTGCTGTTTCGCGCTGGCGGGAGCCGGTGCAGTCCTGGCGGCCGATGTGACGGCAAAGATGCAGCCCCGGATCGACGCCTACAAGAAACAGGCGGTGGCCTGGGCGGCCGATCCATTGATCGTGAAGGCAGTCAAGGATTCCAATGCCGCCGGACCGGTTCCCATGATGGGCAATGCCAAGTGGCGCGACCTGAAGGAGAGCGATCCGATCGTCAAGGGCCTGGTCGACAATGCGCCAGGGCAATTGATGACCAAGTGGATGAATGCCGACGCGAAGGGCATCAACAAGATCGTGCTCTCCGGCGACAAGAGCCATCGGGTGGGCTTCACCTCGATGCCGGCGATATACATCGGCAAGGGCAAACCGAACTTCGACGAGGCTTTCGGCGGCAAGGTCTGGCAGCAGGGCGAATCGAAGCCCGATCCCAGCACCAACATCGACACCGTGCAGATTGCGGCGCCGGTGAAGGACGGCAATACGGTGATCGGCGTACTGCTGGTTTCTCTCACCGCGGCCAATCTCCCGTAGGGGGTCATTCATGAGTCAATCGATGTCAAGCACTGGTGGCGGATTTCTCGCGAACTGGGCGGTCAATATCCGCGCATCCGGCCGTACGCCGGGCAAGTGCGCCTGCGGATTCGTCGTGGGATGGGCCGCCTTCTTCGCCATTCTCTGGCTGATGCCGATTCCCGCCGGCCTCACCCTGGCCGGGAAGGCGACGCTGGCGGTGGTGGTATGGGCCTGCATCATGTGGATTACGGAGGCGATCCCCGTCGGTATCTCCGGCATGCTGATTCCGATGCTGCTGGTCATGAGCGGTGCGATCCAGGGCTTTCCCAAGGCGGCGAGCGGCTTCACGACCCCCGTGGTGTTTCTCTGCCTGGCCGCATTCATTTTTGCTGCGGTGATGCAGGCGGCGGGTCTGGACCGGCGGATCGCCCTGAGCATGCTGCACAAGATGAAGGTGAAAACCGTCAACGGCGTGATCTGGGCCATGTTCGCCGCAAACATGGTGCTGTCACTCATCATTCCGGCCGCCAATGCCCGTGCGGCGACTTTGTTGCCGGTGGTGAATGGCATCACCGAGATGTTTGGCGACACGCCGGAAGAACGCGCGGGAAAGAAGGCCATCGTCATCCAGACGCTGGTCTACGGCTCCATGATCAGCGGCATGTGCATCATGACGGCCCACCTGCCCAACCTGGTGCTGGTGGGATTGTTCGAGACCGAACTGGCCCTGAATCTGTCCTATATCGACTGGTTCAAGCTGCAGTGGCCGTATCTCGGCATGTTCGTCCTTACGCAGTGGTGGGTGCAGCGCTACTTCAAGACGCGCAGCGTCGGCATACACGGCGGATTTGCCGCCGTGGAAAGGCAGCATGCGGAACTGCCGAAAACCGGTCAGGCGGAATGGCTGATCCTCGCGGTGTTCGGCCTGATTGCCGCGCTCTGGGTGACCGAGACCTGGCACGGCGTGAAGTCGCACAATGCGGCCCTGATCGGCCTGGCGATCCTGTTTGCGCCGGGTCTGTTCGGCTTCAAGTGGAAGGATCTGCAGGATCGCACCATCTGGGGCACCTTCCTGCTGCTCGCCGGGGCCTTGTCCATGTCGGCGGCCATGGGCAGCAGCGGCCTCGCGCAATGGCTGTCCGACATCATTCATCCGCTGGCGCACGGCCATGCCTGGTGGATGATCCTGCTGATCCTGATGCTGGGCACCCACGTCATTCGCCTGGGCATGCTCTCCAACGTGGCGGCGATCACCATGCTGGCGCCGATCCTGGTGGCGCTGGCGCCCAAGCTTGGTCTCCATCCGGTGGCCTTCACCATGCTGGTGTCCGACACCGATACCTTCGCCTACATCCTGCCCACCCAGATCACCGCCGCGGTGATCGCCTACAGCAGCGGAACCTTCACCATGGCCGACTACGCCAAGGTGGGCTGGGTATCGGTGTTGATCGCCATTGCCTATGGCATCTGCATCATGGCGCCGTGGTATGCGTTCATGGGCATTCCGGTATGGGATCCGGCGGCACCCTGGCCGTTCAAATAGAAGATCAACATGCCCGTGTCGAATTGGAAAGAGATCGCGTCGAGCTTTCTCAAGATTGGTTGCATGGCCTATGGCGGTCCCGCGATCATGGGCATCATGCAGAATGAATTCCAGGAAAAGCGCCGCTGGCTCGACAAGGAGCGCTTTCTGGAGGGACTGTCGCTGGTGAATATGCTGCCCGGCGCCGGCGCCACCCAGCTCGGCATTTTTCTGGGCTACGCGCGCGGCGGCTGGTGGGGCGGGTTGCTGGCCGGGCTTTGCTTTGTCCTGCCCGCCTTGTGCATCATGCTGGCGCTGACCGCGGCCTACGCCGCGCTCGGCGCTACGCCATTGATGCAAGGGGCGCTCTATGGCCTGGGTCCGGTAGTGCTGGCGATCTTCGTGGTCGCCGTCTATCGTCTCGGCCGGAACGCGGTCACGGGGCCCGTGCAGATCGCGATTGCGGTGGCGGCCGGGTTGGCAATGGCACTGAGTCCGCTGGGCGTAGCGATGGTGCTGGCGCTGGCGGGCGGCGTTGGTATTCTGCTGTTTGCCTCGCGCCGGCAGGGCTTGGCCGTGCTTGCGGCGCTGGTGTTTGCAGCGGCGTTGTTGCATTGGGCGAGTGGAGCGCCACCGCTGACGCCGGAGTCAAGAGTCGGCGCTGGCGAGACGCCGGCCGGGCTCCTCGACATCGGCGCGTTCTTCCTAAAAGTGGGCGCGCTTACCTTCGGTGGCGGCCTGACCATGATTGCCTTCGTGCAGGAGCAGGTAGTCAATCAGCTGCACTGGCTCACGCCGCGCGAATTCGTCGATGGTCTGGCGTTGGGCCAATTCACCCCCGGTCCGATTCTGATGGTGGCAGCCTATGTCGGCTTCAAGCTTGCCGGCGTCGCCGGTGCGCTGGTCGGTGCTGTCGCGATTTTTCTGCCTTCCTTCATTCTGATGCTGTCGCTACTGCCGGTGTTTGACCGCGTGCGCAAGATCGGCTGGATGAGGGCGGCGATACGTGGCGTCAGCCCGGCGGTGATCGGCGTGCTGAGCGTTTCGCTGATACAGATGGCGCCGCACGCCGTGCCGGACATGTTTGCTGCGAGCGTCTTTGTCATGACGGCGCTGATGTTGCTGATCTGGCGCGTCGGCGCCATCAAACTCATGCTGGGCGGTGCGCTGCTGGGAACGCTGCGCGACCGCCTCGCCTGACCATTTCGTTCCATCTTTTCGGAGACTGTTCGCAACATGAAAAAGAAGACCGCTGCCGAGTTGAAACAAATACTCGGGGATTACACCGCTCCCCCGGGCCTTTATCAGATCACCAAGGACATGCCTTTCCTCGGCAAGGTTTCCTGCAACATCGAGCAGATGGAGGCCGGCTCATGGCAGGAGATCGTCATCGATTACGAGTTGGGCGCTTCAGGCATGGCCGACGGCTCCTGGTTCAAGGCAACGTTTCGTTTCTATTCGGACTGGGCGCTGTTCCAGAACACCGATCCGGCGGGTGCGAACTACATCTCGGCCGAGTATCACGCGGCGCCGACCATTCCCGGCCAGAGCCCGGCCACCGTGCAGAAGCTCAGCGTACGCTTCGACCAAAAAGGTCATGAGCGGCCGTTTCAGAAGGCGGTGATCGTCGATACCTACGACGGCTATCTGAAGGCCGGCGACCACATCATCATTCGTCTGGGCGACCGCCGTTTCGGCGGTGCCGGCACGCGGGTGCAGACGTTTGTCGAAGAGTTCTTCCGCATCCGCTGCTATGTCGATCCGCTCGGCACCTCGCGCTTCGCCTCGATCGGCGAGGATCTGGTGATCGACATCAAGGCGGGTGCTCCTGCGCAGCTGATGTGGGCCGGTTCGCGCATTGTCCGCGCCGGGGAAAAAGTTCCGCTGCGGCTGCGCTCCGAGGATCAGTGGGGCAACACCTGCTGGAACCGCGGCGACAAGGTGATCGTCAAGGCCGCGCTGAATGGTCGGTCGGTCTACAGCAAGGAGTTGCACCTCGCCAAGAAGGGCTGGGCGGTGCTCCTGCTCGAAGACCTGCCGACCGGGGATGCCGGCGAACTGGTCATCACGGCCAGCCTGCCCGAGCATCCGTGGGTCAAGCCGCAGAACTTCTACGTGACGGTGGATCCGGCGCTGGCCATGCCGCGCATTTATTACTGCGATCTGCACGTGCATTCCGAAGACACCATCGGCACCAACTCGACGTCCTACAACCTGACCTACGGTCGCGACGTGACGGGCCTGGATATTCTCGCCTTCGCCCACAACGACTTCAACATCACCACCGAAAAGTGGAAAAAGACTGTCGAGCTGATACGCGAGATTACCAAGGACGGCAGCTTCGTCGCCTACCCGGGTACCGAGTGGTGCGGATCGAGTTGCGCCGGCGGCGACCACAACGTGGTGTTCCTCCACGACGATGAACCGGAGTTCCCGTATCTCAAGACCGGCGAGCACGTGCGTTCGGTGGAATGGAACGAAGAAATGAAGGGCGGCGGCGTCGAGCCCGGCGCATGGCCGCTCGAAGAACTGTGGGCCGCCTACGCCCATGATCCGGAGGGGCATTTGCTCATTCCGCATGTCGGCGGGCGGCGCTGCATTCTCGATTGGCACTATCCCAAGCTTGAGCGACTGATCGAGATTGGTTCAAGCTGGGGACACTTTGGCTGGCTCTATCAGGAAGCGATGGTCCGCGGCTACAAGATCGGCGCCTCGATGGCCGGCGACGAGCATCGCGGCCGTTGCGGTGGCGGCGTGCCGGGAACGGCCGTGTTCGGCACCAAGGGCGGCATGTCCGGTGTGATCGCGCCGGAACTTTCGCGCAAGGCGATTGCCAAGGCCCTGCGCGCGCGGCACACCTTTGCTTCCACCGGCGAACGCAGCTACGGCCTGATCCGTTGCGGCGAGCACATCATGGGCGATGAATTCACCCACAAGGGGCCGGCCACCATCGACTATCGCTTTCTGGGCGATGCCGGCTGGGACGAGATCGTCGCCTTCGATCATACCGGGGAGATCTGGCGTCGCGATCTGCAGCAGGAGCTCGGCCACTCCGATCGCAAGATCCGTTTCCGCTGGGGCGGCGCCCGCGTCAAGGATCGCTACCGCTGGGCGGCGTGGAAGGGCAAGATCACCATCACCAACGCCGTGATCAACGACTTCACGGGACGCGGCTTCGAACACATCGAGGAAACCTGCTGGCGCGATTCGGCCACCACGGTGGGCTTCAAGAGCGATACCTACGGCGACGTCGATGCCATAGAGCTGGACGTCTCCCATCTCGCCACAGCCAGAATCCGCGTCGAAGGCACCATCGACGGCTACGTCAAGGTCGGCGATCCGCTCAAGGGTAATCCCTTCGTACACTGCCCGACGTTCAGCTGGGAAATCACCGGAGCCGAGCTGATCGAAGCGGCTCGAATGAAGCGCGACCTCCCCGGCGTGGAAATGTTCCTCGCCTTCGAGCGCATGAGCGATGCTCCGGCGCCGCGCGAAGTCAGCGGCACGCTGAACATCGATCCGCACAACGGCCCGCATGGCCACCGGCCGGTTTACTTCTTCGGCCGGCAGATCGATGATGCGAAGGTATGGACCTCGGCCCTGTTTCCCACATTTACCTGACCGCGCGGGCGGTCGGCGGCCTTGGCTAGCCTGAACTGGCCGGAGGAGGCTGCCGGCCCGGCCGGTTCAGGCAGTTCGAGCTTCGTCCATGCGAGGTCCAACATATGCCTGGATTTTCATGGCGATCCGCTCCGAGCGCGACTGGTGGTGCTGTCCGATGGCAACCACCACATGGCACTGCGCGAAGCGCTGGCCGCGTTTCTCGCGCAGCATCCTGCCGTCGATGACATCTTCTATTCGACCACGCCACCGCGTGTGGCGCTGCAGTGGCTGTCCGCCGGGCATATGGACATCGGCAATCTTCGTCTTTCCGCCAAGCCGCATGTCATGATCGGACCGCCGCCGGTGCTCGATCAGGCGGTGGCGGATGGATACATGGCGGCTTACCGGCCGTTCATGCGCAGTCGGGGCGTTGCGCTGCTGGTGCGGAAGGGAAACCCGAAGCGCATCGTCGGTGCAGCGGACCTGCTGCGCGATGGCGTGAAGCTGTTTTTATCCAACCCGCTGACCGAAAAGCAGAGTTACGGGATCTATCGCGAGGCCTTGCAGCAGCTCGCCGTTGCGGAAGGCTTGTCGCTTGGGTTTCTGGACCATGCGCCCGGGGCACCCGACCACGCGAAACTGCTCTATGGCGAGGCGATCCATCATCGCGAGGCACCGCAGGCGCTGGCGGATGACAGGGCCGATGTCGCCGTGGTTTTCTACCACCTCGCGCTGCGCTACCAGCGCCTTTTTCCCGAACTGTTCGACCTGGTGCAGCCGGCGGCGTGGGCTCGGGATGATCAGGGTGAGATTGGCCGCGCGGATTGCGGGCTGGTTGGCGATGGCGGCGCCTGGGGCGGCGAACTCCTGGAGTTTTTCGAGACCGAGGTCGTCACGCGGATCTATCGGGCCCATGGCCTGGAGCGAGCGGGGCAAACGTAGCCGAAAGTCGGCGCTGGCGACCCGGCGGCCGGCCAATTTGTCGCGGTTCGCGTAGCATTCCGCCAATGAAACTCGAACCGGAAGCGCTGCGCCAAGTCGTCGACCGCACACTCGATCATTACCACACACGTGCCGAGGCCTTCTGGGAAGGCACGCGCCACCACGACGTCGAGCAGAACATCGATGCCTTGCTGCGCCATGTTCAGGCAGCGCCACCATTCACCGTCCTCGACTTCGGCTGTGGCCCCGGGCGCGACCTGTCGGCGTTCGTCCGCCGCGGGCATCGCGCCATCGGGCTCGAGGGTGCGCCGGCCCTGGCGCAGATGGCGCGTGCCAATAGCGGCTGCGAAGTCTGGCAGCAGGATTTCCTGCGGCTGGACCTGCCCGATTCCTGTTTCGATGGCATCTTCGCCAACGCCTCCCTGTTCCATGTGCCAAGACAGGAGCTGCCGCGCGTCTTGCGCCAGCTGCACGCGACGCTGAAACCTCATGGCGTCTTGTTCAGTTCGAATCCGCGCGGCGACAATCAGGAGAGCATCAACGGCGAGCGCTATGGCGCCTATTACGACCTGGCCGCGTGGCGCGGCTATCTGACGGCGGCCGGTTTCGTCGAAATCGAACACTACTACCGGCCGGCCGGTCTGCCCTTTGAACAGCAACCGTGGCTGGCCAGCGTCTGGCGCCGGGAGGAGTCGGCATGACCGTGGCCGTGCGTCTGCTGCTGGTCGGCGCTACCGGTGCCGTCGGCCGGGCCGTGCTCACCCTGGCGCTCGCCGATCCGCGAGTGGCGCAAGTCATGGCCGTGACATGCCGCCCCCTGGCCGCGGCGACCAAGCTCACCAATGTCGTGGTCGACTTCGACAGCTTGCCGGCGGACGCGCCCTGGTGGAAGGTCGATGCCGTGGTTTGCACTTTGGGCACGACACGGCGCGCGGCCAGGTCGAACGAGAAATTTGCTGCCGTGGATCGGGACCTGCCGTTACGCATCGCGCGACTCGCCCGGGCCGCCGGCGCCCTGCTCGAGGGCGTGCTTGCCTCGGCGCCGGCCAGTCGGCTGATCGAGTCCGAGGGGCTGCACGAGCCATCGTCTTCCGGGAACAGGTGATGCGACACCGCGCGATTCAGGCCGGCTTGTGGTGGCTCGCGGCGACGGGCACGCTCATGGGGACGGCGGCCTGGATTGGTGCCAGCGAGTTCGGCCTTCCCGCATTCGATCGCGAAGGACTGATCCTCGCCAACGCCTGGCGCGGCCCCTGGCTGGACCTGGTATTCCTGACCCTGACCTGGCTTGGATCACTGATGGTGTTGCTGCCCCTGGCCTTGGCGACCGGCATCCTGCTATGGCGTCGGGGGAATCATATCGAGGCAGGTTTCGTCATCCTGGCCCTGGCCGGGGCTTCCGCGCTGGCTCGCCTGGCAAAGCATTTCTCGCAGCGCCCGCGGCCGGATTTGTTTGCAGCGCTGACTCCGGCGGGGTCGTCGTTGTCGTTTCCCAGCGCGCACGCGGTGCAGGTGACGGCGTTTGCGGCGGCGTCCCTGCTGGTCGGTTCACGCCTCACGCTGAATCGCGGGCGCCGGATCATGCCGGCAGTTTTCCTGATCGTGGCGTTGGTGGACTTTTCGCGCGTCTATCTGCAGGTTCATTACCCCAGCGATGTTTTGGCGGGTACGCTTGCCGCAGCCTGTTGGGTAGCGGGTCTGCGCGCAGCCATGTTCACACTCGAGGGGCAGGGGCAGACTTGACGGAGGCATTGCCACCAACGGATACCGTCCCCGCTTCCAGCGGAGACATAAAAAAACGGGCCGTAGCCCGCTTTGAATCGCCCCGGATTCGCTGCCTCCCGTTGTTTCTGGTGATATCCCGGGCTGCACCGGCCGTATTTGCCGCGCCGCGCATACCGCTGGCCGACGCTATTTAAGCTTCGTGCATGGCCGCGCATAAATCATGTCGCTGAGTGCCGATCCGGTCAGCGTATTGCGCTTGTTCTCAATCGAACAGGTGTCGTCCTTGATCGTGATTCCCGTCACCATGAAGCTGTCTGCGACCGAATTTCCGGAACCTTCGTATTGAATCGAGATAATCTCCCCCGTCCTGACCGTGCCGGGAAGGCGGATTGAAATGTTCTGTCTGGTCGGAGCAATCATGACCTCGGATGCTCGCTTGAGTTCAGCAGATCCGCTGGTTTGTACCTGTTCGGCGGCTTCCTGCGCGCTTGCCGATGCCATCAGCGCAACATACATTGCAAAGGCAGGCAGTGATTTTTTCATGGTTATGCTCGCTTTCCAGAGGGAAAATTCAGTTACCAAGAACTCCATGGCGCTGCTTGGCCAACCGACCCGTTGGCTGCCAATGAGGTCTGGCCAAGCGCGACTCCAGAGCTATTTGAGCACAGCGTGCTTTCAGACTGCAAGTCCGTTCATACCCGACGACCGGCGCCTGGTGGATCAGGGCTTTCGAAGATCGTGCTCGGCCCACAGGGCGCGGGCGAACGTCTTCCATACCGTGCCACCATGGGTATGGAAATCCTGCTCGGCGCTTTCCTTCATCACCTTGAGCATCAACTGAGCGAGGCCGAAGAGTTCCAGGCGCGCCCGATCCAGGGGTTCGTCGGGTTCGCAATCGAGCGCACCGAGCTTGCAATCGAAAGCCTGTCGCGCCAGTTCGCGAACCTGAACCTCATCGTGCCAGTCGATGCCCAGAATCACGCCCTTGGTTTCGATCTCGTGTTCGATCTGCAGGGCTTCACGAGAGTAGTTCTCGAAACCGCTCATGAGACCATCTTTCTCTTGGGTTTCACCGGCTTCTGTTTTTGCGCTGCCGCTGGTGCCGGCCGCTTCGCCAGGAAGCGCGCGAGGTAGCGCCCGGTGTAGCTGCCCTTCACCATTGCCACCGCTTCCGGCGTGCCGGTGGCAATGATGCGGCCGCCGCCGTCGCCGCCTTCCGGGCCGAGGTCGACCACCCAGTCGGCGGTCTTGATGACATCCAGATTGTGCTCGATCACCACCACGGTGTTGCCGTGATCGCGCAGCCGGTGCAGTACCGATAGCAGCATCTCGATGTCCTGGAAATGCAGGCCTGTGGTCGGCTCATCCAGTATGTAGAGCGTGCGGCCGGTGTCACGCTTGGAGAGCTCCAGCGCCAGTTTGACGCGCTGCGCCTCGCCGCCCGAGAGCGTGGTGGCCGACTGGCCGAGCTGGATGTAGGAGAGGCCGACATCCACCAGAGTTTGCAGCTTTCGGGCGACGACCGGTACCGGATCGAAGAACTCGCGGGCCTGTTCCACGGTCATGTTCAGTACCTCGTGGATCGTCTTGCCCTTGTAGCGGACTTCCAGGGTTTCGCGGTTATATCGCTTGCCGTGGCAGACATCGCAGGGCACGAAAATGTCGGGCAGAAAGTGCATTTCCACCTTGATCATGCCATCGCCCTGGCATGCCTCGCAGCGCCCGCCCTTGACATTGAAGGAAAAGCGACCCGGCGAGTAGCCGCGTTCGCGCGAAGCCGGCACGCCGGCGAAGAGTTCACGGATCGGCGTCAGCAGGCCCGTATAGGTGGCCGGGTTGGAGCGCGGCGTGCGGCCGATCGGCGACTGGTCGACGTTGATCACCTTGTCGAAGAATTCCAGGCCCTCGATCTCGCGGTGCGGTGCCGGCTCGACGGCCGAGCCGTAGAGATGGCGCGCGGCGGCGGCGTAGAGCGTGTCGTTGATCAGGGTCGACTTGCCCGAGCCGGAAACGCCGGTGACGCAGGTAAGCAGTCCCACGGGAATCTGCAGGTCGACCTGCTTCAGGTTGTTGCCGCCGGCCTCGCGAATTTTCAGTTCGCGCAAGGCATTGGGTGGCGTGCGTTTGGCCGGGATGGCTATCTCGCGTCGGCCGGAGAGGAAGGCGCCGGTCATCGAGGCGCTGTTCGCGGCCACCTGCGCCGGCGTGCCTTCCGCCACCACGCGGCCGCCGTGCTCGCCGGCGCCGGGGCCCATGTCCACCACGTAGTCGGCCGATTCGATGGCTTCCAGGTCGTGCTCGACCACGATCACGGTGTTGCCCAGATCGCGCAGATGCGTCAGCGTTTCCAGCAGGCGCGCGTTGTCGCGCTGGTGCAGGCCGATGGAGGGTTCGTCGAGCACGTACATGACGCCGGTGAGGCCGGAGCCTATCTGCGACGCGAGGCGGATGCGCTGTGCCTCGCCGCCCGACAGCGTTTCCGCCGAACGGTCGAGCGACAGGTAATCGAGGCCGACGTTGATCAGGAAGGACAGCCGCGCGGTGATTTCCTTGAGGATCTTTTCGCCTACCTGTGCCTTCTGCCCGGTGAGCGTCAGCAGGTTGAAGAAGTCGCGGCAATTGATCAGGGAGAAGCGGCTGATGTCGGAAATCGTCTTGCCGCCGACGAATACATGGCGCGCCTCGCGGCGCAGGCGCATGCCGCCGCATTCGGGGCAGGGCTTGTTGTTGAGGTATTTCGACAACTCCTCACGCACCGCCATCGAGTCGGTTTCGCGGTAGCGGCGCTCGAGACTCGGAATGATGCCCTCGAAGGCGTGGGTGCGGTCGAAGCGCGTGCCTTTCTCGTTCAGATACTTGAACTTGATCTGGTCCTTGCCCGAGCCGTAAAGCACGATGTTGCTGGTCGCTACCGGCAGCTTCTCGAATGGAACATTGGTATCTATTTTGTAATGCGCGGCGAGTGATTCCAGCATCTGGAAATAGAACTGGTTGCGCCGGTCCCAGCCCTTGATGGCCCCGGCGGCGAGGCTCAGGTGCGGATAGGCGACCACCCGCGCCGGATCGAAGAACTGGATCTGTCCAAGGCCGTCGCATTTCTGGCAGGCGCCCATCGGGTTGTTGAAGGAGAACAGGCGCGGCTCGAGTTCCTGCAAGGCGTAGCTGCATACCGGGCAGGCGAACTTCGAGGAAAACAGATATTCCTTGCCGGTGTCCATTTCGACCGCCAGTGCGCGGCCCTCCGCATGCATCAGCGCGGTCTCGAAGCTCTCCGCGAGGCGCTGGCGCACGTCGGGACGTACCTTGAGGCGATCGACGACGATGTCGATGGTGTGCTTCTGCGTCTTCGCCAGTTTCGGCAACGTATCGATGTCATGCACGGCGCCATCCACCCGCAGCCGGACGAAGCCCTGCGCCCGCAGTTCGGCGAACAGGTCGAGCTGCTCGCCCTTGCGATTGGCGACCACCGGGGCGAGGATCATCAGCCTGGTGTCCTCGGGCAGGGCCAGCACGTGGTCGACCATCTGCGAAACGCTGTTGGCTTCCAGCGGCAGATCGTGATCCGGGCAGTGCGGCGTGCCGGCGCGGGCATAGAGCAGGCGCAGGTAGTCGTGGATCTCGGTGACGGTGCCGACGGTGGAGCGCGGGTTGTGGCTGGTCGCCTTTTGCTCGATCGAGATCGCCGGCGAGAGGCCTTCTATCAGGTCGACGTCGGGCTTCTCCATCAACTGCAGGAACTGGCGGGCGTAAGCCGAGAGCGATTCGACGTAGCGTCTTTGGCCCTCGGCGTAGAGCGTGTCGAAGGCCAGCGAGGACTTCCCCGAGCCCGACAGGCCGGTGATGACCGTCAGCCGGTTTCTCGGCAGGTCGAGATTGATGTTCTTGAGGTTGTGCGTTCGCGCGCCGCGAATCTTTATGAAGTCCATGATGCGGGATTGAGGTTGGGGAACCGGAAACTATACCCCGCTGCGGATTCGATAGCCACCGTGCGCAAGTCCCTGCCTAGGCAGGGGTCGCCGCGTCGCCAGCGCCGACTCTTCGATCAGGCCTATTCGTCCGCTTGAAAGCTGCGAGCAAGGTTTTGCATCTGCAATCCCCGGCTTTCCCACGTTTCGACTTGTCGTGCCAAGCCGCCGCCTTTGCTGGCATAGGCAATCACAATGCAGTCTGCAAGTTGTGCCGTCAGTTCGTTGCGTTGGAGTGCGTGCTCGCTGGTCAGCCGTTTGGCTTCGGCACTGCCGCTCACCACCGCCATGCGCCCTTCGGCGATGGCTGTTTTCCAGTCGAGTTGCAGGTGTGCGCCAGCCACGGGTCGCGCCAGAACTGCGACCACCGGGCTGCGCGCTTCTAGCAGCAGGTGCAGCACCGACTGCTCGAGTGGCGAATGAAATCCGCTGATCACAAGTTGATGTGTCTTGGCTTGCTCAACGGCCCAGCTCATTGCCGCACGGATGGCCGCGCCCGGGCACTGCCGTGAGGCGAAGAACGCGGTCATTGGCGCCGCGAGCAAGCCGGGCTCGCCTACGCCGCTAAGGAGTAGGTCGGCGTGCTCGATTTCCCATGGTTTGCCAGCCTGGAAAATAACGCTTCTCCTATCGCCATGTTTTAACTTAACTTTTTACGGCTTCCGAAGTTGTTTTCTGGTGCCTATGGAAAACAACCCACGCCAATCCCACGCCCGGCTACCCCGATGAAAGTGATTTGGTACGCGTACCAGATCACATAGCCAAGGGCGCATCCGTCATTGCTCAAAACCCATGGAAAACAACCTATGAGCCAACCCATTGCTGCAAAAGCCTTTTCAGCGTTCGCTGCCGTTGTTTTCCGCCAGGTCGGATAACAAACTCTGCTGTTCCCCGCCTTGTGCCGGCTTGGTATAGGCCATGTTGCGCTTGCCGCGACCCGCCAAGGGTGCGAGTACGCCCTGATCCACCCAGCCGCCCAGCATCTTCGATGCTTTCAGCGTTTCCACCTTGGCAATCCTGCACAGGTCTGCGTTGGCTATCGATCCGTGCCGGTCGATCCAGTCGCTCACCTCGTTCCACACGCTGGGGCGCTCAAGATTCAGCAGCGTTACCGTCACGCTCTCTACCGCTGTCTCAAGGCTCTGGCTGTACTGCGGCGGGTAGAGCTGGGCGGCATCCATCTCGGCGAACATCATCCGCACACCCTCGCCGGCATCGATGTTCGGCGCCACCGGGAACTCGCGCAGGTTTTGCGCCACCAAAAGGTTGCGCGCCTTGGAGCCAGCGCGGCCGATGTTGGCGGGCGTGATGTTGCCGGGGAACACACCGGGGCTTTCCACTTCGATCCGGTCGTCGAAAATGCGGATGAAGATGTCGCGATTCAAGCGGTAGTCGCGGTGGATCACCGCATTGACGATGGCCTCTTTCACGACCCGCTCCGGGTACACATGGCGCGTCTTGAAGCCGCTGCCCGAGAGCGTCAGCCCTTGCGCCAGTTCGTCCAGCACCGTCTTGACCGCCGCATCGATCTGGTCGATCAGGGGGCCGCGCAGGGTCTTGGCCGCTTTGCGCAGGTTGGGTGTGGCGCCGGGTAGCGCCGCCTTGCCGTCATAGACCATGAGCCGGATGTCGGCGCGCGTGTCGTGGGCAGCCAACAGGCTGCCGGGCTCGTCGGCAAACAGCAACACCGCTGCGCGCGTTGGCTGCAATTCGCTCCCTACCTTGAGGGCCAGGCCGATGCGCTGCAACTGCTCGGCGAACGTGCCCGACTTGAGCCCGCGAGCGCCGACAAAGCGGCGCCAGGCATCCGTCTCCAGCAACTCCAGCGCCACCGGCACCGGTTCGCTGACCGCACTGCGCACACCGCGCCGGTAGTGCAGATCGGCAATCTCGGCCGCAGTCATCTCGCGGTTGGATGCCGACATGCGCGTCCAGGTGCCGTCATCGACGATGGAATGGACCTTGTCGCTCTTCTCCACGCGCAATAGCACCACGTGGCCGGGCTCGCCGGTGTTCAGCGTGCAAGGCAGGCGCAGCCAGTGTAGGCGTTCGAAGGCCGGGTTCAATTGCGTGAGCGTCTTGCGCCGCAGCTCGTCCACCGCTTCGGGGTTTTCCTGTACGCCATGCAGCCGTGCAACCCCACTGCTGCTGGCCGGATCGCCGACACCGAGCACGAGGACACCGCCTTCGGTGTTGGCGAAAGCGCAAATAGTCTCCAAGGCTTTGCCGACCATCTTGCCCGACACCCGCTTGAATTCGAGGGTTTGGCTCTCGGGCGTTTTGAGCAGCGTGGTGATGCGGGAAGCCGCTTGGGCGGGGCTGAGGTCAATCATCGGCCAGCTCTTCAGTTGTTCCCACTCGAATCTTTATGTCATAGCTGACAAGAAAGTCCAACTGTTCAGGCGTAAGCGCAAAGCACTGGGCTAGAAACGCATCAATCGCGTCAACCGCCGGCTTGGCTCGTGCCCAGTCAAACTCTTGATACCGTGACTCGGCACGATGTTTGATAGTCGAATGTTCTTGGTAACTGTTCATGAGCGTCTGGTACAAACGAATAGAGGTAGATCTGGTTGCGCAGGATGTGCCGGTCTATCGACTGCAGGAAAGAAAACCCGGTGGACTCCAAGCGCTTGAAGAGATTGGTGCGGCAGAAGCCCATGAGGCGCTTGCCGGCACGGCCGAGGTTGTCGATGAATTTTCGTTCGGCTGCAGACGCATTCTTTTCTGCGATCGGATCGATATAGTTGCCGAGGCCGTAGCGCGGGACGTGCAAGGCGTTGATCTGGTCGACCACGGTGGCCGAATACAGTCGCGCGTAGCGGTCGGCTGGGTCGGCATCGTTGACCGGGAAGGTGAGCGATGAAGGCTTTCGGATCGGGAAGTAGCGTTTTTCACCATCATTGACTGCGATGTAGCGACGACCATGCTTGTCCGCCTCAGTGTAGTGCTGGATGATGAGGCTGCGCGTGCGCCGCACCATGTAAAGGCGAATCAGCTCACGCCAATCGTCGAACTCCTCGCTCTTTTCAATGGCGAGGATGGAGTTGACTTTGCATTGGTACTTGCGCTCAAACTCCGCCTCGCTGATTGCATGCTTGCGCATGTGGCGTTCCGGGCGAATGCCGATATTGACCTTCTCGTCGATGAACAGACGCAACTGACTCGACAGGTCTGTCTTGGTCTTGTTGTAGGGCGTGGCGGTAAGCAGGATGACTTTGGCGTCACAACTGCGTATGTAATCTGCAATGGCCTTGTAGCGTCGGCCTTCGCGATTACGCAGGTTGTGGCTTTCGTCGATGAGAACCAGACGATAGCGCTTGAGGTCGGGCAGCTTTTTGATGACTTGCGATATCGGCAGGACCATGCCGCGCAATCCGTATTCGGTGCGGTAGCGCTCCCACATCGGTTCCAGGTTCTTGGGGCAGATGATCAGGGTTTCGTAGCCGAGGTCGTCCTCGAACATGCGCGCCAGCGCCGTGGCCATCATGGTCTTGCCGAGGCCGACCACGTCGCCGATCATCACGCCGCCGCGCCGGTGCAAATGCCGCGCGGCAATCTTCACGGCGCTTTTCTGAAACTCGAACAACTCGTTTTCAAACCGGCCTGGCAGGCGGAACTGGCTCAGGCCGGCGCGGGCTTCGGTGCTCAGGTGATAGGCAATGTTGAGGTAGATATGGTGTGGCGGAATGGGTTCTTCACGTGCCCAGCTCGTTCCGATAATCTGCGCCAGATCGGCTGATACATCAAGAGCCCAGCGCTCGCCCCAGCGCTCGCCCCACCGGTCGTCGAACCATTTAGCGAGGCGCTCGGTGGCGTGGTGTTCCAGAACGTCGACGTTCAACTCGCCCTGCCTCGACAAACCCTGCAAGGTCAGATTGCTGCTGCCGACAAAACCGGTGATCGGATTGTTAACGTCGTCGCGAAACAGCAGGTAAAGCTTGGCGTGAAGGGGATAGGGCAGGAACAACTTGACGACGACTTGCCCGGCGCGAAGCTGCTTCGCCAGACGGCGGAGCCCGGCTTCGTCCTTTCCGCTCGGGATGCCCATGGTGATCTGCTCGCGCAGGTGAGCGGCAAATTGTGTTTTGAGACGGATCGCGGCGGCGTTGTCGATCAGGCCGTCATTGGCAACCGCTTTGTATAACTCGCGGATTTCTTCATGTGGGGGGCGTTGCATTCCCACCAGAACGCGGCAGATTTGTCCTGCGGCCGGGTCCCAGGCCTGGACCAGATCATCGACGGATTGCCAGCCGCGCAAGTTCAAGTAGCCGACACAGAAGTCTGACCGATGGGATACCTGCATCGTTGCGCGCAGCGCCGAAAGCAGGTCTTGGTCTATGTTGTCGAAGATGCGCGCCATGGATTTTCCTGTCCGATTATTGATTATTGTCGGGCGCTTTCCCTCCCTATATGACGCTGGATTCTAGCATCTGCTGGATTGTGGTTTCAGTCCGCAAGGGACGGGAAAAGACCAAATTCGGCCTCCATGCTCGTCGGGGTATCTGCAATCCGGACAGGCCGGCAATTTCCTTTAGTTCGTTGCTCAGGTCGCCGTGCCGCCAGCGCCGACTCTTGGCCGCCGCGCCCGGGGTTTAGAGGGCGCGAATGCCGTGGTACAGGATGCTGAGGCCGCCGACTGCGATCAGGGTTTCGATGATGACGATGTGCAATTTGTGGCCCAGGCGGCTTACCAGCAGGGAGGCGACCCAGGAACCGGGCAGCGAAGCCAGGCCGATGACGCCGCCGAGTACCACGCCCGGCACGGTCAGCAGGTCGAGCTTGCCGAATAGCGCCGAGCGCGTGATATCGACCGCGATAGTGACCAGCGCATCGGTCGCCAGTACCGCTGTTCCGGTGAGGCCCGCACCCAGCAGCAGTGAAATCAGGACCACGCCCATGCCCGATGCAATGCCGTTGAGGAAGCCGAAGATTCCGCCGCCTAACGCAAGCCCGCGTGCGCCCAGGTGCAGGTTACGTGCCTTCAGGGTGCGGCGTGCCGGCAGCGCGGCAAGCACCACCAGTCCGATGACAATGGCAAGACGGGCGGCATCGAGATGTTGATAAATCAGCGTGCCGCCGAGCAGGCAAATCAGCGCGGGTGGCAGGACCAGTTTGACGGCGCGCGCATCGAAGTCGCGGCGGTAAAACCAGAACCTGCCAACGTTGATGATGATGCCGGCGAACGCCAGCACGGGCACCACGGCCTTGATGCCGAGGATGGGCGTCAGCGTTGCGGTAAGGATGATGCCGGTGCCGAAGCCGCCCATGCCGCCAATGATGGCGGAGCCGAAAGAAACGGCGATGACCAGCGCGAGGAGGTTCGGCGAGAGGTCCATGTCGGCATGATAGCCGGTGGTGCGCGAGTTTCGATTGCCTGAGCCCGACCTTGTGCCGGGTTCGTCGAGGACGATGGTGCGGCGGGCCTGCCCGCGCCTTGCGCCCAAGGCGCATCGTCGCAGTGCATCGGCCCGTTCAATTTATCTATTTGCCGGCGCTGCGGCACATGACTAAGCTGGCCGGCTTGTTTGAACAAAGGGAATCGCATGCAATCCGGACCGCGTGAAATCCTTACTCCGTTCCGCCCGATTCCGCTCGATGTTCCCGAGGGGATGAAGCCGAACGAGTTCTTCAACAGCACCGAGAACCTCAACGACCTGGTGCACAACAACGGCCTGCTGGTGAATCCCGAAGGCCTGCTGCTCTACCGCAAGGCGCTCGGCCACAGCAACGAGTTCGACGCCTCGATCATTTACAACACATCGCAAAGCATCCTCGATCCGCTTGGCCGCCCGGTGCGGCGCACGCAGGTGCCCGACGCCGTGAAGAACGTCTGGAACCGCATGAACCAGGTCATCATCGAGTTCATGCTGGAGTGCTACCCCGACCCGCAGCGCAAGCTGGTGCTGGCCGGCGAAGCCAGTCTCGATGCCACCTGGCCGCTGACCTCGCCGGGCGTGCCGAGCATCCGCATGCTGCACAATCATTTCATTGTCTTCGACAAGGAAGAATTGCTCGCGTCACCGCTGGCCGACGCGAGCAACCCCAACCTGACCGACGGCGGCCAGCACTCGCTGTTCCAGGCCCACATGCGCGACGTGTACCGCGGATTTTTCGCCGGGCTCGACTTGCAGATTCTTCGACCCTGCACCGACGAGTCGTGCCGCCTCGCCCTGACCGGCTACCCGCAGGGTTTGCCGAGCTGGGAGATCCAGGGCGGCGTTTCCGCGCTGAAGGACGTTCGTTTCTGGAAGGAATACGACACCCTGCTCAAGGGCTTCATCGATTTCTACCGCACATTTTTCACGCAGGTCTCGACGCGCAACGCCCCGCTGCCGCGCGACATCCACTTTCCTGAACTGGTCGAGGCCAGGCTCCAGTTCGACAACGACTTCCTCAAGACGGCGAAAATGGTACGCGACCGCTGCATCAGGGACGCCAAGTACGCCAACGCCATCCGCTGGCAGCCCGCCTTCAAGCAACTGATCTACCGCAACGACGAAGGCAGGCTGATTGTCACCATCAGCCAGAACTCAATCGGCAACGCCATCACCGAACTGCTCGGCGTCGTGGTCAAGCGCACACCGGACGCAGTGGCCTACGGGCGCGCCGAGCCGGCGCTGATCGCCAGGTTGCTGGAAGTACGGCGGCGCCTGGTGGAAGCCGATCTGGGCGAGGCGATCGCCACTTCATATTGGGGCGCGGCATAGTTGCCGTATTGCCTGCGCCGTCCTGGAATACCGCTTCGCATAATTTTCCGGCCATTGTCATCCGCTGTGGTGCCCCCGGGCGAGGCGATCGGATTTGCATGTTTGTGCCTTAAAATGCGCTCATGCGCCGCACCACCGGGTCTCCGGTGATTTGACCTGCCGGAACAACTCCTGAACCCGATGCTATCCCCCACTCCAGACGCCATGAGCCGCGATGAAAAGCGTGCGGGCGTCGCACTGGCTTCCATCTTTGCGCTGCGCATGCTCGGGCTGTTCCTGATCCTGCCGGTGTTTGCGATCCATGCGCAGAGCATTCCCGGCGGCGACGATCTGACCCTGGTCGGCATCGCGCTCGGGGCTTACGGTCTGACTCAGGCCATGTTCCAGATTCCTTTTGGCATGGCGTCTGACGCTTTCGGCCGCAAGCGGGTGATCGTTTTCGGCTTGCTGCTGTTTGCCGCCGGATCGGGAGTGGCCGCCCTGGCGCCGGATGTCTGGTGGACCATTTTCGGCCGCGTGCTGCAGGGCGCCGGGGCGATTTCGGCCGCCGTCACTGCGCTGGCTTCGGACCTGACGCGGGAGCAGCATCGCACCAAGGTCATGGCGATGATCGGTTCCTCGATCGGCCTGGTGTTCGCCCTGTCGCTGGTCGCCGCGCCCGCGCTTTATGCCGCGATCGGCATGAGCGGGCTGTTCTGGATGACGGCGGTCCTGGCTGTTGCCGCCATCGGTCTCGTGACCCACGTCGTACCGCCGGCACCGCCACTGCCGCCGGGCCCCAAGCCGCCGTTTCGTGATGTGTTGCTCGATACCCAGTTGCTGCGTCTAAATTTCGGCATCTTCACCCTGCACATGGTGCAGATGGCGATGTTCGTCGTTGTCCCCGGCTTGCTGGTACGTTATGGCGGCCTGCCGCTGGCCTCGCACTGGAAGATCTATCTCCCGGTGGTGCTGGCGTCTTTCGTCCTGATGGTGCCGGCGATCATCCTTGCCGAAAAACGCAACAAGGTGCGGCCGGTGTTCATTCTTGCCATCAGCCTGCTGCTGGCTACCTTGCTGGTGATGTGGTCAGGCAGTGCGAATTTCACAGTGGTGGCGGGCGGCCTGCTGAGTTTCTTCGTCGCCTTCAACATTCTCGAAGCCATGCTGCCCTCAATGATTTCGCGCATCGCTCCGCCGCGCGCCAAAGGGGCTGCGCTGGGCATATACAACACCACGCAGGCCCTCGGCCTGTTCATCGGCGGGGCGATGGGGGGCTGGCTGGTAAAGAATTTCGACGCCGGTGCCGTGTTCCTTTGCGGCGCGGTGATGGCCGCACTTTGGCTGGTCACAGCCGCCACCATGCCGCCGGTGCCTGTGCGTCGGGCGGTTGCAACGCCGCCGTCCGCGCATGGCATACTTGAAACAAAATCCTGAGGAGAAACTCACATGGCGTCAGTCAACAAGGTCATCATCGTCGGTAATCTGGGCCGCGATCCGGAAGTGCGTTACACCCCTGATGGTGCGTCGATAGCCAACGTCACCATCGCTACTACCGATACCTGGAAGGACAAGGCGACCGGTGAAAAAAAGGAAGCCACGGAATGGCATCGCGTGGTGTTCTTCGGCAAGTTGGCCGAAATCGTCGGCCAGTACCTGAAGAAGGGGCGCCAAGTTTATGTCGAGGGCGCCTTGCGCACCCGCAAGTGGCAGGACAAGGAAGGCCAGGAGCGCTACACGACAGAGATTGTGGCCAATGAAATGAAAATGCTTGGCTCCCGCGAGGGCATGAGTGACGCACCGCCGCGTGACAGCAGTGGCGGCAGTGGCGCCGCGAATCGCCCGGCAGCAGCGCCGCAAGCGGCCGCCGGCAACTTCAATGACTTCGAGGACGACATTCCGTTCTGAGAGGTCACCTGTTCAGCATGCCGCGCCGCTCGCTTCCGGCGGCTCGATCGGCAGCGAAATGCGGAACGTGGTGCCGACCCCGACTTCGCTCGTGACCTCGATGCGCCCGCCGTGTTTTTGCACAATGCCGTAGGACAGCGACAAGCCCAGTCCGGTGCCCTTGCCGATCGGCTTGGTAGTGAAGAAAGGATCGAAAATCTTCTTCTGGTGTTCTTCCGTGATGCCCGCTCCGGTATCGGCGATTTCGACCCAGACGCCATCGGCCTGCGCGCCGCAGGCAATCGTGATGCTGCCGCGCCGGCCCTCCGGCATCGCTTGCGCGGCATTTACCAGTAGATTCATGAACACCTGGTTGAGCTGCGACGGCAGGCATTTGATCTGCGGCAGATCGCCATAGGCCTTTTCCACGTCGGCGCGGTACTTGATCTCGTTGCGAATGATGTTGAGTGTCGAATCGAGGCCGGCTCTCAGGTCGACCCATTCCCATTGGTGCGCACTGTCGACGCGCGAGAAGTCTTTCAGGTCGGCCACGATCTGTTTGACCCGGCCGATGCCATCCTTTGACTCCTGCAGCAGGGCCGGTATGTCTTCCTTCAGGTAATCGAGTTCGGCGTCTTCCTTGATTGCGGCCATTCGCGCCAGCCAGGCCGCGCATTCCGGGTGACTATCCGCCATCGACTGGAGCAGGGTTTCGCCCTCGCGATAGCATTCCAGCACATCGCCGATTTGATCGAAGTACTCCACCAGCGAGCCCAGATTGGAGTGCACAAAACCGATCGGGTTGTTGATTTCGTGCGCCACTCCCGCCGCCAGTTGACCGATGGACGCCAGCTTTTCAGATTGCACCAGTTGCTGCTGGGTCTGCTTCAGCTCGGCATTCAGCACCGACAATTCGTTGAAGCGCCGTTTCAGCTCGGCTTCCGCAATTTGCCGCTGCATGATGTCGTCTTCCAGTTCGCGTTTCGCCTGCACGAGCAGGGAGTTCTGCCGTTTCATCCGGCGCTGGGCCTCGGCCAGTTCGGTGTTGAGTTGCAGAACCTCGGTCGATATGCGTTCCAGATCATGGATGTCATGCTCGCCGATCAGTAGCAGGTGCCGGCCCTCGCGATGGATGGCGACACTGATGGACTGACACGGTGTCCCCGGCTTGCCCAGGGTCAGCAAGCCAGCGAACAGCGGCGCATCCGGCGTCGGCGGACTGGCCATCCGCAGCAGATCGGCCAGCGGCGGATTGACGAAGCAGCCCTCGACATCGAGCAGACACCCGGCCGGCAGCGGTTCGCGCCCGATCATTCGCCAGAAGCCGAGATTCGCATCGAGCAGACGGCCTTCATCATTCAGCCGGGCGATCACCACTGCCGTCAGGTGGCGCAGCGATGGCGGAATCCCTGTCGCCGCGGATGACGCGAAATAGCGTTCCATCGAATCAGCGCGCCCTGCCATTCGCGTCGGCGCCGAAGTTCTTCGCCAGCAGTTCGGCCTGTTCGGCATCGGCTACCCACAGGTCGGCGCCAAGATCGCGCCAGACTTCGTCCAGCGCGTTGATGGTTCGCCCGCCGAGCAAGATCGGGGGGCAGGCCTGACCCATTTCGGCGCGCAGACTCCCGATAAATTCGCGCGTGGTTTTCAGTTGCTGCGGCATCGAAACCGACAGGCCCAGCAGATCGGGACGCAGCGCATCGACCTGACCGATCAGCGACGGGTCCGGTACATTGGCGCCGAGAAATTGCGCCGTCCAGCCCGCCGTTTCAAAGGCGTCCGAAATCATGCGCAGCCCCAACGCATGATGGTTGTTTTCGACGTTGGCGAAAATCGCCGTGCGCGCCATCGGCTCGGCAAATTCCGCGAGCGAGAAGGCATTGGCCATCACATATTGCGAAATGGCCGTGGCCAGATGCTCCTGCGCCACGCTTATGCGATTGGCCTGCCACATGCGGCCAACGTCGTACATGGCGGCCTGGATGATGCGCACATTCACCGTCGCCAGTGACGCGCCCGCCGTCATGCACTCGCTCACCAGCTGGTGCGCGGCGACGCGCTGGCTGGCCAGCAGCAGGTCGAGATAGGCGTCCTTTTGCGGCAGGGCCGGCGGCAGATGGCGGAACTCGGCCGGCAGCGTGGCCGGTTTTACCAGCGCCTGACGGCCGGTAGCGAGTAGGCCGAGAACCCGGGCCTGATCCGCGCCGGTCAGACGTTCGCGATAAAACCCGGCCAGATCATCCAGCGAGTGGTTGAGGTGCTGCGCGTCCACACCGCGCGATTTCAGCACCTCGGCCACCCAGCACAAGTAGTCGGCAAAAGGCTGGTCGCGGCCGCTGTCGACAGCCGCGCACAGATAATCGATGTGGTGCCGGATATCGGTGCGCCAGGCCTTGAGCCCCCGCTCACCGAAGCGTTCCAACACTTCGGGGTGCAGGCGGCATTGCTTTTCGACGGTCATCGCGATGGCATCGTCGGCGCTGTTGCGCAACTGCTCGCTGAGGGAATTCGTCATGTTCGCCTCCTCCGTTCTCAGTCCGTCACCAGGGTCAGCCGTCGCACCTCGGCGCTGCCGGGCACGATCCGCAGGCCTTTCGGGATGCCGATATGGGACGCCCGGTGCGCCGGCGACTTGAACCAGGTCTCGAAGCTCTCGGCATCCCGCCACCAGGTCAGCAGCCAGAATTCGTCGGGCTGTTCGCTGTCGCGGACGACCTCCATGCGCACGAAGCCGGGTGCATCGTCCACCAGATGCGGTCGCTGGAGAAATGCCTCGGCAACGTCCTCGCCCATCTCGTTGGCAACGGTAAACCTGCTGAAACCAAGAAACATGTCGATCCTTTGATTCGCGCGGCAGGGCCGGGCTGTTCTGCTTCAAAAAGTCGGCGCTGGCGGGACGGCGTTGGCGCCGCTGTCTGCCGCGTCGCTCGCCTCCGGCGGCTCGATCGGCAGTGAAATACGGAAGGTTGTGCCGACCCCGACCTCGCTCCTGACCTCGATCTTGCCGCCGTGTTTCTGGACGATGCCGTAGGAAAGGGATAAACCCAGTCCGGTGCCCTTGCCGATCGGCTTGGTGGTGAAGAAGGGGTCAAAGATGCGCTTGAGGTTTTCTTCCGTGATGCCGGCCCCGGTGTCGGCTACTTCGACCCAGACGCCCGCAGCCTCCGTGCCGCAGCGTATCGTGATGGTGCCGTGCGTGCCTTCCGGCGTGGCTTGCGCCGCATTCACCAGCAGGTTCATGAACACCTGGTTGAGTTGCGATGGCAGGCACTTGATCGCCGGCAGCTCGCCGTATTCCTTGACCACGTCGGCGCGGTACTTGATCTCGTTGTTCACGATATTGAGCGTGGAGCTGAGCCCCGTCCGCAGGTCGACCCACTCCCATTGCTGCGTACTGTCGACCCGGGAAAAATCCTTGAGGTCGGCGACGATCTGCTTGACGCGGACAATGCCGTCCCTTGATTCCTTCAGCAGGTCCGGGATGTCTTCCTTCAGGTAGTCCAGTTCGGCATCCTTCTTGAGCTGCTTCATCTTCTCCAGCAAGGCCGCGCCACCCTCGTGGTCCTTTATCAGTCCGCCCAGCATGACTTCCCCTTCCTGGTAGCCCGCCAGCAAGGCCATGATCTGCTCGAAGTAGCGCTCCAGCGAACCCAGATTGGATTGCACGAAACCGATCGGGTTGTTGATTTCGTGCGCCACGCCGGCTGCCAACTGGCCGATCGAGGCCAGTTTTTCCGATTGCACCAGTTGCTGCTGGGCCTGCTGCAGCTCGGTGTTCAGCGCCGACAGTTCGTTGAAGCGCTCCAACAGTTCCGCCTCAGCCTCCTGGCGGCGAGTGATGTCCTGCTCCAGTTCGTGCGTCGCCTCGCGCAACTGCTCGCCACGGGCGGCCACAAGATGTTCCAGTTCGCTCTTGGACTCCATCAGCGCGTATTCCGTCATTCGCTGCTCGGTGACATCCTGCAGCGTCTCGACTGCGCCGACTATCTCGCCGTCGGGATCGGTCAGCGGTGCCGCGACGAAATACAGCCAGGTTCCGGTCGCGCTAAGGTTCGGGAAGAAATCCTCAGCCTGGTAGGCGCCGGCGATCAGTTGCGAACGGCTCAGGCGCTTGTTGCCGTAAAGTTCCTTGATGGAGGTTTCGATGCTACCGTCGACAATCAGGTCGGCCATGGTGGACCGCTCGGTGTCGTAAAAACCCTTTTGGTGTCCTCGGGTACCCACCACGTCGACGGCCTTGATGCCGAGAACCTGCTCACAGGCCTTGTTCCAGTGCGTAACGATATGATTCTGGTCAATGACGAAAGTTGGCACCGGGTTGCTGTCGATAATCTGCCGCAGTGCCTGCCGTGTCTGTTTCTGGTGTACCTCGGCAAGCTTGCGTTCAGTGGTGTTGAGGTAGCGCCCGAGGCTGATGATTCGGCCATCCACTTTCAGCAGAGTGACGAACAGATCGACAAAGCGTTCTTCCCCCTGCGCGGTTATCAACTCTGCTTCGTAGCGCGCGGGCAGGTCCGCGCCGGCAAGGCGCGCCCGGTTGCGCTCCTGCAACATGTCCCGCATCTGCGGCGCAAACAGTTCCCAGAAGTTCATGCCCAGCAACTGTTGCCGCGAATAGCCGGATAACTCGCACATCGCCTCATTGACCAGCACCAAGCGTTCGCCGTCATGGGCGGCAAAGCCGACCGGCAGCAACTCGATCATCGCGGCCAGCTGGGCCATGGAGAAGATGGCATTCGGTAAAGGCTCGGGAAGATCAGCCATGGTTATCCCAGCAAGTTGGCAAAGCCGTTGAAATGCTTGTCGGCCTGTTCCAGCACCGCCCGCAGTTGTTTTTCGCCGAGACCGAGGCGTTGCCACGCAGCGGCATTCGGCGGTGGCACCAGGGCATCCGGATCGCCCGCCAGATCGAGCGCATGGGCCAGCACATCGGCGACATGAACCACATCGGCCATATCGGCCGGTACCTTGGGCGCGTCCGGATTCATCTGATGGTGTCGCTCCACCGCAGCGGCAATCGGCGCTGGAATACGCCAGTGGCGGCACAACTCGCTGCCGATTTGCGCGTGGTCGCAACCCAGCACCGCACGTTCTGCGTCGAGCAGCAGGCAATCCGCCTGTTTGCGCCGCAACAGGATGTCGGCATACACCGTCGGGTACGTGACCACCAGTACCAGGCGGCCAATGTCGTGCAGCAATCCGGCCAGAAACAGGGTTTCCGGACTCAGTTTGGCGAAGGGCGCCAGCTTTGCGGCGCAGGACGCCGCGCCGAGCGAATGGCGCCAGAAAATTCGAGGGTCGAAGCCCTCACCGCCTCTGCCCAGCCATGCCGCGGCAATCCCAGCCGTGGTCACCAGTGAGCGGACATTGACAAAACCCAGCACCGTGATCGCCTCGGCAATCGTGTCTATCCTGCCCTGCATGCCGTAAAACGGCGAATTGGCCACGCGCAGGGTACGTGCCGCCAGCGCCTGGTCATGGCCGATGCCGCGCGCCAGGCGGTCGATATCGACATCCTCCTCACCCATGGTTTGCAGCAGTTCCATCACCACCGTCGGCAGCGAGGGCAGGGCGTGCAAGCTGCCGACGATCTCAGCCAGGCTCGGCGTTGTCATTGCAAGGCCTCCAGGCGATACGCCAGCACTGCCTCGAACAGTGTTTGTGCGCCGCTGTCGCCTTCCAGGTCGCAGCGGCGGAACAGGTCATCGAGGCGTCGGTGCAGCGCTTCGCTGGCCTCGGTCAGTTCGGCCTCGTCGCGTTGCTGCTCAATCGTTACGGCGACAATGCCGCGCTGGGCCAGTTTTTCCAGCGCCGCCTCGGTAAGGATGCTGCCTGCCGTCATCAGCACCTGCCCGTCGGCGCCGAGCACCGCCGCCGTCAGCCGTGCGCCGGCATGAACCTCGCTCAGGGAAATTGTCGAAGAGTCTTTCGTATTCATGATGTCCCGTCCGGCATGAATATCAATACGTAGCCGCGCTGCTGCATGATCGAATCGACGGTGTGGCAGCTTACTTGATAAGCACAGTCGTCAATTTTCATCGTGGCCGCGCCGCTCCCCCGCGCCACCAGCTCCGTCGCCGCGGCCGGCAGCGCCTCGGCAATCAAAGTACCCAGCAGCGGGTGCCGCGCGAAGCATCGGGTTGCGGCGGCGTTGGCGAATACCAGCAAGCCGTCGGGGTCGACGCCTAGCAGCGGCACCGGCAGGCAGTTAACGATTTCCTGCACCGCCGTTAGCGCCGTCTCGCCAAGTTCAGTGCGCCGTCGCTGCGCCTCCAGCGCCTCCTGCAACCGGGCGTTCACCCGAACAAGCTCGGCGTTGGCCGACTTTACCTGCTGGTTGAGGCCTTTATTTTCGTCGTGCATTGCCTTGCGCCGAAAGGCCTCTTCGATCTCGGCCTTGAGCATGTCATCGTCCCAAGGCTTGGAGAGGAACTTGTAGATCGCGCCCGTGTTGATGGCATCGGTGATGCTTTGCAGGTCGGCATAGCCCGAGAGCACCATGCGCACGGTGTCGGGATACAGCTCCTTGGCCCGGCGTAGAAACTCAACGCCGCTCATGCCCGGCATGCGCTGGTCGGAAACGATGACGTCGACCCGGCTGCGCGCCAGTTCATCCAGCCCGGCCTGGCCACCATTGGCGGTCAATACCTGATAGGCCTCGCGTCGCAACAGGCGTCTGAGTGCCGACAGGATGCTGTCTTCATCGTCCACCAGCAATACCGTCGGCCTCGCCGATGCGTCTGAGTCCGTCAGGGAAATATCGCTCATTGCTCGCGGTCTTTTGATGGAGGCGGAATACTAGCTTTTCCGGTACCGCAACTCGTGCTCGCGGAAGGCTTCGCGTACCAGTTTACGCAGGGCTTCGTCCTCCCACGGCTTGGTCAGGAAGCGCCAGATGGCGCCTTTGTTGATGGCATCGGTGATGCTCTGCAAATCGGTGTAACCGGACAGCACCATGCGAATGGTGTCGGGATGCATTTCCTTGACCCGGTTGAGAAACTCGGTGCCGCTCATTTGCGGCATGCGCTGGTCGGAGATGATGACCTGCACGTCGTTGGTCGCCAGCATCTGGAGGCCCTCGTTCGGGTCGGTGGTGGTCAGGATGCGGTAACCCTCGCGGCGCAACAGACGCTTCAGCGAATTCAGAATCCCCGCTTCGTCATCCACCAGCAGCAGGGTTTCGCTCGGCGTTTCATCGGCTACCGCGATGGCCTTGCCTGCCATCAGCATCGCCTCGAACTGCTCCGCCGGCAAGGGCCTGCTGAACAGGAAACCCTGCATTTCGTCGCAGCCGAGCTTGCGCAGGAAGCTTAGCTGGGCCTCGGTTTCAACGCCTTCGGCGATCACCGTCATGTGCAGATTGTGCGCCAGTCCGATAATGGCCCGGGCCACGGTGGCGCTGTTCGGATCGGTGCACACGTCATTGACGAAGGAACGGTCGATCTTCAGATACTGCACCGGCAATTGCGTCAGATAGGCCAGGCTGGAATAGCCGGTGCCGAAATCGTCGATGGCCAGTTTGGTGCCGGCGACATGCAACTTGTGCAACAGCGCGATGGTTTGTTCGGGCGATTCCATCAGCAGGCTCTCGGTCAGCTCCAGTTCCAGCCACTGGGTTTCCAGACTCGTCGCGTCGAGATACCGCCTGCACAGGGCGGGCAAGGCCTGCTCCGCGTTGCGCACCTGCAGTTGCTGCTGCGAGACATTCACGCCGATGGTGACGATCGGTATGCCGCGGTCGAGCCAGTCGCGCTGCTGGCGGCAGGCTTCGGCCAGCACCCAGTCGCCGATTGGCTGGATCAGCCCGGTCTCCTCGGCCAGCGGAATGAAATCGTTCGGCGCTACCAGTTTTCCGTTGCGCTGCCAGCGCAGCAATGCTTCGGCCGCGACAATCTGACCGCTGCGCAGATCCACCCGCGGCTGATAGTGCAGCAGCAGCTCCTTGTGCTCGACCGCGCGGCGCAAGTCTGTTTCCATTTGCAGCCGATCATGTACGCCCTGGTTCATGGCTTCGACGTAGAACTGGAAACGGTCGCGGCCCTCCTTCTTGGCGCGCGCCAGGGCATTCGCTGCGTTGGCCAGCAGGCTGTCGGCGGTGTCACCGTCCTTGGGAAACAGGGCAATGCCGATGCAGGCGGTGATGTGCACTTCCCGCCCCAGCACATCGATCGGCACTGCAGCGGCATCCAGCATCTTGCGCACCGCAACGGCGACATCGAGGCTTTCTGTCACTTCCGGCATGACGATGACAAAATTGTCGCCGCTGCGCCGGGCCACGGTATCCGCCTGACGCAGGCAGGTCGTCAGGCGCTGGGCCAGTTCAAACAGCAGTTGGTCGGCGCCGCGATGGCCGAGTGTCTGGTTCAGTCGGCTGAAGCCATCGAGATCGAGCTCCAGTACCGCCACCGAACTGCCGCTGCGCCGCGCCAGCGCCAGCGCCTGGGCGATCCGGTCGTTGAGCAGAAGCTCGTTGGGCAGGCCGGTCAGCAAGTCATGATTGCCCAGGAAGACAATCGCTTCTTCCTTTTCCTTGCGCGCTGTGACGTCGACACGGTAGCCGATGATCTCCTCCGGGTCGCCGGCGGTATCGCGCACCAGGCGGCACTCGCCGCCGATCCAGCGCCATGAGCCGTCGCCACGGAGAAAGCGGTATTCAACGTCCGAACGCCCCGTGGTGAGCAGCTCCGAAAACTTGTCCATCGCCCCTTCGCGGTCATCCGGATGGATGTTGTCCGTCCACAGGGACGGCTTGTCAAAAAAGCTCTTCGGCGTATGGCCCAGCAATTCCAGGACATTGGGGCTGATGTAGGTCATGCCGAAATCCGGCTTTGCCTGCATGGTGTAGATGATTGCCGGACTCTCGTGCAGCAGGAAGGTCAGCCGCGCCTCGTTGTTTGCCAGTTTTCCATGCACCTCGTCGATGGCCGCTTCGCGTTCCTGCAGTGAGGCGGCCATGGCATCGAAGCCGCGTGCCAGTTCACCCAGTTCGCCGGTCGCCGCGGACTGTCCCGAGCGGGTCGCGAAATCGCCTGTGCCGATGCGGCGGCCGGCCGCCACCAGTGCCCGCAGGGTGCGCATGACGCCGATCTCGGCACCGGCCAGGGCCAGCGCCAGGGCCGCCAGCAGGGCGCCGAGCGCGATCGCCATGCTTTCCAGGTATTTCTTCAGCAGCACTGCACGGAAGGCTTCCAGCGGCACCCCGATGGACAGATGCAGGGCACCCTTGGCCACGCCTTCGGAGGCGGCAAAGGCGTAGCTGCGCTCGGCGCCGTCCAGCCCCTGCGTTGCTATCGTGCCGCGCGGTGTTGCCAGCACGGCTTGCACCATCGGTTGCGAGGCGAACAGTACTCCTGTCAGCTCGGGCTTTTCGGGAATGCGGAAAATCAAGCGGCCGCTGTGGTCGAACAAATGGATTGCCGCACCTTCCGGCAGCGAGCCAGCGCTGAGCGGGCGCACCAGATCGCTGATTTTCAGCGCGACGAAGACCACCCCCAGGAGAGACTTCCCGGCACCTTCCACGGCCAGGGCAAACACGACTTGCGGCGTGCCGCTGGTGCGGCCGGTGATAAGGCCGCTGACGACCAGCTTCCGGGTTCTCAGTGTCTCGCGAAAGTAGTCGCGGTCGGAAATATTGATGCCGAGGCTGGCGGGCGTCGAGGCGCAGGTGACGATGCCCTGCGGATTGGCAAAAGCACTGATGGAATATTGCGGAACGCTGCGGTGCAGGGTCTCCACATATCTCTGGCAGTGGGCTGTATTGCCGTCGTGTACCGACATGTCCGTGGCGATGGCCACCAGCAGATCGTTTGCCGACTGGGTGACTGCATCAAGGCGTACCAGCGATCGATCGAGTTGCATCTGCAGGCTCTCGGCCTGCTCGAGCTTCATCCGCTGGTAGCCATGATAGTGCGTCACGCTCAGCCCGATCAGCGAGGGCACAGCGCCCGCCAGCACCAGCAGGACAATGCGGGTGCGCAGGGATTGCCAGAAAGGCACTGTCAGCGACTTCGTCATGCTCATCTGGGTGGGCTCAGCTTGATTGGGACTTTTTGCTCATGGCGCTTTTCTGAAAAAATGTTACAAACCCTGGCGTTCCATCTGGCAAGACCAGCCGCTGGGAGCTTAAGGTTTTACGGAGAAGCATGATCTCAAGGCAGCGGCGTTTTGGTCATCCGTGAATTACGCGACAAACTGCGGTATCTACGTAGTGGCTCGACGTCGAACCGGGTTTCCGGCGTTCACAGATGGAGCCGCAACACCACTCCCCGACAGGCTTTGCGCTGCATACTTGAATCCGCCAACCGTTCGGACCGGCCGGCACCGCGCCGCTGCACCCGGGATGAAACGTGGCCGGGAAACCGGGTTTCGGGTTAATCTGACGACCTGTCCGGGATAAGAAAATTCCACTTGTGACCATGTCTCATGAACGACATTGCTGAAACGCCCGCTACGCTGTTGCTGGTCGATGACGAGGCGAACATTCTTTCATCGCTGCGGCGTTTGCTGCGGCCGGCAGGCTACCGGATTCATACGGCGGAAAGCGGCCAGGCGGGCCTGGAGATTCTTGAGCGCGAGCCTGTCGACCTGGTGGTCTCCGACATGCGCATGCCGGAAATGAACGGCGCGCAATTTCTTGAACAGGTGCGCAAGCGCTGGCCGGCGACAATGCGGATTCTGCTCACTGGTTATGCCGATGTGAGCTCGACGATCGACGCGATCAATCGTGGCGAGATTTACCGCTACATTTCCAAGCCGTGGGACGACACCCAGTTGACGCTGACCATACGCGATGCCCTCGAAAGCAGTCGTCTGCGCAACGAAAACACGCGTCTGCTGGCGCTGACCAAGGCGCAGAACGACGAACTGTCGCAACTCAACGCCGGCCTGGAGCAGAAAGTGACCGAACGTACGGCCGAGATCCAGCAGGTCAATAGCTTTCTGAATCTGGCCAATGAGCGGTTAAAGCAGAATTTTGTCGTCTCGATCAAGATGTTCTCGGGTCTCATGGAACTGCGCGGCGGGACGATGGTCGGCCATTCGCGACGGGTGGCCGATCTGGCGCGCAAGCTGGCAGCCCGGCTTGAAGTTCCGGCCAAGGACCAGCAGGATATTTTTGTCGCTGCGCTGCTGCACGATATCGGCAAGATCGGCTTTCCCGACAGCCTGCTCGGCCGCCCGGTGTCGAAGATGAGCGGCGACGAGATGGGGGTCTACCGCAAGCACCCGGCCGCAGGCGAATCGGCGCTGATGCCGCTGGCTGAGCTGAAGGCGGTGGCGAGCATCATTCGCGCGCATCACGAACGCTTCGACGGCCAGGGTTTCCCGGATGGCCTGCAGGGGGCGTTCATTCCGCTCGGTGCGCGCATTCTGAGCGTGGCCAATGACTATGACGGCATGCAGATTGGCACCTTGTCGGAAAAGCGTTCGAGCCCGGAAGAGGCGAGGGCAATGCTCGCGCAGACAAGCGGCAAGCGCTACGACCCGCAGGTGCTGGACGCTTTCTTTGCCATGATTGGAGCCCAGGCACAGGAAATTGTCGTCGAGAAGGCGGTGCCCGCCGCCGAACTGCGGGCGGGCATGGTGCTGGCGAGGGATTTTGTCGGACGCGACGGGGTTCTGCTGCTGGCCGCCGATTACGTTCTGGATATGCCGCTGGTGAGGCAGATACAGGATATGGACCGCCGCGAAGGCGGCGGCCTGACGCTCTACGTGCGAACCGACAGACGTTAGGAGAACATGATGTCGAACATGAAGCTGATGACCTGGAGCGAACACTTTGAAACGGGCGTCGACGCGATAGATATCCAGCACAGGAAACTGATCGACCTGATCAATGCCGCCGCACCCATGCTTTCGGAGCCCGGCGAGGTGGCGGCGCGCGCGGTGCAGCCGCTGCTGGACAGCCTGGCCGATTACGCGGTGAACCACTTCCGCATGGAAGAAGCCCTGATGGTCCGGCATGGCATCGACAGCCGCTACACGGTGTATCACCACGGCGTTCATGTCGGCTTCACCGAGGAAGTCGCGGCGATGCGCCGCGAAGCGCTGGGCAACGGCAATGTCGGCGGGCACAATTTGTTGCGCTTCCTGATCAGTTGGCTGAGCTTCCATATCCTGGCCGAAGACCAGCAGGTGGCCCGGCAGTTTCGGGCGATCGCGGGCGGCGCCTCGGCCAAGCAGGCCTACGAGGCCATCGACCGCAGCGATACGGCGGCCATCACCGCGCTGACCGACGCCATGATCGACATGTTCAGCTTGCTTACCGAGCGCAATCAGAACTTGGCCACCGCCAACAGGCAACTGCATGACGCGCAGGCCGAACTGCTGGCCACCAACCAGAACCTTGAAGCCCGCGTCGCCGAGAGAACCCGGGAGCTTGAAGATGAGCGGATGGCGCTGCTGGCCGCCAGCGAGCGCATCGAGCAGACGCAGGAGCAGCTCCTGCAATCGGAAAAAATGTCCGCCGTGGGCCAATTGGCGGCAGGCGTGGCGCACGAAATCAACAACCCGATCGGTTTTGTGATTTCGAATCTCGGCGCGCTGACCGGCTACGTCGAACAACTGATGACGCTGATCGCCGCCTACGAGGCGATGGAGGCCAGGCTGCCGACCGACCATCCCGACCGCGCGACGATGTTCGCCGCGCGCGAGACGGCGGAACTCGATTTTCTGCGGCAGGACATCCCGGATCTGCTGCGCGATTCAAACGATGGCCTGAGCCGCGTCAAGCGGATCGTCGGCGATCTGAAGGATTTTTCGCATATTGACGAAGGCGAATGGAGTTTCGTCGATCTCAACAAGAACCTGGAAAGCACGCTCAACGTGGTCTGGAACGAGATCAAGTACAAGGCGGAGGTGATCCGGGAACTGGGCGAACTGCCTCTGGTGAATTGCCTTCCGGCCCAGATCAATCAGGTGTTGATGAATCTGCTGGTCAACGCCGGGCATGCGATCGAAACCAGGGGCAGCATTACGCTGCGCTCGGGTGTTGAAGGGAAGAAGGTCTGGATACAAATCGTCGATACCGGCAAGGGCATGACAGTGGAGGTACAGCGGCGTATTTTCGAGCCCTTCTACACTACCAAACCGGTGGGCAAGGGCACCGGGCTGGGGCTGTCGATCACTTGGGACATTGTCGAACGGCACGGCGGCAAGATCGAGGTTGATAGCAAACCGGGACACGGCAGCAGCTTCCGCCTGACCCTGCCAATCGAGCGCCCTGCGGCTTCCAGGCCGGCCTGAGCCAGCAGCGTTGTCTTCAGGACGGCCGACTGATCTCCACGGCGTCCGCTGCCGTGTCCGCGAACACCATGGAACCATCCGCGGCCCATTCAACTACCGCTGCCGGAGGTGCAGGCGCGGCCTCCGCGCGTTCGATCTGCGCTTTGCGTGCCAGCTCCCGGTTCTCGAGCAGCAGTTCTCGATGATTGAGCGCCTGGGCGATCATGGACATCAGAAAATAGTCGTTCCATGGCTTGGGCAGCATGCCGTAAATGTCTGCCCGGTGAATTGACTGGTTGATCACGTTGATGTCGCTGCAGCCCGACAGGATCATGCGCGCTGCATCCGGCTGTATCTCCTCGATCTGCCTGAGAAACTGCACGCCGTCCATCCTTGGCATGTGGTAGTCCGACAGGACGAGATCGAAGGCGGCGACGCGGGCTCGATCCAGCGCCGCATGGGGCGAAACAAAGGTTTCGACCTCCAGGGTGTACACCAGGCGGCCATAGCTGCACGGCGCCCGCAGCAACAGGCGGCGCAGGGCCTTGAGGATTCCCTCTTCGTCGTCAACGATCATGATGCGGCTCATGCGGCCTCCGAGTTTCTAAGGGGCGGGCTCGTGGTCCAGGCACTGATTGCGGGAACTGCATTCAGTTTACAACACGGCCGCACGGCGCGACTGGATCGGTAGCGCCGCATCAGGGCAGCGCCGGCCATGCCCGCTGTGTTGGAGTATCCCGACTGACTGACGCAGGATTTTCCGCGCATGCTATTTCTCTGGAATTGCCGGAGCATCGTTGTCGCTGCCCAGCGGGCGAGCGGCGCGGGCCAGCCGCAGGTAGTCGCGCACGCGCGCCTGGATAACCGGTGGAGAAAAGGGCTTGCGCAGAAAGTCTTCGGCGCCGAGCGACAGGCCCAGCGCCTGGTAGTTGGCGCTTTCCAGGCTGGAGAGGAAAAGCACCGGAATGTGGCAGGTACGCGGGCTCGCCTTCAGCCGGCGACAAACCTCGAAGCCATCCATCTCCGGCATCATGACGTCGAGCATGACCAAGTCGGCCCGGTGACCGAGCGTCAGGTAATCGAGTGCCTTCTGGCCACTGTTGACCGTGTGCACTACGTGCTCGCTACCGAGAAGATCCGCAAGTACCAACAGGTTGTCCGGCTGGTCGTCAACCACCAGTATGTGTTGTCGTCCCGAGTTCATCGTTTGCCTTTCTCCACGGCGCTTTGCTCAATGCGGGCGTTCAATGTGGGCGAGAATTCCTGGGGAACTCCGCGGACCATTGTTCAGGGGCAGAAATCTCGAGTACATTCTGCCAAGTATCCCGGGCGCAGGAGGAAGAGTCAAATACTCATGTGCCCGGCAGCCGTTCGCGGGGATGTCGCAGAAGCTGTTTGTCTATAATGTCCGCCAAGTTGCCCATACCAAGTGAACATGCCTGAAAAACTCAAACTCCTCTCCTGGCGCGACATCATATTTGTTGCGCTGCCTTCGTTGCTGCTGATCATCGGCGCATTCTGGCTGGCCGCTCAGTTCATCAAGCCGGCGCCGCCTGACCGGGTGATAGTCAGCACCGGCGGCGAGGGTGGCGCCTACCAGCGCTTCGCCGCCCGCTACAAGGATGTACTCGCGCGCTATGGCATAACACTGGTGGAGAAGACTTCCGCCGGATCGACGGAGAACCTGGAGCGCCTGCGCAACCGGGAGTTCGAGGTCGATGCCGCATTCATCCAGGGCGGCACCGCGCGTCCGGGAGAAGAGGATGAACTGGCTTCGCTGGGCGATTTCTATTACGAACCGCTGTGGATTTTCTACCGCGAGGCGGCGGTGCATGGTGGTGACAAGGTGCTCGACCTCAGGGGCAAGCGCGTTGCCGTCGGCGGTGCCGGAAGCGGTACGCATCATCTGGCGATGGAACTCCTTGCCGCCAACGGCATTGATGCGACGAACACGAAGCTGATCGAAGCGGGTGGCCTGGGACTGGCTGAGCGCCTGCAGAAGAATGAAGTCGATGCCGTGTTCGTCGTCGGGCCGACGCAGTCGTCGCTGGTATGGACGCTGCTCTATACGCCGGGTGTGCGCCTGATGAGCCTGGTGCATGCCGAAGCCTACACGCGGCGCTTCCCTTATCTGGCGCGACTGACGCTGCCGCGAGGGGCCATCGATTTGACTCAGGACATTCCGCCCCATGATATTCAGCTGGTGTCACCGATGGCAACCCTGCTGGTGCGCGAGGATACGCATCCGGCCCTTGTCGACCTGCTGATGCAGGCGGCAAGCGAAGTCCATGGCGCGCCAGGTGTTTTCCAGAAGCCCGGCGAGTTCCCGCGTGCAGGGCACAGCGAGTTTCCTCTGTCGAAGGAAGCCGAGCGCTACTACAAGTCCGGCAAGCCCTTCCTGCAACGCTACCTGCCGTTCTGGGCGGCGACGCTGATCGACCGGATGGTGGTGATGCTGGTACCTCTGCTCGCCGTGCTGGTCCCGCTGTTCAAGTTTGCTCCCCAGATCTATGGCTGGCGGGTGCGTTCGCGCATCTACCGGCGCTATGGCGAGCTGAAGTTTCTGGAAAACGAAGTCAACGAAGATCCGGCTCGGCACAGCCGTGCCCAGTGGCTGGAGAAGCTCGACAGCATTGAGGCGGACGCCAGCCGCATTCGCACGCCGCTGACATTTTCAGACATGCTCTACACCCTGCGCGGGCACATCGATCTGGTGCGGGACATGATTCTGCGCCGCACGCCGGCCTGAGCCGGTCGTCAGAGTCGACGAATCTTCTCCATGAGCGCCGTGGTCGAGCGCTCATGGACGAAGGGGATTGAATGCACCTTGCCGCCCCAACCGGTCACTTCCCGGTAGCCGACAATTTTTTCCGCGGGCCAGTCGCCGCCCTTGACCAGCACGTCCGGCCGGCAATCGAGGATGCGCTCGATCGGCGTGTCTTCATCAAACCAGGTCACCAGCGATACGCATTCGAGTGACGCCAGCAGCGCCATCCGGTCGGCCAGCGGGTTGACCGGGCGATCGTCGCCCTTGCCCAGGCGCCGGACCGAATCATCCGTGTTGACGGCGACGATCAGGGAAGCACCGAGGCCGCGAGCCTGTGCAAGATAGGTGACATGGCCGCGGTGCAGGATGTCGAAACAGCCATTGGTAAAAACCAGCGGCCGCGGCAGTAGCGCTATGCACCTCGCCAAGTCGGCGGGAGCGGCTATCCTGGCCTCGAAGGCGGGTGGCGGATACACCATTCTGCAGTGTGTTTACTTCTGCGCCGGCTGGGAGTCCGGTGCTGCAGGCGGCAAGTTGTCGAGCGCCCTGGCCTGTTGGGGGCTGATGATTTCGAACACCCGCACCACCTTCTGCACGCCGCCCGTGGTGCGCGCGATCTCCACCGACGCATCGGCTTCGGCCTGGGTGACCAGTCCGATCAGGAAGGCCACGCCGGCCTCGGTCACCACCTTGACGTGGTTGGGAGAAAACTTGTTGGCATCGACAAAGCGCGCCTTGACCTTGGAGGTGATGTAGGCGTCATTGCTGCGCCCACCAAAGCTCGATGGCCCGGCGATGGCCAGTTCGTTGCTGATCGCTTTCGCGTTGGGTACGCCGGCCGCGATCTTTTCGACGTCGGCCTTGATCGCGTCGCTCGGTACTTCGCCGGTCAGCAGGATCATTCGGTTGTAGCTGGTGACATTGACATGCACCTTGTCGCCGTATTTCTCCGTGATGCGGTTGGCGGCGCGAATTTCCATGCCTTCGTCGGAGATGAATGTTTCCGGATTACGGCGGTCGGTCAGCATCATTGCGCCGGTGCCAACACCCACGGCCGCAGCACCGAAACAGCCTGCGAGAATGGGCATGCAGAAGGCGAGCACAGCGATGTTGCGCATTGTTGTGCCAATGTTGGTTCTGATATTCATTGTGTTTCTCCCAGTATCAAGGCGTCGATGCCGTCGCACAGGCAGTGGATGGTGAGCAGGTGTACTTCCTGAATTCGGGCGGTGCGTTCAGCGGGCACGCACAGGTGGATGTCGTCGGGGCCGAGCAGTGCGGCGATCTTGCCGCCACTCCTCCCGGTCAATGCTGCCACCGATACGCCGCAGGCATGCGCGGCGCGTATGGCCTCGATCACATTCGGCGAATTGCCCGAGGTCGAAATCGCCAGCAGCACATCGCCGGCGCGGCCCAGCGCCTGCACCTGCTTGGCGAATACATCCTCGTAACGGTAATCGTTGGCGATCGAAGTCAGCGTGGAGGTATCGGTGGTCAGCGCAATCGCCGCCAGCGGCGGACGTTCTTTCTCGAAGCGGTTGAGCAGTTCGGCGGCAAAGTGCTGCGAATCGGCGGCCGAACCGCCGTTGCCGCAAGCCATTATCTTGCCGCCGGCCTTGAGGCAGTTGGCCATCCGGCGCACGGCGACCTCGATCGGTGCGGCCATGCCGGCCAGCGCGGCGAGTTTGGTTTCGGCGCTGTCCTTGAACTGCTGCTGAATGCGGTCGGCGAGTGACATGGATCGGGTCTTTGTTTCGTGGGTGAATGGTATCGACCGAGGATAGCGGCCTTGAGTTCCGGTCCGAGGCCGGAATAAGAGGCCTAGAGCACGACAAATACTTCGATCAGCACCCGCTGCCAGGGGTTCCGGTGCTGGCGCAATTTGGCGATGCGGGCATCCACGGCATCGCCGTTGTCGATGGCGGCGGCGACGGCGCGGTTTTCGGTACGCGGCAGATAACCCAGCTTCTGCCCGTGCCACTCGATGCGCACTGCGTTGGCATCGTGCGGGTTGTCGGCTTCGCGCACCAGCGTCAGGCGGTCGCCCTCGTGCATTTCCTGCCACAGGGTCTCCCCCGCATAGTAGCGAAAGCCTGCCAGGGGCGAACTCTGCACCAGGATGCGTACATCGCCGGCCAAGGCCGTCAGGCTGATGGCGAGGCCGAGAATGAGCAACCAAAACCTAATCAGCGGAAAACGCACCGCGCAGCCATTCGATGTTGGGGACGTCGAGTCCGTCGAGCAGGATACAGTCGAAGCGGCAGGGAGATTCGCCGTGG
Organism: Rhodocyclales bacterium; assembly: GCA_026399475.1. GTDB lineage: Bacteria > Pseudomonadota > Gammaproteobacteria > Burkholderiales > Rhodocyclaceae > Sulfuritalea. The sequence goes on from JAPLQY010000015.1 coordinate 133,750, forward strand.
CGCACCAGCCAGTGCCGCGCCGCGAGGATCAGGCGGGCCTGCTTGGCGGTGGTGATGCTGGCTGCCGCGCCGCCGAAATCGCTGCGGCTGCGCAGGCGCACCTCGACAAAAACCGTAGTCTTGCCGTCGCGGCAGACCAGGTCGATCTCGCCGCCGCGCACCCGAAAGTTGCGTTCGATGACGGAAAGCTGCTGCCGAACCAGATAATCGGCCGCCAATTGCTCGGCCGCCGCACCTTTGGCTTGCCTCGCGCTCATTGGACTGCAACAATTCGGGACATGGAAAATGCATTGTATGTCGTCGCCACGCCGATCGGAAATCTGGGGGACATCACGCTGCGTGCACTGGAGGTTCTGCGCGGCGTCGATCTGGTCGCCTGCGAGGACACCCGTCACGCGCGCCACCTGCTCGATCATCACGGCATAAGCGTGCCGACGCTGGCGCTGCACCAGCACAACGAGAATGAAGCCGCGGCCAGGCTGATCCGGCTGCTGGGTGAAGGCCGGCGCGTGGCGCTGGTGTCGGATGCCGGTACCCCGGGCGTCTCCGATCCTGGCGCACGTACAGTCGCAGCGGTACGTGCCGCAGGCTTCAAGGTGATTCCTTTGCCGGGGCCGAACGCTGCAATTGTGGCAGTGTCGGCGGCCGGTCTGGCGGATCAGCGTTTTCTGTTTGTCGGTTTTCTTCCGGCAAAAGCCGGCGCTCGCCGGGCAGTGCTGACCGAACTCGTATCGGTCAATGCAGCGCTGGTGTTCTACGAAGCTCCCCACCGTGTAATGGAAACGGTGGTCGACCTGGCCGAACTGCTGGAACCGCAACGCGAAATAGTCATCGCCCGCGAGCTGACCAAGATGTTCGAGCAGATCGAACGCATGCCGCTGGCGGCTGCAGCGGCCTGGCTGGCGGCCGATGCGAATCACCAGCGCGGCGAATTCGTACTGGTGGTCTCAAGCCCGCCGCCGCGCGTAGGCATGGATGCCGAAACCGAGCGCGTGCTGGCCGCGCTGCTGGCCGAACTGCCGGTCAAACAGGCGGCCAAGCTCGCCGCGGAAATCACCGGTCAGCCGAAGAATGCCCTGTACGCAAGGGCCCTGGAACTGAAGGACGTGTGAAGGGCGCGCCCGTATAATTCCCTTCATGAAAACCCTGACACTGACCCGCCCCGACGACTGGCATTTGCATCTGCGCGATGGCGCTGCGCTCGCGGCCGTGCTGCCCGATACGGCGCGGCGTTTCGCGCGGGCCATCGTGATGCCCAATCTCAAGCCGCCGGTGACCAGCGTGGCCCTGGCTGCGGCCTACCGCGAACGCATCCTGGCCGCGCTGCCGGCCGGGCTGAACTTCACGCCGCTGATGACGCTGTACCTGACCGACAACATGCCTGCCGCCGAGATCGATGCGGTCAGGGCCAGCGGTTTTGTGCATGCGATCAAGCTTTATCCGGCCGGGGCGACCACCAATTCCGACGCCGGCGTCAGCGATCTGAAGAAATGCGCGGCAACGCTGGCGCGCATGGAAAAACTCGGCGTGCCGCTGCTGGTACATGGCGAAGTCACCGATCCGGCAGTGGATATTTTCGATCGCGAGGCGGTATTCATCGATACCGTGCTTAAGCCGATGCTGCGCGGTTTTCCCGCGCTGAAGGTCGTGCTCGAACATGTCACGACCCGGGATGGCATTGATTTCGTGCGCGACAGCGGCGGGAACGTGGCGGCGACACTGACGGCTCATCATCTGCTGCTCAACCGCAATGCGATGTTTGCCGGCGGCATTCGTCCGCACAACTACTGCCTGCCGGTATTGAAGCGCGAGAGCCACCGCCAGGCGCTGCTGGCGGCGGCGATATCGGGCAGCCCGAAATTCTTCCTCGGCACCGATTCGGCGCCGCACGCACAAAGCGCCAAGGAGGCGGCCTGCGGTTGTGCCGGCTGCTACACCGCGCACGCCGGCATCGAACTGTATGCGGAAGTATTCGAGGCGGCAGGGGCGCTGGATCGGCTGGAAGCCTTCGCCAGTTTTCATGGCGCCGACTACTACGGCCTGCCGCGCAATACTGGGCAAATTACCTTGCTGCGCGACGCCATTGCAGTACCGTCGAGCGTTGACTATGTGGGCAGCGACAGGCTGGTACCGCTGCGCGCGGGCGAGACTGTCGCCTGGCGTCTGGCCTGATTTCCGCCGCCAGACAGTGATTTCCGCCGGCGCCGGCCTTCACCCGCTGTCAGGCTTTCTCAGGCCATGGTTTGCCGCCGGAGTCCCGGATCTATTTCGCTTGAACGCAGCAGCCCGTGAGCGCGGGCTGGTCACGGGCGACGGCGTGCCGCTGAATTTTGTCATGCCTCCTGCGGATGCACGGGGATATGAGGAGCAGGCCTCCCTCACCGGCGCGATCGCGACGCGTCCGGACAACCGGCATGACCTGTTCAACGCGCTGATCTGGCTGGCCTTTCCGCAGACCAAGGCGGCCCTTAACCGGCGCCACGTTGCGGCCCTGAAGCAGTCGCGGAAACAGGGAATTGACCAGCGAGGGCCTTTGCGCGATGCCTTGACCCAGTTCGATGAATGCGGCGTGATTGTGGCCGGATCCTCCTCCGGGTTGTGGCAAAGCTTGTGCGCGCATCGGTGGCGCGAGGTGTTCGTCTTGCGCCGCGCCGAGTTGCTGCGCACAACGCGCTTCCTGGTCTTCGGCCATGCCAGCCATGACGCCCTTGCCGCACCCTTTGCCGGACTCTGCGGCAAAGCCTTGTTCATCGACATGGATCAGCCGTGGCTGGAACTGCCGGCAGCAGAACAGCTGGCCTCGCTGGATGCGAAGCTGGCGGCGCTGTTCAATGGCAATGACTTTTCGCCGCGTGACTGGCAACCCTTGCCCTTGCTGGGTATTCCTGGCGCAACCGCTGACAACGAGCGACCCGATTACTACGATGACACGCGCCAGTTCCGCCCGCCGCGTACAATGCATCCGGGAAGTTCGCCAGGCAACCGCTGAATGCGCAAGCATTTGGAGGAAAGTCCGGGCCCCACAGGGCGGGATGCCGGCTAACGGCCGGGCGCTATAAGTCGTGCGACGCAAGTCGTGCGACCCAAGGTGACAGACAGTGCAACAGAAAGATACCGCCTAAGCTCGACTTTGACGCCGCAAGGCGGCAAAGTCACTTCCTGAAGAGCGGGAACGACAGTTCCTGCGCTGAAGGAGAAGAGCCGGTAAGGGTGAAATGGTGGAGTAAGAGCCCACCGCGTTTCTGGTAACAGGAACGGCATGGCAAACCTCATTCGGGGCAAGGCCAAATAGGGGAGTTATGGCGTGGCCCGCGTCGCTCCCGGGTAGGCTGCTAGAGGCCGTCGGTAACGGCGGTCCCAGAGGAATGGTTGCCCACGACAGAACCCGGCTTATCGGCGGACTTCCCACCCGTTTTGCCGGCGCCGCAGATCGGCAGCGGATCGGCAGCGGATCGGCGGGGTGCCGGCTCGTCAGGCAGCGATGCCTTGACCATCGATCCCGCATCCCCGTGTTATCGGCCCTTCGTCGAGTCGTTGCCCGCGAGTTCAACAACTGCCCGATTTGTGGTGCGCGCCTCGAGCCATTTTCCGAGGACCACAACCAGCGCACCGCCGGCAGCGGCGGCCAGTGTCTCTGCGTAGGGGATCGAGTCGAACAGGCTTGGCGGCAGCGCCGGGTCGGTGACGATCATGCCGCCCCCGATCCAGCCGAGCAGGGCGCCGCCCGCGGTGATCACCATCGGATAGCGGTCCATCAGCTTGAGCACCAACTGGCTGCCCCAGACGACGATCGGGATCGCGACCAGTATGCCGAAGACCACCAGCAGCATGCTGCCCTTTGCAGCACCGGCTACGGCAATGACGTTGTCGAGGCTCATCACGGCGTCGGCGACGATGATGGTCTTGATGGCACCCGTGAGCGTGGTCGAAGCGGCGACATCATCGTGTCCGGCTTCTTCCGGCTGCAGCAGCTTCACCCCGATCCAGAACAGCAGCACGGCGCCGACGATCTTGAGCCAGGGAACGGTCAGCAGCTGCAGGGCGAAGAATATCAGCGCCACGCGCAAACCGATGGCACCGACGACGCCCCAGAAGATGCCCGTCCTGCGCTGCGCTTCAGGCAGGCGGCGGCACGCCAGCGCGATCACGATGGCGTTGTCGCCGCCGAGCAGAATGTCGATCAGGATGATCTGCAACACGGCGATCCAGAAGGCGGCAGTCGATATGTCCAGCATTTGCGGCGTCTCTTTGTCTGACAGGGCACCGGCGACGATGCCCTCGGGTCATGGCTTCGGTTGCGGGAAACTGTTCCGGTCGAGATCGACCGCCAGTTCAATACCGAAGCGACCTGCCGTGCCGCGCAGGTGATCGAGCGCGCGGAGCCGCGCGGCCTCGGCGTCGCCACTGGAAATCGCCTCGAACAGGGCACGGTGTTCGCGCTGCGCCTCGCGCGGGTAGTTGAGTTTGCCCCGAGTGCCCTGCCAGGACAGCTTGCGTGAATCGGAAAAGTGCCTCCCGAGGAACTCGACCAGATGGCTGACGTAGGCGTTGTGCGTGGCCTTGGCCATAGCGATGTGGAAGTTGTCGTCCGCCTCGGTGCCGTCGCTGTTGCCGGCCATGGCGTCATCCATCGCCTGCAGATGTTCCGTCATGGCACGCAGATCATTCCTGTCGCGTCGTCGCGCCGCGAGTTCCGCCACGGCGCCTTCCACCATGGCGCGCAGTTCGAAGATGTCGCGCAACTCCCTGAGTTCCGGTCCGTCACCCTGCCATAAACGCAGGTTGATGGTTTTCGGCGCCTCGACGACGAAGGCGCCGGAACCCTGCCGGCTCTCGATCAGACCATCGGCCTTGAGGCGGGCAATGGCCTCGCGGACCACCGCGCGGCTTACGCCAAACGAATCGCCGAGCGCCTTTTCCGTCGGCAGGCGGTCTCCGGGCCTGAGGCCGCCACGGGCGATGCGTCGCTGCAGATCGCCATACACCTCTTCGGAAAGACGCAAGGGCCGCGCGATGCGGCGAAGCTTGGCGACTTTGGGCGGGGAATCGGACATGGGCACCTTTTTAATTGTTGTCCTATTGTCAGACAAATTCGCTTTCTGGTAAAGTGGATCCGTCAGTCGCAGCAATCAAACCCGTAATCAAAAAACGCAGGTCGTCAGCTCACTCGCTCAAGCGGCCGCACACCCACTATTGTTCTCAGGAGGAGATCATGTCCGATACCAAGGAAGTCGAGCAGAAACCGTCCCGCCGCAAGTTCCTCGCTGCTGCCGTTACCGGCAGCGTGGGTGTCGCTGCTGCAGGGTTCCCGATGATCGCCAAGGCCCAGGCCGGTCCGATCAGCATGCGCTGGCAAAGCACCTGGCCGGCGAAAGACATCTTCCACGAATACGCGCTGGATTTCGCCAAGAAGGTCAATGACATGACCGGCGGCGACCTCAAGATCGAAGTGCTTCCGGCCGGTGCGGTGGTGCCGGCATTCGGCCTGCTGGAAGCGGTCTCCAAGGGCACGCTGGACGGCGGTCACGGAGTGCTGGGCTACCACTACGGCAAGCAGAACGCCCTTGCCCTGTGGAATTCCGGTCCGGCCTTCGCCATGGATGCCAACATGCTGTTGTCGTGGCACAAGTATGGCGGCGGCAAGGAACTGCTGGCCAAGCTCTATGCCTCAATTGGCGGCAACGTCGAGTCCTTTCTCTATGGCCCGATGGCAACGCAGCCGCTGGGCTGGTTCAAGAAGCCGGTCACCAAGCCGGAAGATTTCAAGGGTCTCAAATACCGCACCAACGGGTTGGCCATCGATATGTTCACCGCCATGGGCGCTGCCGTGAACGCGTTGCCCGGCGGCGAAATCGTGCCGGCCATGGATCGCGGGCTGCTCGACGCGGCCGAGTTCAACAATGCCACCTCGGATCGCCTGCTCGGTTTCCCTGATGTGTCGAAGATCTGCATGCTGCAAAGCTACCATCAGAGCGCCGAGACCTTCGAGATCATGTTCAACAAGACCAAGTACGACGGGCTGCCGGCAAAAATGAAGGCGATCATTTCCGGCTGTGTGGAGGCGGCGTCTGCCGACATGTCCTGGAAGGCGATCGATCGCTATTCCAAGGACTACATCGAGTTGCAGACCAAGGACAAGGTCAAGTTCTACAAGACCCCGGATTCGGTACTGATGGAGCAACTCAAGGTGTGGGACGCAATCCTTGAGAAGAAGTCGGGCGAGAATCCCCTGTTCAAGGAAATCGTCGCGTCGCAGAAGGCCTTTGCCGAGCGTGCCGTGAAATGGGAGCAGGACACGGTCATCGGTCGGCGCATGGCCATGAACCATTTCTTCGGAGCCAAGGCGGCTGCGCCGAAGAAGGGTTAAGGAAGTTTTCGCATTGATCATCGGCCATCCGGGCAACGTCCGGATGGTTGATTTTTTTGGGCAGGCAAAACCATGCAAAAGCTATTTCTTTTCGTCGACAAGGTAAGCACCAAGGTCGGTCATGCCTTCTCCTGGCTCATCCTGATCCTGACGGTCATGATCACCTGGGAGGTGTTCTCCCGCTACGTCCTGGATCATCCGCATCCCTGGGCCTTCGATGCCATGATCATGATGTATGGCTCGATGTTCATGATGGCCGGGGCCTATACCCTGTCGAAGAACGGCCATGTCCGCGGCGACGTGCTCTACGGATTTTTCCCGCCGCGCCTGCAGGCGGGGCTCGATCTCGCCCTCTACATCCTGTTCTTCATTCCCGGCGTCATCGCGCTCGCCTGGGCCGGCTACACCTACGCGGCGGATTCATGGGCGATCAAGGAGATTTCGAACATCACCTCCGATGGCCCGCCGGTGTATCCGTTCAAGACCATCATACCGCTGGCCGGCGCCATGCTGCTGGTGCAGGGCGTGGTGGAAATCCTGCGCTGCATTGTCTGCCTGCAGAAGGGAGAGTGGCCGTCGCGCGAGGAGGATGTCGAGGAAGTCGACGTCGATAAGCTGAAAGACATGGTGCACGTCAAGGATGCCGACATCGCGGCACTCGATGCGATCGTGGTCGCTCAGGAAGAAGAAGAGGCCGGCAAATGAAAAAGGAAATCTGGTTCGGCCTCGCCATCCTCGCTGCAGTGGTGATTGGCGTCTTCATCCTGATGCCGCCGCCATCGCAAATGACCAATGGGCATCTGGGCCTGCTGATGCTGGCCCTGATCGTGGTCGCCATCATGCTGGGTTTCCCCACCGCCTTTACCCTGATGGGCATGGGCATGATGTTCGCCTATCTGGCCTTTCGCAGCCGGGCGCCCGACCTGGCGGTGCAGCAGACCCTCGACCTGATGGTGCAGCGCGCCTATTCGGTGATGTCCAACGATGTGCTGATCTCGATCCCTTTGTTCGTGTTCATGGGCTATCTGGTCGAGCGCGCCAACCTGATCGAAAAGCTGTTCAAGAGCCTGCACCTGGCAATGGCGCGGGTGCCGGGGTCGCTGGCCGTGGCGACAGTGGTGACCTGCGCGATATTTGCCACCGCCACCGGCATCGTCGGCGCTGTCGTGACCTTGATGGGTTTGCTCGCCCTGCCGGCCATGCTGAAGGCTGGTTATCACGTCAGGCTTGCGGCCGGTGCGATCACTGCTGGCGGCTGCCTGGGCATCCTGATACCGCCTTCGGTCCTGCTGATCGTGTATGGCGCCACGGCAGGTGTCTCGGTGGTGAAGCTTTACGCTGGTGCCTTCTTTCCCGGAATAATGCTGGCGGGCCTCTACGTGGGTTACATCATTGTCATGGCAAAAATACAGCCCCACCATGCACCGCCGTTGTCCGAGGAGGATCGGCACGTGGTACTGCCGGAATTTGCCGAGTCGGTAAGCCGTACTTTCGGCAGCAACGTCGTCAAGGGTCTGGTCGCAGCGCTCAAGGGCAACATCAATGTCAATGTGGCGCGCGGCGTGCTGGCGAAGCAGTTGTTCATCGCGCTGCTTCCCGCCTTGCTGTTTACTGTCGCAATGGGCCTGACCTACCGCATGGTGACGACACCTCCGGAGGCCATTTCATCGGATGTAGTTGAAATGGGCACCGGGTTTGGCAACGAGGAGGACAAGTCGGACGGTGGCGGCCTCCAGGAGCCGAAGGACGAAGGCGGACTCAAGGAGCCGCCGGCCGAAGGGGTCAAGGAGCCGGTAGTCGCCACGGTCGAAAAGAAGTCCGTTCCGGTAGCTGCGCCTGTGAAGGCTGCGGAGGCGGCGCCGGCAGAGCGACTGCCGGCTCCGCTCCCATACTGGATCAGCTTCGGAATCGGCGTCGCCGGACTGGCGGTTTTCTATGCCATCTTCACCTTTGCCCGACTCGAAATCTTCAAGATGCTGCTGGCGTCGTTTTTCCCGCTGGCGATGCTGATCATCGCCGTGCTGGGCACCATCGTCTTTGGGCTGGCGACACCGACCGAGGCGGCAGCGATGGGCTCGATGGGCGGCCTGCTGCTGGCGGCGGCCTATGGGCGCCTGAACATGGGAGTGGTCAAGGAGTCGGTATTCCTGACGGCCAAGACCAGCGCCATGGTGTGCTGGCTGTTCGTCGGTTCCTCGATCTTTTCGGCGGCCTTCGCCCTGCTCGGCGGGCAGGAGATCATCAACAAGTGGGTGCTGTCGCTGGACATGACGCCGACGCAGTTCATGTTACTGGCCCAGACGATTATTTTCATTCTGGGCTGGCCCCTGGAGTGGACGGAGATCATCGTCATCTTCATGCCGATCTTTATCCCGCTGCTGCCGCATTTCAACATCGATCCCTTGTTCTTCGGTCTGCTCGTGGCGCTCAACCTGCAGACGGCCTTCCTTTCGCCGCCGGTGGCGATGGCGGCCTTCTACCTGAAGGGCGTCTCGCCGCCGCACGTCACGCTGAATCAGATTTTCCTCGGTATGATGCCGTTCATGGGTATTCAGGTATTCGCGCTATTCCTGTTATACATGTTCCCGGGAATCGGTTTGTGGCTGCCGGAATTGCTCTACAAGTGAGGCAGGTAAAGAGTGATTGAATTCGGAACGCCGGTCTTCTGGCTGGCGCTGCTGCAGATCATCGGCGTCAATATCGTGCTGTCGGGCGACAACGCCGTCGTCATAGCCCTGGCGGCTCGCTCGCTGCCGCCGGCGCAGCAGAAGAAGGCCATTTTCTGGGGCAGCAGCGCGGCGGTGGCGATGCGCATCATCCTCACCATCGTCGCCGTCGAACTGCTCAAACTGCCGGCGCTGAAACTGATTGGTGCCTTGCTGCTGTTATGGATTGCGGTGCAGTTGCTGCTGCCAGAGGAGGAGGGTGAAGGCGGCGGAGAGAAAGTCTCGAGTATGGCGGCTGCCATCCGCACCATTCTCATCGCCGACCTCGTGATGAGCCTGGACAATGTCATCGGCGTGGCGGCGGTGGCCAAGGGCAGCATCCTGCTGCTCATCATCGGGCTCGCGATCAGCATCCCGCTGGTGATTTTTGCCAGCACCTTCCTGCTCAAGCTGATGGAGCGCTATCCCGTAATCATTACGCTGGGAGCCGCCCTGCTCGGCTACGTGGCCGGAGATATGGCAGTGACCGATCCGCTGGTGAGCGCGTGGATTGAGGCCAATGCCGCCTGGCTGCATACTGCGGTGCCGGCCGCCGGGGTGGCCATCGTGATCGCACTTGGCAAGCTGCTTGCGGCGCGCACCGAGGCAGAAGAGGAGGAGCGACCCCTGGTGGAATTCGGCGTCGCGCCCGGAGGATTGCCGGAGGGAGATACAAGCATGCACAAACTTCTGCTGCCTGTCGATGGCTCCGATGCGTCGCTGCGGGCGGTCGAACGCTTGCTGGCGATGCGCGGCTGGTACAAGGACCCGCTGGAGATCCGTCTGCTCAATGTTCAGCATGTCTTGCACAAGGATGTGGCGCAGTTCATCTCGCCCGAGGACATGAAAGGCTATTACCACGACGAGGGACTCAAGGAACTGGCGGCGGCGCGTGAGCGACTCGATCGTGCAGGAGTTGCCTACCAGCACCACGTCGTGATCGGCGACCTGGCGGCCGAGACCATTGCCCATTTCGCCCGGGAGCACGGCATCGGGCAGATCCTGATGTGCACCCATGGCCGTTCGGCGGTTGTCGATCTCGTCCTTGGTTCGGTCGCCAAGGGGGTCTTGCAGCACACCGATGTGCCGGTGACGCTGGTCCGGTAGGGATGGAATCGCGATGCCGGTCTGGCCGAACAGGAAGAAGAGGACGCCATGAAACCCAGAATACTGGTTAGCCGGGAAGTCTTTCCCGAAGTGCTGGAACGCTTGCGCCAGCACTTTGAGGTCGATGACAATCAGGCGGATACGGTGCTCGGCGTCGAAGGGCTCAAGGCGCGCCTGGCCGACAAGGCCGGCGCGCTCACTGCCGGCACCGACCCGGTGACGACGGAGGTGATTGCTGCGGCGCCGGGCCTCAAGGCAGTCTGCAACATTGCGGTCGGCTACAACAACATCGATCTCGCCGCTTGCACTCGCGCCGGCGTCATGGCGACCAACACGCCGGGCGTGCTCGACGACACCACGGCAGACCTCGCCTGGGCGCTGCTGATGGCGACGGCACGGCGCCTGCCGGCGGCCGAGCGCTGGCTGCGCAATGGCGAATGGAAGGGTTGGCAGTTCATCCAGTGGCTGGGTTCCGATGTGCACCAAGCCACACTAGGTATCCTCGGCATGGGGCGCATCGGCCAGACCGTGGCGCGGCGTGCGCTTGGTTTCGACATGAAGGTGATCTATCACAACCGTACTCCGCTGGCTGCCGACCGGGCGGCCTCCATTCGCGCAACCTGGGTAGACAAGGAAACGTTGCTGCGCGAGTCGGATTTCCTCGTGCTTCTGCTGCCCTACTCGCCTGCTACGCACCACACCATTGGCGCGGTGGAACTGGCGCTGATGAAGCCCACGGCGCACCTGATCAATATCGCGCGCGGCGGCATTGTCGATGACCAGGCCTTGATTGCCGCGCTGAAGGCAGGACGACTGGCGGGTGCCGGGATTGACGTGTTCGAGGGCGAGCCGAAGTTCAACCCGGGTTTCCTCGAACTCGACAACGTGGCGCTGGCTCCGCACATCGGGTCTTCGTCACGCGCCACTCGCATGGCCATGGCGATGCGGGCATCGGACAACCTGATTGCCGCCCTCTCCGGTCAGAAGCCGCCGAATCTGCTGAATCCAGAAGCGCTGAAATGAACCCGATCGCCCCCCGGCCCGCCGTGCTGCTGGGGCTTGGCGTGGCGATTGCTGCCTACCTGCTGTCCTTTTTTCACCGCGTGGCGCCGGCAGCCATTTCCGGCGACCTGCAGGTCAGCTTTGCCATCGGCGGCGCGCAACTCGGCACGCTGGCGGCGACCTACTTCTACGTCTACACCCTGATGCAGATCCCCACCGGGGTGCTGGCCGACACCCTCGGGCCGCGTCGCATCCTGTTCTGGGGCGGGCTGGTGGCCGGCGTTGGCGCCATACTGTTCGGGTTGGCGCCGAGCTTCGAACTGGCCTTTGTCGGCCGCACGCTGGTCGGTCTCGGCGTTTCGGTGACCTTCATCGCCATGCTGAAACTGCTGGCGATCGGTTTCGACGAGCGCCGCTTCGCCACGCTGACCGGCCTGTGCATGCTGATTGGCAACCTCGGCTCGATCCTGGCCGGCGCGCCGCTGGCTTGGGCGACCCAGGCCGCCGGCTGGCGCCAGGTCTTCGTCGTAGTCGGCCTGCTGTCCTTCGCACTGGCTTTTGCCAGCCGCGCCTGGGTGATCGAAACGCCGGCCGGAAAAGTCGATCGTGCGGCCTGGCTCTCAGGGCTGGGATCCGTGCTGAAGAACCGCGCCACCTGGCCCGGCTTCTTCGCCAACGCCGGGCTTTCCGGTGCCTTCTTCACCTTCGCCGGACTCTGGGCCGTGCCTTACCTGACCCAGATGCACGCCATGTCGCGCGCAGTCGCATCCAATCACGTGAGTATTTACTTTCTCGGTTTTGCCGTCGGCTCGGCACTATGGGGCCGGGTCTCCGACGCGGTGGGGCGGCGCAAGTCGGTGGCGCTTGCCGTTTCGGGCGTGCACGTGCTGGGCTGGTGTGCGTGGTTCTGGGTCACCTGGCGGGCGGACGGCCCTCTACCGCTGGCGGCGACCTATGGCTTGTGCGTCCTGATGGGTCTGGCCACGGCCGGCTTCACGCTGTCCTGGGCCAGCGCCAAGGAAGTCAATCCGCCGCAACTTTCCGGCATGGCCACCAGCGTGGTGAACGTCGGCATCTTCCTCGGCCCGGCCATCCTGCAGCCGACCGTGGGCTGGCTCATGGAGCGCACCTGGGATGGCAGAATGGAGGCCGGTGTGCGCATCTACTCCGCCGGTGACTGGCGCAACGGCATGATGCTATTGACCGCTGCTGCGGTCACCGGCTGGCTCGCCACCCTGTTCGTCAAGGAAACCGGCTGCCGCAACATTCATCACGAGATCAAGAAATGAAAGCTATCCTGCTCTACGGCCATGGCGCCCGTAATCCGGAATGGGCCCAGCCCTTCCACCGCATCCGCGATGCGATCAAGGCGCGCGACCCGCGCGCGCTGGTGGAGCCGGGCTTTCTCGAACTGATGCGGCCGAGCTTCGAGGAAGGAGTTAACTGCCTCGTCGAACAGGGCGCCACCGAAATCATTGTGGTCCCGATCTTCATGGCCGCCGGCAGCCACGTAAAGAAGGACCTGCCGCAACTGGCGGCGAATGCCATGGGTCGTCACGACGGACTGGTGATTGAACTGGCGCCGCCGGTGGGCGAGGCAGAGTCCGTGCTGGCGGCGATGGCTGACTATGCGCTCAGGGCTCGGCCCGGCGAGTAGTTCGCTGGGATATCCGAAATAAAAAAACGGGGGCATGAATGCCCCCGTTTCATTTGCAGCAGACGGAACGACTCAATACACGTCGTGCTGGGTATTATTCACGTTGAACTTCCCGGTAGGCGTGATCAGTTTGGGGTCCTTGATCACTGCCTTCAGCGCCCGCGTCTTGTCATCGACGACGACGATGGCGGAGATCTTGTCCTTCGCGCTCCAGACCGAGAACCAGACTTCGTCACCAGCCTTGTTGTACTCGGGCTGGACGATGCGCCTGGCGCCGTCATCCTTGATGCCGGCCCATTCGCCGATGGGCAGCACTTCGAAGCCCTCGTTCAGGTGGTCGATATTGAACACGGCGATCGACTGGCTGATCTTGGCCTCCGGATTCAACGGGGTATCTATCCACAGGTTCCTCGACTTCGGATGGGTCTTGATGAACAGCGAACCGCCGCCCTGGGCCTTGAGGGTTTGCACCACCTTCCAGGCTTGATCCTTGTGCTTCACCGGATCGGTGCCGATCAGGCTGACCGTCTCGTCACCAAGGTGGCTGGTGGCCCAGACTGGGCCGAATTTCGGATGGACGAAGTTGGCGCCGCGACCTGGATGCGGCACCTTGCCTACGTCGATCAGGGCGGCCAGTTTGTCTTCCTTGGTATCGACGACACCGATCTTGTTCGAGGCATTGGCCGCGACCATGAAGTAGCGCCCGGTGGAATCCATGCCGCCGTCGTGGAGGAACTGCGCTGCGTTGATGCTGGTGATCTTCAGGTTCGTCAGATCCTTGTAGTTGACCACCAGGATCTTTCCGGTTTCCTTGGCGTTGACGAGGAACTCGGGGTTGTAGTGCGAGGACACGATCGCCGCGACACGGGGCTCGGGATGGTATTCCTGGGTGCCGACTACCACGCCGCGGGTCGACTCGATGCGTAGCGGCTTCAGCGTGTCGCCTTCCATGATGACGAACTGCGGTGGCCAATAGGTGCCGGCAATCGCATATTTGTCTTCATAGCCCTTGAACTTGGAGGTTTCAACGGAACGTGCTTCGAGACCGACCTTGATTTCGGCGACACTGAATGGAGTTTCCATCCAGAGATCGATCAGGTTGATGCGGGCATCGCGACCGATGACATAGAGATAACGGCCGGACTGGGACATGCGTGAAATATGTACTGCATAGCCGGTCTTGATGATGGTGACGATCTTCTTGGTCTTGCCGTCGATCAGCGCGATCTCGCCGGCGTCACGCAAGGTGACGGAGAACAGATTGCCCAGGTCGAGATCGTTCAGTTTCTTCGTGGGGCGCTTGCTCGGAGGCACTAGTACCTTGAGCGAGGCCAGCATTTCCTTCATGCCCCATTCCGGCGGCGTCGGCGGTTCCTGCTGGATGTAGCGTGCCATCAGGTCAACTTCGTCGTCGGTCAGTTCGCCCGAGGTGCCCCAGTTCGGCATGCCACCGGGCGAGCCGTACTTGATGAAAACCTTGAGATATTCCGAACCGTTGGCAATCGTCTTGTCGGTGGTGAGCGGTTTGCCGGTGGCGCCCTTGCGCAGCACGCCGTGGCATCCCGCGCAGCGCTGGAAGTAAATGTTGGCGCCCTTCTGGAACTCCGTCTCGGTCATCGGCGGCGCCTTGGGATTGGTGTTCTGGTGCACTATCGCCGCACCGACGGGCGACGCGTCACCCGCCTGGTAGCTTTTCTCTGACGGACTTCTTTGTTCCTGGGTTTTTACCTGAGCCATGACTTGCGTCACACCCAGCGGCAATGTCAGTGCAATGACGAGCCCGGCTTTGCGCCAGGCCGCAGAGATGCTATTCCCCATACTTCCTCCCGTTATGTTACTTATTTTTAAATAAGAAGTTCTTATCGCGAGCGCGGAGGGTGAGGGAGAACCGATTTTGCTTCCTTGATGCGAATCAAGTTAATCTGGTGCCTGCGGGAATATGTGGAGACGCGGCAAGTCGCTGATTGTTTAGATAAAAATCGTTCTGGATTAATGCGTTTGCGGCAAAGCCAGGCGAGGCGGGCATCCCGGGAACATTCTGTGCAGTTTTTGCGGGCCGGGACTTGAATTTTTTACATATAAGAATATACTAATATTCATGACGACATCGATCCGTTTCCTCCGCAAGGGCCCTCTCTTCCTCCTGACTGCCCTTGTTTCAATACTCGCCGGCCTCGTGCCGGCGAGTATTTCTTTTGCTGGTGATACTGCGACGTCCAGCGTCGTGGTGCAACTGCGTGAGGTGGATCTGGGTTTTCCGGTCGAGGCGACTGTCGAAGCAGTGCATCAGGCCACGGTGGCTGCGCAGATCGCAGGTCGGGTGATCGAAGTTCGTGCCGATGCCGGGCAGCGGGTCAGGCAGGGTGAGTTGCTGATGCGGCTTGATGCGCGCGAGGCCGCCGGTTCGGATGCAAGTGCGCGGGCCTCGCTGGCGCAGGCGGGGGCAGCGTATGAGCGGACCAAGAATCTTCATGCGCAGAAGTTCGTCAGTCAGGCCGCGCTCGATCAGGCGGCGGCGGCGTGGCAGACGGCACAGGGTGCGGCAGGGACTTCCGGCGCGGCGCTGTCGCACGGGGCAGTCACGGCACCAATCTCCGGCGTGGTGGCGCAGCGTCATATCGAACTAGGCGAGATGGCCGCGCAGGGCCGCCCGTTGATCACGGTGTTCGACCCCAAGGGACTGCGCGTGATCGCCAGCCTGCCGCAGTACAAACTGGCCGAATTGAAGAAGGCCGGCGGTGCGCGTATCGAGTTTCCTGAAACCGGCATATGGATCAATGCGCTGCGGGTGGAAATCCTGCCCACCGTGGATGCGCGCAGCCACACCGCGACGGCACGTCTTTACCTGCCGGAAAATATTGAAGGCGTAGTGCCCGGGATGTACGCTCGCGCCCATTTCACCATCGGACAGGCGCAGAAGCTGACCTTGCCGCCGGCGGCTGTCTTGAGGCGCGGCGAGGTAACCGCGGTGTACGTGCTGGACGCCAAGGGCGGCGCGCGCCTGCGTCAAGTGCGCATGGGCGAGGCCGTGTCCGGCGGCGAACTTGAAGTGCTGGCGGGCATTAATGCCGGCGAGCGTGTGAGTCTGATGCCGGTGAAAACCGGCATCGATCTGAAGATGCCCGCTGCGCGTTGAAACTGGATCAGCGCTAAGCATGCATCCAATCGCTGGATTAATTCCCATATTGGTCAGGTGGTCTGATAATCTCTTGTTTTTTCCCAAAACAAACGAGGAGACATCATGGCGCACATCGTAATTCTCGGAGCCGGCATCGGCGGTATGCCCGCAGCTTATGAAATGAGTGAAATGCTTCGTCCTGGCGACAAGCTGACGGTGATTTCAAACAATCCGATGCACCATTTCACGCCGTCCAATCCATGGGTTGCGGTCGATTGGCGCAAGCGGGGCGAAATCGAAGTGGAAATTGCCCCGCTGCTGGCGAAGAAGAAAGTCGATTTCATCCCGGTCGGCGCCAAGCGGGTGCATCCGGACAAGAACCAGATCGAACTGGACGACGGTCGCAGCGTCGACTACGACTTTCTGGTAATCGCCACCGGCCCCAAGCTGGCTTTCGAGGAAGTCGAAGGCCTGGGACCGAAGGGACACACCCATTCGGTTTGCCACGTCGATCATGCGGTCGAGGCCGAGCAAGCCTGGCAGGAATTCGTCAAGAACCCCGGTCACGTTGTGGTGGGAGCGGTGCAGATGGCCTCCTGTTACGGTCCGGCCTACGAGTTCGCCATGATCATGGATACCGACCTGCGCCGGCGCAAGATTCGCGACAAGGTGCCGATGACCTTCGTTACGGCCGAACCCTATATCGGGCATCTCGGCCTGGGCGGCGTCGGCGATTCCAAGGGCTTGATCGAGTCCATCATGCGCGAGCGGCACATCAAGTGGATCTGCAACGCCAAGACCACCAAGGTCGAGGCCGGCAAGATGTACGTGACGGAACACAACGAGGACGGCACGCCGAAAAAGGAACATGTGCTCGAGTTCAAATACTCGATGATGCTGCCGGCCTTCAAGGGCATCGATGCGGTGTTCGGCATTGAGGGCCTGACCAACCCGCGCGGCTTCATCCTGATTGATGCGTTCCAGCGCAATCCGAAGTTCAAGAACGTCTACTCGGTGGGCGTTTGCGTCGCCATTCCGCCGGTGGAGGCAACACCAGTGCCGACCGGTGCACCGAAAACCGGCTACATGATCGAGTCAATGGTCAACGCCACGGTACACAATATTCGTGAAGCAATGGACGGCAAGGAGCCGACGCACAAGGCAACGTGGAACGCGGTTTGTCTCGCCGACTTCGGCGATAGCGGGGCCTGCTTCGTGGCCCTGCCGCAAATTCCGCCGCGGAATGTGAACTGGTTCTCGCAAGGCAAGTGGGTGCATCTGGCCAAGATTGCCTTCGAGAAGTTCTACATGCGCAAGATCAAGAAGGGCACTAGCGAGCATATTTTCGAAAAAATGGTGATGAACTCCTTGGGCATCATGAAGTTGAAGGACAAGTAAGCACACTGTCGACGCAAAGACTCAAGGCAAAGCGGATCCAGGAAACGAAGAGGCCTGACAGAAACAGACCGACAATTCCCTCCTTCTCCTCTGCGTCCTTGCGTCGACGTTTTTTCCGGTAGTTTCAAACAGAGGTGATGGTGGGAATTTCAGGTCGCATTGCCGAGTACTTTCTCAGGAATTCCCTGACGCCGCTGGTCGCGCTGATAGCGCTGCTCCTCGGCGTGGGCGCGACCCTGGTCACGCCGCGCGAGGAAGAGCCACAGATCAATGTGACCATGGCCAATGTCCTGGTGCCCTTTCCCGGAGCGTCGGCAAGGGATGTCGAGGCATTGGTGGCGCGTCCTGCCGAGCAGGTCCTGTCGCGCATCGCCGGCATCGAGCATGTGTATTCGGTTTCACGTCCGGGCATGGCGGTGATTACGGTCCAGTACAAGGTGGGCGAGGATCCGATCCAGGCCTTGGTACGCCTCTACGACACCATCAATTCGCACCGCGACTGGCTCTCGCCCAGTCTCGGTGTCATGGAGCCGATCATCAAGCCAAAGGGCATCGATGACGTGCCCATCGTGACACTGACCTTTCACAGTGCCGATCCGGCCAAGTCGGCATTTGAAATGCAGCAGGTGGCGCGCGCCACCGAGATCGATCTCAAGCGCATATCCGGTACGCGCGACGTCGAGACCATAGGCGGTCCCGGTCACGTGATTCGTGTCGTCATGGATGCCGATCGCATGAATGCACACGGCATTACCGCGCAGGATCTGAAAGCGGCCTTGCAGGTGTCGAATGCCTCGCAGCCGGCCGGCAGCCTGGTCAGCGGTAACCGTGAAGTCCTGGTGCAAACCGGCACTTATATCGAGTCAGCCGCCGACGTGAAACGTCTGGTGGTGGGTGTTTTCGAGCGCAAGCCGGTGTACCTGGCCGACGTGGCCAGGGTGGTCGACGGCGCGGACCAGCCGGTGAGTTATGTCTGGCATGGTGATCGCAAGGCCGAATTTCCGGCCGTGACGCTCTCGGTATCAAAGAAGCCCGGTGTCAATGCCGCCGACGTTGCCGAAGCCGTGATCGCCCGCGCGGATGCGTTGAGGGGTACGGTAATTCCTGAAGGGGTCGAATTCACCGTGACGCGAAACTACGGCGCGACTGCGACCGACAAGGCACAGAAGCTGATCGGCAAGCTGGTTTTTGCCACGGCCTTCGTGGTGCTGCTGGTGTTGTTTGCGCTGGGCCGGCGTGAGGCCGTGATCGTCGGCACCGCGGTCACGCTGACGCTGGCGGCCACACTGTTCGCCTCGTGGGCGTATGGCTTCACCCTCAACCGCGTGTCGCTGTTCGCGCTGATTTTCTCCATCGGCATTTTGGTTGACGATGCCATTGTGGTGGTCGAGAACATCCATCGCTGGCACATGCTTCAACCCGACAAGCCGATGTGGCAGATCATCCCGCCTGCGGTGGATGAAGTCGGTGGCCCGACCATTCTGGCGACTTTCACCGTAATTGCCGCCCTCCTGCCGATGGCGTTTGTCACCGGTCTGATGGGACCGTACATGAGCCCGATCCCGATCAATGCGTCGATGGGCATGTTCATTTCGCTGGCGATCGCTTTCGTCATCACACCGTGGCTGGCGCTGAAACTGATGAAGCCGCCCGCGCACGGAACGGCAGGGCATGGCGAAGACAAACTAGCCGGCAAGCTCGACAGGTTCTTCCGTCGCGTCATGACGCCGATGCTCGACCCGCGCACCGGCAAATCGGCGCGACGCAAGCTCTGGCTGGGCATCCTGGCGGCAATCGTGGTTTCGCTCAGCCTCGGCTTCTTCGAACTGGTGGTGCTGAAAATGCTGCCCTTCGACAACAAGAGCGAGTTCCAGATCGTGCTCGACATGCCGGTCGGCACGCCGCTGGAAGAAACCGCCGGAGTGCTGCGCGAAATTTCCGCCGAGATCGCCCAAGTGGAGGAGGTCGCCGACTATCAGGCCTATGCAGGAATCGCCAGTCCGATCAACTTCAACGGGCTGGTGCGTCAGTACTATCTGCGCTCAGCGCCGGAAATGGGCGACATCCAGGTCAATCTGGTAGACAAGAAGCATCGTCATCGGCAGAGCCACGAAATCGCGGTGTCGGTGCGCGACCGGGTGGTTGCCATTGCCAGGAAACATGGCGGCAATGCCAAGGTGGTTGAAGTGCCGCCGGGGCCGCCGGTGATGTCGCCGATCGTTGCCGAAATCTACGGTCCGGACTACGCCGGACAGATCGCCGTTGCGAAACAGGTGCGTGCCGCCTTCGAAAGCACGGCCGATATCGTCGGAGTGGATGACTCTGTCGATGCCGATGCAGAAAAGCTCGTCCTGCGAGTGGCCCAGGCCAAGGCAGCACTGCTGGGTGTGGCGCAGAAGGACATTGTCGACGTGGTTCGCCTGGGGCTGTCCGGCGAGGATGTGACGCCGGTGCACGACGGCGACGCGAAGTACGAAATTCCGGTGCGCATCGTCCTGCCTGCCGAGCGCCAGAACAGCATCGACCAGTTGCTCAAGCTCAAGCTTCGCGGTCGTGAAGGCCAGATGGTGCCCGTGTCCGAGGTGGTGGAAATCAAGCGCACGCTGCGCGAGAAAGTGATCTTCCACAAGGATCTGCTGCCGGTCGTCTTCGTTACCGGCGACATGGGTGGCAAGCTTGATTCGCCGCTGTATGGCATGTTCGACATTCGCAACAAGCTGGCCGGAATCGCCTTGCCGCAGGGCGGCACGCTGGGTGAATACTTCTTCAAGCAGCCTAAAGATCCTTACGCGCAGTACTCGCTGAAGTGGGACGGCGAATGGCAGGTCACCTACGAAACCTTCCGCGACATGGGCGCGGCCTACGCGGTCGGCCTGATCCTGATCTATCTGCTGGTGGTGGCGCAGTTCAAGAGCTACCTGGTGCCGCTGATCATCATGGCGCCGATTCCGCTGACCATCATCGGCGTGATGCCCGGCCACGCGATCTTCGGCGCCCAATACACGGCCACGTCGATGATCGGCATGATCGCCCTGGCCGGGATCATCGTGCGCAACTCGATCCTGCTGGCCGATCTCATCAACGAGCAGGTAGCCGGCGGCATGGACTTCGCCGAAGCCGTAATCCAGGCCGCCGCGATTCGGGCCAAACCCATCGTGCTGACGGGTCTCGCCGCCATGCTCGGTGCGTTGTTCATCGTCGATGACCCGATCTTCGCCGGGCTCGCCCTGTCACTGATCTTCGGTATTTTCGTGTCCACCGTGCTGACGCTGGTGGTGATTCCGGTGCTGTATTACGCCGCGATGAAAAATCGCATTGGAGTCCCGTAGGAGCGAGCCTGCTCGCGATGGGCGGATGTTTCGCGAGCAAGCTCGCTCCTACAAAAAAAGCAACCCGAAAAATCGCATCAAGAATGCATTATCCCCAGCTTTCCCATAAGGAGTATTTCGCATGACCGTCAATCAATTCGTTCGCATCATCGCCGGCTTTTTCATCATGACCTCGCTGGTTCTGGCGCATTTCAGCGGCCAGGTCGACATGAGCATACTTTCCTGGCTGTGGTTCACCGCTTTTGTCGGCGCCAACCTGTTCCAGAGCGGCTTCACCAAATTCTGTCCGCTGGACATGATCCTGAAGAAGCTCGGTGTCTCCGAATCCACCGGCGCCAGCTGCGCCTAAGCGAACAAGCGAGCCAGTTCCGCTCCCGGTAAAGGAGCGCGCATGAAGGCTTCGCCGACGAGGAAGGCCTGCACGCCGCGGCCGCGCATCAGTTGGACGTCGGCCGGCGCGAGGATGCCCGATTCGGTGACCACGATGCGATCGGCGGGAATGCGGCCGAGTTGCGACAGGGTCGTGTCGAGACTGACTTCGAAGGTGCGCAGATTGCGGTTGTTGATGCCGATCAGCGGTGTCGTCAGGTGCAGGGCGATATCCAGTTCGGCGGCGTCGTGGCATTCGACCAGCACCGCCATGCCGAGGCTGTGGGCGATGGCTTCCATTTCCTGCATCTGCATCAGGGACAAGGCGGCGACGATCAGCAGGATGGCATCGGCGCCCATGGCGCGGGCTTCGAACACCTGATAGGGATCGACCAGGAAGTCCTTGCGCAGCACCGGCAGCGAACAAGCGCCGCGGGCTTGCCGCAGGTAAAGTTCCGAGCCCTGGAAGAACTGCCGGTCGGTCAGGACCGACAGGCAGGCTGCACCGTGTTTTTCGTAATCGGCTGCGATTTCCGCCGGACGGAAATCGGCGCGGATCACGCCTTTCGACGGGCTGGCCTTCTTGATTTCGGCGATGATCGCCGTCTCGCCAGCGCCGACTCTTGACTGCATGGCGCCGGCGAAGTCGCGCGCTGCCGGCTGTGCCTCGGCGTCGGTGCGGACTGCTGCCAGCGGGCGACTCGTCAGCGCCGCCGCAACCTCCCCGCGCTTGACGGCGAGGATCCTGTTGAGAATGTCGGACATCAGGCGAACTTGCGGGTGAAGGACACGAATTCGTCGAGCTTCTTGCGCGCCGCGCCGCTGGCGATCGCCTCACGGGCGCGGGCAATGCCGGCGCCGATCGAGTCCTCCAGATTGGCGGTGTAGAGCGCCGCGCCGGCATTCAGCGTGACGATCTCGCGCGGCGTGCCGGGCTTGTTCTCCAGCGCTTCTATCAGCATGGCTTTCGACTCGGCGGCATCGGCAACGCGCAGGCTGCGATTGGATACCATCGACAAGCCGAAGTCCTCCGGATGCACTTCGTATTCGGTGATCTTGCCGTTCTTCAATTCGCCCACCAGCGTGGCGGCACCGAGCGAAATCTCGTCCATGCCGTCCTTGCCCCACACCACCATCACGTGATCGGCGCCGAGCTGTTGCATCACGCGCACCTGGATGCCGACCAGATCGGGATGGAACACGCCCATCAGCGTATTGGGCGCGCCGGCCGGGTTGGTCAGCGGGCCGAGGATGTTGAAAATGGTCCGTACCGCCATTTCGCGCCGCACCGGGGCGACGTTCTTCATGGCTGGATGATGGTTGGGCGCGAACATGAAGCCGCAGCCGATGGTCTCGATGCTTGCGCCGACCTGCTGCGGCGTCAGGTCGATCCTGGCACCGAGCGCTTCCAGCACGTCGGCCGAGCCGGACTTGGACGACACGCTGCGGTTGCCGTGCTTGGCTACCGTGGCGCCGGCCGCCGCGGCAACGAACATCGATGCGGTGGAGATGTTGAAAGTATGCGCGCCGTCGCCGCCGGTACCGACGATGTCCACGAAGTGTGGGTTGTGCGGCGTGTCGACCTTGGTCGATAGTTCGCGCATGACCATCGCCGCGGCAGAGATTTCACCGATGGTTTCCTTCTTGACGCGCAGGCCGGTGAGGATGGCGGCGACCATGAGCGGCGAAATCTCGCCCTTCATGATCTGCCGCATCAGGTGCAGCATTTCGTCGTGGAAGCTTTCGCGGTGTTCGATGGTGCGCTGGAGCGCTTCCTGGGGCGTAATCATGATTGGCTTCCTTGCAGGAAATTGCGGAGCAGCGCGTGGCCACTGTCGGTCTGGATCGATTCGGGATGGAACTGCACGCCTTCCACCAAAAACTCGCGGTGGCGCACGCCCATGATTTCGCCGTCCTCGGTCCATGCGGTGATTTCAAGGCAGGCCGGCACGGTCTCGCGCCGGATCGCCAGCGAGTGATAGCGGACCACGGTCAGCGGATTCGGCAGGCCGGCGAAGACGCCCTTGCCCTCGTGGAATACCGGCGATGTCTTGCCGTGCATCAGTTGCCTGGCGTGCACGATCTCGCCGCCAAAGGCCGCGCCGATGCTCTGGTGGCCGAGGCAGACGCCGAGCAGTGGAATCCTGCCTGCGAACTCCTTGATCGCGGCCACCGAGATGCCGGCTTCGGCGGGTGAGCAGGGTCCGGGCGAGATGACGATGCGCGCCGGATTCATGGCGGCGATTTCCTTGAGCGTGATCGCGTCGTTGCGAAACACCTTCACGTCCTCGCCGAGCTCGCCGAAATACTGCACCAGGTTGTAGGTGAAGCTGTCGTAGTTGTCGATCATCAGCAGCATGATGGCCTCCCTAGTCGAAACGCGTATCGAGGCCGGCTTCGGCCATCTCGGCGGCGCGCAGTTGTGCCCGTGCCTTGTTCAGCGTTTCCTGCCATTCCGAATCGGGGTCGGAATCGGCAACGATGCCGGCGCCGGCCTGGACGTGGATCTGCCCGTCCTTGACGACGGCGGTGCGGATCGCGATGCACAGGTCCATGTCGCCGTTGAAGCCGAGATAGCCGACGCTCCCGGCATAAATTCCGCGCTTCGAGGGTTCCAGTTCGTCGATGATTTCCATGGCGCGCACTTTCGGCGCGCCGGATACCGTGCCGGCGGGGAAGGTGGCCTTGAGCACGCCGAGCGCGCCTTCGTCGTCCTTCAGCTCGGCCTCGACGTTGGAGACGATGTGCATTACATGCGAATAGCGTTCGATGATGAACTGGTCGGTGACCTTGACCGTACCGGTCTTCGCCACGCGGCCGATGTCGTTGCGGCCGAGGTCGAGCAGCATCAGGTGCTCGGCACGCTCCTTCGGATCGGCCAGCAGGTCGGCGGCCAGCGCCTCGTCTTCCGCCAGGGTGGCGCCGCGCTTGCGTGTGCCGGCGATGGGGCGCACGGTGACCCGCTTTTCGCCATCCTGATGCTCGAGCCGCACCAGGATTTCCGGCGAGGCGCCGACGACGTGGAAATCCTCGAAGTTGAAATAGAACATGTAGGGCGAGGGGTTCAGCGTGCGCAGTGCGCGGTAAAGCGCCAGCGGGCTGGCGGCGAAGGGCTTGCTCATGCGCTGCGACAGTACCACCTGCATGACATCGCCATCGACGATGTACTGCTTGGCGCGGCGCACCGCTGCCTTGAAGGCTTCCTCGCCGAATTCCGAAACCGCGGGCGCCGAACTCGCCTGCAGCTCGGGCGGAATTACGACCGGCGCGCGCAGCTTCGCCAACAGATCCTTGAGGCGCGCCTGGGTCTGCTTCCAGGCACCGGGGAAGCCCGGCTCCGCATACACCACCAGCGTCAGCTTTCCGGAAAGATTGTCGACAATGGCGATTTCCTCGGACAGCAGCAGCAGGATGTCCGGCACCCCCAGCGGGTCGGGACTCTTGTCGCGCGCCAGTTTGGTTTCGATGTAGCGCACCGTGTCGTAGCCGAAGGCGCCGACGAGGCCGCCGCAGAAGCGCGGCAGGCCGGGCAGGTCGGGCACCTTGAAGCGCGCCATGAACTCGCTGATGAAGCTCATCGGATTGGTGTGATCGCGCCGCTCGGCGACACGGTTGCCGCTGAGCACCATGATCGCGCCGTCGACCACGGCGATGCGGGTGCTGGCCGCGAGGCCGATGAAGGAATAGCGGCCGAAGCGTTCGCCGCCCTGCACCGATTCGAGCAGGTAGGAGTAGGGATCGTTGGCCAGTTTGAGGTAGATCGACAGCGGCGTGTCGAGGTCGGCAAAGGTTTCGAGCGTCACCGGAATGCGGTTGTAGCCCTCGGCGGCGAGCCGGTTGAAGTCACTCTCGTTGATTGGGGTCATGGGAAAACTCCACTAATGCGGGTACTGCAAGGACAGGTGCGCGGGCTGGTCGGCTCCGGCGCGATGGAAATCAGGCGCTCAATGGCGCAGCAGAGTCAGGCCCGCCAGGGCCAGGCCTCCGCCCCGAGGGCGTGTTTCCTTGTCATTTGCAGGTTGCGGTGGAGCATGGTCAGGCAATTTTCCGGGAATCGGGAGAGTCGGCGCTGGTGGCACGGCGAGCCGCTTCCACCAGCGACGTGACTATAGCATCGCAGTCGATTCCTTGCACGTCCTCGCCTTCGTTGTAGCCGTAAGGCACCAGGAACACCGGGCAGCCGGCGGCGCGCGCCGCCGCGGCATCATGCCGGGAATCACCGATGTGCAGATTCTCGGCCGGCACCGTGCCCATGCGCTCGCAGGCATGCAGCAGCGGCATCGGGTGCGGCTTCTTTTCAGGCAGGCTATCGCCTGAGACGGCAAACTCGAACCAGGAGTCCAACTGCGTGGCGACCAGCAGCGGTTCGGTAAAGGCGGCCGCCTTGTTGGTGATGACGGCCATCGGCAAGCCGGCTGCGCGGAAGGCCTGCAAGCCTTCGAGCACGCCGGGAAAGAGCCTGGAGCGGCGACCATTCTCTACGGCGTAATGGCGGCGGAAGACGGCCTGCGCCTGCTCCACTGCGTCGGCTTCGAGGTCGGGCAGGCAACGCGCGACCAGTTTCGGAATGCCGCGGCCGATGAAGGCGGCGATGGTGTCGATGGGATATTCGGGGCGGCCCAGCTCGCGCAGCATGGCGTTCGCCGCCGCGGCGAGGTCGGGAACGGTGTCGAGCAGGGTGCCATCGAGGTCGATGGTGACGGAGCGGATCGATTTCATGACTGCGACGATAACACGAGTTTTCCGCGCCCTCCCGAAAGGGCGCGGATGCGCTCATAGCAAGGCTTTATGGCGCTTTGGCGACGAAGTCAGGCAGCCGCCAGGCCCAGCGCGGCACGCGCTTCGGCAGGGCTGGCGACCTCGCGCCCGGCGTTGCGCGCGCAACGCGCCAGGGCTTCGATCATGGCGCCATTGCCCGCGGCGCGGCTGCCGTCGGGCAGGTAGAAGCTGTCTTCCAGCCCGGTGCGCAACATGCCGCCCAGCTCGGCGACGCGCTGATGCACCGGCCAGATTTCGGCGCGGCCGATCAGCGTCGCCTGCCACAGCGAGCCGGGCTCGATCCAGCGCAGCAACAGCGGCAGCAGGTCGACGTCGGCCGGCATGCCCGAGGCGACGCCCATGACGAAGTTGTACTCTGTGTGATCGGCGAGTTGCGGTGACAGCGCGGCCTTGCGATACATGCCGACCGAACGCACGATGCCGACATCGAAGCATTCGAACTCGGGGCGGGTGCCGGTCTCCGTCATCACGTCGAGGAAGGCCTGGACCTTCTCCACGGGATTGTCGAACACCATCGGCGGCCAGGCCCAGCGGCCATCGTCGCGCAGCTTCAGGTAGTTCAGCGTGCCGGCGTTGCAGGCGGCGATTTCCGGCCTGACGCGGCGGAGGCAGGCAAGCGGCCCGGCGATGTCGGGGCCGATGACGCCGGTAGTGAGATTGATGATGACGCCGGGGCAGGCGGCGCGAATGGCGTCGACGATCCCGGCGGCGACTTCCGGGTCCCAGGAGGGCAGGTGGCCCATGCCCGGTTCCTGGCGGCGTAGATGCACATGCATGATCGAGGCGCCGGCATCGAAGGCTTCGCGCGCGGCGGCAGCCATTTGTTGCGAAGTGACCGGCACCGGATGCTGCTTCGGATCGGTCAGCACGCCCGTCAGCGCGCAGGTGAGGACGGCTTTGTCGCGGGTGGTCATGGCGTTTCCTCGATGCTCAGTTCGACAAGTATGGCACCGGCTGCGACCTGCTGGCCGGCCAGCACGCGGATGGCGGCGACGGTGCCGGCGGCGGTGGCAGTGACGCGCATTTCCATTTTCATGGCCTCGATCACAGCCAGCGTCTGCCCGGCGACAACGATGTCTCCGGCGGCGACTTCCAGGCGGGCCACGGTGCCGGCGACAGCGGCGCGGGCGGTGCGCGGATCGTGGGTGGTTTCGACGATCGGGAAGGGCGACACTTCAGCAAAAACGAAGACCGCCGCATCGCGCGCGAGGTGCAGGGTGGCGCCGTCGCGGTGCACGATGACTTGGCGCGTGACATCGCCAATCGTGTAGCACAGCCGGCCGTTGTTGACGGATCGCAATTGCACTTCGGTCGCCGTCCCGTCAGAGCCGACTCTTATGGGACATGGTTTCGCTTGGCTGTCGTAGGAGCCAGCTTGCTGGCGATGGGCGGGTGTTTCGCGAGCAAACTCGCTCCTACGCGCATCGCCCATGGACTCAATGTGCAGTGTGCGTGTTTCGTCGCCACAGTTCAGCGTCAGATCGAAGCCGGCGACACTGGTCGCGCGCCAGCCAGTCCCTCCGACGAACATCGCCGCTGCGAGCCGCCAATCAACTTCGGTCGCTTGCGGGCGTCGCAGTATCGGTTCGCCGTTGACGGCCCATGCGTCGAGCAGTGTGGTGTGCATCGTCGCATTGCGAAAACTCTCGTGGTCGAGCAGGTCGCACAGCAGACGCCCATTGGTCGGCAGGCCCAGCAGCGGCGCGTCTTCGAGCGCCGCCATGAGGCGCCGTATCGCGTCCTTGCGGTCGCGGCCGTGAGCGATTACTTTCGCCACCATCGGGTCGTAGAAGGGCGTCACCGCGCCACCTTCGGCGATGCCGGCGTCGATCCGCACGCCGGGCCGGGCCGCCGCTTCCGGCTGGAAATGCAGCACCGGGCCGGTCTGCGGCGCAAAGTTTTCATAGGGATCTTCGGCATACAGCCGTGCTTCGATCGCATGCCCGTTGAAGCGGATCTCGTCCTGGCGCAGTGGCAGCGCTTCGCCGGCGGCAACGCGCAACTGCCATTCGACGAGATCCAGCCCGGTGACCATTTCGGTCACCGTGTGTTCGACCTGCAGCCGCGTGTTCATTTCGAGGAAGTAGTGGCGCAAGTCCTGATCGACGATGAACTCGACGGTGCCGGCGCCGCGATAGCCGACGGCCAGTGCGGCGGCCACTGCATCGCGGCCCATCGTTTCACGCATCGCGGGGGTGACGATGGGCGAGGGTGCTTCCTCGATCACTTTCTGCCGCCGTCGCTGCGTCGTGCAGTCGCGCTCGCCCAGATGCACGGCATTGCCATGGGCATCGGCGAAGATCTGGATCTCGATATGGCGGCCCTGCGGAATCAGGCGCTCGAGCATCAGCGTCGCATCGCCAAAGGCGGTCAGCGCCTCGCGGCGCGCGCCGGCGAGTGCCTCGGGCAAGTCTGCCGCATCCCGCGCCAGGCGCATGCCACGGCCGCCACCGCCGGCGACGGCCTTGACCAGCAGAGGGAAGCCGAGCTTGCCGCCCTCGGCGACAAGGCGGTCATCGCTCTGGTCTTCGCCCAGGTAGCCCGGCGCCGTTGGCACGCCGGCGGCGATCATGCGTTGCTTGGCGCCGGCCTTGTCGCCCATGGCGCTGATGGCGTCGGCGGGCGGACCGATGAACACCAGCCCAGCCTCTACACAGGCGCGGGCGAAGTCGGCGTTTTCACTGAGAAAGCCGTAACCCGGATGCAGCGCCTGTGCGCCGCTCGCCCTTGCGGCGGCCAGCAGCGCGGCGCTGTTGCGATAGGAGTCAACGGCGGGCGCCGGGCCGATGCGCACGGCTTCGTCGGCAAGCCTGACGTGCGGTGCGTTCCCATCGGCGTCCGAATACACCGCCACGGTGCGGTAGCCCAGCGTGCGCGCCGTGCGCATCACCCGGCAGGCAATCTCGCCGCGGTTGGCAACCAGAATCTTGCGGAAGCCCATGTCAACCGGCGCGCGGCAGGGTGCCTTCGAGCTTGGCAATGATGCCGAGCATGATTTCGTCGGCGCCGCCGCCGATCGACACCAGGCGGCCATCGCGCCAGGCGCGCGATACCGGGTTGTCCCAGGTGTAGCCCATGCCGCCCCAGTACTGCAGGCAGGCATCTGCCACTTCGCGGTCGAGCCGCCCGCACTTCAGTTTGGCCATCGAGGCGAGCCGCGTCACGTCCTTGCCGGCCACGTAGTCCTCGACGGCGCGGTAGGTCAGCGAACGCAGCGCCTCGACCTCGGTGCGCAGTTCGGCGAGGCGGAAATGCACCACCTGGTTGTCGAGGATGGCCTTGCCGAAGGCCTTGCGCTCGCGGGTGTATTCGATGGTCTGGTCGATCATGTTGTCCAGCATGCGCAAGCTGCTCGCGGCGCCCCACAGGCGCTCCTCCTGGAACTGCAGCATCTGGTAGGTGAAGCCCATGCCTTCCTGGCCGATGACATTCGACTGCGGGACGCGCACGTCGTCGAAGAACAGCTGCGCGGTATCGGAGGCGTCCATGCCGATCTTGTGGATCTTCTGGCGGCTGATGCCCGACGCATCCATCGGCACCATGATCAGCGACTTGTTCTTGTGCGGCGCGCCCTCCGAGGTGTTGGCCAGCAGGCAGCACCAGTCGGCCTTCATGCCGTTGGTGATCCACATCTTGCTGCCGTTGATCACGTAGTCGCCGCAATCCTTCTTCGCCGTGGTCTTCACTGCGGCGACATCCGACCCGCCGCCAGGCTCGCTGACGCCGATGCAGCCCACCATGTCGCCGGCGATGGCCGGGGCGAGGAACTCGCGCTTCAGTGCTTCCGAGCCGAAGCGCGCCAGGGCCGGGGTGCACATGTCGGTCTGCACGCCTATGGCCATCGGCACGCCGCCGCAGGCGCAGTCGCCGAGCGCCTCGGCCATCACCATCGAGTAGGAGAAATCGAGTTCCTGACCGCCGTATTCGGCCGGGTACTTGAGCCCCAGCAGACCCAGATCGCCGAGTTTCTTGAACACCTCGTGCGAAGGAAACTGCTCGGCGGCTTCCCACGCGGCGACATGCGGGTTGAGCTCCTCGCGCACGAAGCGGCCGACGATGTCGGCAAGCTGGCGATGTTCGGCAGTGAATTGCATGGCTGTTCCTTTCTAGAAGCGGGCGACGCCGAAGGTGTTTGAATGCAATTGTCTCGCTGCGCCCTCGGCGGCGACGTCGAGGCAGAGGCCGAGCACGCGACGGGTATCGCGCGGGTCGATGATGCCGTCGTCCCACATGCGTGCGGTACCGAACAGCACCGAGGATTCTTTTTCCAGGCGCAGCCGCAGGCCATCGCTCATCGCGGCCAGCACCGTCTCGTTGGCCGGCTGTCCGGCGCGTTCCAGTTTGCTGCGGCCGACGATTTCCATGACCTTGGCCGCCTGCGCCGCGCCCATCACCGCGGTGCGCGCCGATGGCCACGAGAAAATGAAGCGCGGGTCGAAGCCGCGCCCGCACATGCCGTAGTTGCCCGCGCCGTAGGAGCCGCCGAGCACGATGGTGAGCTTCGGCACCCGGGCGTTGGCCACGGCCTGGATCATTTTCGATCCGTGCTTGATCGCCCCGGCGCGCTCGGCCACCGAACCAACCATGTAGCCGGTGGTGTTCTGCAGGAAGATCAGCGGCGTATTGCTCTGGTCACAAAGCTGGATGAATTGCGCGGCCTTGGTCGAGCCATTGGGCTGGATCGGGCCGTTGTTGCCGAGGATGCCCACGGTGTGTCCATGCAGGCGGGCGTGGCCGCAAATGGTGTCGCTGCCGTAAGTCGCCTTGAATTCGAGAAAGTCGGAGGCGTCGACGAGGCGCGCGATGACTTCGCGCACGTCGTAGGGCTCGCGCTCGTCGGCGGGAACCAGGCCGAGCAATTCTTCGGTGGCGAAGCGCGGAGGCACAAGCGTCGGCGCTGGCGGGACGGCGTTCCAGTTCAGCTTGTCCATCACTTCGCGCGCCATCGCAATCGCATGGGCGTCGTTTTCGCAGAGATACTCGCCAAGCCCCGTGACGCTGGCATGGGTCTCGGCGCCACCGAGCGCTTCCTCGTCGACGTCCTCCCCGATGGCGGCCTTGACCAGCGGCGGGCCGGCCAGATAAATGCTGGAGCGTCCGCGAACCAGGATCACATAGTCGGACAGGCCGGGCAGATAGGCGCCGCCGGCGGTGGAGGCGCCATGCACGATGGCGATCTGCGGAATGCCGGCGGCCGAGAGCCGTGCCTGGTTGGCAAAGCTGCGGCCGCCCTCGATGAAAATCTCCGACTGGTAGATCAGGTTGGCGCCGCCGCTTTCGACCAGGTAGAGCAGCGGCAGGCGGTTGTCGCGGGCGATCTCCTGGGCGCGCAGGCTTTTCTTCAAACCCATCGGCGGAATCGTGCCGCCCTTGATCGCGCTGTCGCTGGCCATGATCACGCAGCGCTTGCCGGCGACGGTACCGATGCCGATGATCGAGCCGCCGCCGAGAACGGACTTGCTGCCGTCGTCGTCGTGCATGCCGAGGCCCGCGAGGGTGGCGAACTCGATGAAGTCGCTGCCGCGATCGAGCAGGCGCGCAACGCGCTCGCGCGGCAGCAACTGGCCGCGCTTCTCGAACTTGTCGCGCTTGGAGGAAGACTCATCGCGCACCTTTTGTTCCAGCGCACGGACTTCGGCCAGTCGCTCGCTCATGCGAGCGGCATTGGTGGCGAAGGATGGCGAGCCCGTGTCGAGCAGGGAGGTCAGCTGCGGCATCAGGATTCCTTGAGCACTTCCGGCATCACGGTGCGGTGGAAGCCATCGAAGGGCACCGAGCGCTTGTGGTCCGGGATCGGAAACAGCGGCGTGTCCAGTGGCGCACCACCGTCGATGGCCAGCGTGACGCCAGTGATGAAGGACGCGCCCGGCGACAGCAGGAAGCAGATCGTGGCGCTGACTTCGGATTCGGTGCCGAGGCGGCGCAGCGGCACGTGCTTCTTCAGTTTCGGAATCAGTTCCCGCACCGGGCCCTTGTACGTGTCGAGCCCGGCGGAGGCAATCCAGCCGGGCGCCACGGCATTGACGCGCACGCCGCTGGCGGCCCATTCCACCGCGGCGGTCTTGGTCAGATTGGCCATGCCCGCCCGCGCGGCGCCGGAGTGGCCCATGCCGGGCATGCCGTTCCACATGTCGGCCGTCATGTTCACGATGGCGCCGCCGTGGGTTTGCATGGATTGCAGGTACAGCTCGCGCATCATCAGGAAGCCGCCGGTCAGGTTGTTGGCCAGCACCGTCTCGAAACCCTTCTTGCCGATGGCCATGAGCGGCGATGGAAACTGCCCGCCGGCGTTGTTGACCAGGCCGTGGATGCGGCCATGGCGGCCGACCATTTCATGCACGGACGTTCGGACCGATTCCTCGTCGCGGATGTCGAAAGCGGCGAAGTCGGCGCGACCGCCGTCCTCGGTGATTTCTGCGGCCACCTGCCGCAGCTTGTCGGCGCTGCGCCCGGTAAGAATCACCATGGCGCCGAGTGCGGCGAGTTCGTGGGCGACGCAGCGGCCGATGCCGCTGCCGCCACCAGTGACCCAATGCACTTCGCCGGCGAACAGGCCCGGGTGCAGGACGCTGGCGTAGCGGGCTTGGGCGTGGCTGGCGTTCGACATCGGCTGTGTCCTTTCCGTGGATGTTGCGATCATGCTAGCCAATGGTAACGTTAACGTCAACAGACTACCAAATAGGCAATATTTCTCTTGAATGCGGCACACCGGCTTGATAGCATGGCGGCACGCGGATGAATGCCGCGCAAATGCCGACGGACATCGGATCATGACCAAATCAGGCAAGGGAAGGACAGCAGGCACGGCAGCGGATGCGGCAGCCTTCGTTGCAAGTCATCGCAAGTCGGTGGACGGTGATTTGTACGGCATTACCGAGTTGTCGCGCGAATTCGGCCTGTCGCTGCGCGCCATCCGCTTCTATGAAGACAAGGGCCTGCTGGCGCCGCGCCGCATCAATGGCGGGCGCGCCTACTCACGGCGTGATCGGGTGCGACTGGCACTGATCCTGCGCGGACGTGCGGTGGGCATGTCGCTGGCCGAGATCGAGCACATCCTGTCGCTCTATGGCGACCACGGCGAAGGGCACGCCAAACAGCTCGACTACCTGATCGGGCGCATCGACGAAGCTATGGCGGAACTCGACACGCGGCGCCGCAACATCGAGGCGATGCAGGCTGAATTGAGCGTGGTGCAGGGCGAACTGCGGCGCGAGCTCGCGGCCAAGCGCCGCGTCAGGCGGAAATAGTCAGGCCTTGGCGAGTTCGGCGCGCAGAGCGCCGATCACGGTGTCATAGCGGTGCGGGTCGGTGTCCTTTGCGGCACCGAACACGGCCGAACCGGCAACGAAGGTGTCGACTCCGGCCTTCGCCACGTCCCGGATGTTGGCCGGGCCGACACCGCCGTCGATTTCGAGGCTCACGTTCAGGCCGCGCGCATCGATCATCTGGCGAACCTTCCTGGCCTTGTCGAGTACGTAGGGAATGAATTTCTGGCCGCCGAAGCCGGGGTTGACCGACATCAGCAGCACCATGTCGATCTTGTCCAGCGTGTATTCGAGCACGTCGAGCGGCGTGGCCGGGTTGAACACCAGGCCCGGCTTGCAGCCGCATTCGCGGATCAGGGCTATGGTGCGGTCGACGTGTTCCGAGGCTTCCGGGTGAAAGGTGATGTAGGTGGCGCCGGCCTTGGCGAAGTCGGGGATGATGCGGTCCACCGGCTTGACCATCAGATGCACGTCGATCGGCGCCGTGACGCCATGCTTCTTCAGAGCCTCACAGACCAGCGGACCGATGGTCAGGTTGGGCACGTAATGGTTGTCCATGACATCGAAATGCACGATGTCGGCCCCGGCGGCGAGGACGTTGTCGACTTCCTCACCCAGTCGGGCGAAGTTGGCGGAAAGAATGCTCGGGGCGATTCTGAAGTTTCTGGACACGGCGAACTCCTCGGAAAGGGTGGGCTGATTCTACCGATGGCGTGGCGCAGTGGATTCAGGAAATATGATGGTGGCCATAAGCCCGGCTAGGAACAGGCCATCCATTGGCAGTTGCCGGATTCGTGGCACAAACGCTGCGCACGGCTCCGGCGCGAATCAGGGCAGTTTGCCGGCGGCCAGCATGCGCCCCATCAGTATGCTGGTTGAAAGCCAGATCAACTGGTCGTCGATCGCGGTGCTGCTGACGAAGGTGGCATCGCCGTTGGCATTCTCCGCTTCGTCGCTGCCAGCCGTAAGGCCGCCGATCTGCGTTCCGTTTGGAGAATAAGCCCCCAGGGTGTTCTTGCCGTGGGAGATGACGATAGCGGGTACCGAGCTTGCAAGCGGCGTAGTACTGCCGACCGCCGGCAGGACCGATATATTGCCGGCGGAGCACAAGGCAAAAGCCGCGCTGGTTGGATTGCTGGTCGGCGCGCACGCGCCGAAGGCGGTTTGCCCGGAAGCCAGCCTTCCGAACCGGGTCGTCATGCGGTAGGTGTAGCGGTTACCCCAGGCATCGGTCTCCGGCAAGCCCAGCGTCGCCCAGGGCAATACTCCCGTAACATCGCCCGGCGTGCTGTCGTCGCAGATGGCGCCGCCCGCGCTGGCGAGGCCGCTGTTTGCGGTGGTGCAGCCGCAAGGGCCGGTTGTACTGGTGGTGCCTGCCGCCGCAGTGGTCGCCTCCAGGCCGACTCCCGTCGCTCCCGTGGCCAGCGCAGCGGGTGCCGGGCACGGCAGGCGGCCATTGATTACGGCGAAGCCGAGCAGTGCTTCCCCGATGTTGGCGAGAGCCTTGTCGGTTTCCTGGCGGCCACGGATTTCGTGTTGCGCCGACAGCGGCATCAGCAGGCCGCCGATCAGCAGCGAGACGATGAAGAGCACCACCGCCAGTTCGATGAGCGAAAAGCCTGAAGTTCGGTGGAGGAGTCGTGTCATTGGCTGCGCATTATCAGGTCGTAGATGGTGACGTTCTGGTCTTCGCCACTGTTGCTTGAACCCCGGGCGTTGGTGAATCCGAGGTAAAACATGGCCAGCGGCTGAAGGTCGCCTCCGGAAACGTAGGCGCCAGGATTCGTCGCAGCGGCATAGGTGAAGGTGTTGGCTCCTGTTACCGTGACGGTGAATGTGCCATTGTAGGTGACGGGAGTTGCTCCGGAGATAGTCACGCTGGAACCATTGACCAGGCCATGGGCGGCGGCGGTTGTCACGGTGACCAACTGGCTGGCCGAGGACCAGACCGCGTTGGTGAGTGTGGCGAGCGCGTTGATCGGAATCGAGTCCTGTTGCAGGGTGATCGCGCGACTTGGGCAGAGTGCCGAAAGGTCGAGGGATAGATCCTTGAATAGTGCCAGGCTGCATCCCTCCGCAAGGGGGAAACTGTCCCCGATGTAAGCTTTCATGTCCATCACCGCCACGTGATTGGTGTTGTCGTAACTTCGGCTGAGGTCGAGACGCACATAGATGCTCGTGCTGGTCGGAAAAGCCGAATAGGGAAGGTGCGTATCGGTCGTTTTGACCATGGCCATGCCGGCGGGAACCTCGGTCGAAAAGCTTCCGACGGGGTTTGTCGCCAGCGGAAATGTGAAGTGCGTCGCGTCGACCAGGGTGAGGTTCGCCGTGGCGCCAAAACCGCTGGGCGTCATGCCATAGGTCGTGATGTTTTGTCCATTGGTCAGGCCGTGGGAAACCGGCGAGGTGGTCGAGGCCGTGGCGCCAGCCCAAGTCAGGCCCGAGAGTTCAGTACCTTTCACCTTGGTGGCGGTTCCGCCTGAAACGTAGGCGCCGGGATTGGTAGCCATCGAGTAGCGGAATCGGTAGGGCCTGGTCGTGGACAGTCCGGAACTAAGCACCGTGAATGTGCCGTTGTAGGCTGCCGGGTTGACGCCCGAGACGATCACTTGATCCCCCGTCGACAGGCCGTGGGCCGTGGAGCTTACGATCGACACGCGCTGGCTGACCGCAGAGTAGGACGTGGTTCTTGTCGTGCCCCCAAAGGTGTCGCTCGCAACGATGTTGATCGGTGCATTGAGTATCGCGGTGGCGACGCGTGGATTGCGCGGGGCGCTGCCTGTGGAAACCGCCTTTGCCTGGCCGCCGGAAGCATAGGCGCCGGGATTGGTTGTCAGGGCATAGCTGAACTGGGTCGATGTCGGGCTGGATATTGTGACCGTACCGTTGTAACCGCTGGGCGTCAGTCCGGAGACAAGTACCGTCTGCCCGGCAGAAAAGCCATGAGGCGAAGCGGTGGTGAGGGTGGCGGTGCCGCCGGCCCAGCTTGCATTTGTCACGGTGAAGCCACCGTTGCCCAGGTAATGGGTGTTGTCGTCGCTGCCGTCGCTATCCGAGCTTGTACCCCAGTACAGGAAAGCCATATGGTCGCCGGGAGGGTCGTTGCGTGTCGCGCTGTAGAGGGTGTCGAATTCGATGCCAATCTTCGGCTTCTGGATTCCCGGAGCCGAGCCCGACGGAGAGCCCGCATAACCCAGGCGGGTGCTGCCCGTCGATCCGCACATGATCTGTGTTCGGGTCCAATTGTTGGGTGCCAGATTGGTAGCGCCATCGGCCAGCGCCAGCGTAAAGCCATCGCCTTTAGTGGCGAACTGCAGCCTGAAATACAGCCGCAGCTTGGTGCTCAGCGCGACCGGGGAGGCATACCAGACGCATCCCGAACTTGCAGCGCCACCGACATCGCCGAGGGTGAGGGTCTTGGCGACCGTGTTGACCGATGCGCTCGCTGTCGCGCCGGAGTAGGTCACACCCGAAGCGAAGCCGGCAATGTCCTGGGCAAAGGAGGTGAAAGAGCCAGGAAACAGGCAGGTACCCACGTCCAGCGCGCGGCTGGCGGCGGTGCCATTTTCCGTATAGGCGGTGTTTCCGGAAAACGATGTGGTCGCGCTGTTGAGGATTTCCAGCCCGCTGCCGGACTCGAAGAAGGCGCCAAGATTTGTCGTTGACAGCGTCTTCTGCGCGGTCGTCCGTGGCCCGCCACCGGTATTTCGCCCGCCAAACATCAGCGCACCGCGGCAGGAGGTGCCCGCTACCGTCAGGCAGGGATTCGCCAGCGTCGAGCAGATGGCCTGGCGGTATTGGTCGGACCAGTTGTTGTAGTAGTTCGTGTAGTTGCCATCATTCAATGTCAGGGAGACAGGCAAGCTGCCGATCTTCTTGCCTGAGGGCTGCGTAAAGCTGCCAGTGCTTGTCGGCTGGCTGCTGCTGGTCGTCCCGGCGATGAGGTCATCCTGGATTTTTTTCTCCCACACTGCCCTGATTTCGTCGGTCAGTTTGTTCAGGTGACCGGCTGGCGAGGACGCAAGCGGGTTGCTGAAGTCCTTGCGCTTGACCATCCTGTCAAAGATTTCCTTCGGTGTGACCCACGTCAAGCGGTCGTTGTTCGTGGCGCTGCCGGCGGCACCGGATGTGAGCGGAATCGTTGTGGCGGTAACGTCGCTAAAGGTGCTTTCAAGATAATCTGAAGCACTTGTCGGGTAAGGATTGGTGCTGCCGTCTATGGTATGGACGTTGCGCAGGTTGACCTTGCACGGATTGCTTCCTGGTTTCGATGTGCTTTCGGTCGCATGGCGAGCTTGCGTGCCGATCGGTGTGCCGGCAGCAAAGATGACTGCTGCAGCGCCGCCCTGATTGCCATCGGGTGCGACGAGGCTGGTGGCGTTGGCATCGATGATCTCGAACTGGCCTTGCGTGTCCCAGTTCATCGTTGCCTTGGTCGATCCCGAGTTCGCCTTGAAGTTGCCTGCAACGGCATACCACAGGCAGTTTCCTTCCGCGTCGCGGAGATCAGGCAGGCCCAGCGTCTTGTAAGGCAGCAGCCCTATTTCGGCCTTGCCGTCTACGGAGTTGCAATAGCCGTCGACGTTCGGATCGGCTTCGCCGTCCCCGTCCCGATCCGGGCAGGGGAGGTAGCCGAAGACTTCAACCTCATAGCCGTTGACTGGATGCTTATCGCGGTAAGTGGCGGCGAAGTCGAGCAGTGCTTCTTTCGCCTTGTTGAGCACATCAGTCTCGCTACCACTTCCCCGCGCCGCTCGCTGGTAGACACTGATCGCTTCGAGCTGTACCGTCAGAAAGTACAGCACACCCATGGTCAGCAGCGCCATCAGCATGATCAGCGCAGCGCCACGCGCCCGCGCAGGAATTGGGGGGCGACACCCGCGCGACATCATGGTCTGCTGCCCGCCCTGGCGCGAGGCATGGCGTTGAGCGGTGGACATCGTGCCCGCCCTATGGTTTTCCGGAGTGCGCGTTCAAGACCGCCAGCGCCCGCTCCAGAACAATGCGATCGGCGATGTCCTTTTCGCGCGTGGTTTGCTTGGTCAGCAACAGGCCTTGCAGGTTGACGGTGCGAACAGGGATGCCATCGAGATCGATGGTTTCGGCATGGCGTTGCAAGGAGTCGCAGGTTTCACCGCAGGCGTTAAGCATGAGGTCGACGACGAAGACGTCGGCGACGCGAATGTTGTCGCCCTCTTCGAAGCTGGCCGGGCGGCTATATTGTTCCATCAGGCGGCGCTCTTGTGACGGGCGCGCGCGACGGACGCCATGCCCTTGGCCAGGCAATCCGACTGGTGCTGGTTGGCCTCGGCGTGGGCCTTGAAGTGATAAACGCCTTTCGGGATGAAGCTGTCGCTGCCGCTGGGCAGGCGATGGATTTCGTCGTTGAATCGCGCACCCTCGGCGAGTCGGGCAGCCGAAGCGGAGAAACTGATAGGGTGGGGGTTGGCGGTGACCGACGGTACGCATGGGTTTTCTGCCCGCATCAGCGCGGCTTGCTGCGATCGCCCGGAGTTACCACCATGCCGCCACCCAGCCGGGTATTGCGTTCGCCGGTGGCCCGGTTCATGGCTTCGCCGACCTTGAGCCGCGCCGGCGCTTCGTCGCCGGGCGCAAGGAGTGCGCTGCCCGGCGTCTTCGTCGACAGGACCGCACTGACGCCGGTGCGCGAAGCCTCGCTCTCGGTCTGCGCCTGGCGGTTGATCCATACCGTCGTCTTGCCGCTGGATCGTTGGACGACGCCGTCCAGGCTCATGGTGGTGCCCTGCAGGGTTTGCGCTTCCTGGACGTTGAACGTGCGCTGGCGTTCCAGGGCTGCCCGCCGGTCGGGTGTAAAGAAGAGACGGCCGATCTCGGGGGTATCCGCAGCGAAGGCCGGAGCGAGCATGGCCAGGCTGACCAGGGTGGGCATGATGCAGTTTGACAGTCTCATTTGCCCTCCTTCAGCGTAATCCACTCAAGCGTGCATTCGGCTCTCAGCTGCGCTTTGCTGCCCCGGTCGGTGTTACCCGGTGCAAGGCGTTCGATGGTGCAGGAGGGAACCTGAACCAGCGCCTGTACTGCGTCGCGCAGCTCGGTAAGAAACGCCAGCAGTTCGTCTTCATGCAGGAGCTGGATCTGCATCCGCATCCGGCTCGACATGATCTCGAAGCCACCGGCCGAGGCGCCACCGGGAAGTATGCCGGCATCCACAGGTCGCTGCGGCGCAAATTCGTATTCCAGTTTGAAGATGCGACGCGCGGCCTTGATGCGGGCGATGGCCTCAACCCAGTCCAGGCGTTTTTCAGCGCCAATATAGCCGCGTGTCCTGAGCGCCTGGAAGCGGACAATCTTGTCGCGCAGTTCCTGCTCCTCGTCGCGCGCCCGGGCCAGCTTGGCCTGGATGTCCCTGCGCGCCGCAGTAGCTTCCTGGAAAGCCTTTTCGCTGCTCTTTTTCAACTGCAGGGTAGTCCATACCGAGCCGCCGCCAACCAGGGCCATGATGACCAGGAAGGCAATGGCCCACTGCAGGTGTTTCAGATCCTTGGCGTCAAACTTCATGCCGCATTCACCCTATTCGTCACCGGATTTTTCACCACATCTTTCACAATTGGCGCGCAATGCGCAAGGCGAACTTCGGTACATCCGCATGCTGCGCATCGCCGTTTTCACCGATGCTCTTGAGCGGCTTGTCTGATTCAATGTCGAAGGGCCGGCTGATTACCCGGACATCCGTCTGCGGGCCGCGCAGTCGGGTGGCGAAGCTTTCGATCAATTCAATCTGGGCGCGCTGGTCGCTGACCAGTCCGAGCGGAAGCTGCGCCTGAATCTCGATCACTGCCCAGTTTCCTGTGACGGCCACGGGCGCAACAGCGGCACTCCGCTTGGCGTCTTCTGCACCTTTTTCGCCTGCATCCGGACGGTCGGCAATCTTCCATGTCAGGCGGGTAAGTTCGACTCGCGGGCTGTCGTTCAGCGCGAGGCTCAGGTGCATCAGCAGGGGCTCGATTGCCGGAGTGCGCTTCTGCACAGCCTCGAATCGGCTGATCAGGGCGCGCAGGTTGTCGGGCGTGATGCTGATCTTGGGCAGCCCCTCGAGAATGCTGTTGTAGCGCTGGGTGTCGGCAGCGGTGAGGGCTTTTGTGGCTTGGGTCGTGTCGCGAAGTTCGTACAGATTGAGGGCGGTCTTCCCGGCATACAGCAGGCAGCCGGCAAGGACGACCCATGCCGCGCTGGTGAGTACAGAACGGATTTTCCAGAGCTTGTAGAGGCGTGTCTCGCTTGCAGGGGCGAACTGCTGGGCAGGCGTCTTGGTCGCCAGGCACTGGATGAACAGCTTGTCGGCGTTGCTGTCTGCCGGAACATCCTTGAGCCCCTTTTTGCTCGATGTTGCCACGAGGTCAAGGAATTCGAACTGAAGCTCGCCAGTGTTGCGGCAGAAATCCTGCAATGCCGGGATCTGCCCGGAGTGCGCCAGGACGATGGTGCGCAGGGCGGCGCCACGAGGAATCTGGCGCTGGGCAACCAGATACTGGAATATCTTGGCCGAATCGTTGGCGCAGGTCCGGCCGATTTCGTCGAGGCTGCGCGTGGCGAGTTGTGACAGCCGCGAGAAATGCAACTTGCCATTGTCGAAGAAGCTTTGTCGCACTCCGCCCTGGGTGAGGCTGACGAACAGGGTCGGGCCGCTTTCACCCAGCAACTGGGGGCCGCATTCGGATAGCACCAGCGGTACGGAATAGACGCCGGCAAGTATGGTTTCCGCTTCGCGCAGGGTATCCAGCCAGGGGGTGAAGGTTTCGATCCGGGTGAGCGCGGCGAACAGCAGTTTTTCGTCACGCCGGCCATCCTTGGCACGGCCCAGCGAGATGGCGGCGGACAGTGGCGTGTTGTAGTAATACTGACTCAGGCGCCTCTGCAGCAGGGCGTTGCGATCCGCGCCCTGGACATAGGGCAGGTCTTCGAGCTGGAAACCTTCTTCGGATATGTCGGCCAGCAGGTAAAACAGGCTGGAGCGATGCTTGCTCAGATAGACAGCGAGCGCTTCAAGTCCCACCGGTTCATGACTGAACTCGCCCTCGACCTTGATGCGGCCGGCACTCCAGAAGTGCGCCGTAAGCATGGGGCCATCGAGAAGGAGAATCCGCTTGGTGGCCATCAGGTTTTCATCTTGGTGATGATGTCGTAGATCGGGCCGAGCACGGCCATCATGATCCAGCCGAGCAGCAGGCCGATGGTTACGGTCATGACCGGTTCGATCATGGACTGCACCTTCTCGATCGATTCCCGTACGTCGCGATTGTAGAAGTAGCTGACATTGGTCAGCGCGGTATCCAGCGCGCCGGTGCTCTCGCCTACGCGCAACATGCGCAGCACCAGCGGGGGAAACATCCCGGCATTCTGGAAAGCAAGAGTTACGTTTTCGCCTTCGGAAATCAGGGCGCCGACCTTTTCCAGGCCTTCCTTGATTACGAGATTGCCGACCACGTCTTCGGTTGCCTTGATCGAGTCGAGAATGGTAATGCCTGAAGAATACATCATGGCAAATACCGAAGCGAAGCGCGACAGGATGATCTTGCGCAGTATTTCTCCAATATAGGGCAGGCGCAGCTTGACATCGTCGAAGCGGTAGCGTGCCGCATGACTGGTTTTGACCAGAAAGGTAGCAGTGGCGGCAAGTATGATCGGCAGGCCGAGTACGACATACCAGTAATTGACAAAGAAGTCCGAGGTCGCGATGAGGATCTTGGTCTGGGTCGGCATCTCCTGCCCCATGTTGCGGATGAAGCCGGCCATCTTGGGCACCAGATAGACCATCATGAACAGCGTGATGGCGACCACCACCGTGCCGAGGAAGGCCGGATACATGATCAGCTTTTTGGTATGGGACGCGAGTTCGTCCTGCCATTTGAGTGATTCAAGCAGGTTGTTGAGCACTTGCGGCAGGGCGCCGGTCTCCTCGCCGGCGCGAATCAGGCTGACCATCACTTCGTCGAAGGTTTGCGGATGTTCGGCGAGCGCCTGCGAGAGGGTCTTGCCACCCTCGATGCTTTCGACCATGCCGGCTATGATTTCCCGGAAGCGCGGATTCTCGATGCTGTCGCGCAAGTCGAGCCTGTCAGAAATTTTGTGTGTGAGGCATACCATGTCGAAAAGGAGCATGTATGCCAAGCAAGACGAGCAAGAAGAAACAGGCGGCGGCGCTGCCGAGCATTCCGAAAGAAATCATTGATCAGTTTGTCAGCGGCCCGA
>JAPLQY010000056.1 GCA_026399475.1 Rhodocyclales bacterium
ATCAGCGAGGAAGGCCAGGGCAGCACCTTCTGGGCGACAGTTCGGCTACGGCGCGCGGTCGCTGGTCCGCAATCCGACAGCAGTGCGCCGAGCGAACCGGCACGGGAGACGCTGGCGCGGCAGTTTGCCGGTGTTCGCGTGCTGCTGGCGGAAGACGAGCCCGTGAACCGGGAAGTGGCGGTACTCCAGCTGGAGGATGCCGGCCTGGTGGTGGAGGTGGCCAGCAACGGTCAGGAAGCGCTGGAGATGGCGCGAACAGGTCACTACGCCCTGATCCTGATGGATGTGCAGATGCCGGTCATGAACGGGCTGGACGCCACCCGCGCCATTCGCCAGTTGCCCGGGATGGCGGGCATTCCGATCCTGGCCATGACCGCCAATGCCTTCGACGAGGATCGCGACCGGTGCCTCGCCGCCGGCATGGATGACCACATCGGCAAGCCGGTGGAGCCGGATGTCCTCTGCGCAACCTTGCTGCGCTGGTTGCAGAAGTCGGGCGATGATCGATCGACTTCTGGCGCCTAGGCCTTCGGCGCCGGCCGGAACTGCATGGCCTTATATTCGAGGAAATCCTCGAGGCCGTACTTGCCCAGTTCGCGGCCGTTGCCCGACTGCTTGTAGCCGCCGAAAGGCGCGTAGATGTTGAAGGGACCGCCGTTGATCTCGACCTGGCCGGTACGCAGACGGCGTGCTACCTGTTCGGCATGCTCGTCGGTGGCTGACCAGACGCCACCGGCCAGGCCATAGACCGTGCCGTTGGCGATGCGAACGGCATCGTCCTCGTCCTGATAGGTGATGATGGAGAGCACCGGGCCGAAGACTTCTTCCTGCGCCAGCGTGCTGTCCGGCTTGACCTTGCCGAAGACGGTCGGCGCGACGTAGTAACCCGTGGGGTTAACGCCGGACGGCACTTCGGCACCGCCGGTGAGCAGTTCGCAGCCTTCGGCAACGCCCTTGGCGATGAACTCGCGCACCCGGTCCTGCTGCATCTTAGAGGCCAGCGGACCAAGCGTGGTGCCTTCGACCATGGGGTCGCCGGGGCGGTAGGCTTGTGCCGCGGCGACGGCGAGTCTGGCTGCCTCTTCGTAGCGCGATTGGGGAACCAGCATGCGGGTGTGGGCGGTACAGGTCTGGCCCGAGTTGAGGTAGCAGTTGCCGACCACGCCCTTAACGGCGACCGCGAAATCGGCATCGTCGAGGATGATCGCGGCCGATTTGCCGCCGAGTTCGAGTGCCACGCGCTTGACCGTGGCCGAGGCCAGTTCCGAGACGCGGGTGCCGGCGCGGGTCGAGCCGGTGAAGGACACCATGTCGA
Organism: Rhodocyclales bacterium; assembly: GCA_026399475.1. Taxonomy (GTDB): domain Bacteria; phylum Pseudomonadota; class Gammaproteobacteria; order Burkholderiales; family Rhodocyclaceae; genus Sulfuritalea. The sequence continues at coordinate 1,316 of JAPLQY010000056.1, forward strand.
CTTCACGGTGCGTTACCAGCGCCTCGCCGATGACCGGGCCGTAGCCGGTGACGAGGTTGAAGACGCCGGGCGGCACGCCGGCGGCGTGGATGATTTCGGCCAACAGGAAGGCGTTCAGCGGTGCGACTTCGGAGGGCTTCAGCACCACGGTGCAGCCGGCGGCCAGCGCCGCGGCGACCTTGGCGGCGATCTGGTGCAGCGGGTAGTTCCACGGCGTGATGGCGACGACCACGCCGACGGCTTCACGCACTACCTTGGAGTTGCCGACCTTTTCCTCGAAGGGAAAATCAGCCAGCATTTTCGAATACATGCCGAAACTGGCGGTGGGCGAGCCGACCTGGATGCGCTGCGAGAATTTGTAGGGCATGCCCATTTCCAGCGTGATGGTCCTGGCGATCTCGTCGCTGCGTGCCTTGAGGCCTTCCTGGATCTTCTTGAGATACGCGGCGCGCTCGGCCGCCGGCGTCATGCTCCAGGCATCGAAGGCGTATCGGGCTGCCGTCACGGCAGCGTCGGCATCCGCCGCATTGCCTTGCGGGATGGTGGCCAGAAGGGCGCCGTCGGTGGGCGAGAAGACCTCGATGCTGCCTTGACCGGCCGGGGTGACCCACTGTCCGTCGATGTAAAACTGGGTGCGCTGTTCCATGTTCTTCCTTTTAGCGTGAAAGCAGGCCGACTGCGGAGCGTTCGGTGTACATCGAGCGCAGCGAGCCGACCAGTAGCCCCGCCCTGGGGCGGGGATGGGGGTGGGGGCCTTCAATTCGCCTTTGCGTTGGGATTGACCACAATCTTGCCCTTGACCTGGCGGTTGGCGATCCTGGCGATCGCATCCCTCGCGGCGGCGAGCGGGAAGCGCTCGCTGACGATGGGGCGGATGGTGCCGGCGGCGAACCATTCGTGGAGCTGGTGCAGGTTGGCCAGGTGGCCGGCGGGGTCATGCTTCACCGAGTCGCCCCAATACACGCCGACCAGCGAACGCTCTTTCAGCAATGCGAGGTTCAGCGGAATCTTCGGGATCTCGCCGGCGGCAAAGCCGATGATCAGCAGTCGCCCGCGCCACGCCAGCGCACGTACGGCCGGCTCCGTGTAGGGGCCGCCGACCGGGTCATAGACGACGTCGGCACCCTTGCCCGCGGTCAGTTCGTTGATGCGGTCCTTGAGGTTCTCGGTGCTGTAGTTGATGGTCTCGTCGGCGCCGACTTGCTTGCACAGGGCGAGCTTGTCGTCGCTGGATGCCGCTGCAATCACGCGGGCGCCCATGGCCTTGCCGATTTCGATGGCCGAGATGCCGACGCCGCCGGCGGCGCCCAGCACCACCAGGGTCTCATTGGGCTTGAGGTGGCCGCAATCCTTCAGCGCGTGCAGCGAGGTGCAGTAGGTCAGTACCAGCGCCGCGCCGGCATCGAAATCCATGCCCTTCGGCAGCGGCATGGTGCGTGCCATGTCGACGACGCATTCCTCGGCGAAGCCGCCGGTGCTGGTCAGCGCGATGATGTGGTCACCGGCCTTGTAGTGCTTCACCTCGGCGCCAACGGCCTTGACGACGCCGGCGATTTCGGCGCCCGGCGTGAAGGGCAGCGGCGGCTTGACCTGGTAGAGGCCCTGCACCATCAGCGCATCGGGAAAGTTGACGGCGGCCGCCCTGACTTCGACCAGCAGCTGTTTGGGGCCGGGCACGGGTGAGGGGATGTCCTTGACGACCAGGGTGTCGATCGGACCGTAGGCTTCACAGATCAGGGCTTTCATCAGAGGCTTTCTTTTGTGTTATGCCAGTGGCGTCGGATTGCGCAGATTGAGGATGTCTTCGGTGCGCAGGGTGATGGCGTTGTTGATCTTGCGATGCGGAATCACGTAGAAGCGCCCTTCGCCGACAGCGGTGAAAACTTCGCTGGCCATGTCGGCGGCGGTGAGGCGGCCGGACTTGACGGCCTGGCCCATGCGCTCCTCATAGGCCGCCGAAAGGCCGGCGGCGGGTGCGGCGCTGCCGAAGCGATCCTGCCGGTTGCGCGATGAATCGTGGATGCCGGTCGGCACCCAGGCCGGGCACAGCACCGAGACACCGACCCTGGCCTTGGCTGCCTTCAATTCGCCGTAAAGGGTTTCGGAAAGCGTCACCACGCCGTGCTTGCTGACGTTGTAGGCGGCCATGCCCGGGGTGGACAAGAGGCCGGCGACCGACGAGGTATTCACGATGTGGCCCTCGTCGGCCTGTTCCAGCATCTTCGGCAGGAAATGGTGGATGCCGTGGATCACGCTCCAGAGATTGACGCCGAGCACCCATTCCCAGTCGGCCGTGCTGTGTTCCCAGGTAACGCGCGTCAGGCCGACGCCGGCGTTGTTGCACAGCAGATGCACGCCGCCGAAGCGGGCGAAGGCGGCGTCCGCCAGCGCAACGATTTCGTCCTCGCGGCTGACATCGGTGCGCCGCGCAAGGATGCGATCGGCGTCGATGCCGAGGCTGGCGGCGGCGGTGTCGAGCTTGGCGGCCTCGATGTCGGCCAGCACCAGGTTCATGCCTTCGGCCGCGGCACGGCGCGCCAGTTCGAGACCGATGCCGCTGGCGGCGCCGGTGATGACCGCGGTGCGGTCGCGGAATTGCTTCATGGGGGGCTTCTCCCTGGGTGGACCCGGTGGATCGGGCGGGTGCAATGGTTTTTAGAGCCTTGCCTCTAGCGGACAAGTGAGATGTCTGCTTCGGATTATACTGGTCTGGAAAGGCTGCCCAGGCCTGCTGGAACCAGCGGGTTGGCGGCGGACAGATAACATTCCGACAGGGGGGGGTACATGCGCGGGAAGAACACAAAGGATTCGGGGATCGAAACCCTGAGCGGTGTCGATGGCGCGTTCCTCAACCTCGAAACCGTGGCGACGCCGATGCACGTTGGGTCGCTGCATCTGTTCGAGACGCCTGCGGGCTATCGCGGCAGTTTCTACAACGCCGTGCGACGCATGATGGAATCGCGCATGGTGCCGGTACTGCGCCGGCGCCTGGCGGCCTTGCCGCTGCACCTGGCCAACCCGGTCTGGCTGCAGGGGGAGATCGACCTCGACTACCACATCCGCCGCGTCCGCGTGCCGGCTCCCGGTAGCTGGGCGCAGCTCGAAGCCGTGGTCGCCGACCTGCATGCGGAACTGCTCGACCGCTCGCGGCCGCTGTGGATGATGTATGTCTTCGACGGCCTCGAGGGTAGTGCCAAGGCCTACTACTTCAAGATCCACCACGCCATGCTCGACGGCCAGGCAGGCGTGGCGCTGGCCGGTGCGCTGTTCGATACCTCGCCGGAACCGGCGGCGCTGCCAAAACCCGTGCGCCGGGTGCGCGCGGTCGACGGCGATCAGCCCGGCACGCTGGCGCTGGCGGCTGCCGCCTTCCGTCACGACGCCGCGCAATACATCAAGCTGGTGCGCGAACTGCCCGGCGTAGTGCGTACCCTGGCCGGTATCGTCAAGAGTTCCGCCGGCAAGGCGCGCGGCGCGGCCGGCACGGAGCATGCGCCGAGCCTCGGCGAGCTGCGCCGCAGTGTCTCCTTTGGCCCCCGGACCGCATTCAACGTCGCCATCACGCCAGGGCGCGGCTTTGCCACGGCGGCGGTCCCGCGCGCCGAACTCAAGGCCATTGCCGCCGCCAATGATGCTTCGGTCAATGACGTCGTGCTGGCGCTGTGCAGCGGGGCACTGCGGCGTTACCTGAAGCGCACAGCCTCGATCCCGCGCAAGTCGCTGATCGCCTCGATGCCGATCTCGCTGCGCGAACAGGGCAATACCGAGATGCGCACCCAGGCCACGCTGAGCCTGGTCAGCCTGGCCACCAACGTTGCCGATCCGATCAAGCGCCTGCAGGCGATCCGCGATTCGGCCGGCGCCACCAAGGCGGTGGCGCGCAGCGCGAAATCGGTGATCCCCACCGATTTCCCGCTGATCGGCGTGCCCTGGATACTCGGTGCGCTGGCCTCGCTCTATGGCCGCAGCCGCGTGGTCGATACCCTGCCGGTGCTGGCCAACGTGCTGGTGTCGAACGTGCCCGGCCCGCCCGTGCCGCTCTATGTCGGCGGCCTGCGCATGAGCGGCTACTGGCCGCTGTCCATCGTCGAGCACGGCGTCGGCCTCAACATCACGCTGATCAGCTATGCCGGCACGCTTTTCCTCGGCTTCGTCGTCGCAAAAAATGCGGTGCCCGACCCGCGCGCGCTGGCTGACGATTTCCTCGCGGCCTTCGAGGAACTGAAGCAGCACATGCAGAAGCCTGCACCGCGCCGCAAGCCGGCAGCAAAGCCCGCCGCAGGCGGCCGCAAAACCACGCGTCTGCGTGCCGGTAGCTAAAGGAAGCGCCATGCCCAATCGTCGCGCCGTTGTCCGCCACACCCATACCGGCAAGCCCAGCGCGCTGAATTCGATGCTGGAGCCGCGCGCGCTGCTCGAAATGGCGCTGCTGCCGGCCTCGCTGCCGCTGCTGCTGCAAGCGCCGCGCGGCGACGGCCATCCCGTGTTGCTCCTGCCCGGCTTCATGGCCGACGAAAAGTCACTGATCGCCCTGAAGCTTTTCCTGCAGCGCAAGGGTTATGAAGTGCACACCTGGGGCCTGGGGCGCAACCTGGGTTTTCGCAGCAAGCATGCCAGCGCCCTGCCACAGAAGATCCGCTACCTGCATCATGTTACCGGACGCAAGGTGAGCCTGGTCGGCTGGAGCCTGGGCGGCGTGTTTTCGCTCTATGGTGCCGAGAGCACGCTCGAATGCGTGCGTTCCGTCATTACCCTGGGCAGCCCGGTCAGTGTCGATGCCGGCGGCAGCCAGTCGCCGCCCGCGGTCAGGGCGCTTTACCGCCTGGTGTCGCATCGCCTCGGGCCGGCGGCGCACGTCATGCAGCCGCGCGCCAAGACCCTGCGAGAGCAGCGCCGGCTGCAGATTCCGACCAGTTGCCTGTATTCGCTGGGCGATGGCGTAGTGCCGCCGCAGGAAGCTACCATCGACGGCGATCCAGCCATCCACGAAAACATCCAGGTACCCGGCAGCCATCTCGGGCTGGGTTTCAACGGCATCGTGCTGGCTATTGTCGCCGACCGACTGGCGCAGCCGGAGGGCGCCTGGCAGCCTTTCCGCCCGCAGGGCCTGCTCGGCCGCGTGTGGCGCGCGACCTCGGGTTCATCCCAGGTCGACCAGGTTTCTGCCGCTGCCTGAATCCACTATCGAAAGATCCGCATGCGACAACTCAGCGAACACGACGCCGCCTACATTTACTCGGACAGCGCCCACGCCAATTCGAATGTCACCCTGCTGCACATCTATGACCAGTCCACCGCACCGGGCGGCGTGGTGCGCTTCAAGCAGATCCTGGCGCATGTCGAGAGTCGCCTCGGTCAGTTGCCGGTTTTTCGCCAGAAGATCCGGCGTGTGCCGCTCGACCTCGATTACCCGTACTGGATCGAGGACGAGAGTTTCGACATCGAGTACCACGTGCGCCACATCGCGCTGCCCAAGCCCGGCGACTGGCGCCAGTTCTGCATCCAGGCCTCGCGCATCCACGCCCGCCCGCTGGACCTGAACCGCCCGCTGTGGGAGATGTACGTGATCGAGGGCCTCGACAGTTTCCTCGACCTGCCGGTGGGTAGTTTCGCGGTGCTGCTCAAGGTTCACCATGCCGCGATTGACGTCGCCCAGGGCAACGAGATCACCACGCTGCTGCACGATGTCTCGGCGGATTCGCCGCCGCCCGTGCCACCCGCGCCCTGGTTCCCCGAAGCGGCGCCGGGCAATCTCGGCTTGCTGCTGCGCGCCGGTTTCAATGTCGCGACCTTCCCCTTGCGCATGGCGCAGCCCCTGATGCGCAGCTGGGCGACGGTGAAATCCGCCGCACGAACCTTCGCCGGCGAATTCCTCGGCCGGCCGCAGGAATTCCCCATGACGCGTTTCAACAGCGAGGTTTCGCCGCATCGCGTGTTCGAAACGCGGCGCTTCGCGCTGCAGGATTTCAAGGCCATCCGCGGCCTGGCCGACGGCGCCACGGTCAATGACGTGGTCCTGGCCGTGTGCGCCGGCGGCCTGCGCCGCTACCTGGAGCTGCAAGGCGAACTACCCGAAGAGAGCCTGGTCGTCGCTGCGCCGGTCGCCGTGCGCAGCGAATCCGGCCCGGAAGGGCGGGCGGTGTTTTCCTGGGTGCGGCTCGAAGTCGGCACCGACATCGCCGACCCCGTCGAGCGTCTGGAGACGATCCGCGCCACCAGTTCCTCCTCAGAGGTGATGGCCCAGGCCGTCAGCGCGCGCGAGCTGATCGAACTGGCCGAGCATGCGCCCTCGGCCGCGATTGCCGCCACCAGCAAGATGCTGCGCTCGGCCTCGGCCCTGCTCGGCAACTGGGCGCCGCTGGCCAACTGCGCCATCGCCAACGTCCCCGGCCCGCGTGTGCCGCTCTACCTGCACGGCGCTCGCCTGACCTACGTCTCGGCCATCATGCCGATCTCCGACGGCATGGGCCTGGTGTTCTCGGTCACCAGCTACAGCGACATGATCGTGATCTCATTCACCGGCTGCTACGAGCAGCTGCCCGACCCCGAAGTCTTCGCCCTGTGCCTGCGCGACAGCTTCCAGGAATACCTGGCGCTGGTGCGTCCCCCGGCACGGCGCAAATCGAGGCCGGCCACGGTCAGGAAGCCGGCGCGCAAGGTCGCCGCGGTATCGAAGCCGGCGCCGCGGCGCAAGGCCGCTGCCCGCGCCGCCGCGCACTGACGATGAGCGCGCTGCACATCGAGTACGAGTCGCTCGGCGACCCGACGCATCCGGCCATCGTCCTCATCATGGGCCTGGGCATGCAGCTCACGGCCTGGCCCGACAGCTTCTGCCAGGCACTCGTCGCGCGCGGCTACCGCGTGGTCCGCTTCGACAATCGCGACTGCGGCCTCTCGGGTCGCGCACCGGGAAAGAAGCGGGCCAACCTGATGCTGGCCATCGCCGCCTCGGCGCTGGGCCTGCCGGTGCGCACGCCCTACACGCTGGAGGACATGGCCGGCGATGCCGTCGGCCTGATGGACCGGCTCGGCATCGCGCAGGCGCACATCGTCGGCGCCTCGATGGGCGGCATGATCGCGCAGGTGCTGGCGGCGAGGTTTCCGCAGCGCGTGCTGAGCCTGACCTCGATCATGTCCTCGTCCGGCAACCGCCGCGTCTCGAAGCCGGCCAAGCCGGCGCGCAAGGTGCTGTTGAGCCGGCCGGCCGACCCGAAGGATCCCGACTCCGTCGTCGAATACATGGTCCAGATGTTCGGTGTGATCGGCAGCCCCGCCTATCCGGCGAGCAAGGACGAACTGCGCCAGCGGCTCGGCCGCAGCGTGCGGCGTGCCTACGAGCCGGCCGGCACCGCGCGCCAGTTGCTGGCCATCATCGCGTCCGGCGACCGGCGAAAGCTGCTGCACACCATCAAGGCGCCGACCCTGGTTGTCCACGGCGCCGCCGATCCGCTGGTGCCGCTGGCCGCCGGCCGCGATACCGCGCAGAACATTTCCGGCGCGGAACTGCTGGTGATCGACGGCATGGGCCATGACTTCCCCGATGAACTGATGCCGCGCCTGGCGCAGACCATCGCGGATCATTGCGATAAATTCGGTGCGGTGCCGCTGACGGTGGTCACCTAGCCCCACCATGACGCGCGTCGGCATTTACTTCGCCGCGGTCCAGTTCCTCTTCGTCACTTGCTGGACGGTCTATGTCATCTACCTGCCGCAGCTCGCCGCGCAGGCCGGCATCGAGAAGAAGTGGGTGATCTACATCCTGATGGCCGACCAGGCGATTTTTACGCTCATGGATTTCTCCATCGGTGTCGCCGCGGACCGGGTGGCGCGTACGCTGGGCCGGCTCGGCCGGCTGCTGGTAGTGATCACCGCGATTTCCTGCGTCGCCTTTCTGCTGCTGCCTCTGGCCGCTCCGTCGGGCTCGCCGGCCTTGTTCATGGCGCTGATCGTGGTCTGGGCCATGACTTCTTCGGCCCTGCGCGCGCCGCCGATGATGTTGCTGGGCAAGTATGTGCCGACGCCGAAACTGCCCTGGGTATCGACGCTGACGCTGCTCGGCATGGGCATCGCGGGCGCCAGCGCGCCCTACCTGACGGTGAGCCTGCGCGGCGTCGATCCGCGGCTGCCCTTCGCGCTGTCCTCGATCGCCTTGATCGTCGCCGTCAGCGCCATGCTCTGGGCCGAGAAGCATCTCGCGGGTGCCGCAAACGCGCCGCGGCTCCAGTCCGCGGCTGCCAAACCGGTAAGGAAGCCAGTCAATGCTGGAGTCATTCTGTTCTTCGCTGCCGTGGCCCTGCTCGGCCTGGGTTTCCAGGCGCATTTCGCGCTTAACTCGGCGCCGCTCTACCTGCGCTTCGCCAAGCCGACGGAGCTCGACACCCTGATGCCGGTGTTCTGGGTCGGCTTCAACCTGCTGATCTTTCCGGCCTGTCGCGCCAACGAACGCTTTGGAGGTAGCGTGGTAATGGCTGCGGGCGCCATCGCCGGTGCGCTCGCCTCGGTGCTGGCGGCCGCCGCGCCCTCGCTGGAAAGCTTGCTGGTGCTGCAGTTTTTCGCCGGCGGTGCCTGGGCTGCGGTGCTGATGAGCGCGATGACGGCGGCAATCGCCATTGGTCATGTCGGTCGCGAAGGTGCGGCGACCGGCGGTCTCTTCGCCCTGCTGGCGATCGCCACCTTCACCCGCATGGCGCTGGTGGCCGCGCAGTTGAACAAGGATCCCTCCGTCAGTGCGATGCTGGTCTGGCTTCCTGGTCTGGCCTGGATGGCCGCCGGTCTGCTGCTGGTGTGGCTGAGCCTGCGTTTCCGGGGACCGGCCTAGGAAGCTTTCGCTTCACTCGGTCGGCAATCGATGCCGCAGCGTTTCAGCCCTGCGCTGACCTCGGGCGCGCGCCGTGCCTCGCGGATCTCGCGGAACAGCCGTTCCGCCTGCGGATAGCTGCGCTGCATGAGGCCCAGCCACTGCTTGAGGCGGCCGGGCGACAGGTGCGGCAGAAGCTTCTGCTGCACGCGCACCCAGAACTCCGCGATCATGCGCTGCAGTTCTTCCCAGTCGGCGTCTGTCGCGTGTTCTTCTGCACCGGCGCGGATGCGCCGCGCCAGCAACGGGTCGGCCACCGCGCCGCGGCCGAGCATGACGTCGGTGCAGCCGGTGGTGGCGCAGATCCTGCGGTAGTCGGCGACGTTCCACACCTCGCCGTTGGCGATGATTGGCAGCTTCACTGCCTCGCGGATATGTGCAATCCATTCCCAGCGCACCAGCGGCCGGTAGCCGTCGGCCTTGGTGCGGGCATGCACCACCAGCTCCTGCACGCCGCCGGCCTCCAGCGCCAGCGCGCAGTCGAGCGCGCGCTCGGTGTCCTCGATACCAAGGCGCATCTTGGCCGTGACCGGAATCGCCGGCGGCACGGCACGGCGCACGGCACTGGCGATGCGCTGCAGCAGTTCCGGCTCGTCGAGCAGCGCCGCACCGCCGCGATTGCGATTCACCAGCGGCGTCGGGCAGCCGAAATTGAGGTCGATGCCGGCCGGCTCGAGCAGTGCCAGATGCGCCGCGTTCTGCGCCAGCATGGCCGGATCAGAGCCCAGCAACTGGATGCGCACCGGCGTGCCGCCGGCGGTGCGCGATCCGTTCTTCAGTTCGGGGGAGAGACGCGTGAAGCAGGAGTGCGGCAGCAGCGTGGTGGTGACGCGGACGAACTCGGTAACGCACCAGTCATAACCTCCGGCCGAGGTCAGTACTGCACGCAGCACGTCGTCGGCAAGGCCCTCCATCGGGGCGAGCACGATGCGACTCATCGTCGTATCACCGGCGCCGACTCCTGGTTCAATGCGCGACCGGCAGGATGCTGATCGTGCGCCCCTTCTTCATTTTGCCGACGACATGCATTTCGCACTTCTTGCAGTCGAAGCGCAGGGTCAGCCTTTCCTTGCCATTGACCAGGGTCATCGGTTCGGCATTCACCCCCGTGACCCAGCCCTTGGCCTCTTTCGGGCACAGGCTGTGGCTGTAGCGCAGGCAGTGCCTGGTGATCATCAGCGAGACCTCGCCGGGCGTCGTGTCGGCTTCGTAGGCATCGGCGACCAGCTTGACGCCGTGCCTGATGTAGAAGGTGCGGGCCACGCCGTTGAGTACGTTGGCGAGATAGCTCAGTTCGCGCTCGGGGTAGATCGCCGGCGGCTCCACGGGGACGGCGCGCGGCAGGTGCGGCCGAGCCGCCTCACGCGAGGCGACCAGCTTTTCCGTCGCCTCGCGGCGCAATGCGTTGAGCGTGGAAGCAGGCAGGAACCAGGCGTCGCTGAAGACCACCTTGACCTCGCCGGCCTTGAAATTGGTGGCGCCGAGCTTGCCCAGGTTCTCGCCGAGGCTGACCAGCGCGCGCTGCGGATTCTTGGCGGCTTCCCTGGCTTGGCCGACTTCGGCGCGTGCCTCGATGCCGTCCTCGTCGCGCAGGCTGAGCGCGAAGCCGTCGGCGGTTTCGCCAAGTTCGATGGCGACGCCGATGCGGCGCTCGGCGGATTCCTTTTCCAGCAGGCGCTCGAAGGCCTGGTCGCGGTTGCGGTGGATCTCGGTGCCGACCTTGAAGCCCTCCGGGTCCTCCGGCATCGCGTTGGGAAACAGGCGTGTTCTGCCGGCGACGCTCTTGGCAACATTGATGCGCAAGCCGGCGAGCTTCCTGCCGCGCGACATGTAGCTGATGCCGTCGCCATTGGCGAAGTGCTCGTCGCTGTCCACCTCGAACCAGTCGGGCCCGATGCGCGAGACGATGCCACTGACATCGCCGGCGAAGCTCGGCGTGTCGAAGGCGCCGATATCCGGCTGGCGACCGTTCACGAAATAGTCGGTGGCGCCGCGGTTGAAGGTCTTCTCCGGGTGCGGCGTAAACGTAAAGGTGCAATGGCCGGAGGAAGCGTGCGCATACTGCTGGGGCGCGTCCTCGATGATGCGGTCGAGCAACTGGCGGTAGTGGGCCGTGGCGTTCTTGACGTAGGCCGCGTCCTTCAGCCGGCCCTCGATCTTGAACGAGCGGATGCCGGCATCGGCCAGCGCGCGCAGGTTGGCGCTCTGGTCGTTGTCTTTCATCGACAGCAGGTGCTTGTCGAAGGCGACGAGGCGCCCCTGCTTGTCTTCGAGGTTGTAGGGCAGGCGGCAGGCCTGCGAGCATTCGCCGCGGTTGGCACTGCGCCCGGTATGGGCGTGGCTGATGTAGCACTGGCCGGAAAAGGCCACGCAGAGCGCACCGTGGATGAAGAATTCGAGGATCGGCGCCGGATTCGCCGCATCGCCGACGCCGACTCTTGAATGGATCGCACGAATCTCCGGCAGCGACAGCTCGCGCGCCAGCACCATTTGCGAAAAGCCGACATCGGCCAGAAAGCGCGCCTTCTCGGGCGTGCGGATGTCGGTCTGGGTCGAGGCATGGAGCTGGAGCGGTGGCAGGTTCGTCTCCAGCAGGCCCATGTCCTGCACGATCAGCGCATCCGCCCCGGCCTCGTACATCTGCCAGGCCAGCCGGCGCGCAGCTTCGATTTCGTCGTCGCGAAGGATCGTGTTGAGGGTGACGAAGACCTTGGCGTGGAAGCGGTGCGCGAAAGCCGCCAGGCGCTCGATATCGGCTGCCGAGTTGCCCGCGCCATAGCGCGCGCCGAAGGCCGGCCCGCCGATATAGACCGCATCGGCGCCGTGCTTGATCGCCTCGATGCCGATCTCGGCATTCTTGGCTGGGGCGAGGAGTTCGAGGACGGCGGTGGTTGTGGTCACGGTCTGGCTGGCGCGGGCAGGGGGATGGCAGGTGCGAATTGTAGACGAGTCGCCTGTGGCACGCCTTGCAGCGACATGGCAGGCTCGGATTCCGCAGCGGTGTAGCCTATGATGGAAATGTGTTCAATCGATTTCGACCAGTGAAACCGAGATGAGTTCTCTGCGCCAGCTCTGGCTAGCCCCGGCCCTGATCCTGATCCTGCAGGGCTGCGCCAGCACGCCTGCCGTGCCGCCCAGGATCGAGCGCATGACGGCGGCGGAGCTGGAGGCGCGCTTGCCGCAGCCGGTCGCCGTGCTGCCGCTTGAGCAAATCGTCGAGCTTGTGCGCCAGGGCGTTGCTGCCGAGGAGATCATTGGCCGCATCAGGGCTTCGGCTTCACGCTACCGCCTGTCGGCGACCCGGATCGTCGAACTGGCCGCGCAGGGTGTGCCGCCCGAAGTCCTCGATCACATGGTGTCTGCCGAACGTACACACATTTTCGATGACATGGCCGCAGATGCCGCGCGCCGGGAGCAGGCCTGTCTGCAGCGTATCGAGCAGGAGGCCAATCTGTATCGCCTCCAGGCCATGCAGCCGATGTGGCCGTGCTGGCCGCCTCCCATGAACTGGGTCCGGTAGCCGCCGCGTTTCTACGCCATGGCGTTGGAGGTGCCGGAGTCGGCCAGCACGTCACGCAGCCAGGTTTCAATGTCGCGGATCTCCTCCATGCTCACCGAATGCTCCATGGGATACGTGCGCCACTGCACCGGGAAAGCCATGCTCCGCAGTTTCTCGGCGGAGCGTTGGCCCAGTTCGCAGGGAATCACCGGGTCGTCCTCGCCGTGGGCCATGAACACCGGGATGTCGCAGTTGGCGGTATTGACCTCGGCGGCAAGCGTCGGCGCCAGCGGCAGGTAGGTGGACAACGCCAGGATGCCCGCCAAACGGCGCGGATGGCGCAGGCCCGTGTGCAGCGCGATGGCGCCGCCCTGGGAGAAGCCGGCCAGCACGATATGCCGGTCCTCGATGCCGCGGGCATTCTCGCGCGCCACCAGGGCTTCGATCTGCCGAGCCGATTCGCGAACGCCATCCGGATCTTCGCGGCGGTCGGAGAAATCCAGGGAGACAATGTCGTACCAGGCCGGCATCACATAGCCGTTATTGATGGTGACGGCGCGCATCGGCGCATGGGGAAAAACGAATCGAGTCGGCGGCAGTCGCTGCCATTCGAACTCGCCTACGACCGGCTCGAAGTCATGGCCATCGGCACCCAGGCCATGCAGCCAGATGACGGCGCGAACCGGCTGCGGCCCGGTTTCGATTTCGACGGCGGGCAGCAAGGCGTCCTGCGATGCGTTGGGGCGTGTCTCCATGGCGTATCCTGCGTGTCGATGATCGTGCTGATTGTAGTCGCCCCGTTGTCAGCGCGACATTGGCGTCGCGGAACAATGCTCCTGCATGAATACGCCTGCCGAAAGCGGTATGCTGATAACAGGATCCTACCTTCGAGTTGCGCTCCATGAACAAAGATCGCATTGCCGGTTCCGAACGCCGACGCTTGTACCTGGCGGGCGGACTCTGCGCGCTGGGGGTCGGGCTGGGCGTGGCGCGCTACGTGGTGACGCGGCCGCAGCCGCCGGCCGGGCATCCGCTGCCGGTCGATTTCGGCGATCTGGCGCCGGGCAAACTGATGACCGTGGATTGGCACGGCCGCACGGTCTGGATCCTGCGCCGCAGCGCCGATGACATCGCGGCGCTGGCCGGCTACGAGAGCGAACTGGCCGACCCGGCTTCCCTGCTTTCGCTGCAACCCGAGGGCTGCCGCAACGCGCATCGTTCGCTGCGTCCCGAACTGTTTGTTGCCATCGGGCAATGCACGCACCAGGGCTGCCCGCCCGCCTTGCGCAGCGGCGCGGGCAATCGCGCCGAGTTTCTCTGTCCCTGTCACAGTTCGAAGTACGATATCGCCGGGCGGGTTTTCCGCACGGGTCCGGCGCCGGCCAACCTGGTGATTCCCGAGTACCACCTCGAAGGCGACCGCCGCGTGGTCATCGGCGAGGCCTAGGGTCTGCTAATCTCGAACGTCCTTCGTCACCCCCACAGAAAAGGAGCCACCATGATTCGATCCACTCTTCTGTTCGCGGCCGGGCTTGCCCTGGCCGGGAGTGCCAGCGCCGACGCCTTCAAGCTTTCCAGCGCCGACATCAAGGCCGGTGCGCCGATTGCCGACGAGCAGGTGTTCACCGGTTTCGGCTGCAGCGGCAAGAACATTTCACCGGCCCTTTCGTGGTCGGGCGCGCCCAAGGGTGCCAAGAGTTTCGCCCTGCTGGTGCATGATCCCGATGCGCCGACCGGTGGTGCCGGTTGGTGGCACTGGGTGGTAACGAACATTCCAGCGGACGCGACGGAACTGCCCAAGGGCGCAGGCAAGGGCGACGGATCGGGCTTGCCCAGGGGCGCGGCGCAGATCAACACCGATTTCGGCGGCCCCGGCTGGGGAGGCCCCTGCCCGCCGGCCGGCGACAAGCCGCATCGCTACAATTTCACGCTGCATGCGCTGAAGGTCGACAAGCTCGACCTGCCGGCCGGGGCGACGGCCTCGCTGGCCGGCTTCATGGTCAATGCCAATTCCATAGGCCGGGCGACGCTGACCGGCAAGTACGGCCGCAAGAAGTAGGTCACCTAGGGGCCGGCGCGGGAGGGCGGTTCGATGCCGGTCCCGGCTTCCGCGCGGCTCAGTCCGGCAGCGCCTCCATGCGCACGGGGATTCCGGAAAGCACCGCATTGCCTGACAACGGGTCGCGCCGGTTTTCGTCGAACAGGGCGTTGAGGTTGGCGCCGGGCCGTTCGGCCGCGACGCGCATCTGCGTTCCCGGCTGGTCGTGGCCCCAGCCGTGGGGCAGGCTGACCACGCCCGGCATCATTTCGTCGCTGATCTCGATCTGCGCTTCTATGCTGCGTGCATTGGCGCTGATCCGCGCGCGACTGCCGGCGGCTAGTCCCAGCCGCGCCGCGTCGCTTGGATGCACCAGCGCCGTGCAGCGGAACGGTCCCTTGGCCAGCAGCGGCAGGTTGTGCATCCAGCTGTTGTTCGAGCGCACCTGGCGGCGGCCGACGATGACCAGGTCCGCCGCGGGGTCCGGCTGCGCGAGGTCGGCGCGGTCGAGATCGGCCAGCAGCATCGGCGGCGCCAGTTCGATCTTGCCCGAAGGCGTGCGCAGCACTTCCGGAATGCGCGGCGCCAACGGACCGAGGTCGATGCCGCCGGGGGCGGCTTCCACGCTGGCGAGGCTCAGCCCGCCGGGTTTTGCGCCGAACTTGTCACCATAGGGTCCCCCGCGCAAGGCGTAGTCGATCAGGCGCTCGGGGCCGCGGCGCTCCGCCAGTGCGGCGAGCACGGCATCGGCCAGCGGACCCGCCTGGCGCTGTACGTCGGCGGCAAAGAGTTCGTCGTCCAGCGCCGGCACGTCCACGCCTGCGCCGCGGCCGGAAGCGATCGCGGTCAGACGCAGCAGGATTTCCCATTCCGCGGGCTGGCCGGCGGGCGCGGCGAACACCGGCGGGCTGTAGCGGGCGTGGTTGCGGTAGGAGAATTGCGGGAAGGCCACGTCGTAGTGGCTGTCTTCCAGCGGCGAGCGGCCCGGCAGTATCACGTCGGCATGACGCGTGGTCTCGTTGAGGTAGATGTCCACGCTGATCATGAAGTCGAGGCCTTCGAGTGCCGCGGCCAGGCGCGCCCCGTTGGGCGCCGAGAGCACCGGGTTGCTGCCGACCGTGATCAGCGCCCTTACCTGTCCCGTTCCCGCGGTTTCGATTTCCTCGGCGAGGCAGCCCATCGGCAGTTCGCCATAGACCTCGGGTGCGCCGGAGACGCGGCTCTTGTGGCGGCCGGTCGCCACGCCGCGCCCGCTGCCCGGCTTGCCCAGGGTGTTGGCGGCGAAGGCTGCGCTCCTGGGAAACATCAGGCCGCCTTCGGTATCGAAATGGCCGGCGAGGATGGCGATCGCGTCCACCAGCCAGCTCGCCAGCGTGCCGAAATCCTGGGTGCAACTGCCGATCCGGGCATGGAAGGCGGCGCGCGGCGCGGCGGCGAACTCGCGGGCCAGTTCCCTGATCGCCGCGGCTTCGATGCCGCAGCGTGCGGCCACGACTTCGGGCGGATAGGGCGCGACGGCAGCCTCCAGTTCGGCCAGCCCGGCGACATGTTCGACGAGCCGGTCGAGGCGGACCCGCTTCTCGGCGAACAGCACCTGGGCCATGCCCAGCAACAGGAACACGTCGCCGCCGGGCCGGATGAAGATGTGGCGGTCGGCGAGTTCGGCGGTTTCGGTGCGACGCGGATCGATCACCACCATGCGGCCGCCGCGCGCCCTGAGCGCCTTGGCCTTGCCGCGGACGTCGGGCACGGTCCACAGGCTGCCGTTGGAGGCGACCGGGTTGGCGCCGAGCACGATCAGCAGGTCGGCGCGTTCGATGTCGGGCACCGGGATCGACAGCCAGCCGCCGTACATCAGGCCGCACGAGAGCTGCTTGGGCATCTGGTCCAGGGTTGACGCGGTAAACAGGTTGCGCGTGCCCAGTGCCTTCGCCAGGCGCGCGCCATAGAGCAGCAGCGAGAGCTTGTGCGCGGCCGGGTTGCCGATGGTCATTGCCGCCGCGTCGCGGCCATGCGTCGCGAGGATGGGCGGCAGGCGGCGTTCGATCTCGGCGAAGGCCTCGTCCCAGCCCACCGCCACGAAGCGCCCGTCGCGCTTCACCAGCGGCTGGCGCAGGCGATCCGGGTCCTCGTGCAGTTCCTTGATGGCGACGCCCTTGGGGCAGATGTAGCCGGCGGAAAAGACATCGGCATCGTGCCCGCGCACGCCGGTGACCCGACCTTCCTCGATCTTGAGTTCGAGCCCGCAGCAGGCTTCGCAAAACGGGCAGATGCGGTATGCGACGGTGGCGGTTGTTCCGCTCATGATGGTGTCTCCGGTGGGGATGTGGCCGCGTCCATTCTAGCGGCACCGCGCGATCCCGCATGGCAACGGCCCGAAGCCGACCGTCGCGCGCTGTTCTGCGAGGTCTAGCCGGTGACGGTGACCACGATGCACCGCAGGTGGGGGTCGCTGCGGTGTTCCCACAGGAAGATGCCCTGCCAGGTGCCCAGCAGCAGCCGGCCACCGCCCAGCGGCACCGAGACGGAGGTGCCGCTGAGTACGCTGCGGGCATGGGCGGCCATGTCGTCGTCGCCCTCATCGGCGTGCCGGTAGGCCGGGTCCCCGTCCGGCGCCCAGCGCCGCGCCAGGGTTTCGAGGTCGTGGCGCACGGCCGGGTCGGCGTTCTCGGTGATCGTCAGCGAGCAGCTCGTGTGCTGGACAAAGACATGCACGACGCCGGTGCTGATGCTCGAGGCGGCCGCAATGCGCGCCACCTCGGCGGTGATCTCATGCGTGCCGCGGCCGCAGCTGCGTATTTCAAGCGTGGCCTGGTAGCTGTTCATCCGGAAATCGCGGTCTTGCCGGCGCCGACTTTCATGGCCGTCATTTTCCCAGCGGCGCCCGCAGCCGCTCGAAATCGGCGGGCGCGACGTACTGCAGCACTTCCTTGCCCTTGCTGTCGAGCACGATGTCCAGTCCCTGCGCCGGGTAGAGGAAATGCTCCAGCGTTTCACCCTGGCGGATGCGTTCTGCCGGCGTGCCGAAGCGTTGCAGGATGATGGTCTCGTCGAGGCTGGCCGAGGGGATGAAGGCGATCGCCGCAAGCGGCAGGCGTTCCGCACGCTGTCGATCGGACTCGTTCAACGCGTACTTGCGCATGCCGCTTGCGAGGTGATCGGTCGTCGCCGTATTCCCGCGCATCGCCTCCAGATCGGTTGCCGATGCGGCGATGCTCAGCACCAGTTTGCCGGTGAGGGCGCCGAGCGAGAGACTCTCGAAATAAGCTTCCAGGGAGGGCGGCCCATCCTGCGGCGCCAGCAGCGCGAGCTTGGGTTGTTGCGGGGAAAGACGAAGCGCATCGGCCAGCGTGCTCGCCGCAGCTCCTCCCAGCGTCAGTCCGAACACCCGCGACTGACCGGGGCCGGGATGTTCGATCTGCCATGGCATGCCGTGCGTCATCGGCAGCGAGGGCTCGAGCTGCGGCGCGAACATCAGCTGCGCCAGCAGCATGGCGACGAGCAGCGCAAAGACGGCTGCGGCGACCTTGAGGCCTGTCATCCGCGAGCCTCAGCGCGTAATTGGCTTGTAACGAATCCGCTTCGGCTTCGCACCTTCTTCGCCGAGGCGCTTCTTCTTGTCTTCCTCGTACTCGTGGTAGTTGCCGGCGAAGAAGCTCCATTGCGAATCGCCCTCGCAGGCCAGGATGTGGGTGCAGATGCGGTCGAGGAACCAGCGGTCGTGGCTGATGATCATGGCGCAGCCGGCGAACTCGAGCAGGGCGTCTTCCAGCGCGCGGAGCGTTTCCACGTCGAGGTCGTTCGAGGGTTCGTCGAGCAGCAGCAGGTTGCCGCCGGTCATCAGGGTCTTCGCCAGGTGCAAGCGTCCGCGTTCGCCGCCCGAGAGGTTGCCGACGTTCTTCTGCTGGTCGCCGCCCTTGAAGTTGAAGCGGCCGATGTAGGCGCGGCTGCCGATCTCGAGCTTGCCGATGGTGATGATGTCGGCGCCGTCGGCGAGTTCCTCGAATACGGTCTTGCTGCCGTCGAG
>JAPLQY010000005.1 GCA_026399475.1 Rhodocyclales bacterium
CTGATGCTTCATCGCGATGACGCCGCTTACGAAACCGGTCGTTCCAGCGCCTTGCTCAAAGTAACTCCGTGGCTCGATGCCGAAGCGACCGTCGTCGCCCATCTGCCCGGCAAAGGCAAATACGCCGGCATGCTCGGCGCACTGCGCATGGAATTGCCCGGCGGTCGCCGCTTTGCCCTGGGCAGCGGCCTGACCGACGCCCTGCGCCGCAACCCGCCGCCGGTCGGTACGCTGATCACCTATCGCTATCGCGAGATGACGAAGAACGGCATGCCACGTTTCCCGAGGTATCTGCGGGTGCGTGACAAACTTTGATTAATTTGACATGATATACAGAAATCTGTACTATTATTTCATGAAGACCACTCTCGACATCAACGATTCCCTGCTTGCCAATGCGAAGGCTCTGGCGGCGCAGCAGCGGACCAGTCTGACGCGACTGATCGAGGAGGGGTTGCAGCTCAGGCTTCGAACTTCACAGCCCGCGACCAGGGCAGGCAAACACAAGATTCCTGTCTTCAAGGGGCGCGGGGGCTTGGTCGTCGGCTTGGACCCGAGCAGCAATAAATCGCTGCTGGATGCTGCTGACGATGACGCCTGATGTCAATGTGCTGATCGCGGCGTCACGGAGCGATCATCCACACCACGATACAGCCTATGCGTGCCTGAATGAAGCCGTGGTGGCTTGTGCCGATGGTGCAAGCCTGAAGCTGATGCCGATGGTGGTTGCGAGTTTCTTGCGTCTGGTCACGAATTCGAAGATATTCAATCATCCGACGCCCATGGAAGAGGCCGTAGGATTCCTCGATGCGCTTTTTGCCGTGCCCGGCGTTGAGATGCCTTCTCTCGGTACCGAGTGGCCGATGCTGCGTCAGCTCTGCATCGAGAAGAAGCTGGCTGCCAACGATATTCCTGACGCCTGGATTGCAGCGGCGGTAATTCAGCTCGGTGAGCACCTCATGACATTCGACGCCGATTTCAAGAAACTGCTAACGCGGACGCAAGTGACTGTACTGATACATGGCTAAGGAATCGACGTCCTGCGCAAGTGCATTGCTTCTCTAATCAGACGTTCAATATTTCATCACATAATGGTTGTCCAGCGGTGATTCAGGAGCCCATGTAGTTTGAGCCTACTTCCTCAAAACCCCACCCTTGCCGTCATCGGCCTCGGCTACGTCGGCTTGCCCTTGGCCGTTGAATTCGGCAAGAAGTTCAAGACCATTGGTTTCGATCTTTCCCAAACCAAGATCGATGCCTACCAGCGCCACATCGACCCCACCGGCGAAGTCGCCACGGCAGACCTCAGGACTGCCGTCAGGGCGGGCGGACTCGAACCTACCACCGATCCACGCCGTATCGCCAGCGCCGACTTTCTGATCATCGCTGTTCCCACCCCGGTGGACGCGGCCCGCATTCCCGACTTCGGCCCGCTGATCGGCGCCAGCACCACTGCCGGGAAGCACATGAAAAAGGGCGCGACCGTCATCTACGAATCGACGGTGTACCCGGGGGCTACTGAAGAAATCTGTGTTCCCGTCCTGGAAAAGTGTTCCGGACGGAAGTGGAAGCAGGATTTCCATGTCGGCTACTCCCCGGAGCGCATCAATCCCGGTGACAAGGAGCACACGCTCACCCGGATCATCAAGGTTGTCTCCGGCGACGATGCCGACACCCTCGAAAAGGTCGCTCAACTCTACGAATCGGTAATAACCGCCGGTGTCCACCGCGCATCCAGCATCAAAGTCGCCGAAGCCGCCAAGGTCATCGAGAACACCCAGCGCGACCTGAACATTGCGCTGATGAACGAACTGGCGATCATCTTCGACCGTATCGGCATCAATACGACCGAGGTTCTGGAAGCAGCCGGCACCAAGTGGAACTTTCTCAAGTTCAAGCCCGGTCTGGTCGGCGGCCACTGTATTGGCGTCGATCCGTATTACCTGACCCACAAGGCCGAGATGTTGGGCTACCAGCCCCAGATCATCCTGGCGGGCCGTCGCATAAACGACGGCATGGGGAAGTTCATCGCCCAGAAGACGGTTAAGCTGATGATCAAACAGGGCACCAACGTCAAGGGCGCGAAGGTCAGCGTGCTCGGTCTGACATTCAAGGAGGACTGCCCGGATCTGCGCAACAGCAAGGTGATCGACGTCATCCGCGAACTGGAGGACTTCGGGTGCGAGGTCAGCGTCTGCGATCCGCTCGCCGACCCTGTGGAAGCCATGCAAGAATACGGCGTGACGCTGCTGCCCATGGGAGAACTTCCTGCGGGCGCGAGCGTGGTCATCCTCGCGGTCGCCCATGAAGTATTCCGCAAAATGCCGATGGACCAAATGCTGTCCAGTCTGAAACAGCCGAACGGTCTGGTGGTGGACGTCAAGTCGTGCCTGCCGGCGTCCGGCATGCAAAACGCGCTCTGGCGTCTGTAACGCGCATTAAGGAAAGGATATCAACGTGATCGCTTCTACGGAACAGAACGGACCCATTCCGCTTTTCAAGGTCTTCATGCCGCCCGAAGCACAGGCGATGATGGTGGACACGCTTGCCAGCGGATTCCTCGCCGAAGGGTCGAAGGTGAAGGCGTTCGCCGCCGAAATCGCCGGGTTCATCGGCAACCCGCGGGTCGTGCCCGTCAACTCGTGCACCATGGCGCTGACCATCGCCTTCAAGCTGGCGGGCGTCGGCCCGGATACCGAGGTCGTCTCGACGCCGCTGACCTGCGTCGCGGGCAATGAGCCGATCCGCATGCTGGGCGGTCGCCCCGTCTGGGCCGACGTCGACCGGTCCACCGGCATGGTCACCGCGGAAACCATCGAACCGCTGATTACGTCGAAGACCCGTGCCATCTACATCCTGCACAAGGAGGGCGCGCCGGCGGAGGTGGAGAACATCTACGCGCTGGCCAAAGCCCATGGGCTGCGCGTTGTGGAAGACGCCGCCCACGCTTTCGGGGCAAAGCGGCGCGACGACCGCATCGGTGCCATCGGCGACCTCGTCTGCTTTTCCTTCCAGGCCATCAAGCACATCACGACCGGCGATGGCGGCGCCTTGCTCTGCGGCAACGAGGAAGACTACCAGCGCGCCAGGAAGGCCAAGTGGTTCGGCATCGACCGCGACGCCCGCGAAGGACGCGATGTGTGGCGCGAGGACATCACCGACTGGGGATTCAAGGGCAACATGAACGATGTCGCCGGAACGCTGGGCCTGGCGCAGATCAAGCACATTGACTGGATCCTGGACGGCTTCCACCGCAACGGACGGCGCTACGACGCGCTGCTGCGGGATGTTCCCGGCGTGCAGACCCTGCGGCGCGATCCGCTGGACTACCAGACCTACTGGGGATACACGGTTCTGGTCGAGAAGCGCGACGCGGTGCTGGCGGCCTTGGCCGCAGCCGGCATCACCGCATCCCAGATCCACGTGCGCAACGACCACTACACCATGTTCGGGGCGGACCGCCGGAATCTGCCGAACACCGACTGGTTCGACGCCCGCGAGCTGTCCATCCCCTGCGGCTGGTGGGTCGGGCAGGAAGACCAAGACCGGATTATCGATGTACTAAGGAAGGCTGCTCGATGAAAGTCATGACAATCCTGGGTACGCGGCCGGAAATCATCCGCCTGGCGGCCATCATCAAGATGCTCGACAAGCATTGCGACCACATACTCGTTCACACGGGGCAGAACTACGACCGCAATCTGAACGCCGTATTCTTCGAGGATCTCGATCTGCGCCAGCCCGATTACGTTCTGGAGACGAAGTCCGGCACCATTCAGGGCCAGATCGCGGCGATCATAGAAAAGACCGGCGACGTCATGGACAAGGAAAGACCGGACGCGATCGTGATTCTGGGCGACACCAACTCGGGGCTGTCCGCCATCTGCGCCAAACGGAAAAAGATTCCCATCTTTCACATCGAGGCGGGCGACCGTTCCTTCGACAACGACGTGCCCGAGGAACTGAACCGCCGGATCGTCGACCACGCCAGCGACGTCAATCTGGCCTACACCGAACACAGCCGCCGCAACCTGCTGCGCGAAGGCCTGCATCCCCGTAACGTCATGGTCGTCGGCAGCCCGGTGTGCGAGGTCTACGATGGCATGAAGGATAAATTTGCCGCAAGCACCATCCTGACCGAGCTGGGCCTGACGCCCGGCAACTTCTTCACCGCGAGCATCCACCGCGAGGAAAACGTCGACAAGGGTGGCGCGCTCGAAACCATGGTCGACACCTTCAACGCCCTGGCCGAAACCTATGGCTGTCCGATCGTCGTCAGCACCCATCCGCGTACCCGCCGCCGGTTGGAGCAGTTGCGTCTGCTCGAGCGGAGCAACCCGCTGATCAACTGGCATGAGCCTTTCGGCCTGATTGACTTCATCCGGCTGCAGACCGAATCGCGCTGCGTCGTCTCCGACAGCGGAACCATCCACGAGGACTCCGCGATACTGGGCTTCCCCGCCGTCGCCATTCGCAAGTCCACGGAGAAGCAGGAATCCCTGGAAGCGGGCTACTGCCCCATCACCGGCCTGCAAAAGGAGGATGTCCTGCGTGCCGTCAAACTGGTGGTCGAGGATCCGATCGACGTCGCCCGCTCGCCCGCGCCTGAAGCATACCTGCAGCGCGAGGTGTCGAAGAAGGTCGCTCGCATCATCCTCGGCATGGGCCGCGTGGTCGACGAACAGGTCTGGGGACCGGCGGACAAGAAGTTTGTCTAAGGGGCAGGCAATGGCGAGGGATAAAAACTGGAACAAGCCATACGCGATCGAGGTGCTCACGGTGCACCGCGACGCGCGCGGCGCCTTGTACGAGGCGCTCCGGTTCTCATCCCAGGATATTCCCCGGGGTGGACAGATCTACGTCTATACCCTCGCCCCGGGTGCGCGCCGTGGTGACCACTTCCATGAGCACAAGAGCGAATGGTTCACCTGCGTTGCCGGCCGGGTGCGCCTGTTGATGAAGACAAGACACGGCGATCGCGTCGACGAAACGCTCGACGCCGACGTGCCGAGGATGGTCTTCGCGGGGCCGGGCACCTCTCATGCGCTCGTGAACGAAACGCGCGAAGTCGCGGTGATCATGGCGTATGCGTCGAAGGAATTCGACCCTACGGACCCCGATACGATTCTTGAACCGGCGGACTAATTTTCCATGACGACATTGATCGACAAGACCGTAATGATCACCGGAGGGACGGGTTCCTTCGGCAAGGCCGTTCTACACCGCCTTCTTGCGGAAGACGAGATCGCCCGCATCGTCGTCTACAGCCGCGACGAGAAGAAGCAGCACGACATGCGGCTGGCGTTCAACCACCCGAAAATCCAGTTCGAGATCGGCGACGTGCGCGATGAGCGGCGCATCATGCGCGCCATGCACGGCGTCGACATGGTCTTCCATGCCGCCGCCATGAAGCAGGTTCCGTCGTGCGAGTTCTTCCCGATGGAGGCGGTACAGACAAACATCATCGGCACCAACAACGTGATCGACGCGGCGCTGCAGCATGGCGTCGAGAGGCTGGTGGTGCTCAGCACAGACAAGGCGGCCTACCCGGTCAACGCCATGGGCTGCAGCAAAATGATGATGGAAAAGCTGATGATCGCGCGGGCGCAGGCGCAGAAGCCGCTGGATCCAACGGTCATGTGCGGCGTCCGCTACGGCAACGTGTTGTACTCGCGGGGCTCCGTGGTACCGCTGTTCGTCGAGCAGATCCGGCGCGGCTCGCCCCTCACGGTCACGCACCCCGGCATGACCCGCTTTCTGATGCCCCTGCGCGAGGCAATCGACCTGGTGCTCCACGCGCTGAAGCACGGCGGCAACGGTGACCTGTTCATCCGCAAGGCGCCCGCGTCCACCATTGGCGATCTGGCGCAGGCGTGTCTGAAGCTTTTCGGCGCCGACAACCCGGTCGGCATCATCGGCATCCGGGCCGGCGAAAAGATGCACGAAACGCTGGCTACGGCGGAGGAGCTTGCGCGCGCAGAGGACCAGGGCGATTACTGGCGCATTCCCTGCGATACCGGCCAGAAATTCGACAAGTACTATGTTGAAGGCTCCCCTGAACTGGACAGCATCCGCCCCTTCGACTCGGAGAACGCGACACGTCTCTCGATCACCGCGGTGGAGGAGTTGCTGCGCTCGCTGCCGGAAATTTCCGCCGTACTGGGGTAGGTGGAAAGCCAGGTGGGTGACGCTTTGCCATGATCACGCCGCGCTTTCTGTCCCCTCGTGACATCACGCAGGCGGAGATCCGGGCGATTTGCACCCTGAAGAACCAAAGCTGGCCGCATTCCATGGAATCGCAACTGGCGTGGTGGGAAAAGAACACCGCCGGGGACGACAGGTTTGTGACGCTCGTGCGCGACGGCTCACTCCTGGCTTTCCTGCGCTTGCGCAGC
Organism: Rhodocyclales bacterium; assembly: GCA_026399475.1. Lineage (GTDB taxonomy): Bacteria > Pseudomonadota > Gammaproteobacteria > Burkholderiales > Rhodocyclaceae > Sulfuritalea. Next base: position 6,396 of record JAPLQY010000005.1, read on the forward strand.
CGAACAGTCTCGGTGAGCGGCGCGCGGCTGGACGTCCTGTGCGCGACCGAGGTATGCGTGGATGAATCGCACCAGGGGCAAGGACTGGGCGCGCTGCTGATGGGCGCCGCGGCCACCCATACCAAGCAGACAAGCGCGGGTGTTGCATACCTGCTGTGCCGGGACGTCCAGGAACCGTTCTACGCCGCCTGCGGTTGGCGTCGGACAGATGCGCCCCTGCAAATCGAGTCGTCAAGCGGGCGGGGGCGTCGCCCGCTGGCCGCGGACGAGAGGTGCATGACCTTTGACCCGCAGGACCGGTTGAATGGCCAAATCGTCTTGTTCGGCGATGTGTTCTAGAAAATGTTCGCGCCCTGCGGGATGAACTTCCTCCGGTTTTCCAGCTTCCAACCCGACGGCATTATGCCGCCAATACTTTCGCATGCTGACTGCTGATCCAGTCTTTCAGGAACTGCTGTGGCGAGGCGTAGCCGAGCGTGGAATGTCTGCTCTCGTCCTACGGTGTCGGCCGTGCGGTGAAGGATATCGCGCGACTAGTGTCGAATATTCAATCGTAGTCTTCTAAGCTACCAATGGCTGTTTCTTATTCAACATTGCGCCGAATCGTAGTTGATGCTTTGTACCGGCTTGCACTATGGGTTCAGCCGGCTTATCCAGACCTGCCGCGCCGCCTCTCCGTTCGGATTGAGTCCCTGGGAAAGATCCGGCGCCTTGCCTCCAGATATGCATCTGCCGTCAGGAGCACGCTTCGGCGGGTGCACCCTTCGTTGCCCCAGGAGTTGGTAAGGATTCTTGCTGCGTTAGGGGTTAGGCAAGGGGACACGCTCCTGCTATTTGTCGATGAGGAATCTCTTGCAGGAGCCCTTCCGCCACCAAGATTCGGGGCGATATTTGGACACCATTACCAGAAGCGCCTCCTATTCACCTTGCGCGAATTCCTGGGTGAGAAAGGGACCCTGGTGTTGCCCTGCGACTCTGTCGATGATCCGAAAAAGCTGTCTTATCAGCGTCGGCTTTTTGACGCCAGGCGATCGATGGCAAGAGGACTGGCTGGGCGATTTCAGCGCCAGCCTGGTGTGTTCCGTAGCGCGGGGCCATTGTTGTCGCTGGCCGCATGCGGAAATTCAGCCGAGGAATTGATGCGAGGCCAGCTCGACGCGGCCCCATTTCCCATGGGACTGCACTCGCCGTGGGCAAAGCTGCTCTCAAGGAACACCAAGGTTGCGGTCATTGGACAGGGATCGGGCAGGAACCTGAGTTTGCTGCTGCCGATACATGTCGATAACGCGGACTATTCCCGGCCTGCTTTTTTTCATCGCCCATTCCAGTTCAGCGTAATTAATGACGATGGGCAAGGCGTCGAAGTGGGTTTTCATCTTCATGCATGCCCGTTCCAGGCGGAATACAACCTTGCCAATTTCGCTGAATACGATGTCTTTATGAAGTACCTGGACGAAAAGTACGACATCTACCGAAAGGCAAAAATCGGCAATGTCGACGTTGCAGTGTTTGGTTACGCCGAACAGTACGATGTGTTGCGGGCGGAAATGTCAGCCGGCGTATTTCTGGACGATGCGCGCTATTGGCGTGGCGGTCGCCCTACCGTTTTTGGCGGTGGCTCATGACGGAATATATTGCCGCCTCGGTCGATAAACTTAGAAGCAACCTGGTTTCAGCGGGAGTTAATTCAGGCTCGACATTGTTGCTCCATAGCGGTATGGGCGATTTGCTCTTCGCGGGACGGGCGGGTGTTGCCGATCAGGTTCAATATGCTCACGCTGTGGTCGCCATGCTTGTGGATCTGGTCGGACCTGAAGGCACGCTTGTGATGTCTACTGACTCGATCGCGAACCCGCGGGAATTTGCCTATGCTCGCCGCGTGTTTGAGAGCGACCGGATGCGATCTCGGCGAGGAATCATTTCGGAAGTGTTTCGACTCTCGAAAGGAGTTGTTCGTAGCCGGCATCCATGGTGTAACGCGAGTGCATGGGGCAAGCACGCGAACTGGCTGATTGCGGATCATCTTGAAAGTACACCTTTCGCGATGGATCGGAATTCACCGTGGTTCAAGTTGATTGAGATCGACGCACACATTGTCTACTTCGGGGTAAGCCCTGAAAATGCCGCAATTACCAGCGTTCTGCCGGAAAACGTGATGGGCTATGATTACCCGGTCGGTGCGCACTGCGACAAACCTCTCATGCTTCAATACCGCGCTGCTGACGGATCGGTTAAAAAAATGCCGGTTCTTGTTCACGTACATGATTGGAGAAAGGCAGAAATGACCGGGTTTTTCCTCCATCTTGATAGCACGTATGGCCTGCACAGCAGGCATGGCAAGGGTGCGGAACAGATAATTTCCTGCAAGGCGAAAAAGCAGTTCGATGTCCTGTCGCAGGAGTTGGAAAAAGGCCATGCTTTCATAAATGTGCGCTACTGGCTCTAGAGGGATGTCGTGACATACCATTTGTACTATGCGGGCATGGCCCAGGATCAAGTGACTGAGCAGATCGGCTTGGCAGTTTCCGAAGACGGAAATGATTTCCGTCGCGTCGGCGATGGACTGCTAATTCCGATCGACTCTACAAAGCCATGGAAAAGCTTGCGTACCTGCAATCCAACCGTATTGCAGGAAGATGGACGTTTCCTGATGTTCTATCAAGGCATTTCACTTGATAGACATGTAAGCATTGCGTGCGCAACGTCACAAGACGGTATTCACTGGACGTGTGAAAACAATCCGGCCTTGACTGCGGAAAATGCCGCAGAGGTACTTGGTTCTGCGCAGCATGGCACCACTGACCTTATAGAGCCTTCGGTTGTGCGGGTTGGATCGGGGTATCGGATGTGGTTCATCACTCGCGGTAGTAACGAGCCCGGAAACAGGATGCATCACGCCTACAGCGTTGATGGGTTGTCATGGTCCGTCGATCAAGCTGATTTGCTGACCGGGCAAAGCATGGGAGCCAGCTGCAGAATCCATTATCCACAAGTCGTTCCTACCGATTCTGGGTATTGGATATATATCAGTATTCGTGGGCCCAAGGGGCGATTTTCGGTGTGCCGCGGGTTCTCGTCTGACGGGTATGTTCTCGATCAGTGGGAAGACGTAACTCCGTCAGGTTTCGGTGCATCCCTGGTGTCCCGTGTATTGTCCAAACTAAGATTGCGTGCGTGGCATTATTCCCATGGGTTGGCGCATTCCCATATCGTTCCGGACGATGCGGTGGAGCGCACGTACTATCATGCGTATCACTTGGACAAGGAGCGTCGGACCTACATGGATGTCGTCGCCGTTGATTCTTGGGAGCCGTTGAGTATTCGGCGCGTATTTGACCGCGCAGAGAATCTGGAGGCATGGGATTCGTATTTTGTTGCGGATCCGTATGTCCTGCGCCTTCGCAATGCCGCGTAGCTAAGAATCAGGTGACTGATCCCGTTGGACTTGAAAAGGAACGTCGTTTGCAGAATTGGAAAGTGGGAGATCGCAGGAGCATTGTCCGCCAGTTCAAGGCGGAGGATGTAGCGCGCTTCGTCGACATCACCGGAGACGATAACCCGATTCATGTGTCGGCAGAATTTGCCAGAGGAACTCCCGCCGGGGGGGTGATTGTTCATGGCATGCTGGCTGCATCGCACGTTTCTGCCCTGATCGGCAAGGAAATACCGGGCGACGGAGCGGTCTGGTCCTCTTTTGATGTGGTGTGGCGTAACCCGATCCGTTTGGGTGATCAGGTCCGCTTCGAAGCGGAAATCAAGGATATCCGTGTTTCGACCGGAGTAATCACGCTGGCGATTACCGGTACCAACGAGACCCGAAAGAATATTAGTTTGGAAGCTACCGCAAAGGTGATGATCATGCAGCCAGAACCTTCTGAAACCCCCAAAGTCGGCCTCAAGGGGAAGCGCATTCTCGTGACGGGCGCCAGCGGCGTGCTGGGAACGGCCGTAGCGAATCGTTTGCGGCAGGAGGGTGCAATGCCGGTTTTATGGGGCCGTGATCTTGAGAGGCTATCAACGGTTGCGGGCCCCAGTGAAAAGCTTGTGGTCGATATGTCCAATTCCGATTCCCTTGATGAAGGGATCAAGGCGCTGCTGGATGGCGGAAAGGTCGACGGCGTTGTGCATCTGGCGGCGCCTCCCGCGCGGGCCATTGGCATGGATGATCCGGCAAATGCAGATGAACTCGCTGCACATCTTAATGTCGGCCCCGTAGCGTTCAGTCGTCTTTGTGCCGCATTGCTGCCGGGCATGGCGGCGGGGGGCTCGCTGGTTGTCGTCTTGACCCAGTACGTAGTTGGAGTTCCACCGCTCAAGATGTCGGCTTATGTTGCCGCCAAACTGGCGTCGCTCGGACTGGTACGCAGCATAGCGGCCGAGTTTGGACCCAAAGGGATTCGCTGCAATGCGGTTTCCCCCGGCATGATCAACACGCCATATTCTGAATCTGTTCCCATGCGCCTCAAACAGATCGAAGCGGCAACAAATCCTTTGCGTAGATTGTGTGCTCCTCGCGATGTGGCGGATGCAGTATGTTTTCTGCTCGGCCCCGAGTCCGCCTTCGTCAACGGCACCAACCTCTCGCTTACTGGTGGAGCCGTAATGTCGTGAGGTCGAGTGTAACTATCGCCGATCTCGATCAGGCATGGCCGGAAGACCTGAAAGCCCTTGTAACCAAGGCTTTTTCTCAAGGCAGCCGAGTGGGAGCACTCAAGGCCACCGCTGCCATTGCCGCCTTGCCGGAGAGTCTGCAAGGGGCTCCATTTGTGCTCGGTTTCTGCTCTACTTTCACGCTTCAGCCCCTGTCCGAATTTATTCATTTTGGGTTGGCGACATTGCCGGTTCGGCCGAAACTGATACACGCCGATCTGGACAACATCGAGCAGTCGCTGCTTGATCCTGATTCACCGGTTCATGCCGCCAAACCGAATGCGCTCCTGGTCATCTGGCGCCTGGAGGAATTGGCACCAACGCTGGCTGAGCGTCCATGGGGCATGTCCGCAGCCGAGCGAAAGGCGACGGTGAGAGGGGTTGTCGAGCGTATCGAGTCTCTCGTCGAGTCGTATGCAAAGAGCTTCGTTACGCCCTTGTTCCTTTCGTCATTGCCGTCGGCGACAGTTCTCGGACGCCGATTTGCCGATGCGCACAGTGAGACCGGGCTTGCCGTCGCCCGGCAGGAAATCAATGCGGAATTGCTGAGGCTGACGAACCGGCACAGGATTTGCCACATTTTCGATTTTTCCGCCTGGGTAGAGCGTGAGGGCGAGTCGGTTTGGGACAGGCGCATGGATGCGTTTGCCCGCCAGCCAATCGCGGTATCGGCAGTCCCGTCTTTTTCAGCGTACGTCAGGCGCGCGATGGCACCTCTGGTTCGCCCAGCCCGCAAGGTGCTGGCACTGGATCTGGACAACACCCTCTGGGGCGGTATTCTTGGCGAAGGGGGGATTGCCGGTTTGCAGATTGGCCAGGATTTTCCCGGAAAGATCTACCGGCGCATACAGCTGGCGGCCCTTGCCTTGAAGGACCAAGGAGTGCTTCTGGCCTTGTTAAGCAAAAACAACCATCCGGATGTTGTCGAGGCATTTGAAGCCCTCCCTCATATGCCGCTAAAGCTTGACGACTTTGCCGCTGTTCGCGTCAATTGGGAGCCAAAATCTGCAAATCTGCTGGACATTGCGCGGCAATTGAATCTTGGTGTCGACAGTTTTGTCTTCATGGATGACACCGCATTTGAGCGGGAACAAATGCTTTGCGCGTTGCCCGAAGTGGCCGTGCTGCAAAACTCCGAAGATCCTCTCTCGATTCTGGATACTCTCCTTGAATGTCCATACTTTGACGCCTACCGGGTTACCGAGGAAGATCGTCTTCGAAGCAATGACTATGCAAATCAGCAAGATCGTGAAGAGTTGCGGGAGTCGAGCGGAACTATAGAATCTTTTCTTCGATCACTCGAATTGAAAGTGGAAATTCGCCAGGTGGATGCAGCCGGAATTGGGCGTGCCGTGCAGATGCTGGCGAAAACCAACCAATTCAATTTGACAACGCGACGTCATGGCGAGGCCGATGTGCTGCGGTATGTCGCGGACCCCAAAAACCTGGTCTTGGCTTTGTCACTGCGTGACCGGTTTGGAGACCAGGGTGTGATTGGCTTGGCGATTATGATTGGCGGAGATGGCGAGAGTGCCGAGGTTGATAGTTTTCTGTTGAGTTGCAGAGCATTGGGGCGCGGTGTCGAAGATGCGTTGTGGGCATCTCTGGTGAAGCGTGCGGGCGCCAGGGGATACATTGATCTGCGCGCAAGTTACCTGCCGTCGGGCAAAAATGTGCAATGCCGGGCTTTGTTCGAGAGGTTGGGCATGACCCGGATAGAAGAGAAGCATGGGGAAGGAGCGGGCTCGGATGGTGACAGGGCTCAACATTACCGCCTCAAGCTGCCTTATGTTCCATCGACGCCAGATTGGTTGTCCGTTACGGAGTATTGATCGAGATGAAGAATGAAGATCCGTTGTTGCAAGTGGTGGCAGAAGTATTTGGATTGAATGTGGAGGAAGTCGATGACTCATCGTCGCAGGACACTATTCGCAAGTGGGACTCGCTCGGAATGATCAACCTTATTAGTGAGATCGAGTTGCGTTTCGATGTTCAGTTTGATTTGGCCGAACTTGTCCTTTTCAAGAATGTCGGGATCATTCGAACCCTGCTTCTCGAAAAAGGAGTGTCATTTGACTGAGGGCGACGCCAACATGTTGCGCATGCCCTCCCTGGCAGACGAAATCCTGCGTGAGTTGGGGCGTCAGATGCCGTTCTTGCTCAAAGCGACGGCGGCAGGCGTCCCTGCGCTAGAGGTACGAATGGCGGAACTGGATTCAATTGCGTCACGCCTCTCGCTGATTTACGGGGAGCCGTCGCACTGGATTGCCGACACCGTGCGTGGGTATGTAATGCTGTCGATGGAGTTTCTTAAACTTCAGCGCCAGCTCGAAAAGTCCGGGAGGTATTTGCTCGGATCGGAGCGGGAAGCACTCCAGGTGGCATACGCCAATCAAGACGTTTTCGGCGGCTACTATCTGCCGGGTTTGCTGCTATCCGAGGCATTGTGGCCGAATCACTTTCTGCTGGGCGAGGCCTTCAAAAAGTCGTTTGTGAGTGGACTGGCAAGTGGCGCAGAGGTTTTGGAAATTGGCGTGGGTACGGGCTACCATCTTGACCTGCTGTTAAGGCATTGTCCGGACGTACGCTATTCGGGTTTCGATATCAGCACCTATGCTATCGACTTCTGTCGGCATTATGCGTTTGGCAAGTCCGGCGAAGATCCTCGCGCACGATTCATCGAGGGGAATGTAAGCCATGGCCTGCCGCTCGCGCCCGCGAGCGTCGATGCCGTGGTGATGGGTGAAATTCTTGAGCACATCGACGATCCGGCAGCCGTGTTGCGCGACGTCAAAAAAGTGCTTCGACCCGGTGGCAGCATGTTCTTGACTACCGTTGCGTTCGCGGCAAATATCGACCATATCTTCATGTTCGAAAAGATTGACGATATCCGCAGGCTGCTTGCAGAAAATGGTTGGCGCATCGTTAGCGATTGGCCTTTGCCTGTGTATCCTGAAGATACACCCGATATGGTCCGCCGCCCGATGAACTATGGGGCTCTGGTTTTCCCGGTTACTTGAGCTGTGAATGACGTTTCTTGTGTAGCTGCCGTTGCTGTGTGGGAAGCCAATTCTCAACAAGCATCTAGTAATTCTCGTTTGCCTTGCATATGGCCACTAAACCCACGGAACGAAACCTTTCCGTATGGCGAATAGCGGCGCGCCATTGAACTGGTTTGGGAGAATCTCTTCCAGACTTTCAGGCTTCCAGGGGGTGGGCTCCCTGGGCGCCGTCCATGTCCTGGTGCTGGCTTGTGGCCTTGGAGCCAACGTTGTCTGGACTCGCTTCATGTCTCAGGAAACGTTTGGTGCGTTCAAGGTCGTCCTTTCGTTCATCAACGTCGTCAGCGCTTTCTGTCTAATGGGCGCCAGCCAGGTGGCGACCATGTCCGCCGCAAGAGATGCAGACGGAAATTTGCTGCCGCTGTTGCGAAGCAAGTTATTGGTCAACTTGGCTGGCGCCGCGGTTGTTCTTGGCGGTGCATTGTATTACACCGTAGTCAGTCCCGAGTTGACGGGAGTTGGACGTGGACTATTTGCAGCAGCAGTGCTTTTTGTCTTGTACAACACCTCTGATCTGTGGACCTCCTGGTTAAACGGGAAGTCACGTTTCTCGGAACTTGCATTGGGAAGGATAACTACTTCGCTTCTTGCGTTAGCCAGCATCCTGCTGCTGTCGATGGCTGGCGTGAATGACCTGGCGATTATCGTTTTCCTGCATCTGACCGCACTGGGGTTGCAGAACCTCTATATGCTGCGTCGTGCCCTCCAGTTGCGCTCCAACGATGATGTTGATGCAGAAATCATCGCGCTGGGCCGGCATGCAAACTATGCAATGATGGTTGGAAGCCTCTTGTCGTTTGACATGATCCTCGTCGGACATTTTCACTCGTCTAATGTCGTCGCAATCTATGCTGTTGCGCTGATCTTCCCGGAGCAGATAAAGGCCCTGTTTTCCATTGTTGGCCAAGTGCTGGCCCCCAGGATGTATCAGGCAAAGTCACTCGACCAGATGTGGTCTGGGTTGCGAGGGGACTTCATTCTATTGACTTTTGGATTTATCACGCTGGGAGTCGTTGGCTTCTTCCTGTTGCCGGTTGTGACTTCCTTGCTGTTCTCGAGCAAGTACGCCGAGGCGGCGAATCATGGCAAGTGGCTATGGCTGGCGATTGCCTCGCTGGGATCCACCAGCTACTTGGGTGGCGCGTTGACTGCAAGGCACAAAGTAGTCGCGATTTATGCATCATCCATTGCGTATCCGATACTGCTGCTCGGACTGTATTTTGCATGGATTGGCGATGGCGTTTCCGGGATGGTTGCCGCGCGTGTTCAGGCGACAGTGGCTCTGGCGGTATTTTATGTCGCCGCGTTTGCGTACTACCTGACGCAAGAACGCCGCCAGAATTCAGAGCAACCTTGATCAGGCTGCTCGTCGCCCCTCATATCGTCCACGAGGATGAGCAATCGATCCCGGAGGCGGTTTTCGTGGCGCGGCGGGCGCTAGTGCCAGGTTTGCAAAAGGCTCAGAAAGTCTTTTAATGATTCGCAAATCGTTGTCCATGGTGCGCCAACGCGAGCGCAAACCTGAATTTGGGATATGCAGAATAGTGTGACTTGTTATGATTCGATATTCTTCTCGAATCGGCATGCGGATTGCGAAGTCTGGCTGGCACTCGTCCAGTCCGGCCAGCGTCCGCAACTGGCGTAAATCGAAGAGTTGATTTCACCAGGATAGACCACGGAGGCTTTGATGGTAGGGCGCGCTATGCGACTGTTTCTGACCAGGTTGATGCTGTTGGGGAAGGGGGCTGTTCGCAGGTTGTCCGTTCAACACCTGATGGATCGCTTTGGAAAGGTCGGTAAGGAGGTGTACCTGAATATGCCTGTTGTTGTTCATCAACCTGAATCCATCTACCTCGGCGATTACGTAGGTATTGGTGAGAATGTGGTGCTAAGGGGGGCAGGGGGCATAACCATGGGCAATCGAGTGCTGATTGCGACTGGTGTGGCGATCGTGTCGGCCGGGCACCCCCTGGTGCCTCCTAGATGGGGTGTTGATGTGCTCAAGCCAATTCATATAGGAGATGACGTATGGATTGGGACGAATGCGGTAATTCTCCCCGGGGTCAATATCGGGAATGGTGCCGTCGTTGCAGCCGGAGCTGTCGTCTCGCGTGATGTCCCCTCCTATGCCGTGGTGGCAGGGGTACCCGCCAGAGTGATCCGCACCATCGAGCCCCCTAAGGAAACCAGGGGAGATGCCGCTGGCTTTGATTCGGTACGTCAATCGCAATGACTATCGCGTCTCGTATCAAAAGCAACGCTACCGCATTTGCCCTGCGCGCCTTCGGACATCGCTTTGATGGCGCTTTCTCGATCTATCTCGAGCAGTCGCCTGCCAACGACTACGGCAATCCGGTCGGAACCTTTACCGCGTCCGCTGGCCTTGCTGTTCCTGTCCATGCCGATTACCGCTATCGGGTAAAGGCTGGCTGGAGGTATTTCCGCTCGCTCGACATGATGGGCGAATTGGAGCGGGAGGGGCGTCTGACCGGTTCCGAATCGGATTTCCTGCGGTTCGCGATCGGTAGCAGAACAATTGCGGTGTCGCCAAACGAGGCGGCGATGGCGGCGAAGGCAGTGGCTCGGCGCTTGCCCGAGTTGTTCATTCCGGAATCCATGGACGATCCGGAATGCCCTGTTGTACGTCCGACCGAAAGCGGTTTGCGCAGGCTTGTAGCGTTCTACGCCGAAAGGCACGCGGCAATGTTGCAGCAACTCGCTGCGGCGAACGTGGTTCGCCTGCCGGCCGGGGCGGCAATCCTCGAGATCGGTTTTACGACAGGAGGGCATTCCACCTTCGCCTTCGAGCGCCTCGGCTTGCAAGCCAGTGCGGTCGACAACCATTACGGCGGCCTGGTTGGCGAGTCGGCGCTTCATGAATACAACAAGCGGCTGCTGTCCAGCAAGGTGGAATTTCGTGTCGGCGATATCACACGCACCACATCATTCCCGTCCGCAAGCTTCGATGTCATTTTTTCGGCAAGTGTTCTGGAGCATGTGCTGGACCTGAAGGCAGCGTTCTCCGAGATGTACCGGCTGTTGAAACCCGGTGGTGCGATCATTCACAACTACTCGCCGTATTTCTGCCATGACGGCGGGCATGCGCTGGGGGTAGGTGATTCGCCCTGGGCGCATGTACGCATGGGCGTTCCCGAGTTTCTGCGCTATATCGAAGAGTTCCGCCCGAATGAGGCGGAAGCTGCTCGCGACTGGTTCAGCAGCGCGCTGCACCAGGACATGCCGCAGTGGAAGGTTCAGCGTCTTGTTGCGGCTTGCGGATTCCGTCTGGCTTTCTGGATGGCCAAGCCTTCTGCCAAGCGCTGGCTGCGTGACCTCACACCGGATGTCGTGCGCGATTGTTTTGCAGCGACGCCGGAGATCGGGATCGAGGACCTGATTTCGCGCTCGGTATCTTTTGTTGGAATTAAACCGTAGTGCTCCCGCGCACGAGCGAGTGCTTCGCCGCGGGAGACATCCCCAGCCTCAAGTCGTGAAAATCCCGCGGATAGCACTCTTCTTCTGTCAGTCGGGCGCCAATGCGACGCTCTCGTATCAGCATGGCTGGCCACGCGCGTTTGCCGCGAGCGACAGCTTTGATTGCCAGCCATTCAATCTCTCGGGCCTGTCACTGCTGGATCAGCTTGGTGCAGTCAGGGCTCTCTATGGCGGGAAATTCGATGCGATCGTGCTGCTGCACTCGGTTTTTTCCAATCAGAAGGAGTTGCGCGGCCTCTTCTATGAAGCGGTAGCGTTGTTGGGCATTCCAAAGGCCTATTTCATCGGCAACGAGTACAAGCTCATGCCGGAGAAGATGTCCTTTTGCCGCAAGCTCGGTGTGTCGCTGCTGGTGACCCAGAGCAATGATCCGCCGGTGCTGGAGGCGTACCGGGCGGCCCTGGGTTGCGCCGTGGCTTGCATTCCGAATACCGGCTTCGACACTTCCCTGTTCTTTCCCGCCCAGTCTCTCCACGCGCGCATGATCGATATTGGCTACCGGTCATATGAGGCGCCCTGGTATCTCGGCAATATGGAAAAGACCGAAATTGCCGAGTATTTCCTGGGCAATGCCGCGCGCCTTGGTCTGTCGATCGACGTTTCGATGGATGCCGCCAAGCGATTCGACGCCAAAGGATATGCGGCATTTCTCAATTCCTGTCGGGGCCAGATCGGCACCGAGTCCGGAGGGGATTATTTCGAGCTGACGGATGCGACGAGAAAACGGGTCAATGCTTATATGGAGGCAAACCCCGGGGCCGGCTGGGCCGATGTCAAGCGCCAGTTTTTCGATACCTACGGCCCCTCTATGCAAATGCGCATCATCAGCGGGCGACAGGTCGAAGCCGCTGCCTGCAAGACAGTTCAGATTCTCTTCGAAGGCCGCTACAACGACTATTTCCGGGCAGATGAGCATTACATTCCGTTGAAGAAGGATTTCAGCAACATTGAAGAGGTCGTGCGAAAATTCCGCGACGACGTCTATTGCGAGAGTCTGGTCGATAAGGCCTACGATGTCGTAATGAGCGAGTTAACCTATGATCGGCTGATCGAGAAGTTTTCTTCGGAGTTGCGTCATATCCTCTAGGCTGCAAGGAGTGCCTGGTAAGCCATGAAAAAGATTCTGGTAACCGGAGCCGACGGATTCATCGGCTCCCATCTCACAGAGACCCTGGTGCGCCAGGGCTACGATGTGCGCGCCTTCGTGCTCTACAACTCCTTCAATTCATGGGGCTGGCTCGATCATGCGCCAAAGGACATTCGTGCCGGGCTGGACGTTTTTGCCGGAGACATTCGCGATCCGCATGGCGTCAGAGCGGCAATGCAAGGCTGTGACGCCGTGCTCCACCTGGCCGCCCTGATTGCCATTCCCTACTCCTACCACTCGCCTGACACCTATATCGACACCAACGTCAAAGGCACCTTGAACGTGCTGCAGGCGGCGCGGGAGCTGGGCGTCGGGCGCGTAGTCCATACGTCGACCAGCGAGGTCTACGGGACGGCCCGTTTCGTGCCGATTACCGAAGACCATCCCCTGCAAGGCCAGTCTCCCTACTCGGCTTCGAAGATAGGCGCCGATCAGCTCGCCTATTCATTCTTTGCTTCGTTCGGCGTTCCGGTGGTCATTGCCCGGCCGTTCAATACCTATGGCCCGCGGCAGTCGGCGCGGGCGGTCATAGCAACCGTCATCGGCCAGATTGCCAGTGGCGCCCGAAAGCTCAAGCTGGGCGCCGTTCATCCGACCCGTGACTTCAATTACATTGCGGATACGGTCAGCGCCTTTATTGCGGCCCTCAAGAGCGAACGGGGGGCGGGAGAGGTCATCAACTTCGGCTCGAACTACGAGATTTCGATCGGCGATACGGTCAAGCTGATTGCCGAGGTCATGGGCGTCGAAGTGGAAATCGAGACCGAGCAGGCCCGGTTGCGGCCCGAAAAGAGCGAGGTGGAGCGCTTGTGGGCAGACAACGCCAGGGCGAAGAGCCTGCTGGACTGGTCTCCGGCTTATGCCGGCAGGGATGGCCTGAAGCGCGGGCTGGCAGAGACTGCGGCCTGGTTTTCAGACCCCGTCAATCTGGCGGGCTACAAGAACGATCGCTACAACATCTGACGGCATGAGCGAAAAGGCGCTGGCCGACGAATTCCTGGGGGCATTGCAACGGGCGGTGGGGGCGGCGGACAGGCCGGTACCCTTGCATGAACCCGAGTTTGCGGGCCATGAGTGGGAGTACGTCCGCGACTGCCTGGATACCGGATGGGTATCCTCGGTCGGCAAGTATGTTGATGAGTTCGAGGTGCGCCTGACGCAGTACACCGGGGCGCGTCACGCCATTGCCGTGGTCAACGGTACCGCGGCCCTGCATGCCGCGTTGGTGGTCGCCGGCGTTCGGCCGGGTGACGAGGTTCTGCTGCCCGCCCTGACTTTTGTCGCGACGGCAAATGCGATTTCCCAGTGCGGTGCAGTTCCTCATTTCGTCGATAGCGCCGAGGACACCCTCGGCCTTGATCCCGCGGCCCTTAAGGGCTATCTGGCGCATATCGCCGAGCCGGCTGGAGGCGGCCTGCGCAACCGGTTGACAGGTCGGCGCCTGGCAGCCGTAGTGCCCATGCATACCTTCGGCCATCCGGCGGACATGCCTGCGCTGCTCGCGGTGGCCGAGCAATTCGGGCTGCCGATCGTCGAAGACGCCGCCGAGTCGCTGGGCTCGTTCATCGGCGACCGACACACCGGAACCTTCGGGCTGCTCGGAACCTTGAGCTTCAACGGCAACAAGGTGATTACCACGGGCGGTGGCGGCGCCATCCTTACCGACGATGCGACAATCGCGCGGCGTTTGAAGCACCTGACAACGACGGCCAAGCGGCCGCATCGCTGGGAGTTCTTTCACGACGAAGTGGCGTGGAACTATCGCCTGCCCAATCTGAATGCTGCCCTGGGTTGCGCGCAACTGGAACGTTTGCCGGACATGCTGGCGCGCAAGCGTGTTTTGGCCGGAGTCTATCGATCGGCGTTTTCCGCCAGCGCCGGTCTGCGCTTTGTTGATGAGCCTGCGGGATGCCGCAGCAACTACTGGCTCAACTCGGTGCGACTGGACGAGCCTTCGATGGCGCGCAGGGACGCCTTGCTGACGGCCGCGAACGATCAGGGTTTTCAGTGCCGCCCCGCATGGACGCTGATGCATCGCTTGCCGATGTACGAGCACTGCCCGCGCGCGCCATTGCCGGTTGCGGAAAGGCTGGAGGCGGCCCTGATCAATCTTCCGAGCAGCGCGAAATTGGTAAAGGGAACGAAATGAGCGGGAGTGTGAGAAAAATTTGCGTGGTGACCGGCTCGCGCGCCGAGTACGGCTTGCTGTACTGGTTGCTCAAGGAAATCCAGGCCGATCCAAAACTTCAGTTGCAGTTGATCGTGACCGGGATGCACCTGTCGCCCCAATTCGGACTGACGGTGACGCAGATCGAGTCGGACGGGTTTGTGCCGGACGCCCGGGTCGAAATGCTGCTGTCTTCGGATACATCCGTGGGCGTTGCAAAATCCATGGGATTGGGTGTCATTGGATTCGCCGAAGCTCTTGATCGACTCCGCCCCGACATTCTTGTGGTGCTCGGCGATCGCTTTGAGATTTTTGCCGCCGCCCAGGCGGCGATGGTGGCGCGGATACCCATTGCACATATCCACGGGGGCGAATTGACGGAGGGCTTGATCGATGAGGCGATCAGGCATTCCTTGACGAAAATGTCGCATCTCCATTTTGTTGCGACCGAGGTTTATCGCAAGCGTGTCGTTCAGTTGGGAGAGTCCCCGCAGCATGTCTGGAATGTGGGTGCCGCAGGCGTTGATGCAATACGCAGGATGCGCTTGCTCGATCGTAATGAGTTGTCGGTTGCAACCGGTTTCGATCTAACGACGCCCTATTTTGTCGTGACCTACCATCCCGTGACCCTGGCGGATGAGCAGGCGGGCGGCGGAGCGCGAGCCTTGTTTGCAGCCCTTGAGCATTTCCCGAATCACAAGATAGTCGTCACGGGAGCCAATGCAGATACGGGCAATGGTGCTGTCAGTCGCGAGATCGAATCATTTTCCGCGGCCCATCCGGGGCGCGTGTTCAGTTGCATTTCATTGGGGCAAACCCGCTATCTGAGCGCGATAGCTCATGCTGACGCAGTTATCGGCAATTCTTCCAGCGGGCTGATCGAGGCGCCGGTGTTAAGGGTGCCGACGGTCAATGTCGGCGATCGTCAGCGCGGCCGCGTTCGGGCGGCAACCGTTATCGATGTGAGCGATAGCGAGCAGGCGATTGTTGCGGGCATCGGGCAGGCATTGACGCCCGAATTCCGCGCTGCGTGTCGCGATGCCGAGTGTCCTTTTGGCGATGGGCATTCCGCCGAGAAAATTGTCAAGGTACTCGGTGAATGGCCTCTGGAAGGTTTGCTGATAAAGCAGTTTCACGACCTGGCATGAGCAGAAAACTGCGGCTGGTTGTTATCGGATGTGTAAGGTTCAGCCAGTCCATGCTGGAAGAGCTTCTGTCGCTGAATGTGGTTGAGGTCTGCGGGATTGTCACCAGGAAAAGTTCCGACCTCAATGCCGATTTTGTTGATCTGGCGACGTGTCCCGGTATCGAGCAAATCCCCGTTTATCATTCGACGAGCAATGATCAGGAAGCGCTGGCCTCCTGGTTGAAGGAGCGAGGGCCGGACGTCGTGTTTTGCCTCGGCTGGTCATCGCTCCTGAAGAAGGAGGTGCTATCCATCCCGCCGCTTGGCGTGGTCGGCTATCACCCGGCATTGCTGCCGCGCAACCGGGGGCGGCATCCCATTATCTGGGCTTTGGTTCTCGGCCTGAGGGAAACAGGTTCAAGCTTTTTCAGCATGGACGAGGGGGCTGACTCCGGGCCGATCCTGTCCCAGTCGCGTGTGCGCATACAGGACGAAGACGATGCGGCCAGCCTGTATGCGAAGCTTGAGGTTGTGGCACGTCAGCAGATTCGGCTGGTAGCAGAAGGGCTGCGGTCCGGAACATTGAATCCAGTTCCCCAGGACTCGGCGAAAGCCAGCTATTGGCGCAAGCGGGGTCGGTCGGATGGCCGGATTGACTGGCGCATGCCTGCTGAAGGAGTACATAATTTGGTCCGTGCACTGTCGGCTCCTTATCCAGGCGCTCATGCGGAATATCGGGGGGAAGATGTAAAGGTATGGAAGACCCGGCTGGGGAATGCCGGATTGAGGGATGTCGAGCCAGGCTATGTCCTGGCGGTTGATGCGGCTGAAATTCATGTGCAGTGCGGAATGGGGACGACACTTGTTCTTGAGCGCCATGAATTCAAACAGCCGATTTCTGCGGGAGAGTATTTGTGAGTGTTGTACTGGTTGTTGCGCCCCATCCCGATGACGAGACACTGGGTTGTGGCGGAACATTGCTTCGTCACAAGTCACGCGGCGATTCGTTGCACTGGCTGATTGTGACGGCGATGGATTCGGCTCGTTTCAGCGCGGAACGGATTGCACACCGGGCGCGAGAAATTGATCAGGTTGCCGGTGCCTATGGCTTCGGTTCGACAACCTGCCTTCAATTTCCGGCGTCGAGACTGGACGAAGTACCCTGCAACGAACTGGTTGCTGCAATAGGTGTCGTGGTCGGCAAGTTGCAGCCGGAAGTCATCTACCTGCCGTTTCCCGGTGACGCGCATACGGACCATCGTGCCGTCTATTCCGCTGCGGCTGCAGTGACCAAGTGGTTTCGTTATCCCTTTGTCAAACGCGTCCTGGCGTGTGAAATTGTCTCGGAGACCGACTTTGGCCTGGCGCCCGACGGGCTCGCTTTCAGGCCAAACTCCTATGTGGATATTTCACCCTGGCTGGACAGGAAGATCGACATAATGCGTTTGTATGCAGGAGAAATGGGAGAGCATCCCTTCCCGCGGTCAGAGCGGGCGATACGTGCGTTGGCAAGTCTGAGGGGAGCACAATCCGGCTTCGCCGCCGCAGAGGCGTTCATGCTGTTAAAGGAAATCGTCGGGTGAGCGTGTTTGTTATCGCCGAGGCCGGGGTCAATCACAATGGCTCGCTGGATCGGGCCAGGAACCTGATTGACGCCGCGGCGCAAGCCGGCGCCGACGCTGTCAAGTTTCAGACCTTCAAGGCCTCCGAAATTGTCAGCCGGCATGCGCCGAAAGCCGACTATCAGCAACGCAATACCGATCAGGGGGAGAGCCAACTCGAGATGATCAGAAAGCTGGAGCTTTCTGTTGAGGATCATCGGGTCTTGATCGCGCACGCGCGGCAGTGCGGCATCGAGTTTCTTTCCACTCCGTTCGAGATGCGCAGCCTTGCCCTGCTGGTGGATGATCTGGGCTTGCGGACCATCAAGATACCTTCCGGCGAAATAACCAACGCTCCCTTTCTGGTGCAAATCGCAGGTACCGGCTGCCGGATGATCTTGTCGACCGGCATGAGCACGCTGGGGGAGGTGGAGTCGGCGCTGGCCATGCTCGCGTACGGAGGGCTGTCGCCTGTCGGCCAGCCGCCGGGGGCAGCGGCATTCGAGGCGGCCTACAGGTCGGCCTCCGGACAGGCGTTGCTGCGGGAGCGGGTAGTGCTGCTCCATTGCACCACCGAATATCCGGCCCCGGTTGCCGAGGTGAATCTCAAGGCCATGGACGTTCTGGCCCAGGCTTTTGGCTTGCCGGTGGGTTACTCCGATCACACCGAGGGCATCCATATCGCGGTCGCTGCTGTGGCGCGCGGCGCCCGGGTGATCGAAAAGCATTTCACGCTGGACAGAAACCTGCCGGGACCGGATCACAAAGCCTCGCTGGAGCCGGCCGAGCTGCGTGCCATGGTCCGCGCCATCAGGGATGTCGAAGCAGCCCTGGGCGACGGGATCAAGCGCCCCTCGGCGGCGGAATTGAAAAACCGCGCCGTGGTGCGCAAGAGCCTTGTCGCAGCGCGCCCGATCGCGGCCGGCGAGCTTTATTCGGAAGATAACCTGACTTGCAAACGGCCCGGGACAGGTGTTTCGCCGACGGCTTACTGGAGTCGGCTCGGAACTGCGGCAGCGAGGGATTACGCGGCCGACGAGTTGATTGACGAATGAGCCTGCCGATCCTGATCATCGGTGCGGGGGGGCACGGGCGGGTGCTCGCTGATCTGGCGTTTTGTCTCGGGCGGCAGGTGCTGGGCTTTCTGGATAGAGACGCGCAGTTGCATGGCAGGGTGATCGACGGAATCAAGGTGCTGGGTGGCGACGAATGTCTGGCGGACTATCCGGCAGATGCCGTGTCGCTGGTCAATGGCATCGGTTCGATAGCCAAGTCTGATCTCCGGCGTGAGGTCTATATTCGTCTGCGCGGCCTCGGCTATCGATTCGAGACCTTGTGCCATCCGGGGGCGACCGTCGGGCGCTCAGTCACCTTCGAGAGCGGGGTTCAGGTGATGGCGGGGAGCATCGTGCAGAACGGCTCACGGATCGGCGAGAACGTGATCCTCAATACCGGGGTTATTCTCGAGCATGACTGCGTGGTCGGTGCGCATACGCATCTGGCGTCTGGAGCCGCAGTTTGCGGCGGTGTGCGCATTGGTGCGAACTGCCATATCGGTGCCGGTGCGGTGATCGTGCAAGGGCTTGCGGTGGGTGACGGCGTGCTGGTCGCTGCCGGTGCCGTAGTGGTGAAGGATGTTCCGTCAGGAACGCGAGTTGCGGGTGTGCCGGCGCGCCGGATGGAGCAGAAATGACCGACTGGAAAAGTGTTCTTGTTTCTCCGCAGGCAACGATTCGCGATGCGCTGAAAGTTATCAATGCCGCGCGCAGTCAGTTCGCCATGGTGGTCGATGCCGAAGGCCGTTTGCTGGGGACATTGTCCGACGGCGACGTTCGCAGAGGCCTGCTCGACAATGCGCTGCTCGAAGATGCGGTTGAAAAATGCATGTGCCGCAACCCCAAGGTTGCGCAGAGCGGGCAGTCGCCGGAAGACATCCTTATCCTGATGCGACGTTCCGGTTTGCATCAGATACCGATCGTCGATAGCGATCATCGTGTGATCGGACTCAAGACCGTCGATGATTTTCTGTGCCTGGCCAACCGCGACAATCCCGTGGTGATCATGGCCGGCGGACTGGGCAGCCGTTTGAACGAACTGACGCGCGAGAAGCCGAAACCCATGCTTCCCGTCGGCGGTCGTCCCGTGCTGGAAATGATCGTCAATCGTTTCGTCACGCAGGGGTTTTCCAGGATATGGCTGGCCGTCAATTATCGGGCCGAGGTGATCGAGTCCTATTTTGGCGACGGCCGCGCGTTCGGTGCGGACATCCGGTACCTCAGGGAGGGCAAGCGTCTCGGGACGGCGGGCGCGCTCAGCCTGCTGCCCGCGGAAATCGAGCAAGCCGTTATTGTGAGCAATGCGGATCTGGTCGCCAATCTGGATTACCCGGAGTTGGTTGATGCGCATACATCGTCCGCAGCCGTGGCGACAATGGCCGTCAGGGAGCACGAATACCCGATTCCCTTCGGTGTGGTGATGGAGTCGGGTGGCTGGATCGAGCGGATCGACGAGAAACCCGTGCATCGGGTAGTGGTCAACGCCGGGGTCTATGTGTTGTCTCCCGAGGCGATTCGCCGGATTCCGTATGACACCTATTTCGACATGCCACAGCTCTTTGAGAACCTGATTGCGGATCGGCAGTCGGTTTTTTGCCATCGACTTAATGGGTACTGGCTGGACATCGGCCATCAGACGGATTACGAAAGAGCCAATGCGGATTTTTCAAAAGGTACGGTCGACGGTCACTGAGCATCGATTGGCAAGTTTCGCAGGGGGCTAGGAAAGTGGCAATCGATTCAACCAGCCTGATCGTCGGATCGGGCAGTATCGCGCGGCGGCATCTTGCCAACCTGAGGATGCTGCGTCCGCAAAGCCGCATCATCGTGTTGCGCCGGCAGCAGTCGGTCAGCGGCGATTTGCCGGGGGCCGATCGGGTGGTAGACACGCTTGAGGACGCGATTCGTGAGCGCCCCGAGACGGCCATCGTGGCCAATCCCGCTCCATTTCATGTGCCCGTCGCGCAGGCTCTGGCCGAAGCCGGGTGTCACCTGTTGGTGGAAAAGCCATTCTCCGACCGGATGGACGGTTTGGATGCATTGATCGACACCTGTGCGTCGCGCGGAGCGACGCTGATGGTGGGGTACAACTTGCGTTTCTGCCCTTCGCTGCAGGCGATGGCCCGGTTGGTTACCGAGGGTGCCGTCGGGCGAGTCCTGCATGTCAGTGCTGAAATTGGCCAGTATCTGCCCGATTGGAGGCCGTCCGCAGACTATCGGGATGGGGTTACGGCCCAAGCCAGTCTGGGCGGAGGGGCCTTGCTGGAGCTCAGTCATGAAATCGACATTGCGCTGTGGCTGGGTGGCCCTGTGGCAAGTTTGACCGCCAGTCTTGGCCGTGTCGGCGATCTGGAGATTGATACCGAGGATTGTGCCGACCTGCTTGTCAATTTCAGCAGCGGGGCGCGTGGCCATGTCCATATGGACCTCCTGCAGCGCGTCCCCACACGCCGTTGTCGCGTGGTGGGCAGCGAGGGCACGCTCGAATGGGACTACTTCGAGGACACGCTGCGGCTTGGCCGTCCGGGCGAAACATGGCGGCAACTCGAAGCCCCGCGACTCAATCAACGAAATGACATGTATCTGAACGAGCTTGCCCATTTCTTTGCCTGCGTCGAGCAGGGTGTTTTGCCGCTTGTCCCCGGTTCGGTGGGTAGGGATGTTCTTGCCGTTGCACTTGCGGCGCGGGAGTCGGCGGCAAAGAAGAAAACTGTCGAGATGCTGCGCTGACAATGGCGTCCCTGTTGTTTTCTGCGGTCTCTGCTGTGCGACGCTGGATGCTAGATGTTTACTGGCGTCTGCGGGCATTGCCGGACGATTATCCGGCCTGGCGCGCCGATCGCGAGAATCGCAATTTGTATCGTAGCCTGTCGGAAGACGACTTGCGTGCGGCACGCAAATCGGACACGGTGTTCGTGTGCGGTACCGGCTACTCCGTTCTCGATATTTCACCTGAGGAATGGGGGCGCATCGGGCAGCATGACGTCCTGAGTTTCCGCGACTTCCCCAAACAGAACTTCGTCAAGGCAGACTTTCACGTGACGGGTGAAATTGACGATGTTGACGAATATGCCGCAGCCATTAACGACAACCCCCTCTATGACGAGACTTTGTTTCTTGTCCAGGAAGGGATCAAGGCCGTCATGGGGAACCGGTTGCTCGGTTGGCGAAAACTGCGCGAGGGAAGGAAAATCTTTCGCTATCGGCGGCGCGGCAGGGGCATGATGATTCCGTTTAGCCGACGTTTTGTGGACGGAGTGGTGCACGGCTTCGGGTCGATTGTCGGAGTGGTCAATATCGCCTACCTGCTGGGCTGGAAGCACATCGTGCTGGTCGGCATCGACCTTTACGATCATCGTTATTTCTTCATGCCGCCAGACAAGACGCGTGAAGTGGAAAAGTCCGGCCTGACATACGCCAGCGCCTTCACCCAGGGCAATCAGATCGTTGATCAGATTGGAATGTGGCGCGACCTTATGCAGGCGGAGGGAATTCATGTCTATGCCTATAATCCCCGCTCCCTGCTGACCCATCGCCTGCCGGTGTTCGATTGGTCCGCTCTCCAGGTTTCAAAATAATTGCGAAAGTAGTCGCCTCATCATGTCCAAGACATTGCGTATTCTGGTAATTGGCGCCGGCCAGATCGGCAGTCGGCACATTCAGGCCCTGGCCTCGATCCCGGATGTCGGCGAGGTTGTCGCCGTCGATCCGTCGCCGGAATCCCGTGAGCGGGCGGCGCTGCGCTGGCGCGATGTGCCGGGGCATGAGGGCAAGCGCCTGGAAGTTGTCGCCGGGATGGATCAAGTGGGGGGTAGCGGCTTCGATCTGGCGGTGCTGGCCACCAATGCACCGGGCCGACTGGAGCATTTTCGGCGTGTCGTCGCGCGAGGCATCCGGTACGTGCTGGCGGAGAAACTGCTGTTCCAGTCTGTCGCAGAACTTGAGGAAGCGCTTGACCTGTGCCGCACGGCAGGCGTGTCTCTGTATCCGAACTACGTTTATCGCTATGCATCCCCGTGGCGTCTGTTGAGTGATCGCCTGAATGGCAAGGCTTTTGAGATGCGGGTTGTCGCCGGCGATATCGGGTTGGCAACGAATCTTCCCCACTGGCTGGACCTGTTCGAGTTCCTTGCAGGTTCTCCGTTAAGCGAGTTGTCGATCGAATTGACCAGGCCCGCTTATCCGAGCAAGCGGGGCGGCGGTTTGCTTGATTTCTCCGGTAGCGCGGCAGGACGGGCCAACTCCGGGGCATCGCTATCGTTGAGTTTTGCCGATGGCGTCGGTGTTCCCGTGGCGACCATCGCTACCGCAGATGGCAATTGGATCCTCGATGAAGGTGCCAGCACGATTGCCGGGAGCCTTGCTGAGGCAGGCATGCACCTGGAGATGCCGATGGTTAGTCGAATCACGGCGCTCGCCGTGCCGGATATCCTGGCCGGCCGAACGGTCCTTCCGGATCTGCTTGCGACCGCCTCAATGAATCGCCTGCTGCTTGTTGCCGCGGGTCGTGCGCTGTATGGAACGGTGCAACGTGACACGATAATTCCGATCACCTGAAGGAAGCTTGGTCATGAAAATGCTGCTGATTGGTGCCGGAGGGATCGCACAGGAGTATGTGAAGGCCCTGCGTACGCTTGGTGTTGGCCAGATCGATGTGCTGTCACGACGCAAGGAGTCGGCGGAGGCTTTTCGGCAGACCTGGAGTCTGGGGCGCGCGTTTGGCGGCGGGCAGGAAACGTTGCCCGGCATTGCCCGGGACTATGATGCAGTGATCGTTGCCAGTCCGATCGAGACCTTGCTGCCCTATCTGCGCGATCTGCTCCAACTCGGGGTGACCAAGGTATTGGTTGAGAAACCGGTCGCACTGAGCGCGCCAGAGCTGGATCGCTTCCTGGCCGACCACCCCGACGCGCCGGTCATGGTGGCCCTGAACCGCCTTTTCTTTCCCTCCGTGCAGGAACTGCGTCGCCGGCTGGTCGAGGAGCCCGTGCGGTCGGCGGAGTTTTCGTTTACCGAATGGGTGCATCGCATCAACACCGAGCAATACCGGCCTGAGGTGTTGGCCCGCTGGGGCGCCGCCAACTGCATCCATGTGACCTCGACCGTGTTTGACCTGATCGGCATGCCGCGGATTTTGAATGTTCAGCGTGGAGGGGCGGGGGACATTGCCTGGCATCCTGCGGCGTCGATTTTTGTGGGAAGCGGAGTGAGCTCGACGGGAGCCCCGTTCAGTTACGGATCGGATTGGGGAAGCGCCGGCCGGTGGAGCGTTACGGTGCGGACTGCCCTGGGTTCATATCACCTCGAGCCGATGGAGGCCCTGGCCTTCTGCCCGAAAGGCTCCGTTTCTCGTGAAGTCCTGGTGCCCGCCTGGGCGGGGGAAACGAAGTGCGGATTTGTGGAGATGCTCGAATACTGGCTGAAGTCCGCTGAAGTCGAGCCGCGCTTCGGCTTGCCGCGGTTGCGGGATCACCTCGCCGTTGTGGATAACATCCTCTATGGGGAAGAGCATTGAGCAGTCGGCGCCTTCGAACCGCCGATATTCTGGTCGAAGGAGGTTCTTTCCAGTATTACCGGTTGTTGCCGAGCGACGGTCTGGCTTTGGCGGCCGATTGGCCAGCGGCCGACTTGCAGGCCATCGGCGGAATTCTGAGTGCGCCGGGCGGCGTTGAGCAGGGAAATGAGGCAGACATCGATGCCCTGGGTTTTGCACTGCTTGCGCACGGAGCCAAGCCTTTGCCGGATGGAGTCGACTGGAAGTCGCTGGCAGACAGATTGTCGCTGTTGTATGCCAGGCAGCTAAAGCCTGACGGTTCGCGGGCATTGCGCATGAAGGCGGCGCGGGCCAATTTTTTCCTGCGTGATTTGCTGGATATTTCAGCCGACAAAGACGATACGGCTTTTCACGAGCGGCGTTTTCCGGACGGTTTCGTTTGGGATTGGCTGCCTTGGAATGATGGCGAGATCATCGCGGACAGTCGCAGCGAGAATATTCACTATCGCTCGAGTCCGGAGCGCGATTGGCAATCCTTGTCCGTGGGCTTGCCGACCCAGATGGACATTGTGTCCGCAGGCAGTGTGGCCGTTACTTCCTGCTACAGCGATGGGTGGTATAAATGGGCTCCGGGCGATAGTGCGAAATTGTTCCCGCATCACTGCCCGGTCGTCTTGGCGTTTGATTTTCAGGGTGACTGTTTTTTTCTGGATCGATACGGCGCAGTTTTCTGCGAAGGGCACCGGCAGCCGCTGGTGCGTTTGCCGGTTGATACGGTCTGGCGGGCGCGCCTGGTGGATGGCAAGGTGTTTGTTTCGGACTGGAGCGAGCCGAGACGGCTGACGGTTCTGGATACCGATGGCTGGCAAATCTCAGTCATTGATAGCGGGCCTGTTTTGTTGACCAACGACCTGTGCAAAGTCGGCGAAACCTACTATGTGATCGACAAGATGCAGGGCCGGGTTTTCTCCTATGATGCGAATTTTGTTCCGAAGGGTGCGCGCATGTCATTTGGCAAAGGTGCCGGTTGTCTCTATGACCCGATCACATTGCGATTCCATCAGGGGAATCTCTGCGTGCTGTCCTGGTTGACTGGCGCGCTAACCGAGATGAGCCCGTTCTGATGGCAACACTTTACGTCGTTCATTGCATCGATACGGAAGGCCCTCTCACCGAGACTTTGAGCGCCACTTTTCAGCGTTTGAACGGGGCTTTCGGTCTTGACCTGGCGCCGACCCGGGAGAACTTGCGCAAGTTGCAGAATCGCGAACTCGATCTCGGTGGCAGGGAGGCGGCGGTGGCGCGCATGATCGCTCCCGAGTTGCTGGCGTATAACAGTTCGTGGGAGAAAATTCGCGAAATGCTCGATGATGCGCTGTCGGACGGTTTTCGGCGGCGACTGGTCGATGATTTCGGAAATGGCTGGATCTATTCCTGGCATTGCATGGATCATCTGCACTACGTCGACAATCCGCGCCACAAGGATGTCGGTTACGGCAACGTATTTCGCTTTTACAGGGATCTGCTGGCCGAAAGCCGCAGCGGGCAGGACGAGTTGAACTGGCATTTCCATCCGACTTCCCTTACTGGCAATCCCTTGCAGGCGGCAACCAGTTATTTGAATTCCTATGGCGTGCTGATTGAAATTCTGTGCCGGCGAATTCTTGACGATGCCTGGTTTCCTGTCGTGAATCGTCCGGGATTCCATGCCGAGCGTCCGGATTCCCATGCATTTCTTGAGCAGTGGATTCCGTTCGACTATGCGAATCAGTCGCACGAGGACGATACGGATCAGCCGGATCTCGCCGGCGGGCGTTTCGGCGACTGGCGCCGTGCCCCAAGCTCATGGCGCGGTTACCAGCCATCCCATGATGATTATCAGACGCCCGGAGCGTGCAGGCGGACGATATTTCGCTGCCTGAATGTGGGTACCCGTTTGCGGCCGTTGAAGTCCGCACATGTTCGGCAGGCATTCCTCGAGGCGCGTCAAGGCGGGAAGGCCGTGCTGGCCTTCGCCGATCATGACTACCGTGACATTCGTCCCGACGTGGAGGCAGTGCGCGCCATGATCGCCGAGGTGCGTCTGGAGTTTCCGGATGTCTCGCTGAAGTTCTCAGGAGCGGAAGCCGCGGCGCGCGACCTGCTTGAAGTGAGTGATCGCCCGGCGCCGAAGCTGTCTCTGGTGCTGGAAGGCAATACCTTGGTGGTTCGCCTGGAGCACGGGGCGATCTTCGGCCCGCAGCCCTTCCTTGCCATGAAGGGGCTGGACGGCCGGGTTTTCCACGACAACCTGGATATCCAGCAGCCGGGGCATTTGTGGACTTATGTGTTTGATGACCAGACTTTGCCGGTCGCTGCCTTGTCTACGGTGGGTGTGGGTTCTGCCGGGCGCTTCGGGGGTTCCTGCGTGGCTCTTTTGAGTATCCGGCAATGACTTTGGGGGTCGTTGCCTTCATCTTTGCCCGGGGCGGCTCCAAGGGTTTGCCGCGCAA
Organism: Rhodocyclales bacterium; assembly: GCA_026399475.1. GTDB lineage: Bacteria > Pseudomonadota > Gammaproteobacteria > Burkholderiales > Rhodocyclaceae > Sulfuritalea. Next base: position 32,685 of record JAPLQY010000005.1, read on the forward strand.
GAACCTGCTGCCATTGGCCGGCAAGCCTTTGATCGTTCATTCGATAGAAACCGCGCTCGCCCTTTCCAGGGTATCCCGGGTGGTCGTGTCGACCGATGACGCGGAGATTGCCGAGATTTCCCGCGATGCGGGCGCAGATGTTCCGTTTCTTCGTCCGCCTGAACTGGCGAGCGACAATGCACCCGAGTGGCTGGCCTGGCAGCACGCCATTCGCACTCTTCGCGAGCAGGGTGAGGTGGTGGATATCTTTTTGAGCCTGCCTCCCACCTCGCCTTTGCGTATCCCGCATGACGTTGATTGTTGCCTTGATGCGCTACTGGAGAATCAAACCGATATTGTGATTTCGGTACGCGACGCGGAGCGGAATCCATACTTCAACATGGTCCGGCGCGATGAGGATGGGGCGGTTCATCTGGCAGTGGAAGGCAAGTTTCACCGCCGGCAGGACGCTCCCGAATTGTTTGACATAACTACCGTGGCTTATGCCGCACGTGCCGATTTCGTCATGTCGGCGACGCGTATTTTTGATGGGCGGGTAAGGGCTGTGAAGATTCCAAGGGAAAGGGCTCTGGACATCGATACGCATTTCGACATGCTGATTGCCGAGGCCCTCGTGGGAAAAGTGGCATTGGCTGGCGGCGCCAGACTTTTGTAGCCGGTTTGGCGGGGGAGGTTTTGATGAATGAGAAAAAAAGAGAGCTGAATTACCTTGCGGTTTCTTACGACACCGAGAGCAAGCCGAAAACCGCTTACCCCGATCACCTGATGCAACATGTTACCGAACTGCTCGGGCTGAAGGGCGGATCCGCGGTAGATGTCGGTTGTGGCCGGGGCGACCAGTTGTTTGCCTTGCAGCGACTGGGTTTCGAGGTTACAGGACTGGATCTTGAGCGCAGCGCGGACGATATTCCCCGGCATCACGTTTGCGATGTTGGACGGGAGGTTTTCCCTGTTCCCGATGCGTCGGTGGATCTGGCTTTCAGCAAAGCGGTCATCGAGCATTTGTATTTGCCGCAGATCGAACATTTCATGCTGGAAATGCGGCGCATTACGAAGCCGGACGGTTTTGTTGTCTTGATGACGCCGGATTGGAGGTATATGTATCGTGATTTCTATGTCGAGTTCACGCACGTCAGTCCATTTACGGTGCGTTCCCTTGAGCAGTGCATGCGCATGTACGGCCTTGTCGATGTGAGCGTCCGGTCTTTCATTCAGTTGCCTCCGGTGTGGCGGTACCCCGTGCTTAAAGGGGTGTGTGACGTGATCAACCTGTTGCCTGTGCCAAAGTCGGCGGGAAAATGGGCGCGCTGGAGCAAGGAGCGCGTACTGCTGGGGATCGGCCGCAAAGCAGGGACAAGCGACCATGCGTAGCCTTCAGGATTTGATGAGTCTGGGCGGCCGGGTTGGGCTGGTGACCGGAGGCGCCGGGCACATGGGCCGGGTAATTTGTGAAACGCTTGCGGAGCAGGGTGCGGCAGTCGCTGTTCTGGACAGGGCCGGTTCCCGGCTCGTGGCGGACGATCTGGCGGCGCGCTATGGCGTAGCGACCCTGGCGATCGATCTGGATCTTGCCGACGAGGCGGCGCTGAAAGCCGTTCCTGAACAGATTGTCGATGTATTGGGCGGTCTGGATGTACTTGTGAATAATGCCGCCTTTGTCGGCAGTAGCGGGCTATCGGGTTGGGTGGTCCCCTTTGCGGAACAGACGGTCGATACCTGGCGGCAGGCCATGGAAGTCAATTTGACGGCCGTTTTCGGATTGAGTCAGGCAGCCGTGCCATTTCTGGCTCGCGGAGCACATGGTTCGATTGTGAATGTGGCTTCCATCTATGGCGTACTGGGGCCGGACTGGTCGCTCTATGACGGAACGGCCATGGGTAACCCGGCGGCCTATGCCGCCAGCAAGGGAGGGCTGATCCAGTTCTCCCGCTGGCTGGCGACCACCGTCGCACCGTCCGTAAGGGTGAATGTGATTTCCCCGGGTGGCGTGGCCCGAGGTCAGCCGGAAGCATTCCGCCAGCGCTACGAAGCACGCACACCCTTGCGGCGGATGGCGTGCGAGGAGGATTTCAAGGGGGTGGTGGCGTTTCTCGCCAGCGACGCTTCTTCTTACGTGACCGGACAGAACATCCTCGTTGATGGTGGCTGGTCCTCCTGGTAGCGCCGTGACCAGAAGAACCCTGACGTCTTGCGCGTCGATAGATGTCCGTTCGCCCCAATACAAAAAGTCATATGTCCATCCAAAGCCGAAGCGATAGCAGTACAACACCGGAGATCTGCGGTGATGGCCGGATGAGCCTTGGCGACCGTTTGCGGTATATGGCGCTGAACTTCGTGCGCAATCTCGACTTTCGAAAATCAGCAGTCAGTCCGACAAGATTCTGCATGCCCCGGCAAGCGCGTACGTCGGGTCTGGTATCACCGAGCCGCTCCCTGACCGAGGCTTTCCTGTGCCGGCAGTTGCCGGCCTTGCTCCCTGTCGGGGAAATTCGCGTCCTCGACATCGGTTGCGGCGCAGGAGGCCTGGTGCGCTTATTGGCGGAGCTGGGATACAGGGGCAGCTATGTCGGCATCGACATTCAGGATGGGTTCGATCGCAGTGAACAACCCGGATTCGAAAAGAGCTTTCTGGCGGTTGATGCCCACCGGTACCAACCTGAAAACAAGTTTGACCTCGTGATCTCCGTATCGGCGCTGGAGCACATCCCCGACGACGCTCGGCTGATACGGAGACTCGGAGAGTTTCTGCTGCCGGGCGGATTGCAACTGCATTTCGTTCCCAGCGAATGGGCGTTGCCGGTTTACTTGTGGCATGGGTATCGGCAGTACACAGTAGCCTCATTGGCAGACCGTTTCGAAACCAGTCGAACCGTTGTTTTCTCCCTGGGGGGCGCAGCCAGCTTTTTCCTGCACCTCTTTTTCATTACGGTTTGGGAAATTCTGCTTCGCTTGAGTTTGCGGAAACGATGGTCCGGCCTTTACACTCGCTTGCTGGACGCCTGCCTCGCGATTGATCGGTACCTCCCTGTTTTGGGTACGTTCTATGCGGTGGTGTGGCGAGTGGAGCCGTCTGGCAGTGACCTTCAGGCTTAACGCGCATCAAGATACCGATACAGGAATCCTTTTATGTCTATCCGGAATGATTTGTTCAAGGCCGTCCATCTTGGCGACGGCAACTATTTCGACAATTTGCGAATCGATATCGAGAAAAGCCATCAGGCTATCGATCATCTGTCCGTGCAGAAAGTGCGGAACCGGAAGTCTGTGCTGGCGAACCTGTTTTCCTACGGTGTCAATGCGCTTCTGCAGAAGTTCCGGTTGCAGGAGTTCTTTGCCGTGTCCGGCCTCAAGCGGGCCTGGTTCGATGACTTTCATGCCTATTGGGCCGATGTTCTAGGCGGGCGCCCGCTAACTGTCCTGGACTATTTCATGCTTCTGCATGATTACCGGAAACGTCAGCAGCATACCAAGGAGCTGAGTTGGGACACGCCGGATCGGCACGTTGCAAACTGGCAGGATCCCAGCGAGCTTTATTCCACGTTCGCCTTCACCCGCAATACTGTGCTGCGTCCCATCGTTGGCAGGGCACTTTGGGGCCATTTGAAGAAAGGGTCGTCGGTGCTTGAGTACGGATGCTCCCTGGCGCCTTACTACAATTGCTATCGCAGCTTTTTCTCGCATCTGGATTGTTCCTGGCGGCTCGCGGATATTGCCAACTTCCCGTTCCACTACGCGAAGTATCGTTATAGGCGAGACGAGGGCGTGTCGTTTCATACGATCAGCGCGGACAGCTTCAAGGAGCCTCTGGGCAGCACGGAGTCGTATGACGTGATAGTCGTCACCACGGTGCTCGAGCACCTGGATGATCCTGTTTATGTTTCGGACTATTTGCTGTCCAGACTCAACACGAACGGCTTGTTTGTGTTCGACTATGTTATTTCGGAGGGCAAGGGGCTCGATACGCCAAAGGCGTTGAAAATGCGCAGCGAATGTCTGGATCTGATCCTCTCCAGGGTCGAGATTATTTCAGGCAAGGTTGATTCAGCCGAAAATGTCGGCCTGGTAATTGGCCGTCTCCGTTGAGAGCTTGCGGTTGGCTGGAGTCCTCCACCCCGGCGCTTGCCGTTTTTCTGGTGGGTACATGTTGACGCCTCCGCCTGGCGGATGTCGGGCGCGCTGACATGCTGTTCAATTCTTTCGAGTTCCTGTTTCTCTTTCTTCCGCTTGTGTTTCTCGGCTTTTTCCGGATAGCGCAAACCAGCCATCGTCTGGCTGCACTCTGGCTCGCTTCGGCATCGGTATTTTTCTACGGATTCTGGAATCCGAAATTTGTTTCTTTGCTGCTGGCCTCGGTCGTGTTCAATTACGCGATGGGGTATGCAATCGGGCACGCCGCAAAGCGCAAGTCACGGCCCAAAGCGCTTCTGGTGTTTGCCCTAACGGCGAATCTGGTCGTTCTGGGTATATTCAAGTACAGCAATTTCTTCATCTCGACCGTCAATTCGCTTGCCGGCGGCTCGATTCCTTTGATCGACATTATTCTGCCCCTGGGCATTTCCTTCTTTACCTTCACCCAGATCGCCTTTCTGGTCGACGTCTACCGTGGCATCGCGCGCGAGTACAGCTTCATCCATTACCTGCTGTTCGTTACTTATTTTCCGCACCTGATCGCCGGGCCGGTGCTGCACCACAAGCAAATGATGCCGCAGTTCGGGGCTGCTTCAACGTATTGCATCAATCCGAGGCATGTAGCCATCGGAATCGCACTCTTCTCGATCGGTCTGGCGAAGAAGGTGCTGCTTGCGGATAATTGTTCCGAGTATTCGACGCGCGTCTTTGCCGCTGCGAGTCGTGGAGATACCTTGCAGTTCTTTGAGGCCTGGGCCGGCGCGCTGTCGTATACGCTGCAACTCTATTTCGATTTTTCGGGATACTCGGATATGGCAGTCGGGCTGTCGAAAATGTTCGGGGTAGATCTGCCGCTCAATTTCAACTCACCGTACAAGGCGAAGAACATTATCGAGTTCTGGCGCCGCTGGCATATGACACTTTCGCAATTCCTGCGCGACTATCTCTACATACCGCTCGGCGGGAACCGGAAGGGACCATTGTTGCGGCATGCCAATTTGATGGTAACAATGTTGCTTGGAGGTCTGTGGCATGGAGCAAATTGGACGTTCGTCATTTGGGGCGGATTGCATGGGATTTTTCTGATCGTCAATCACGGCTGGCAATCAGTGACGAAGCGATGCCGTGGCGGGCAGAATCGGCGTCCGTCCTTTCCGGGGAGCTTTGTCGCAACGGGGCTCACCTTTATCGTGGTTGTTTTCGCCTGGGTGTTCTTTCGCTCGGAAAATCTGGCCAGCGCGCTCTTGCTCGTCAAGGGCATGGTCTTGTGGAATGGCGTATCGGTTCCGGATACATTGGCAGCCCGAATTTCGGAGTTTTCGCCACTGATGGTCCATTCAGAAGGATTCTTCCCGGTAACGCGGCTTTCGGGGAGCTTGCTCTTTCCGCTGACGCTCTTCGGTCTGTGGGCCGTTTTCTTACTTCCGAATTCCCAGGAGCTGCTGCTCAATCCGGAGCGAACTCGGCGCCTGAACTTGCTGACGCCTGTGATCGAGTCGACCGGCAACATCACCTGGGAGATAGGTTTCAAGGCGGGAATCTTTGTCGCCCTGCTGCTGGCGTGTTCCTTATTGTCGTTTTCGGCAGGAAGCGAATTCCTGTACTTCCAGTTCTAGCCGCAAAGATTGCATGCGCAGCCTCGCGATACGCTTCTTCCTGCCAGTCCTGTTGTTGGGAATTGTGGCACCCATGGCTGCTATGGTCCTTGTCGAGCCATCGGATGGAGATTTGACACGCACGGGCTTTCTACCGGAGCGCGAGTTCAGGTTGCGGGCCGCGCAACCCCCGCTTCTTCGCCGAACGAGCAACGCGACAAATTCAGAGGCAACAGTGCTCGTGATCGGGGACTCGTTCTCGGGTATCGGCCATTGGCAGGAGGTCGCGCTTGGCCAGAGGGAGAAGTATGTAACGTACGGCTTTGGCAGGCTTTGTTCTGATTTTGCGGACATCCTTCGGAAAAAGCGGCTGGCCCCTCGGGTCGTTATAATCGAGGCCGTTGAAAGATACTTCGATGAGCGCTTCTTTTCCTCTTGCGATCATTCGCGGCTCGAAGATGCAGCCCCCAACGCCCTGACTGCCGATCCGGAAACACCGGATCGTTCGATTTTCTCCGGAGTGTTTGGGGCGAAGTATGTCGCCGGCTCGCTCTTCTATTTTCTTCGCAGAGGCGAGCAGCATCGATCAGGACACAGCGGTGGGGTCTTTGTCGCGAGGGTTGCGGATGGGTGTTCGCTGTTCTCGAATCGTGATTGTGAACACGGCCTGTTTCTTGGCGACGATCGCAATCCACCGGTTCTTCCGCTGGACAAGTTCAAGAGCCCTGTATTGAGTTACCTGAGAAAGGCCGGTGTTGAGCGGATCGTCATTGTGCCCATTCCAAACAAAACAACCGTGTATCTTCGGCCAGAGTCGGAGGCCAGGCTCAAGGATGCTTACATAACCGAGTTTGGGATCCAGAACAATGTTGAAGTCGTCACTCTCCATCAGCGGTTTGTGGCAGACCGTCATCGAGCCAAGGACTTCTACTTGCCCAATGACACGCATCTTTCTCCTCGCGGCATGCAGATGCTGGGAGGGTATATCGGGGAGCACTTCAAATAGTGGGCAATCCGGAAGGCATGGTGACAGGGCCATTTGATGCGGGCAAGCAATGCGCCTAGGGATATTCATTCCGACTCCCTACAGGGATTACGACCGCGTTCAGTCTGCCATCTGGATTCGTGCCTTGCAGATGGTCGAGCCTTTGCGCGCGTTGGGGTGCGATGTTTCGGTCAACAATCCGTTCAAGCACTACGATGTTGCGATCTACCATCGCGGGATGCAGAGAAGGTCTTTGCTCTTCATGCGATTCCTCCGGCGGATTGCGAGCCGGGTGTATTGGGATACTTGCGTCGATTATTTCGATCAGCATGAGGCATCCAGCGCGCTTCAGGTTGAGTGCGCGCGAGCAATTGCAGGAATCGCAGATGGGGTCTGCGTGCCGACTACCGGTATCGCGGAGAGTGCATTGCGGTTCAGCGACAATGTGTTCGTGATGCCCGACCCTGTGGACTTGACGCATTTTTCCGGACGCAAGACAAGGGTGAATCTCGATTCACCCGTGATCGGGTGGTCGGGGGTGGCCAGGAAAGCCGATTTTCTGGCGCCGTATGCAGAGTTCCTCGACGGTCGGACACTGATCATTAGCGAGACTCCGCCAGTCCTCCCTTTCAAATACGACTTTCTGCGCTGGCGATATGGCAGTTTTCCGGAGGCTTTGTTGAAATGTGACCTGGCATTTCTTCCGCGAACGCTTGATTCGTCCTATACGGCCAATAACAGTTCGTTCAAAGCACTGGTATTTGCGGTGCTCGGCATTCCGATTGTTGCCAGTTCATTGCCGTCCTATCGAGCCATGGCTACCGACTTTGATGCTGTGGCATTTCTTGAGGACTTCGAGGACTCGCCGGAGAGGGCCGCGAATTCGCTTAAATTGAAGAACGCAGATCCGGAAAAGGTGCGGCAGGCCTATGACCGTTTCTTGTGGGCTTCGCGCCTTGCGGAGTGGTTTGATGGGCGATAAGCTCCAATGCCATATCCTGTTTACCTTTCGCGAAGGCCCTTGGGGCGGATGCAACCAGTTCCTGACGGCTCTGCGCGAGGAATTGCGTGCGTCGGGAAATTGGGTGGAGTCGCCAGAGGCGGCGGATGTCATCCTCATCGATAGCTTTAACGACGCAAGGGCTGCCATACGCTGGAAACGCCGCCTGCCGGCAATACCGTTTGTCCATAGGGTAGATGGACCAATCTCCACCTATCGTGGCGGAGACTTTTACGTTGATCGCCTGATTCATGCCATCGGGTCCCGACTCGCAGAAGGCGTGGTATTTCAGAGCCAATACAGCAAGGATGCCAATCTCTCTCTGGGCATGCCGCATCCCCGCTTTTCCTGCGTAGTCAACAACGCGGCTCACCAGGAACATTTCTGGCCGCGACGATCCGTGTCGGGTGATGCGCGCATCCGCATCATCGCGGTGAGTTGGTCGTCTCACTGGAACAAGGGGTTTGACGTCTATTCGTATCTCGATCGCCATCTGGATTTCTCGCGATATTCAATGACCTTTGTCGGGAACAGCCCGGTGCCGTTCTCGAACATTCGCCATATTCCTCCGCAGGACCTTTCTGCGTTGGGCGAATTGCTTCGAGGAAGCGATATTTATGTCACGGCAAGTCGCCATGAGTCCTGCTCGAATTCATTGCTGGAGGCCTTGGCCTGCGGATTGCCGGCCGTTGCCATCCGGAGCGGAGGGAATCCGGAGGTCCTCGGACCCGGCGGCGAACTGTTTTCCGGAACCGACGATGTAATCGCCTGCATAGAGGCCGTGGCCGAAAATCCGGAGAAATACAGGGCCGCAATTCCTGTCCGGAAGATCTCCGATGTGGCGAGCGCGTACCTCTCCTTTTTCGAGGACATCCACTTGCGAGCCCGCCCGGCACGCACGCTGACTCTGGGCGGCGCCACGGCATTGTGGTGGGCTCTTGCGCTCCGCCGTGGACGGACGTTGCGAGACCGATTGATGCAACTGCTGAAACGAAACCATTTCAGCAGTTCGATCAGGGACGCGGGCCAGCATGCGCCAGAATGATTCCGGACTGAAAAATGTCATGCGCGCGGCGTATCGCCTGGCCTGTGGTGCAGTCGTTGCCGGGAACTCTCTTGCTCCCCGTCGCGAGGGGGTCGCGGTGTACTACGGCGGCGCCCGGGTGGGAGACGTTGGAGGCCCGCTGGTCAAGGTAAAACGCCTGAACCAGTATTTTCCCGAGGTACGTTTCGGGTTCAATTTGGCGTATTTGCTGAGCAACACCCCCTATCTTTCAGCGTGGGCGCTCCGGTTGTTGAAAGCCCGCGGCACAGCCATTGTCTCAAATCAGAATGGAGTGTTTTACAGGGCTTGGTACGATGGCGACTGGCAAGCGCAAAACAACAGGATGTCCCTGGCCTATCACGCGGCGGATTGGGTTTTCTACCAAAGCGAGTTTTGTCGCCGTGCCGCCGAGCGCTTTCTCGGGGAGCGCTCGGGCCCGGGAGAGGTGCTGTATAACGCCATTGATACGACTCGCTTTGTGCCCAGAGAATCAGCGGCAGAGGGTCGGCGACAATACACTTTTCTGGTGACCGGAAAAATCGGAAATCATCTTGCATATCGCCTGGAAAACACCATTTCCGGACTCCATCTGGCTCGAAAGCAGGGGCTGGATGCTCGCTTGATGGTGGCTGGCTGGGTCGAGGATGGCGCACGTCGCAGCGCGAACACGCTGGCAAGCCGGCTTGGTCTGGACGGAGTCGTGAGCTATGTCGGGCCCTACACTCAAGACCGGGCGCCTGGCATTTACCAGGCAGCCGACGCTTATGTCATGACCAAGCACAACGATCCCTGCCCAAACACGGTCCTGGAAGCTTTGGCGTGCGGTTTGCCGGTGCTCTATTCGAACACTGGAGGAGTTCCCGAGTTGGTGGGAGATGCTGCAGGCGTTGCCCTGGATTGTCCCGAAGATTGGGAGCGGGTACATGTTCCCGAATCGGATCAGGTCGGAGAGGGGATGCTGCGCGTTGCGGAAAGGCACATGACATACTCCGACTCTGCTCGCCGAATCGCTGTAGAGCGCTTCGATATCGCCCATTGGATTGACCGGCACCGAGAGGTTTTCGGGCGATTGCTGGGGCGGGGTGAGCCGTGAGCAATGAAGAGATAAGAGCTACGGCAAGGTTTGCAGGGGCGAAGGTCAGCGTGGTCATCCCTTGCTACAACACGCATGAGTTTCTCGGCAAGACTCTTGACAGTGTTCGGGCTCAAACATATTCCGTTGATGAGATCATCCTTGTCGATGACGGGTCGACGAACCCTTCGACGATCCATTTTCTCGACCATGTCGGGGACGATGTACGGCTTGTCCGCCAGCAAAACAAGGGATTGCCGGCTGCCCGCAATGTCGGATTCGGAGTGGCGAAGGGAGACTATGTGCTGCCGCTGGATGCAGATGATTGGCTTGAGCCCTCTGCCGTTGAAAAGCTGCTTGGCGCGCTAACTTCGCAAGACAAGGCGGCGTTTTCCTTTTGCCAGATGTACATGGAAGGTGACGGCCAAGGAGTTCTCGCGAAGAACTACAATTTCTTCGAGCAGCTGTTCCTGAATCAATTGCCGTATTGCCTGATGCTGAAAAAGTCAGCATGGGAGGCTGTCGGCGGCTATGATGAAACGATGCGGCGCGGCTATGAGGATTGGGAATTCAACATCCGCCTGGGGTCCATGGGCTATTTTGGCCTTGCAGTGGCAGAGCCGCTGTTCCATTATCGTATTGCCCAAAGCGGCATGCTGCTGAGCACGTCGAACAAGGTACATGGAGAACTGTGGGCGAGTATTCGTCAAAGGCATCCGCGGGTCTATGGCGTATCAAACCTCTTTCACCTTTGGCGGCACTGGCGAACGAAGCCTTCAACCTATCCGCTGTTCCTCTATTTTTTCTGGCTCACAGCTTCCAGATTGCTGCCGACCTCCGCCTTCGCCACGCTATTCAGGGCGTTGCGCCGATACTCGCATGGCAGGCGGGTAACCGCCTCCGCGAGCAAGGCATAGGGCGCCCCATGCATATCTTGATAGCCAGGGCTTAGGCGGCGTCCGATGTGCGGCCTTGCCGGATTGCTTGCTGCAACGGGTGTCAATGGAGCCAGCGGTGGGTTGGCGCCGGTTGTTCGTGCCATGGCACTGGCACTCATCCACCGCGGACCGGATGCGGAGGGAGTCTGGAGTGATGAAGAGCAGGGCGTCGCCCTGGCTCATCGCCGGCTGGCGATCCTCGATCTTTCGGCGGAAGGGCAGCAGCCGATGTTGTCCGCTTGCGGGCGATACGTGCTTGCCTTCAACGGCGAAATCTACAATCACCCGGAGTTGCGTCGAGAGTTGTCTCCCCATGCGTGGCGGGGGCATTCCGATACGGAGGTAATGCTGGAGGCTTTCAGTCGCTGGGGCTTCGAGAACGCGATCCGGCGACTGGTGGGCATGTTCGCGTTTGCCCTGTGGGACAGATCGAAGCGACAGCTTGTTCTCGTCCGCGATCGCCTTGGCGAGAAGCCTCTGTACTATGGCTGGCAGGGCGATGCGTTCCTGTTCGGCTCCGAGCTGAAAGCCCTGGCGGCACACCCCGCATGGCATGGTGAAGTCGATCGCGATGCGCTGGCCCTGTTCATGCGTTACGGTTATGTCCCCCTGCCGCACTCGATCTGGCGCGGGGTGCGCAAGCTGCTGCCGGGAAGCTATCTGACGATCCCGGTCGATGCGGCGCCTGGCGTCCTGCCGGAGCCGACTGCCTATTGGCGGGCACGGGACGCGGCTGTTGCCGGTGTGCGCAGTGATCTTGACGACCAGGCGGCGGCGGATGAACTGGATGGGCAGTTGCGCCGTTCTGTCGCAGGGCAGATGGTGGCCGACGTTCCGCTCGGTGCCTTTCTTTCCGGTGGAGTGGATTCCTCCGTCATTGTTGCCCTGATGCAGGCGCAATCGGCCAGACCGGTGCGGACATTCTCAATCGGGTTTACCGAGAGTGACTATGACGAGGCGGTTCATGCCAGGGCGGTCGCAGCCCACCTGGGTACAGACCATACCGAGCTCTATCTGGCGCCCTCCGATGCCCTGGCAGTCATTCCGCTTCTGCCCGAGATGTTTGACGAACCGTTCGGCGACTCATCGCAGATTCCCAGCTATCTGGTTGCGGCGATGGCGCGCCGACATGTAACCGTGAGCCTCTCCGGCGACGGCGGCGATGAATTGTTCGGCGGCTACAACCGCTACTTCTGGGGGCGCAGGATCTGGCGGCGGGTGGGACCGTTGCCGCGGATGCTGCGACATGGCCTCGGACGCTCGCTGACCGCGATTCCGCCTGCCGCCTGGGATCGCATCGGTCAGGCGCTGCCGCGCGGCTTGCGTCAGCCGACCCTGGGCGATCGTTTGCACAAACTGGCGGACGTTGTCGACGTGGCGGATCCGGACGAGCTGTATCGCCGGCTGGTTTCGCAACATCGCCAGCCAGCCTCAATGGTGATCGGGGGCCGCGAGGCGTCGATCTGGGCTGATGAGGAGGCCGCGGCCTTTGCCGCAGATGTGCGCGGCGCCGACTTCACCGAACGCATGATGTTCCACGATCTGGTCGGCTATATGGCCGACGACATCCTGACCAAGGTCGATCGTGCGGCCATGGCTTCCAGCCTGGAAACACGCGTGCCCCTGCTGGACCATCGCCTGATCGAGTTTGCGTGGTCACTGCCGCTGCACATGAAAATCCGCAATGGGCAGGGCAAGTGGTTGCTGCGCCAGGTCCTGTATCGCTACGTCCCGCGACAACTGATCGAACGACCGAAGCAGGGCTTCGGTATCCCGCTTGACTCATGGCTGCGCGGGCCGTTGCGGGACTGGGCGGAAGACCTGCTGGACGAATCGCGCTTGCGCAGCGAAGGATATCTGGATGCGTCGCAAGTAAGGCTCAAATGGAAAGAACATCTTTCCGGTCGGCGCAACTGGCAACACTGGCTGTGGAATGTGCTGATGTTCCAGGCGTGGCGGGAGCGCTGGGCATGAAAGTCTGCCAGCTCTGCGCGGTCGATTTCACCCTCAGGAACTTTCTGCTGCCGCTGATTGACGGGATGCGGAAAGAGGGATGGGCGGTCACCGCCGTATGCTCTGAGGGACCCTTCGTCGACGGTTTGCGCCGGAGCGGCTACGCAATCGACACAATCCCGATTGCGCGCAGCATGAATCCCTGGTCAGCCCTGCGCTCCACCATCGCCTTGATCCGGTATTTTCGGCGCGAGCGTTTCGATGTGGTTCACGTGCATACACCGGTAGCGGCGCTGCTCGGACGAATTGCGGCACGTATCGCGGGCGTCCCGCTGATTGTCTATACCGCCCATGGTTTCTATTTTCATGATGAGATGCACCGGGCGAAGCGGTCTTTTTTTGTGGCGCTCGAACGTCTGGCAGGAAAGCTCACGGATCTGATGTTCTCGCAGAGTGCAGAAGATGCAGCCGATGCCGTACAGGAAGATATCGTCAGTAGCGACCGGGTGCTGGTCATTGGCAACGGGGTCGAGGTTGCGCGGTTCAACCCGGGGCTTGCGGATTCGAAAGTCGTCAGACGTTCCCTGGGTATTGCCGATGATGCATTTGTAATTGGAATGATCGGGCGGCAGGTGCGCGAGAAAGGTGTGGCGGAGTTCCTCCAGGCCGCCAGAATAGTTGCCGAGAAATATCCTGAAGTGATATTTCTGCTGGTCGGCGAGCGTTTGGCCAGCGATCACGCCGCAGGCATCGAGGCCGAGTTTGCGGCTGCCAAGGCGATATTGGGCGAGCGCCTCGTGGCTCCGGGGCTGCGCAGCGACATTCCCGAATGCCTTGCGGCGATGGATCTGTTTTGTCTGCCATCGTGGCGGGAAGGCATGCCGCGCACCATCATCGAGGCCATGATGATGTGCAAGCCGGTTCTTGCGACGAACATCCGCGGCGCTCGCGAAGAGGTCGTGCCCGAACTGACGGGTCTTCTCGTTCCAACCCGGTCACCGGGCGAACTGGCTGCCGCCATGTCCCGCTTCGTCTCCAATGTCGAGTTCGGCAGGCGGCTCGGAGCGGCCGGGCGGGAACGGGCGCTGCTGCTGTATGATGAGCGCAAGGTTGTCGCGTTACAGGTCGAGCGGATCAGGCAGGTGGCTATTTTGCGTGGAATGTTGTGAGTTTGAACCTGTCGATCTGGATTGCGTCTTTACTGGCGCTTGCCCTCACCGCAGTGTTGCTGCTGTTGATGCTGCGCCATGCGGACAGGCTTCCCCTGGATCATCCCAACGCACGGTCCCTGCATAGCCGACCGACGCCGAGAATAGGCGGACTGGCGCTGATTCCCGCATTACTGGTGGCGGTGCTGGTGACCACACGGGATTCCACGGTGTTGTACCTGATGGCTGCGGTGACAGGCCTGTTCCTGCTTTCCGCCTTGGACGATCGGCGCGGACTGCCTGTGACCCTGCGTTTTGGCGGCCATATTCTGGCGGCGGCAGGTGCCACCGTTCTCTTTGATCTTGGTTTCGCCGGCGGCATCGTCGTGCTGCTCTCCATCGCCTGGATGACAAATCTCTATAACTTCATGGATGGCGCCAACGGGTTGGCCGGCGGCATGGCAGTTTGCGGATTTGCGACCTATGCGATCGCAACCCGGGATGTCAATCTTGCGATTCTGGCTTCCGCTGTCGCTGCCGCAGCGCTGGGATTCCTGTTTTTCAATTTTGATCCGGCACGGGTTTTTCTGGGCGATGCGGGGGCGATTCCTCTTGGTTTTCTGGCCGGTGTTCTCGGAATATGGGGCATCGTCCGCGATGACTGGCCGATCTGGTTCCCGCTCCTGGTTTTTGCCCCATTTGTGCTTGATGCAAGCGTCACGCTGTTACGTCGGGTGTTTCGTCGAGAGCCATTCTGGCAAGCTCACCGTGAACATTACTACCAGCGCATGGTGCGCATGGGCTGGACGCATCGGCGGCTGGCCGGGTTCGAGTATCTCTTGATGTTCCTTACGGCCGCATGGGCCTTGACCCTGCTTTTCCTTCCACATCAGTTTCAGTGGGCCGGCGTTGCCGGGTGGTGCGCCATCTATGCGGCTCTGATGAACGCCATCGATCGACGATGGTCGCGGTGGGCCGTTTGATGTCGCGCACCGTTCTCGTCTTCAGTCACGATCTGCTGATGGCAGCCTTTGCCTGGACGGGCGCCTATTGGCTGCGTTTCAACCTCGACCTGCCGGCCGATTTCGCGCTGGCGATGGCTTCGTCGATGGCGGTGGTGATTCCGGTTCAGGGGCTGGTGTTTTACGCCTTCGGCCTGTATCGAGGTCTTTGGCGCTTCGCGAGCGTGTCCGATTTGAAGCGCATTCTCCTGGCCTGCGGGGTTGCGGGATTGGCAACCCCGGCGGCCCTGGTCATGGCGCAGCAATTGCAGCAGGTGCCGCGGTCCGTGTTTTTGCTCGACCCGCTGTTGCTGGTGATCCTCATGGGAGGCGTTCGCTTCACCTACCGTGCATGGAAAGACGGACAGCTTTTTCTGCGTCGCTCGGGCGTCGGATCTCCGGTGCTGATAGTCGGCGCAGGCGATACGGCGATGCGACTGATCAAGGAACTGGAGTTCAGCCAGGAATGGCAGGTGGTTGGCGTCGTCGATACGGCGGGAACCCAGGCGGGCCGGCAGCTCGGAGGCATACCGATCGTCGGCGGGGTCGACAGCATTGCGCTGCACGCGAAGCGATCCGAAGCCAAACACGCCATCATCGCCATGCCCTCGGCGACCGCGGCCGAACGCCGCCGTGTTGCCGAGACGCTTGCTGCGGCCGGACTGGCCGTTCTGACGGTGCCATCGCTGGATGACCTGTTGACAGGCCGCGTGGCCGTGTCGGCCGTGCGCAAGGTGGAACTGGAGGACCTTCTCGGACGTGACCGGATTGAACTTGATATTGCCGGACTGCATGGGCTGCTGCACAACAAGACCGTGTTGGTGACGGGGGCCGGAGGCTCCATCGGCTCGGAATTGTGCCGTCAGATTGACCGCTTCGGGCCATCGCGGCTCGCTCTGATAGAGCAGTCGGAGTTCGCGCTCTACAAGATCGATCAGGAACTTCCCGGGCGACCGGTGGATTGCGTGATCAGCGACGTCAAGGATGTCTGGCGGCAAAAGACGGTCTTTGCCGAATGCCGCCCTGACGTGGTGTTTCATGCGGCGGCCTACAAGCATGTGCCCTTGATGGAATCGGGCAATGCATGGGAAGCCGTGCGTAACAATGTTCTGGGAACATTGACGGTTGCCCGGGCCGCCGTGGCGAGCAATGTCGGCGAGTTTGTCCTGATTTCAACCGACAAGGCAGTGAATCCGACCAATGTCATGGGCGCCAGCAAGCGCCTGGCAGAGATGGTATGTCAGGTGATTCAGACGCAAAGCGGCCGCACGCGCTTTGTGATGGTGCGCTTCGGCAACGTGCTGGGTTCGTCGGGCAGCGTGATTCCCCGTTTCCGCGAACAGATCGCGAAAGGCGGCCCGGTCACGGTGACGCATCCCGAAATCATCCGCTACTTCATGCTGATTCCGGAGGCGGCACAACTTGTCCTGCAGGCTGGCTTGATGGCGGCCAGGGAAGCCGAGGGTGGCCGTGTTTTTGTCCTCGACATGGGCGAGCCAATCAAGATTGTCGATCTTGCGCGCGACATGATCCGCCTCTCCGGCTTCACCGAGGACGAGATCAGGATCGAGTTTACCGGTCTTCGCCCCGGCGAGAAGCTCTACGAGGAATTGCTGGCCGACGGCGAGGCGACATTGCCGACACCCCACTCCAAGCTGCGGATTGCGCGGCCGACTGCCGTACCGGATGAGGCGTGGCTGGCCGAACTGGAGGAGTGGCTGGCGGCTCCCTGGCGCGACGAGGCCGAGGTGAAGGCGGGCCTCAGGCGCTGGGTGCCCGAATATCGTCCCGCAACGCACTGAAGGCGACTATCGCCTCGTCGACCGTGATGTCCCTCACGTCGAGCGAAGGTTTCTGCAAGAGCTGGTAAGGAACTCCCCATGGGTGCCAGCGCTGTGCTCCGGAATTACCGAACAGACAAACGACAGGCAGTCCCAGCCCGGCTCCGAGATGCATGGCGCCGCCATCGGCGCAGATCAGCAGGTCGCAGCCAGCCAGCGCTGAAATCAGTTGCCCCAGGGTTTGCGTCGGCTGCGCCTCGATGTTCAGCACTGTTTTCGCCAGCGCCAGAATCTGGTGTGCCTTGGCGTCGTCCCCCGGGTGCTGCCGATTGCTCTTGTCGCCCGGCGACCAAAGCAGCACGAATCGCGCGATGCCTTCTCCGGCAAGTTTCTGGATCAATGCTGCGAAGTGTTCTGCCGGCCAGCGCTGTGAGGGTTTGCGTGCGCTTATGTGAATGCCGACTGTGAGCCCGGTGGCCTGATGCGAGACCGGAGGCGCCGTGACCCGACAAGCCTGCGGCGGGCCGTCGATGCCGTAGATGGCCGCGACGCGAAACACGTCCTCGACTTCATGGCGGTCCCGGTTGTCGAGCGGCAGCACGACATTTAACCCTTTGACATCCCCGAAGCCGATAATCCGTTTCGGTTCGAGCCATTGTGCGAGTTTGACTACTCGCGGTTGCGGCGAAGTGGTGGCAATGATCACGTCGTCCAAGTGCAGCTGGCGCAGCCGGTTCATCATCACCAGGCGTCGCCAGAGGATGCCCGGCAGCGACTCGTCGGGCCCCCGGTGCTTGGCCTTGGTGTAAACGAAGACTTCGTCGAGATCGGGGTTGCCGTCCAGCACCGGCGCGTTGTAGCTATTGACCAGTGCACCCAGCCACCCTTCGGCAAAGCGCTGGCGCAAGGCCCTGATCAGCGGGGTGGTACAGACCAGGTCGCCAATGTTGTCGCGGCGAATGATCAGTATTTTGGGGGAGGATTGAAGGCTCAAGGTAGACTTGTACGTTATGGCTACTTATGCAATCGGTGACCTGCAGGGTTGTTATGACCCGCTGCGACGCCTTCTCGACTATATCAGCTTCGATCCTGCCGCTGACAGTGCCTGGTTCGTCGGTGACCTGGTCAATCGCGGACCTCAGTCACTCGAGGTGCTGCGCTTCGTCAAGTCGCTTGGCGCCGCGGCGACGGTGGTCCTCGGCAATCATGATCTGCACCTGGTGATGCAGGCCGAAGGCTACAGCAGGGCCAACAAGGAAGATACGCTCGGCAAGGTGCTTGGTGCGACTGACCGGGACGAGTTGCTGGCCTGGTTGCGGGCGCAGCCTCTGATCCATGTTGAAGGCCGGTGGGCGATGGTGCATGCGGGCCTGCTGCCGATCTGGACGGTGGCACAGGCGCAGGCACTCTCTGACGAAGTCTCGGCGGCGCTGATGGCAGACGATTTCCGGGAGTTTCTGGCACATATGTGGGGCTCCGAGCCAGTAGCGTGGCGCGATGATCTGACAGGCTGGGATCGTTTGCGGGTGGTGGTGAATGCGATGACGCGCATGCGCTACGTAACGTCGACCGGTGAGCTGGAATTCCGCGCGGCAGGAGCCAAGGCGCCTCTCGACCAGGCGCCCCCCGGATGCGTGCCGTGGTTCGCTGCGCCAAAGCGGGCAAGTGCGGACCACACCATTGTTTGCGGGCACTGGTCGGGCCTGGGTTTTCGCGACGAGCCAAATCTTCTGGCACTCGACACGGGCTGCCTGTGGGGCGGCTCACTCACCGCTGTGCGACTGGAAGACCGGCGGGTATTGCGTCAGCCCTGCCCGCAGCAAGTGAAGCCTTCTGGCTGGGATTGAGCGCGTGCAGTTACGGGTCAATCATATGGCGTTGCAATAAATCAATGTGATACGCGGGTTGCTCCACTGCCGGACAAGACCCGCACCCGTTCGCCGACGCGGAACTGCTCATCGGCTTCCTGGGTTACGGCAATGATCTGGCCGCTATCCAGCTTGATGGTGATTTCCAGCCCGTCCTTCTTGGTTGTTCTCTCTTCAATGGCTTGTCCTGCCACGCCGCCGAGGACGGCGCCAAGTACCGAGCCAACCGTGGAGCCCTTGCCTTGCCCGACATTGCTGCCCGCGATGCCGCCGACTACGCCCCCCGCAACGGCTCCGACACCCGATTGCGTGCCCTCGATGGTCGCCTGGCGCACGGATTCCACGACGCCCATGCGCACGTGCATTTCGCCGCGGGTCTGTGAGCGGGAGTAGGCGGAGCCGGACTGGCTGCCGGCACAACCGGTCAGGGCCAATGTGGTTACAACAGCAAATGCGACAGCAAGCAAGCGATATGACATCATGATGGTTCCTTTGGTTATGACTGGTGCGCTTGTTCCTTACCAGGGATTGTCGCCGAATGCCGCACTGTATTTTCCGGCAATCTCGTCCCGTGTCAGTTTGTGATTCTGACCGCCACGGTGGGCGATCTTGATCGAACCCATCAGCGAAGCCAGCCGCCCGGTTTTCTCCCAGTCCCAACCCTGGCCGATACCGTAGAGCAGACCGGCGCGGTAGGCGTCACCGCAACCTGTGGGGTCAATCAATGCTTCAGGGGGGGCCACAGGAATCTCGATACGGCGGCCTTTGCTGTAGATGTGCGATCCACTACCCGCCAGCGTCACGATCAGCGCCTCGACTTCGCCGGCCAACTGCTCCAGCGTGCGCCCCGTGCGCTCGGTCAGCAGCTTGGCTTCGTAGTCGTTGACCGTGCAGTAGTCGGCAAGTTTCAGAAAGGCCATGAGTTCTTCGCCATCGAACATCGGCAGGCCCTGGCCCGGATCGAAAATGAACGGAATGTGGGCCTCGCGAAACTCCCTGGCATGTTGCAGCATCCCGTCGCGGCCATCCGGCGAGATGATGCCGAGACTTACGTCCCGGGCATCCGTGACCTTGTTCTGATGCGACTGAGTCATTGCTCCGGGATGAAAAGCGGTAATCTGGTTGTCGTCGAGGTCAGTGGTGATGAAGGCCTGCGCGGTAAAGCTGCCCGGCACATCCCTGACATGACTGGCGTCCAGCCCGAGTTGCTTGAGGCGGTGCATGTAGGGCGCGCTGTCGTCGCCGATGGTTGCCATGATCAGCGGCTCGCCGCCCAGCAGCTTGAGGTTGTAGGCGATGTTGCCGGCGCAGCCGCCGAACTCCCGCCGCATGTCGGGCACCAGGAAGGCGACGTTGAGAATGTGGATCTGCTCGGGCAGGATGTGATTCTTGAAGCGGTCGCCAAATACCATGATGGTGTCGTAGGCCATCGATCCGCAGATAAGTGTCTTCATGCAGGCTTTCAGAAAGTTCAGGGATAAAAGAGATAGAGCCGGTAACCGCTGGCCGCCATCTCGCCCGGCTCGACGCCGACAGCAATCGCGATGTCGGCATTGGGTTGCATGCCGTTGGCGATGGAAGCCTTTGGCGGCAGATAGTCTGTCGGCGCCAATACCTTGCGCGCGATAGCCTTGTCTGCCGTGTCGGTGAGGGTGAGTTCCAGATACGGAAACTGTTGGGCGAAGGGAGCCCGGTTTTTTAGTGTTGCCGTCAGCGCCAGCCGGCCAGCCCGTTCGCTGTCGGGGTGCAGGTCCGATGCCTCGATTCCCACCAAGCCGACCTTTGCAGGCAGGCCGACTTCGCAGTCGGCGATGTCGCACAGGGCTACCAGAGCCGGCCTGACCTCCGGCCACAGCACCGCCAATTCCACGCGGAACGCCAGCACGGCCTGCAGGCCAAGCGCGGTGAGTCCGATAACGCTGCCGATCACCCATGGCCAGCGGCGAGGCGAGGGTGGTGCCTCGTGGAAAGTCTCGCTCCAGTCCCTTGTGCCGATGTCGGCCTCGGCCACCGTATCAGGTTCGGCTGCTACAGCCGGTTCCGGGATAGACGCTCCCTGGGTTTCGGGGTCGGGTATTGAGAGTTCTTCCGGCACTTCCAGTTCAAGAGCCGCTTCGGGAGTCGCTTCGGGAGTCGGCGGTACCAGAGTGACTTGATCGATCGGTGCCTGAGGATACCCAGCGGCTTTCGCTTCGGCTTCAAGTGGGGGTGTCAGTATGGCCTGTCGCAGTGGTTCGGCCGGCAGTTCCGCGACTACCCTCATCGGTTCCTCGATCAAGGTATCGAGCGCATTGAAGACTTGCTGGCACTCGCCGCAGCGCACCCGTCCGGAGCGTGCCTTGAGCTGCTCCGCCGTGACCCGAAAGTGGGTTGTGCAGGCCGGGCAGCGTGTCAGCATTGCCTGCCCCTTTGTTGACCCTCGAGGCGCACCCATCCTTCGTGTTCAGCTCCCACGTGCAGCGTGATCAGTGGTGCATACGCGGCTATTACTTGCTCTGTCTGGGTTGCGAGCACTCCTGACAGCGCGATGCGCCCGCCCGGAGCGATGCGTCCGACCAGCAGTGGCGCCAGTACGCAAAGGGGGTTGGTGAGGATGTTGGCGACCACGATGTCGAACCGCTCTTCGAGCACCTCCCGCGAGTGACGCAGGTCGAGCGTCACGCTGTTGTTGGCGGCGTTGTCGCGCGCCGCGGTCAGGGCATTGTCGTCGATGTCCACACCCAGCACCGAAGCAGCACCGAGCTTGGCCGCCGCAATGCCGAGGATCCCCGAGCCGCAGCCGTAGTCGAGCACGCTCAGTTGCCTCTCTGGGCCGCCACGCAGGGTTTCGGTCAGCCATTGCAGGCAGAGGAAGGTGGTCGGATGCGAGCCGGTGCCGAAGGCGAGGCCGGGGTCGAGTACCAGATTGATGGCACCGGGATCAGGTGCCGCGTGCCACGATGGGACGATCCACAGGAGGTCGTTGACCCGGATCGGATCGAATTGCGCTTGGGTGAGCCGTACCCAGTCCTGCTCGGCGATGTCCTCCAGTTCAATCTCGGGTAGCTCGTCGATGCCGGCAGCCACTGTGGCAGCGGCGACGCGGCCGATCAGGTCATCGCTCGGGTCGAACAGCGCCACCACACGGCTGTCGCTCCACAGGGGTGTCGTTGGCTCATTTGTCACACCATCCGGTTCGCCGAATTGGGGTGTTTCCCGGTCGGTCCCCGCCAAAGCATCTTCGACACTGACCGAAATCGCTCCGGCCGCCAGCAGGGCGTCGGAGAGGGCATCCGCGTGCGCGGCGTCGGTTTCCAGAGCGACGCTGACCCACATACCGCCTACTTGCCCTTGAGGGCGTCGCTCTTGGCGGCGAGCTTTTCTTCGAGGTAGTGGATACTGGTACCGCCCTTGATGAAGCGCTGATCCAGCATCAGATCCTGATGTAGCGGGATATTGGTCTTGATGCCATCGACCATCATTTCCGAAAGGGCGATCCGCATCCGCCTGATCGCTTGCTCGCGGGTATCGCCGTAAGCGATCACTTTGCCGATCATCGAGTCGTAGTGTGGCGGCACGGTGTAGCCGGAATAGGCATGGGAATCGACGCGAATGCCGGGGCCACCCGGCGGGTGCCAGTTGGTTATCTTTCCCGGCGAAGGCGTGAACTTGAAGGGGTCTTCGGCATTGATGCGGCATTCGACGGCATGCCCGCGAATTTCGATATCGCGCTGCTTGAACCAGAGCTTTTCTCCGGCAGCGATGCGAATCTGCGCCTGCACGATGTCGATGCCCGTGATCAGTTCCGTGACGGGATGCTCGACCTGGACGCGGGTGTTCATTTCGATGAAATAGAACTCGCCGTTCTCATAGAGAAACTCGAACGTTCCTGCGCCGCGGTAGTTGATGCGACGGCAGGCCTCGGCGCAACGGTCGCCGACGCGGCCGATCATGCGGCGGTTGATGTCAGGTGCCGGGGCTTCCTCGATGACCTTTTGGTGACGGCGCTGCATCGAACAGTCGCGCTCGCCCAGATAGACTGAATTGCGATGGGCGTCGGACAGCACCTGGATTTCCACGTGACGCGGATTCTCGAGGAACTTCTCCATATATACCGTGGAATTGTTGAAGGCTGCCCCGGCCTCGCTGCGGGTCATGTTCACTGCGTTGATCAGGGCGGCTTCGGTGTGCACCACGCGCATGCCGCGTCCGCCGCCGCCGCCAGCGGCTTTGATGATCACCGGATAGCCTACGGCGCGGCCTATTTTGATGATTTCCTTCGGGTCATCGGGCAGGGCGCCTTCGGAGCCGGGCACACAGGGAACCCCCGCTTCCCGCATGGCGTTCTTGGCGCTGACCTTGTCGCCCATCAGGCGGATGGTCTCCGGACGTGGACCAATGAAGGCAAAGCCGGATTTCTCCACGCGTTCGGCGAAGTCGGCGTTTTCCGACAGAAAACCGTAGCCGGGATGAATGGCCTCGGCATCGGTGACTTCGGCGGCGGAAATGATGGCCGGTATGTTGAGGTAGCTCTGCGAGGACGGGGCCGGGCCGATGCAAACGGATTCGTCGGCGAGCTTGACGTATTTTGCCTCGGTATCGGCTTCCGAGTGCACGGCGACAGTGCGCACTCCGAGTTCACGACAGGCGCGCAGCACGCGTAGCGCAATCTCCCCGCGGTTTGCAATAAGAACCTTGCCGAACATGATCAGCCGATCACGAACATCGGCTGACCGTACTCTACTGCCTGGCCATTTTCAACCTGGATGGCCTTGATCACGCCGGAAATGTCCGCTTCGATCTCGTTCATCAGTTTCATCGCCTCGATGATGCATATCGTGTCGCCCGCTTTGACGGTTTGGCCGACCTCGACGAAGGCGGCGGCCTCCGGGCCGCTCGATCGATAGAAGGTTCCCACCATCGGCGCTTTCATTACGTGGCCTTCCGTTTGGGCGGGAATTGCTTCGGCGCCAGGAGTCGGTGCTGGCGCTGCGGCCCCCGGCGCCATGGCCGTGGCCGAAACAGGCATGCTGACCACGTTGGTGGCCGGTGCTGCCGTGAAATGCTTGGCGATGCGAATCTTTTCTTCGCCCTCACTGATTTCAAGCTCCGAAATGCCGGAGTTCTGCACGAGATCAATCAGTGTCTTGAGCTTTCTCAGGTCCATGGGGACTCCTCAAACTGGGATTTGCGGCCGCAGCCGCCGAATTTTCAGATGATTCTAGATGGCGCGCAAGCGGGCCAGCGCGGCTTCCAGCGCCAGTTCATAGCCTTGTGCGCCAAGACCGGAGATAACGCCGATGGCGATATCCGAAAAATACGAGTGATGGCGGAACGGCTCCCGCGCATGCACGTTGGACAGGTGAACTTCAATAAACGGGATGGTCACTGCCGCCAGCGCATCGCGCAAGGCAACGCTGGTATGGGTGTAAGCCGCCGGGTTGATGATGATGAAGCGCACTCCCTGTTCGCGGGCCGACTGTACCCGATCGATCAGCTCGCCTTCGTGGTTGCTCTGAAAGCTTTCGAGTCGCATGCCAAAAGAGCGGGCACGGGCCTCCATCGCCGTGTGAATGGCCGCCAGCGTTGTGCGTCCGTAAATCTCGGGTTCGCGCGTTCCCAGCAGGTTCAGGTTTGGCCCGTGAAGCACCAGAACAGCGCCGTTCAAGTCTTCGCTGCTGGGTGCGCGTTTGGGGCCATTGGTGCTTTTTGGCTTCGTCATGACTGTAGTTTGCCGTAAATACCCGTACTTTGTCCAGCTATCGAGACATCAGGTCAATCAACTGTCTTTCCAGGTCAGCCTCTGCCAGGCGTCCCAGTTTGGTCGAGAAAAGCCTGCCTTCGCGGTCGAAGACCGCTGTAAAAGGCAGCGCCTGCCGGGCATTACCCAAGGCTGCACTATTTTCCATGACGTTCATATCGCCAATTAACAGAGGATAGCTAACGGGAGTTATTTTCTGGAATTCGACGATTTTATCTACATTATCGATGCTGATGCCTACAAACTGAACGCCTTTGTCCAGATATTTTTCCTGCAGCCGGGAAAAGCCGGGCATCTCCTCGCGGCAGGGATGGCACCACGTTGCCCAGTAGTTGACGATCAGTAGTTTGCCGCGCCATTGGCCGAGACCTTGGGGCTGGCCTTTCAGATCCATCAGGATCAGGTCGAAAATTGCCGGTACTGGCGCTGCCGTCGGAGTTTCGGTATTTTTTTCGAGAACGCCCAGTCGATAGCCTACTGTCGCCGCCAGCAGGGTGAGGCCGCCGAGCATCAGCCAGACCCTTGAACGGCTCATTTTGGCACTTCCCGCAGCAGTTCCAGTACACCGTCGGCACGAACGCGGTGGCGACCTCGTCCACCATGTGGATTTTTCGGTTGTTGCCGCTCGGTGGAGGGCGGGTACACCGAGATCAGTACCGGGAAATCATTCCAGTGGAGACGCAGTTGGGCATCAACGCCTATTCGTCGGTTATCCATCGTATCGTAGGAGATACCGTGGGATAGGAGTGCAATTTCTACGTCTTTACTGCTATCGGCGAAAAGGTCGATCTCTACGGCAGAATAGCGGCCGGCTGTGCCATCGAGAGCGCCGCCGCCAAGGTAGGGGTTGAATTCGGCCAGCAACCGCATCACTTCCAGCGCGGTTGTGCGCAAATCGTGGACACGTTCGCGTTGCTCGTCTTCCTGGTACAGCGACTGCCATGCGCGCAACTCGGTCTCGATTTCTTCGTTGGTC
The DNA here is from genome assembly GCA_026399475.1 of Rhodocyclales bacterium. GTDB lineage: Bacteria > Pseudomonadota > Gammaproteobacteria > Burkholderiales > Rhodocyclaceae > Sulfuritalea. The sequence continues at coordinate 57,915 of JAPLQY010000005.1, forward strand.
GGCAGCGCCGCACCTTCTCCGGCACCCAGACTCCGGGCCGCTTTGCGCTTGGCGGTGCCGTAGTCGCTGATGCCTTCCTCAGCCATCAGGCGTGCGGCCGCATTGGCAATCGCTCGCCGCAGATGGCTGGAGGTGGATGGGGCAGGTTTACGGCGTGGCATGGCGTGCTTGGGCAAATGCAGCAGACGGTTATGTCCGCAGCCTTCAGGGCGGCGGACGGTATCCCCTGGCGGGATAGAATCTGCTTCATTATTTCATGGAACCGTGACATGCATATCCACATCCTCGGCATCTGCGGCACTTTCATGGGCGGCATCGCGCTGCTGGCGCGTGCGGCGGGGCACCGCGTCACCGGCTGCGACGCCAACGTCTATCCGCCCATGAGCACGCAGCTCGGCGAGCAGGGCATCGATCTGGTGGCGGGTTACGGCACGGAGCAATTGACTCTGAATCCGGATCTGTTTGTGGTCGGCAACGCGATTTCGCGCGGCAATCCGTTGCTCGAATCCATTCTTGAGCGCAACCTTCCGTATGTGTCCGGTCCGCAATGGCTGGCCGAGAACATTCTGCGCGGCCGCTGGGTGTTGGGCGTGGCGGGCACGCACGGCAAGACGACCACGACTTCGCTGTTGGCGTGGATCCTCGAGGAGGCCGGGTTGAATCCTTCCTTCCTGGTCGGGGGCGTGCCGCAGGGCTTCGGGGTTTCGGCCCGCCTCACCGATTCGCCCTTCTTCGTCATCGAGGCCGACGAATACGATACGGCGTTCTGCGACAAGCGCTCGAAGTTCGTGCACTACCAGCCGCGGACCACGATTTTGAATAATCTCGAGTTCGATCATGCCGACATCTTCTCCGATCTTGCCGCTATCGAGACTCAATTCCATCATTTGGTAAGAACTTTGCCGTCAAATGGCCTGATTGTCGCGAACGCGCAGGAGGCCTCGCTCAAGCGCGTGCTTGCCCGTGGCTGCTGGACCCCGGTCGAGTGGTTCAATGGGGCCGAGGGCTGGCAGGCCGCGGAGCCGGATGCAACGGGCGGCTTTGAGGTGAGTCTGGCGGGCAAACCGCAGGGCCGGGTCGATCGCTTCGACCTGGCGGGCGCTCACAACAGGGATAACGCCTTGGCTGCATTGGTCGCGGCGCGACATGCCGGAGTCCCGGTGGCCGTTGGTCTTCAGGCTCTGGCAAGCTTCAGCGGCATCAAGCGCCGGCTCGAAGTGCGCGGCACGGTGCGCGGCGTGACCGTGATCGACGATTTCGCCCATCATCCGACGGCCATTCGCGTCACTCTCGCTGGCCTGCGTCAGCGGGTGGGCCAAGCCAGAATCCTTGCCGTCCTTGAGCCGCGCTCGAACACCATGAAGCTGGGCGCCATGAAGGCGCAATTGCCGGATAGTCTCGCCGAAGCCGACGCGACCTACTGCTATGCCAGCAATCTGGGCTGGGACGCAACTGCAGTACTGGCGCCACTCGGCAACCGGGCAAAGAGTTTCGATGATCTGGATCGATTGATCCTAGCTGTGGCTGCCGATGCGCGGGAGGGTGACCAGGTGCTGATCATGAGCAACGGCGGGTTTGGCGGCGTGCATGACAAGTTGCTCGCGGCCCTGGCCCTTTAGCAGGCTGGATGCGGCTCGTTGCGTTGCCCCGTCGGTGCTGCATGCCACCGGATTTCAGCTGTTTCGGGTTCAGGGCAGCCAGTTCGGCTGTGTCGCTCCGAAGGAAGCCGCCCGCCGGGATTGGGCAGCTTGGCGTTTGCACGCAACGCATATCGTTTATATCAATAATTTCTAGGTCCAATTGATTTAGATCAAGAGGAGTGTGTTAACCTTTCCCCCTGCTAAGAAACTGCAACGGGGTCCTACGGACTCTTTTTGGTAAGTTTTCGAACACGTCAGCTTATCGTGCCAACGCTGTGCCGCGTGGTGCGAGACTGACGCGGAGGGGGGGGGAAGATGGCACGAAACTCAAACAACGATCACGACGTGAGTCGTTTGCGGCGTGGATCGACGGGACTTCTGACAGCGGGTCTGCTGGGGATGTTCGCCAGCGCGGCCAACGCCGCCTGGGAAACCGGCCTGCAGGAACCCGTCACGGCCTTGGCGCGACGCGTCTATGACCTGCACACCCTGCTGACGTGGGTCATTGCCGTGATCTTCGTCGGCGTCTTTGCCGTCGTTGCCTATTCGATAGTCTTTCATCGAAAGTCCAAGGGCCACAAGGCGGCCGATTTTCACGACAACACGGCAGTGGAAATCGCCTGGACCATAGTCCCCACGCTGATTCTGATCGCCATTGCCTTCCCGGCGACGTCGACGCTGGTGCAGATGCGCGATACCTCGCAACCCGATCTGACGATCAAGGCCACTGGATACCAGTGGAAGTGGGGTTACGAATACGTCACCGGAGATGCTGCC
>JAPLQY010000008.1 GCA_026399475.1 Rhodocyclales bacterium
GCGTTGATTCGAAACAGAGACGAAAGCTCCCCGGCATCACCCCGGCAACGGTTCGCAGATAGGGTACCATGCAGTCCCCAATGCGCTCCGGGATCGCCCCTCCGGGAAGCCCGCGATCGAACAGGGATATTCGCTCGATCACATTACTCATGACATCGAATCCTTTTGCCGGGCGGGTCGGCGTGGCAAGCCAGACCACGGCGCCAGTAGTGCCGCGTCGCCGCACGGCCACCGACAGCGACGGCACTCATTGAGCATGCCGTCCTTGATCAGCGAACGTGTCGACCGCGTCATCCGGCAATCGCCGCTCGGGCGCCATCTCTCTCGCCTGCGGAAACTGGCACCCCGCCTCTACACAAACCTTCGCGGTGCCTACTCGAGTCTGTTCAGCCTGGACTCGAAACACGGGCTCGAACGCTATCAAGCACGCGCATTGCGCCGCTTCGTGGATATTGTGCCGGAAGTGGTCAGACGAATCGGCGTACTGGAAATCGGATCGGATCTTGACGGAAAAGTGCTCCGGGAACTCCAGTTGACCGGCTGCAATTACGTGACCGGGATCAATACTGCGTTTTCCGACGCTGATCTTGCCCAGATCAGCCCCGCGCTTCCTTCCGGCTGCACCCTCAAGCGGGCCGACATGCGCGATACGGGCCTGCCGGATTCCAGTCTGGGCGCCGTGTTCAGCGTTTCGGTTTTCGAGCATCTGCTGGACTTCGAGCGCTGCCTAGCCGAAATGCACCGCATTCTGGTCCCTGGCGGTATCGTCTACGCGGAATTCGGGCCGATCTGGTCCTCCGGACTGGGGCATCACGTATGCGCCACTGCGGATGGACAGCAGGCACGGCACTGGGATCCCAGGCTAAATCCGCTCGCCGATTTCTCGCACCTTCTGCAGTCCCGGGACGAAATGCGCACCACGATCGCCAACCGCGTCCCACCCCGGCTCGAAGAGGGGATACTGGGCTGGGTCTATGACAGCGACGCCATCAATCGCCTCTTCTTCGAAGACTACCTCCGGTTGGTGGAAGAGTCACCCTTTGAAATGATACAGATGAGTACCGATCGCGAACACGTCGCCGCAGATATGCTGGCAACCCTGAGAATGCGTCACCCAAGCTATCAGGTCTTCGATGTGCGCAACGTCGAACTCGTGCTGCGCAAGCCGCGATAAAGGTAAGACTTGATGCGATTCAGACTCAACGAGATCACGCCAAAGCGCATCCATGATGCAGTGTTGCGGCGGGTCAACGACATACCCGACGCGCTGTCGTGGCAAGGGTCGAAGCGCGCCAAGGACAACCGCATGCGTCTCGCCGACTACCGTGATATCCATCTTGGGCAACGTTGCTTTGTCATGGCCAACGGGCCGAGTCTTGGCAACATGGACTTGATGACACTGGCTGGAGAGTTCACGTTCAGCATGAACCGCGCCTATATTCTTTACCCTCAATGGGGCTTCACCCCCTCCTATTACGTGTGCATCAATGAACTTGTGCTCGAGCAGTTTGCTGACGATATTTCGCGACTCGAAATGCCGCGATTCGTGAACTTCAATCGTCGCCATTGCTTTGCCGGAAAGAGAGACGAGCCAATGTACCTGCGTGTCGGACTAGGTCTCGAGGATCGCTTCTGCGGCGACGTTACCGGCACGATGTCGAGCGGCGGCACGGTCACCTTCGCCAGCCTGCAACTGGCCTATTTCATGGGGTTCAAGGAAGTCGTTCTGGTCGGACTGGATCACAGTTTCGTAGAAAAGGGCGTCCCCAATAGCACCGAGGTCCGGCAGCAGGCACGAGACGAAAGTCACTGCCATCCAGACTACTTTCCGCAGGGTATCAAATGGCAGCTACCCGACCTGTATCGATCGGAACTTGCCTATGCGACAGCCAGAAGGGCCTTTGAGGCCGATGGACGCCGCATCATAGACGCGACCGTGAACGGCAAGTGCGCCGTGTTCGAGAAGGTCGATTTTTCGCAGTTTCTGCAGGCGCCTTGATCGCCGATCCAGAGACCGGGCCGTGAGTAAATACAGGATTCTCGTCACCGGTGGCGCCGGCATGATTGGTTCGACGCTGGTCAAACGACTGGTCACATGCGGGCATGATGTCGTGGTCGTCGACAACTTGTGGAGGGGAAAGCTCGACTATCTGAAAGACGAGGACGACCGGGATGCAATTGACTTGGGGAATTCGTTTTTCGATGCTGACCTCAGGATCCCTGGTGTTATAGACAAACTGCTGGACGGAATAGACTACGTCTACCACCTCGCGGATATCGTGGCGGGCATCGGTTATGTATTCAAGAATCAGGGCTCGCTGTTCCGCGACAATTTTCTCATCAACTCCAATGTCCTCGACGCCGTCCGCCGCCATCCGGTCAAGGGCTTCATCTATGCCGGAACTGCATGCAGTTTTCCGGCGCACCTGCAATCAGGTGTCGCTGCACGCCCCTTGCGGGAGGACGACCAGTATCCGGCACACCCGGAATCAGCCTATGGCTGGAGCAAACTCATGGGAGAGTATGAAGCGCTGCTCATGGAGAAGGAGTCTGGCATACCGGTGAGCGTGCTCGTGCTTCACAACGTCTACGGCGCGCCATCGGACTTCAGTCCAATCACCGGACAGGTCATTCCGTCTCTGGTGCGCAAGGCTGTCCGCTGGCGCGACGAACCTTTCGACGTCTGGGGCAGCGGTAATCAGGGACGCGCCTTCGTCCATGTCGATGACGCCACGGATGCGCTGGAACTTGCGCTGCAGCGTGGCCTTGGCAAGGGACCGATTCAGATAGGCCCGGATGTTTGCACGTCAATCAGGGAGATCGCCGAAACGATCGTCGGCATTTCCGGTAACCCGATAGAGATTCGTTACGACTTGAGCAAGCCGGAAGGCGACAGGGGCCGCTGCGCCGATTTTTCCAGGGCACGTGACATACTCGGGTGGGCGCCGCGCGTAGAGCTCGAGTCCGGGCTGTCGAGCCTCTACCGATGGATCGAGCGGCGAATCGGAAAAGGTTCCTGATGCTCCTCTCGAAGGCCCGCCCATAAGCATGTTCGACAAATTCATTTCGGAACGGAACGGCCCCGATGGCGGACGTCGACGTTTTTTCAACTTCTGCGGCATCGACATCGAAGCGCTGACCTATGAAGAAATGGACCATCGGATTGACCGCTGGATAAGCGACAAATCCGGACGCTCGCATCACATCGCCTGCCTCAACGCCTACTGCATTTCGCTTTCACTGCGGGACGAAAGGCTGAAGGCGATTTATCAGCACTCGGATATCGCCGGCCCCGACGGCATGCCCTTCGTTCGGTTGATGCGTTACGCCATGCAGGCTCACTGCGACCGCTTCGACGCACCGGATATCGTCCTCCATCTCGCCCGGCGCTCAATCGAGAAGGGTTACACCTTTTATCTTTACGGCGGCGCACCGGATGTGCTCGATAGTATGCGTAGCTATCTGAATACTGCGTTCCCCCATCTTCGTATCGTCGGCGCCCGCTCTCCGCCGTTCAGAACACTGACGGACGAAGAAGATCAGGCCGTATGCGACGAGATAAATCGCCTGCAACCGGATATCATTCTGGCCGGACTCGGGACACCGAAACAGGACTATTGGATCGATGCGCATCTGGAGCGCCTGCGGGGATCGGTGATCATTGCCAGCGGTGCAACTTTTGATTTCTTCGGCGGCCGCGTCGCCATGGCGCCCCAGTGGATCCGGGAGTCTGGTTTTGAGTGGTTGCACCGTCTTATCAGCAAGGATTTTCTGCGGCTCTGGAAACGGTATACGTACCACAACGCTCTATTCGCCTATGAGTTTCTAGGGCAACTCGCGCGCGCCAGGAAATCTCGGTGAAATCGCCGTGGCGATGATTACGATTGGGCGACAGAGGCCCGCATCGGACAACCGCAAGAAAATTATCGAGCCTTGCGACACGCATCGCTTTACGTGGAAATCAAGGCAGAGATCCAGATAGATGAAATACAGGGGCATACTCAGCGAATACGCAGAACTCTGGGAAATGCTGCTGCGTCTGGCCGACGCTCTGGCCGTGCTCGGTTCCGGCTGGGTGGCGAGCATCATCTACCTTGGCGGACTGCCGAATTCGCCCGGCTACACGCTCGGACTGGTGCTTGCCGTGCTGCTGTGCCTGGTGATCTTTCCTTCCTTCGGGTTGTATCGGGCCTGGCGCGGCATTTCTCTCGGTGAGGAGATGCGGACCCTGACGCTGGCATGGGTGACGACCTTTGGCGCCTTGACATTCTTCGCCTTCGTCACAAAAACCGGGCCCGATTTCTCGCGCGGCTGGTTCCTGATCTGGCTCAGCCTGGGCTGGGTCGTTCTGCTTGCAGGGCGAATTGTTCTGCGCCTGTTCCAGCGCAGCATGCGTCAGCGCGGCTTCAATCTGCGGCGCGTCGCCATCGTCGGCAGTCCGAGCATGGCGGAGCACCTGACCAAGCGATTGGCCGATACCCCTTGGGCTGGACTCGTGGTAGCCGCGTCATTTTCCGCAACTGACGGAGAGGACACCGGATTTGCCGATCTCGTCGCCCGGGTTCGCGCCGGAGGCATCGACCAGGTATGGATTGCGCTACCCCTGAGGGAGGAAGCGACGATCCATCATGTCCAGCATGCGCTACGCCACACCACTGTCGACATTCGCTACGTTCCCGACATTTCCAGCTTTACCCTCCTCAACCACTCGGTATCAGAGATCGCCGGGCTTCCCGTGATCAATCTCAGTTCATCGGGAATGGACAGCCTCGACCGCTTGACCAAGGTCATCGAGGACCGTGTCCTGGCGCTGCTGATCATCCTGGTGTGCAGCCCGCTGATGCTGCTGATCGCCATGGGCGTCAAGCTCTCGTCGCCGGGGCCAGTCCTGTTCCGCCAACGGCGTTCCGGCCTGGGCGGAGAGACGATCACCATTCTCAAGTTCCGCAGCATGGTGATCCATGCCGAGCCTGCCGGCGGGGTCACCCAAGCCCGCCGGGACGACCCGAGGGTCACGCCTTTCGGTGCGCTCCTGAGGCGCACCAGCCTCGACGAATTGCCGCAGTTCTTCAACGTGCTGGCCGGCGACATGTCGATCGTCGGCCCGCGACCCCATGCCGTGGAGCATAACGAGCAGTACAAAGTCCTGGTAAGCAGCTACATGGCCAGGCACAAGATCAAGCCGGGCATCACCGGCTGGGCGCAGGTCAATGGCTTCCGAGGAGAAACAGACACGCTGGAGAAGATGCAGAAGCGTGTCCAGCACGATCTCCACTACATCGAAAACTGGTCCCTGTGGCTGGATCTCAAGATAATTGCGCTGACGCTAATCAAGGGCTTCTCGACGCCAGACGGGTATTGAGAGGCGCCCCCTCGGCACAGCAAAAGGTCTCAGCGCGCTTCGCGGTGGTGAACAGAACTGCGACAATCAATCCCCATACCATGGCTTCAATTTCGACCAGCAAGCTGAAACTGATGTTTGAAAATAGGGCGAACGACATGATGAGCAGCGGCAAGCAGCCAGCAACGTTCTTTTCACGAACAAGACACCTGATCGCTCCTTTCAAAGCAGTGAAATAGACCAGCATGAAGGCCGCCAGGCCGACAGCCCCCACCCCCAACAGGATGTCCATGAAGCCGTTGTCGCCGATCACCGGATAAAAGCCGAGCTTTTCGTTTGCAAGGGCACGAAACTGGGAATCTTCCCACAATGAACCAAAGCCGTAGCCAAGCAACATCCTCTTGCTGACAACCTCCTCCAGCAGATAAGCCCACAGTTTCGTCCTGCCGGTCAAGGTGATGTCTCTGTTGAACGCGCCGAGAATGGCATTTAGATTGGCTAGCGCAACGAGAATAACCGCGATTGCTGCAATGGCTGCGAGGATGTAGTGCCACCGCTGCATGCGTTCCGCCAACGCAATCCAAAGCAGTGACAGAAACACGGTTGCATGAAGAATCAATACCAGCAGGTACCCTGCGGCCGAGTGCGATTTGTAGACCACAGTCAGGGACCCGGCGTAGGCGAGTATGAACCAGGCTGTCGGGCCGTGTCCCGGCCTGGATCTTATATTGACGAGTGTCAGTAGCAGCACCGCGCTAAACAGCGCGATAACGGAACCGAGGTGGTTCTTGTTCCAGAAAACGCCGCGCCAGACAGCGGGACCGTAAGCGCGATCGATCCCGAACAGCGGGTCCGTCAGAGCCATGTAAGCGGCGGCAAGGGCAACAAGAGCGCCAAACCAGGACAGATAATGCAGAAATTCCTCGACGTCGCAGCGCATGCCAATGTAGGCCGCGACCCATGTCGAGGCTATCAAAATCGATGCGCGATGAAAGGAAACCGCGGGGTCGGACGACCAGAACAGCGACAGTGAGCAGATCAGCAGGAAAGCGATTGGCCATGGCTGACGGCGCCAGTTTTGCCAATAATTCCGGAGATTGCCTTCCTGCAATAACAGCCAAAGAACGAGAAGCGCCGCCAGAAGCCAATACGCCATTTCAATCGATGCCTGGTCCGGAAAGTCTCCAAAACCTGGATGAAGTTCCCAGAAGATAAGCGACCGGAAATTGGATGCGTACGCAGCAAGCGCAAGTACAACGCCGAAAACAACACGCTCGGGATTTACCGGCACGATAGGTTCTCCACCTGCCATGAAGCGACGCTCGACCCGAGCACTTGGCATCGACCGGAATTCCGCTGCGCGGTTACAGTAAGCATCGCTTCCACTTCAGCCCGGAAAACCAAGACATATGCTCGGGCCGAAAGTAGACGGCCGCGCCAGGCTGCGTGACGCAAATATAATTTCGCTCCAGATGATCCTCCAGCCAGGAAATGTCTACCCCCTGATTGCGCAGCAGCCTTTCTTTCACCGCCGAAAAATTGCCGCTCATGTCCGAGAACAAGATCGCATCCGGCGGTGCAGTGGCATAAAGATTCTTCCAATAGGTTTTAGGGTCCGGGCCAATACCCAATGTGTAATTGTCCTGCCAAAAACCTCTGTCCGGTCCGAGCATGAAGAAATAGCCCCAATGACGAGCGCGTAGAGACATGCTGTCCGGGCTGAAGACCAGATAGGTGAGCTGAGAGGGGAGCAATCGATCGGCCAGCAATTCTGCCGGTTGCCCGTCCAACGTAAGTTTCCTGATGGCACGCGAAAATTCCAGATTCTCAAAATCACGGACGGCGTCGCCCACTCGGGCCACAAATGAGAACCCCATCAGGATAAGGAAGAGCAAAGCGGCGCCGTATCCGATTTGCGAATACAGCGCCGCTGACGGTGTTCCGGAATGCGTTGGTGCGACCCGCCTGTCCATGACACGGACCAGCCAGACCAATATGCTGTGCAACAGGACGAATCCAATAGCAAGAAACCCGAGAAGGGAGGGTGCAAAGTTATGAAACCAGTAGGCACGATTGGTCGAAGCCAACAACAGGATATTGAA
>JAPLQY010000111.1 GCA_026399475.1 Rhodocyclales bacterium
CCTTCCCATCCCGAACAGGACCGTGAAACGAGACCGCGCCGATGATATTGCACTTCACCGTGTGAGAAAGTAGGTCAACGCCAGACTCCCCCATCAAAACCCTCCCCCGGATTGCCGGGCGGAGGGTTTTATGCTTTGGGGCCTCCCAAGATCAAGAAGTCGCACCGGCAGATTCGCATGTTCCGTTGAGCCGCCCCATCGGGTAGCTTGATGCGCCTGCCGACTGCTAAAATACCCGCATGAAAACAAGCTTTCTGGAATTCGAGCAACCGATCGCGGAACTTGAAGCGAAGATCGAGCAGTTGCGCTTCGTGCAGGACGATTCGGCTGTCGATATATCGGAGGAAATCTCCCGTCTCGACGCGAAGAGTCAGAGTCTGACCAAGGAGATTTACGCCAAGCTCACTCCGTGGCAATGCGCCCTGGTGGCCCGTCACCCGCAGCGGCCATATACCCTGGATTACCTGAGTCTGGTGTTCACCGACTTCGAGGAACTGCACGGCGACCGCAGTTACGCCGACGATCACGCCATTGTCGGCGGTTTGGCGCGATTCAACGGCCAGTCCTGCATGGTGATCGGCCACCAGAAGGGCCGGGATACAAAAGAAAAGATCCAGCGAAATTTTGGCATGCCCCGCCCCGAAGGCTATCGCAAGGCCTTGCGCCTGATGCGCCTGGCCGAAAAATTCGGACTCCCGATCTTTACCTTTGTAGATACTCCCGGCGCCTATCCCGGTATCGACGCAGAAGAACGAGGGCAGTCGGAGGCGATCGGACGCAATCTGGCTGTCATGACCGAATTGAAAGTGCCGCTGATCGCCACCGTAATTGGCGAAGGCGGATCGGGCGGCGCCTTGGCGATTGCCGTGGCGGATGTGGTCGCGATGCTCCAGTATTCAACGTATTCGGTAATTTCGCCGGAGGGTTGTGCCTCGATTTTGTGGAAGAGTGCCGAACGCGCCGGCGAAGCTGCCGAGACCATGGGCATTACGGCACCTCGACTCAAATCGCTTGGTTTGGTCGACCGCATAATCAATGAGCCGGTTGGTGGCGCCCATCGTGACTATCGCCTTGTGGCGCAGAATGTCAAAAAGTCCCTGCAGGAAGCGCTCAAGCAACTTGCCGGCTTGTCGACAAGCGAGCTCATCGAGCGGCGCTTCGAGCGCCTGATGAGTTATGGTCGATTCAAGGAACAAGCCATTCACTGAGCCTGTCCTGCAGGCTGTCGCCGCCTGCCTTTCCCGCCACGCCAGGGGGAGAGATTCCGTTGTCGTAGGCTATTCCGGCGGGCTGGATTCGACGGTATTGCTGCATGCCGCCGGTTGCCTGGCAAAAGGCGCGGCTCTCGAGCTTTCAGCGCTCCATGTGCATCATGGGCTGAACCCCAATGCCGACGCCTGGGCCGAGTCCTGTGCGCAGGTTTGCCAGGCGTTGAACATCCCCCTGGCGATACTTAGGGTTGCAGTCCCGCCAGGCACAGGCGAAGGAGTCGAAGCGGCAGCGCGGCGCGTGCGCCACAAGGCGTTGGCCGATCATTCCGCCAAATGGATTCTTCTTGCGCACCATGCCGACGATCAGGCGGAAACCATCCTGCACAATCTGTTGCGCGGTGCGGGTGTGCGCGGGGCTGCCGCGATGCCCGAATCGCGCGGGCGCGTGCTGCGCCCGCTGCTGGGTCTGGCACGTGACGAGTTGCTCGCCTACGCGCACGCTCACCGCTTGGTGTGGAGCGAGGACGACAGCAATGCCGATCTTCGATACACGCGGAATTTCCTGCGACACGAGGTTCTCCCGCTGATTGCGTCGCGCTTTCCGAAGGCAAGCGAGCAGCTGGCCGCCGCGGCCGGTCGTTTCGGCGAAGCGGATTCCTTGCTCGATGACCTCGCTTCTTCGGATCTTGGTGGTAACCGCCCGGTTTTTCCCTTGCCCCTGAGCTTGTTCCGCGACTTGCCTGACGCGCGTGCCCGCAATCTGCTGCGCGCAATGTTGACCTGGCATGAAGTTCAACCGCCTGACGAGCGTCGCCTGACTGAGTTCGTGCGCCAGTTGCAGACGGCGGGCAACGACCGGCATCCCCGAATCGATCTTGCGCGCTATTCCTTATGGTGCGAGGCCGGCCGGCTCCACTTCAAGGCTTCGGATTAAGTCTCCGGCTTGTCGCCCAGGAGGCTGAGCATTTGGGACAACTCGACCGCGGAGCGGACCTGCATTTTTTCAAAAATGCGGGAACGATGGACTTCTACGGTGCGCATCGCAATTCCAAGCTCGTCGGCGATGACCTTGTTCAGCTTGCCCGCCAGTATCAGCTGCATGATCTCCTGCTCGCGCTGCGTAAGCTGTGCCAGTTTTTGCTGCAATAGCAGGATCGAGTTGTCCCTGGCGCTGCGCTTCGCATCGTGCGCGATGGCTGCCAGCACCTTGTCGACCAGCGCATTGTCGTCATAGGGTTTTTCGACAAAGTCGAAGGCGCCATCCTTCAAGGCCTGAACCGCCATCGGCACGTCGCCGTGTCCGGTCAGGAAGATCACCGGAAGGCGGCAGTGCAGGGCTCTCAATCGATCAAACAGTTCAATTCCGCTCATGCCGGGCATCCGTACATCCAGGAGCACGCAGCCGCAGAGATCGCTGGTGGCGAAGGAAAGAAACGCGTCGGCGGACGCCCATGTTTGCGATGGCACTCCGCGCGACTGTAGCAGCCATTGCAGGGCATCGCGCACCGCAGGGTCATCGTCGACGATGTGCGTGGTGGCGCTCATTGCGGTGCCATGGGTAGCAGAATGCGAAATACGGTTCCTCCTGCGGGGTTGGCCTCGAACGACAGACGACCGCGGTGATTTTCCACCACGGAACGGCAGATTGCCAGTCCCATTCCCATGCCTTCGGCCTTTGTCGTGAACAGCGGATCAAACAGCTTGTCCGCAACCCTGGCGTCGATCCCGCAGCCGCGATCGGCGACGGTCAGGACGACGTAGCCGTCGGTACAGCTGAGCGCTATGTGGATTTGTCGTTGATCAGGAGCGGTATCCCGCATCGACTCGACTGCGTTGCGGAGAAGGTTGAACAAGGCCTGTTCAAGCAGCACCGGATCCCCTTCGACTACCGCTTCTTCCTCCAGATCAAGCGTGACGCGGATGCTCTTCTGGCGGATATCAACTTCCATAAGAGCCAAGGCCGCATCGATGTGCGCTCCGAGGTGGACCCGTTCCAGACGATTCTCGCCGTGGCGAGCGAGGCTGTAGATGCGACGGATGACGTTTCCAGCGCGCTGTGCCTGCTCTACCGCCTTGTCCAGCGCTGGCACTACGTCTGTCGCCGGTGCCCGGTTGCGCAGCAGATTGGCGGCCCCCGTGCAGTAGCTTGAGATCGCTGCCAGAGGCTGGTTCAGTTCATGCGCGATGCTCGACGCCATTTCACCCATGGCGACAAGACGCGCTGTCGATTGAAGGCGTTCCTGCTGCTGGCGAGCGCGTTCCTCGGCCAATTTTCGCTCGGTAATATCCACCATCGATCCCATCCAGCCGGATTGTTGTCCGTGAGCGTCGATCAATGGGGCTTCGTGAATCAGGACGTCGATTACTTCTCCGTTGCCGCGCTTGAGCTTCAGTTCGAAACCTTCTTCGGGCCCCTGTCCCGCCAGGATGCGATCATGAATGCTGCGGGAGAGCTGGCCCCGTTTGGTTGGACAGAATTTCCACGGCGATAAGTGGAGCCCTGCGGTGTAGCGTTATCCACGGTGCGGTCTGCCGAAGGTCCCTCTAGACCGTAGGCGGGCTGCGCGGTGGGTAACGCGGTCATCA
>JAPLQY010000043.1 GCA_026399475.1 Rhodocyclales bacterium
GACGCGTCGCGCCCGGCGGGCGCATCGCGCTTTCCGGCGTCCTGGCCGCCCAGGCAGAACTGGTCATAGCCGCCTATGCACCCTTGATCGCACTGCGCGTGGGGGCAGACAATGACGGATGGGTGCGTCTGGAGGGGCAGCCGTGCTGACTCGCTGTCCCGCCTGCACAACCCACTTTCGTATCACGCCGGCGCAACTCAAGATACGCTCCGGCAGCGTACGCTGCGGCGAATGCCAGCACGTCTTCAATGCCCTCGACACCTTGATCGAGGAACCGATGGTGGTAGTCGTGCCGCCGGAAGTGCCGGACGGACTCGTCACACTACCGCCCGAAGCACAAGAGCCATCAATTCCGGAATCGGCCGAAGTCGCCGAAGTCGCCGAAGTCGCCGAAGTTGCCGAAGTCGCCGAAGTCGCCGAAGTCGCCAAAGTCGCCGAAGTCGCCGAAGTCGCCGAAGTCGCCGAAGTTGCCGAAGTTGCCGAAGCCGAAACGCCTCAATCCGAACCGGCTGAACCCGAAGTAGCTGAGACCGATACGGCGGCCGAGGTCGAGGCCCACGCAGGGAACTGGAGAGAAACCTTTCCCGAACCGCCACCCCCGCCGCGCCGCTGGCCGTGGCTGATCGGCAGCGTCCTGGCACTCACCGCGGTAAGCCTGCAGGCAGTGCTCGTTTTCCGCGTCGAGCTGGCGGTGCTGTGGCCGGAGACCAAGCCGGCCCTGGTCGCACTGTGCGACATCGCCGACTGCGACGTCGGCCTGCCGACAAAGGCCGGTCTGGTGGGCATCGAGGCTTCCGATCTGCATCCCGACAGCGGACACAAGGGCCGACTGGCGTTGACGGCGACCCTGAAAAATCGCGCCCCCTTCGCCCAGCAGTTTCCGCATCTGGAACTAACGCTCACCGACACGGCGGACCAGACCATCGCGCGCAAGGTACTGGCGCCGGCAGATTATCTGCAGCCAGCCATTCCCATCGCCAACGGAATGCAGTCCAATGCCGACATCATGGTCGCGATCGGCGTCGACTCCGGCGAAATGGCCGCCAGCGGCTACCGGCTGTATCTTTTTTATCCCTGAACTTTGAAAGCCTGCATGAAGACACTTATCTGCGGATCGATGGCCTACGACACCATCATGGTATTCGGTGACCGCTTCAAGAACCACATCCTGCCCGAGCAGATCCACATCCTCAACGTCGCTTTTCTGGTGCCCGACATGCGCCGCGAGTTCGGCGGCTGCGCCGGCAACATCGCCTACACCCTCAAACTACTGGGTGGCGAACCGCTGATCATGGCGACCATCGGCGACGACAGCGCGCCCTATATGCTGCGCCTCAAGCAACTCGGGCTGGATGCCACCCATGTCAGGGATGTGCCCGGCAGCTTTACCGCACAAGCCTTCATCACCACCGACCTCGACGACAACCAGATCACCGCTTTCCATCCCGGGGCGATGACACAGTCGCAGCAGAACAAGGTGACGGACGCCAAAGACGTCAATCTCGGTATCATCTCGCCGGATGGCCGCGACGGCATGTTGCAGCATGCTCGCGAGTTCCGCGCCGCCCGCATTCCGTTCATTTTCGATCCGGGCCAGGGTCTGCCGATGTTCGATGGCGAAGAACTGATGAACTTCCTGAAACTCGCTGACTACTGCACGGTCAACGACTACGAAGCCAGGCTGCTGACGGAGCGCACGGGGCGCACATTGGAGCAACTGGCCGGCGAAGTTGAGGCACTGATCGTGACACTGGCGGGCAGCGGATCACACATTTACACCGGGGGACGCCGGATCGAGATTCCCGTGGCGACCCCGGAAGCACTGATCGATCCGACCGGTTGCGGTGATGCCTACCGCAGCGGTCTGCTTTACGGCATCGGCAAGGGCTGGAACTGGGAGAAAACAGGCCGCTTGGCTTCGCTGATGGGTTCGATCAAAATTGCTCACCGCGGCGGCCAGAATCACAAGCTGACGCGGGATGACATTGCCGGGCGTTACAGCGCGGAATTCGGTGACAATCTCTGGTAAAGGAAATCGCATGATGTCTTATCGTTTGCTCGCTCTCGCACTGACTGCCGTGACCACCCTGGTGCTGACCGGTTGCGCGGGCAGTCAGTCCGGCGCCGCCTATTCCCGCTCACAAACCCGCGGTGAAATGCATGTGCGCATGGGCGTCGTGGAATCCGTGCGCATGGTGACCATCGAAGGCACGCAATCGGGGGTCGGAACGGTCGCGGGGGGGGTGGTCGGTGCCATTGCCGGCAGCAATGTCGGGCAGGGCAGGGGTTCCACCGTCGGCTCGGTACTCGGCGCGGTACTCGGCGGCGTGGCAGGACAAGCGATCGAGGAGAAAACCAACAAGAAGGACGGACTGGAGATCACCATCAAGCTGGACAGCGGCCAGATCATTGCCGTGACGCAGGAAGCCGACGAGCAGTTCCGCGCCGGCGAACGGGTGCGGGTATTGTCAGGCAGTGGCGCAACTCGCGTGTCACATTGAAGACACGCCCTTGTCAGATGCCTGACCGCGAATAACGACTCGCTTCAATCCCAGCCTGACGGCTTCGCCTGCTGCGGACAGGGCTGACGCACCACCCGACGGTCTTCCAGCCGCAAGGCAGTAAGGCAGCCACCCCACAGGCAGCCCGTGTCGAGCGCCAGAATATTTGGCTCTTCATGGAAGCCCAGGGCCGACCAGTGTCCGCAAACGATCACATGATCGGCACTGGCACGCCCGGGTACGGCGAACCACGGCACGCATCCTGACGGCCCCTTGTCGGGCGGCGCCTTGGCTCCTGCCGCGCGGAATTCCATGGCGCCGGTCGCTGTCACGTAGCGCATGCGCGTCATCGCATTGACCACCACACGCAAACGATCCCAGCCTGCCAGACTGTCGCGCCATGCGTCAGGCTCCGAGCCCCACATGTGTGCCAGAAACTCGCGGTAGTCAGCTGCCGTGAGTGCTGCGGACGCTTCGTCGGAGAGCGCTTTTGCCTGTGCCGCGGTCCAGTTCGGCAACAGGCCGGCATGCACCATCGCCCAGTTGCCTTCGACATGAAACAACGGCTGCGCCCGCAACCAGGCCAGCAACTCTTCCCGGTCGGCGGCGCCGAGCACCTCTTCGAGCGTATCTTCCTTGCTGGGCTTGCCGAAACCTTCCGCCTGCATCACCAGATGCAGGTCATGATTGCCGAGTACAACGGTCGCCGCGGCGCCGAGCGACTTGACGAAGCGCAGCACCTCGAGCGACTGCGGTCCGCGATTGACCAGATCACCGACGAACCAGACACGGTCAGCGGCCGGATTGAAACTGATATAGTCAAGGAGACGCCGCAGCGGGTCGTAACAGCCCTGCAGGTCACCGATTGCATAAGTTGC
>JAPLQY010000017.1 GCA_026399475.1 Rhodocyclales bacterium
CTGCTGGCAGGCACCACGGGGATCGCCTTGGTGGCGGGTGCCGCGGCGGCGGCGAATTGTCTGATTGAACAGAAGATCGATGCGCTGATGGCGCGCACCCGCGGCCGGCCCCTGCCGCAAGGAGAGGTCAATTCGCTGGAGACCCTGATCTTTTCGGGCCTGATCGGCGGCCTTGGCCTTTTCCTGCTCTACGCCTTCGTGAATCCCTACACCATGTGGCTGACCTTCGCCACTTTTGTCGGCTATGCGGTGATCTATACCGTCTTCCTCAAGCCCAACACTTCCCAGAACATTGTCATTGGCGGCGCATCCGGTGCCATGCCGCCGGTGCTCGGTTGGGCGGCGGTGACCGGCGATGCGCCGGGCCAGGCCTGGCTGCTGTTTCTCATCATCTTCGTGTGGACGCCGCCGCACTTCTGGTCGCTGGCGCTGTACCGCACCAAGGAATATGCCGCTGCGGGGTTGCCGATGCTGCCGGTAACCCATGGTGCCGAATACACCCGGCGCCATGTGTTTTTCTACACCGTTGGCCTGACGCTGGTGACCCTGGTACCCTATGTCATCGGGATGTCCGGCTGGTTCTACCTGACGTCGGCTGTCCTGCTCGACACGATCTTTCTCGGCTACGCATGGCTGATCTGGCGCGACTACTCGGATGCCGTGGCGCGCATCACCTTCCGCTGGTCGATTCTCTATCTCGCCCTGCTTTTCGCCGCCCTGCTGGTCGATCACTATCTGACAGCTTGATGCGCGTTCTGCTGTTGTCTCTTGCGCTGCTGCTTGGCGCCTGTAGCCCGCCGGCAAAGTTCAACGCCACCGAACTGACCGGCATCGACTGGGGCAGGGAGTTCGCTCTCAACGACCACCACGGCAAGCTGCGCCATCTGGCTGACTTCAAGGGCCGTGTCGTGGTCATGTTCTTTGGCTACACGCAATGTCCGGACGTCTGTCCGATCACTCTGGCCAACATGCGCGAACTGATGCCTGCGCTGGGGCCGGATGCAGAGCGCGTGCAGGTGCTGTTCGTCACGGTCGACCCAGAGCGCGATACGCCGGAACTCCTGGCGCAATACGTCCCTGCTTTTCATTCGTCGTTTCTTGGTTTGTATGGCGATGCGGTGAGCACCGCGACGACGGCCAACGAGTTCAAGGTTTTTTATCGCAAGCAGCCGGGGGCGACTCCCTCGACCTATTCGGTCGACCACACCGCGGGAAGTTATGTCTTCGATCCGCGCGGACGGCTGAGGCTCTACCTGCGTCACGGTGAAACGCCGGAGCGCATGGCGCAGGACATCAGGCGACTGCTGGCTGGAGAATGAACGGGACATAACGTCTCCAGAGGAACGAAGACACAAAAAAACGGGTAGCTCCCGAGTGGAAGCTGCCCGTTTTTTCCAATGCTGCCGAATCTGTTTACGCCGCGAGTTTGCCCTTCATCTTCTGCATGGCCTTGACTTCAATCTGGCGAATACGCTCCGCCGACACGCCGTATTCGGCAGCAAGTTCATGCAGCGTCGCGGCCTCTTCGCCATCCGCCACCAGCCAGCGCCTTTGGACAATGGCACGACTGCGTTCGTCAAGGCTCGCCAGCGCCGAATTCAGCCCCTCATCCTGCAAGCGGTCATACTCCTTGCGTTCGAGTATTGCCGAGGGTTCGATGCTGCGATCCGCTGCCAGGTAGGCGATGGGCGCGTAACTGTCTTCGTCGTCATCCGATATGGGCTCCAGCGACACATCGGCGCCGGTCAGACGCGTTTCCATCTCGATCACTTCTTCCGGTTTGACGCCGAGTTGCTTCGCCACCGCCGTGACTTCTTCAGCGCCCAATGTGTTGAAGCCTTGCCGTGAGTCAGCGTCCTGGGCCAGCGAGGCCTTTATACTGCGCAGATTGAAGAACAGCTTGCGCTGTGCCTTGGTCGTAGCGATTTTGACCAGACGCCAGTTCTTCAGGATGTATTCGTGAATCTCGGCCTTGATCCAGTGCATGGCGAAGGACACCAGTCGCACACCCCTATCTGGATCGAAGCGCTTGACTGCTTTCATCAGTCCGATATTCCCTTCCTGAATCAAATCGGCGTGCGGCAAGCCATATCCCAGATAGCCGCGCGCGATGGCGATCACCAACCGCAGATGCGACGTCACCAACTGGCGCGCCGCATCCACATCGCCATCCTCGCGAAGCCGGCGGGCAAGGGCTTGCTCTTCCGCATGGCTCAACATCGGTACGCGATTCGCGGCCGATATGAACGCCTCGATACTGCCACTGGCGGCGAGCATCGGGAAATGGTCAAGAGACACGGTATGACTCATGGTACGACCTCCTTTAATCCAATATTAGCACTCTTGAACTGAGAGTGCCAATGACCGGAGAAGTTCCCGATAAATTTAGTCGGGAATTGTCGATTTTCCCGGGCTATGGGTCGATGGAGGCTATCCGCGGATATGGTCCCTGGCGTGGACATCGGGACATAAGGTCGGCCCTATCGGCGCCAAGTGTAACGGTCGTAGCAATTCATGCCTCGCGTTACTTGCGGTCCTGAGGGTGCGAAAATCAGGAGCACATCGTGGCTTCATGCGACGATGTGAAGACGCCCCTCAGGTTTTTGGCGGGGCTCCGGGGGGGCGCTTCGATTTCTTAAAAAAGCGCTTTGAGGGCTTGGCTCCGGGCGTCGAATCCTGCCGGCGCGGCTGCTCAGGCCGTCGACCCTGGCCCTGACCTGGTCCGGGTCCTTGGCGTCGTCCGGGTTCCACTTGAGCCCCCGTTCCCTGAACGCGATTGCCTGGCGCCAGACAAATCTCGAGTTCTATGATCTCGTCCCATATGGCGTCGGTGCGCTGGTGGTCGGGAATGGCCAGAAGCTCCCGCAACCGGCGACGCGGGTCAGGAAGCTGCGGTTCGTTGCGTACGGGCTCTGGAGCGGGCTGCTCGTTGGCCGTTGGCGCGGCTTCGAGGGGAGGCTGCTCGATGGGTTGTTCTTCGTTCATATGGATATTATCGCCTGAATAGTGCATTCAGTTCCAGTGTTGCCCTCTGCGCCAAACGCAATGTGGGTTTTTAGTGACGGCCGCTACGCCTAACGCTTACAGAGCCGACATCAGCCCCCACTGAAACTCAGCTTCGCTTAGCTTAGCTTTCCAAAGTCCAGTTGCCGGTCTTCACTATTGCCTCAAATGCTGCCGCAAGGCAATCATCGCCCCCAGCCAGCCGAGGCTGGCGCCAAAGCCCAGCAAAAGGGCCGAGTCCTGCGCGTCAAGAGACTGAAGGACGAGAGCAAGATCATACAGTCGTACCAACTCACCCAAGGGTGCGCGCAGCCAGAGCGCAGCCGCGCAAACCAGCAGCCAGGCCGCGATACCTCCGCCGAAACCCAGCAGCAAGCCGTGGTAGAGGAATGGGCGCTGAATGAAGCCATCCGTGGCGCCAAGAAGTCGACTCACTTCGATTTCTGCGCGATGGGTGAGTACTTGCATGCGGATGATACTGAAGGTGATGGCGATCAGCCCGGTCCCAAGCAACGCGCCGAGGACGATTACCGCCGTGCGGCCGAGCTTGAGCAGCGCTTCCAGCCGGCGCACCCAGGCTGAATCAAGCTGGACGTGCTCGACTTTTGGCCATTGGCGGAACTCGACCGCCAGCTTTTCCATCGCTTCCGGACGGTCGTCCGTGGCAGTGACAATAAGCGTATCAGGAAATGGGTTTGCCGGAAGGGCTTCGATCACATCGCGCAGGCCGGGATTGACTTTCATTCGCGCCAGAGTTTCTTCCCGTGCTACGAACTGCACATGTTTCACGCCGCCGAACTTGCTCAGGCGTGATTCAATTTCTTTCGCCACCCGTCTTTCGGCATCGCTTGCCATGAACACGGAAATTTGCGGTACGACTGACGTCGTGCCGGCCAGGTAACGTGCGTTGGCGAGCAACATCTGGCCCCCTGCCGGCAGGGCTAGGGCAACACCAATGGCCAGCACGGAAAGCAGGCCATTGACCGGGGCGGCAGCCAGTCTGCGCAGTGCCAGCAGCGCGGCGTCCCGGTGGTGGGTCAGCCAGACACTCATGGCAGCAGCTTCCCGTGATCCAGTTGCAAGCGTCGCGCACCCGGAAACAGGTCGTTGGCATAGGTGGCAATCAACACCGTAACGCCGACATGGTGGAATTCGTGAAAGATGCGCGCTACATCCGTGGCGGTCTCACTGTCGAGATGGGCAGTCGGTTCATCGGCCAGCAGCAGGTCCGGGCGATTCACCACGGCGCGGGCGATCGCCAGACGCTGCTGTTCGCCGCCCGAGAGCATCACCGGCAAGGCTTTCTCGCGGCTGGCCAGCCCGACCTTATCGAGCGCGGCGCGAACTCGCTGTGCCGCATCCCTCGTCGGGAAACCGGCAATCGACAGGGGCAGCATGACGTTCTCGAACACACTGCGATCGAACAGCAGCTTTTGATCCTGGAAGACCATGCCGATGCGCCGACGCAGATAGGGCAGAGCCGAACGCGAAAGGCTGCTCACGTTCTGGCCGCCGACCAGGACTGTCCCCGCAGTAGACTTATCCACTGCCGCAATGAGCTTGAGCAAGGTCGATTTGCCTGCCCCGGAACGGCCGCTGACAACCACCATCTCGCGCTCTGCCACATTGAAGCTCAGGTCGGACAGCGCATCGATGCCCGGCGGGAAGCGCTTGGAGACGCGGTCGAAGCGGATCAAGACGGGGAATCCGGCGAGGAACCCAGCAACGCCTCGACAAACTCGCCGGCGCGAAAGGCTTGCAGGTCATCGATGCCCTCGCCAACCCCGATGAAGCGCACCGGTTTGGGACACTGGCGTGCGATGGCGGCGAGCACGCCGCCCTTGGCGGTGCCGTCGAGTTTGGTAATGACCAGCCCGGTCACGCCAATGGCCTTGTCGAAAGCCTTGACCTGCTGCACGGCGTTCTGGCCGATGTTGGCATCGAGCACCAGTAGTACTTCGTGGGGTCCCGACGCATCGGCCTTCTGGATTACCCGGCGCACCTTGGCAATTTCTTCCATCAGGTGCAGTTGCGTTGGCAGGCGCCCCGCGGTGTCGGCGAGTACAACGTCGATCTGACGGGCGCGGGCGGCATTGATGGCATCAAACACGACTGCCGCCGGATCGCCGGATTCCTGGGCGATGACGGTAACTCCGTTACGGTCACCCCAGGCAGTCAGCTGCTCGCGGGCCGCGGCGCGGAAAGTATCACCGGCCGCGAGCAGTACGCTCTTGCCTTGGCCCTGGAAGTGTTTGGCCAGCTTGCCGATGGAGGTGGTCTTGCCGGCGCCATTGATGCCCGCAATCATGATCACGAAGGGTTGGTGGCCACCTGCGTCCAGCGTCTGCTCAAGCGGCGCGAGCAGCGTTTGCAGCCCCTTCGCCAGGGCGGATCGCAGTTGGGCAGGTGTTTCCAGCTTGTCACGTTTGACGGTAGCTTTGAGCTCTGCCAGCAGCCACCGCGTCGCCTCGACGCCGCAATCGGCCATGAGCAGTGTGGCTTCCAGGTCTTCGAGCAGTTCATCGTCGATCTTCGCCCGGCTGAAGAGCTCTGTCAGAGGGGTGTTGAGGGTGTCGCGGGTGCGGGAAAGTCCGGCCTTGAGGCGCTCGCCCCACGAAGCGCGCGGTGCCGGAGACGCAGGAGCCTCGGCGGCGGAATCGTCCTTAGTTTTTAGGAAACCAAACATGCGGAATGCGGTCGGAGGCAGGAGCCGCGCTAAGATGCGCGACTCGAGGATTCTAACAGAAGCCCTTTTTTGTTCCGGCATAACGCCTGCTAGCGCGGGCATGTGCCTTCCCTGAAACTACGTGTTCCCCAAAACGCCGACCGCCATCACCCGACATGAAACCATTGCTTGCCACATGCGCCATTCTGGCTATCGGCATATTGCCAGCACCGATTCTTGCCAATCCGTTTGAAACGCAACTCCCCAACGGCCTGCGCATCATCGTCAAGGAAGACCGCCGGGCGCCGACGGCCGTGCATATGGTGTGGTACCGCGCAGGCAGCATGGACGAAAAGGATGGCACCTCGGGTGTCGCCCATGCACTCGAGCACTTGATGTTCAAGGGTACCAAAAATCTGCGCTCCGGTGAGTTCAACAAGCGTGTGGCCGAAGCAGGTGGCCGCGACAACGCCTTTACCAGCCGTGACTACACCGCCTACTTCCAGATCGTACCGAGGGCTGCGTTGCCGGAAATGATGAAACTGGAGTCAGACCGAATGTCGAATCTGACGCTGGATGCCAAGGAGTTCGCGTCCGAGATCAAGGTGGTGATGGAGGAGCGGCGGCTGCGCACCGATGACAATCCGCATGCGCTGGTGCACGAAGCCCTGAATTCGGTGATCTTTCAGGCGCATCCCTATCGGCGTCCGATCATCGGCTGGATGGATGATCTCGAGCACATGACCTGGCAGGACGCTCGCGATTGGTATCGGCAGTGGTATGCGCCAAACAATGCCTATGTCGTGGTGGTGGGCGATGTCGATCACCGCGAGGTGTTCCGTTTGGCGCGGCAGTATTACGGGCCGCTCAAGGCGCATGCATTGCCGGAACGCAAGCCGCAGAACGAACCCGAGCAGGTGGGCTTGCGCCGGGTCAGCGTCAAGGCGCCGGCCGAGCTGCCCTACCTCGCGATGGCATGGAAGGCGCCGAAGCTGCGCGATGTGCAGAAGGATCGTGACCCTTACGCGCTGGAGGTGCTGGCTGCAGTGCTTGACGGCCACGACGCCTCGCGCTTCGCCAGGAATCTGGTGCGCGGCAGTCGCGTCGCGCAGTCGGCCGGCGCCGGCTACGATGCCACGCTGCGCGGCGAGGCAAATTTTGTCCTCGATGGCCAGCCGGCCGCAGGCAGGACCATTGTCGAACTGGAGGCCGCGTTGCGTGCCGAAATCAAGCACATTCAGGACGAAGGCGTGTCGGCGGAGGAACTCACCCGCGTCAAGACCCAGTCCATTGCGGCACAGATCTACAAGCGTGACTCACTGATGGCGCAGGCCATGGAAATAGGCGGTGCTGAAGCGGCAGGACAGTCATGGCGCGACATCGACATCCTGCTGGAAAAACTGAAAGGCGTAACAGCGGAAGAGGTGCAGGCCGTGGCGAAGAAATACTTCAAGGACGACACCCTGAGCATCGCCGTGCTCGATCCGCAACCCGTCGAGCAAAGCAAACCGAGGAAGCCCTTCGGGGCAGTGAGGCACTGATGAAGCAAAGCAAATTGAACGCCCCCCACCCCTGGTCCACGGCTGGCTATGCACAGCCAGCCGGCTTCGGCGGCGCAAAGCAGTGCTTTGCGAAACCCCGCCTGCGCCCCCTTCCCGGGGCGGGGCTACTGATGAAGCCCCTGCGCAGCAAGACGGCCAGCATAGCTGGCGCGTCGCTGCGGATGGTCGGCTCGCTTCGCTCGATTATTGTGGGGCGCTCACGAGCTCGTTTCACGTTGATCTGTCTGCTGACGTCCCTGGCATCGAGCCTGGCTCTGGCGGGGGTCAAGATCGAGCACTGGATTGCTCCCTCCGGGGCGAAAGTGTATTTCGTCGAGACGCGTGTGCTGCCTATCCTCGATGTTCAAATCGACTTTGCGGCGGGCACGGCGTTTGTTCCCGCTGGTAAATCAGGCCTTGCCGGCCTGACTCAGGGCCTTCTTGAAGCTGGCGCCGCCGATCTGGACGAAGAACACATCGCCGGGCGTCTGGTCGACATCGGCGCGCGACTGGGCGGCGGGGCCGATAACGACCGCGCCAGCGTCAGCCAGCGTACCCTGTCGGCCAAGCCTGAGCGCGAGGCGGCGCTCGAACTGATGCGCACCGTTCTGTCGGCGCCGACTTTTCCGCAATCTGTGCTGGAGCGCGAGAAGGGCCGCACCATTGCCAGTATCCGCGAAGCCGAGACGCGGCCCGATGCCATTGCAGCCAAGCGTTTCGCCGCGGCCATCTACCCTGATCACCCGTACGGAGTCAGCCCCACTGCTGATAGCGTGGCTGCCATCACGCGCGAGGATCTTGTCGCATTCCACCGGCAGCACTATGGCGCCACGGGTGCCGTCGTATCCATCATTGGCGATGTCTCGCGGACCGAGGCCGAGGCGATCGCCCAGCGTCTGACCGAAGCACTGCCTGCGGGAGGTGGCGACCTCGTCCCGCCGGCAGTAAAGAAGCCGCTGCGCGGGACGATCAAGATTCCCCATCCGGCGGCGCAGAGCCATGTCCACATCGGTTTGCCGGCAATTCGCCGCAGCGACCCGGACTATTTTCCGCTTCTGGTGGGCAACTACACGCTGGGCGGCGGAGGCTTTGTCTCGCGGCTGATGAAGGAGGTCCGCGAAAAGCGCGGTTATGCCTACAGCGTGTATTCCTACTTCGCCCCGCGCAAACTCGAAGGTCCGTTCGAGATCGGTCTGCAAACCAGGCGCGAACAGGTCGGCGATGCGCTCAAGGTGGTGGATGAAGTGCTCACAGGCTATATGGCCAAAGGTCCGACTCCGAAGGAGCTTGCGGCAGCGAAAAAGAATATGGTCGATGGCCTCGCACTGCGCATGGACAGCAACGCCAAGTTGCTCGGCTATCTTTCGACGATCGGCTTCTACGGCCTTCCGCTGACCTACCTCGATGATTTTCCGGCCAAGGTGAATGCCGTCACCGCCGAACAGGTGAGAGCGGCCTTTGCGCGCCATGTAAAGGCTGAGAACCTGGTCACGGTCATTGTCGCTGCTGATTAAGCCTTGAGCCGCATCCGCATCACAGGTGGCGAATGGCGCAGCCGCCTGATCCAGGTGACCGACGCGCCCGGGTTGCGGCCGACACCGGACAGGGTGCGCGAGACCTTGTTCAACTGGCTGGGACAGGACCTCAGCGGCCTTGCCTGCCTCGATCTGTTTGCCGGCAGCGGGATTCTCGGCTTTGAAGCCGCTTCCCGCGGTGCGGACTACGTTGCACTGGTGGAGCGTTCGCGACCGGCATTCGAGGCACTGAAAAAACACGCCGATGGCTTTGAATGCCCGCGCCTGGAACTATTTTGCTGCGATGCGCTAAAATTCATCCCCTCGTCCGTCCGGCCTTTTGATGTGATATTTCTTGATCCGCCTTATGGTCAGGGGTGGTTGGCGCGGGTAGAGTCCCGGCTGGATCAACTGTCTGCCGCGGGCGCGAGGCTTTACGTGGAAGCCGAGACGCCCCTGCGGAAGCTGGGCCGCTGGTCGGTAGCCAAGCAGGGGCGAGCCGGCCAGGTTTTCTTTCACCTGCTGGAGCAGGCATGAGCAAAAGCATTGCCGTTTATCCGGGGACCTTCGATCCCCTTACCAGGGGTCACGAGGATCTCGTGCGACGCGCTTCGACCCTGTTCGAGCGGGTCATCATCGGCGTTGCCGAGAGTCGCACCAAAAAACCGCTGTTTTCGCTGGCAGAGCGCGTCGAAATTGCTCGCGAGGTGCTGACGGGTTATCCCAATGTCGAAATTCATGGCTTCGATTGCCTGCTCATGGATTTCATGCGGCAGCATGGCGCCAGTGTGATCATGCGCGGTTTGCGCGCTGCGTCGGATTTCGAATACGAATTCCAGATGGCGGGCATGAATCGCAACCTCTACCCCGATGTCGAAACCGTATTTCTTACGCCGTCGGACCAGTACATGTTCGTGTCGGCGACGATCGTGCGGGAAATAGCTTTGCTCGGTGGCGATGTCTCCAAGTTTGTTCCGCCGCAAGTTCAGATACGACTTGCCGGGAAGATTCAGCACCGCAACTGAAATTTTAGAGAACGCCCAAAGGAAAAATCATGTCCCTGATGATCACCGATGAATGCATCAACTGCGATGTATGCGAGCCCGAGTGCCCGAACAATGCCATTTCGCAGGGTGACGAAATCTACATCATCGATCCCGCCAAATGCACCGAGTGCGTCGGCCACTTCGACACGCCGCAATGCCGCGAAGTCTGCCCGGTCGACTGCATTCCGGACGATCCGAATCATGCGGAATCGAAGGATCAGTTGATGGCGAAGTTCCTTCAGCTGACCGCCAAGTAGGCTAGCCCGCTAGCGCTGGCAGCGCACGCAGAAGAAGGTCGCGCGCTGTCCCTGCCGCAGTTCCCTGATCGTGCTGCCACAGACATGGCAGGGCTCGCCGCCACGGCCGTAGACAAAATACTGTTGCTGGAAATAGCCGGACCTGCCGTCGGAACGAATGAAGTCGCGCAGGCTGCTGCCACCTGCGTCGATGGCGGCAGCAAGCGTCGTCTTGATGACCGGTACCAGACGCTGCAGACGCTTCAGGGATATCCGGCCGGCTGCCGCGCGCGGATCGATTCCGGCACGAAACAGGCTTTCCGATGCGTAGATGTTACCGATGCCGACGACACGGTGGCCGTCCATCAAGGTCGGTTTGATCGCCGCCGAGAGACCGGCGAGTTCGTTCCCGAGCCATGCGGCGTCAAACTCCTCCGTCAGCGGCTCGATGCCGAGCACCGACAGCAGCGGATGCGCCAGCGGATCGCCTTCCAGCCACAGAATCGCACCGAAGCGGCGCGGGTCCCTGAGCCGCAACGCCAGTGCCTTGCCCTTGACGCTGAATACCAGGTCGAAATGATCATGCTTTTCCGCGGGAAGACTGGCGGGAACCAGCCGCAGGCTGCCCGACATGCCAAGGTGGATCATCAGATGTCCGTTGCCGAAATCCAGCAACAGGTATTTGCCGCGACGGCTGACGCTCGCCAGACAACGTCCGCTAAGCATCCGGTGCAGATTCTCCGGCAGTGGATAGCGCAGAGCCGGGGTTCGGGCGACCACATCCGAAACGCGCTGACCGGTCAGAACCGGCGCTATGCCACGACGCGTGACTTCGACCTCGGGCAGTTCAGGCATGCCGGGACTCGCACGAAACATCTGGCGAAACTGCTAACATCATTCCATTGTATGCGACAGTCGTGCTTCGCTCAGGTGCCGCGCCCATGAACTTATTTTCTCCCGTCTTCACGTTTTTCCTCACGCTGGCCAGTGCTTGCGCATGGGCGCAGGTACCGGCCGCGTCGCCGGTACCACTCAAGGAAGAAGATCGACTGCCAAAGCAGGAACTGACCGGGCAGATTCTCTACCAGTTCCTGCTCGCCGAGATCGCCGCACAGCGAGGGCAGTTCGGGCTTTCAGCCAGCGCCTATCTTGATCTGGCGTTGAGTACGCGGGATCCGCGAATTGTGCGTAGGGCGGCAGAGATCGCCCTTCATGCGCGCCAGTACGATGTTGCGCTGGAAGCCTCTCGACTGTGGCTCAGCCTCGAGCCGGAGTCAGCGCAAGCAAAGCAGACCTTGGCAACCTTGCTGCTTTCCAGTGGGCGTATAGAGGAATTGGCCGCCAGTGTAGCCCGCGACCTGGCGGCCGAAACCCCTCGCGTTGGTGAGGCGTTGCTCAAGCTGATTGGCGTCTTCGCCCGTTATCCCGACAAGATTGCGATACAGCGCCTGTTTGACCAGTTGACCCAGCCGTACCTCGGACTTGCTGAAGCCCATCTGGTACGCGCGCAGGCGGCGGTTACCGCAGGGAACGCTGATCGCGCACGCAGTGAAATTGATCAGGCGCTGCAGCTGCGTCCGAGTTGGGAACTGGCAGCCTTGTTCAAGGCGGAACTGCTGCCCAAGGGCGCAGCGCAACTCGATTTTCTGAAAGCCTTCCTGGAGGCCAATCCCGAGGCTCAGGACGCGCGTTTGGCTTATGCCAGGGGGTTGGTTGGCGAAAAGCGCTACGAAGCGTCACGCATCGAGTTTCGTCGATTGCTGTCGGCCAATCCAAACAATCCGGACATGCTCTACGCCGTGGGGATACTTTCACTGCAAGTCAACGACGCCGCCGAAGCCGAACAGCAACTCAAGCGTTTCGTCGAAATCGGGCGAGGTGATCTGGATCCGGCGCGATTCTATCTGGGGCAGATCGCCGACCAGGCCGGGCGTCCCGACGACGCCGTGCGCTGGTACGACCTGGTCGTCGCCGGCGAACATGCGATGCCGGCGAAGGTAAGGGCAGCCCAGGTTTTGCTGCGTCAGAACAAGCTTGACGAAGCGCGCGGGCGCCTCGCGGCGGCGCGTGCCAATGCGCCCGGGGACATACGCCTGGTAGTGGCAGAAGCCCAGTTGCTGCGTGATGCAGGGCGTCACGCGGACGCCTTCGCCTTTCTCGCCAGCGAGCTGGAAGTGCAGCCGGATCAGCCTGATATTCTCTACGAGACCGCGCTGGCTGCAGAAAAGCTCGGTTATTTAGACGTGCTTGAACGCCATCTGCGCCGTCTGATGGCCCTCAAGCCGGACTCTGCGCAGGCTTACAATGCCCTCGGCTATTCGCTTGCCGACCGCAATCTGCGTCTCGAAGAGGCAGCGCAACTGATCGAAAAGGCTCTGTCATTGGCACAGGATGATCCCTTCATTCTGGACAGCAAGGGCTGGCTGCTGTTTCGTCAGGGCAAGCCTGCCGCCGCGCTGGAGGCCCTGCAAAAGGCCTTTGCGCAGAAGCCCGATCCGGAGATCGCCGCCCATATCGGTGAGGTGTTGTGGGTTCTTGGCCGACCCAACGAGGCATTGGCAGTTTGGCGCGAGGCCAGCAAGGCCCACCCGACCAACGAAGCACTGGCGGCAACCATCAAGCGATTCGTCCCTTGAGATCCTGGCTGGTTTGCCTGGCCGCCTTGTTGCTGGTGGCTTGTGCCGAGTTTCCGCCGCAACCGGAGATTGCGCTCACTCTCGGCCCGCCGTTGCAACGCTTTTCTGCCGAAGGAAGAATTTCGTTGCGCCAGGGCGAGCGCCGTGACCATCTGCGCTTTCGTTGGCAGCACGTCCCGGAAAGCGATGTCGTGCTGCTGATGTCGCCTCTGGGACAGGGCCTGGCCGAATTGACTCGCGATGCGTCCGGCGCGCGGCTGATGCAACCGAATCAGACGGTGATCGTCGCAGATACCCTGCCGCAATTGGCGCAGCGCGTCTTTGGCGCGCCGCTGCCGCTGGAGGCCATGGCTGAGTGGATGCGCGGCGCCCGTCCAGCCCTGAGCGGCGAAGTCGACGGCTGGCGCATGGTGATCAGCGACACTTCGGAGTTCCGCCTGAGCCGACTCTTGCGGGTGATGGAGGCCAGTCGCGAGGATGTCGAACTCAAACTCATTGTCGATGACTGGGATGTGCCTGAATGAACGACTGGCAGCGCGACTGGCCGGCCCCGGCCAAGATCAATCTGTTCCTGCATGTGGTCGGACGCCGCGCCGATGGCTACCATTTGCTGCAAACCGTGTTTCGTTTCCTTGATTTCGGCGACACCCTGCGCTGCGAGCCGCGCAGCGACGGCCGCATCGTGCTGGCAACGCCGCTGCCCGGCGTGCCGCCCGAGACGGATCTCACAGTCCGCGCGGCTGCGGCCTTGCGTGCGGCGACCGGCGCTACGGCCGGGGTTACTCTGCATGTCGAAAAGCGCTTGCCCATGGGCGGTGGATTGGGCGGTGGCAGTTCAGATGCGGCGACGACGCTGATGGCCCTGAATCGTCTGTGGCATACCGGTCTCGATTCACCGCAGTTGCAAGGCATAGGTCTCGCACTGGGCGCCGACGTGCCGATATTCGTTCATGGCCGCACGGCCTTCGCCGAAGGCGTCGGTGAACGTTTTGCCGATGTCACGCTGCCGGCAGCGTGGTATCTGGTGCTGGTTCCCGCCGTGGCCGTGCCTACGCTCGAAATCTTTCGTTCAGCGGATTTGCGCCGCGACACTCCCGCCATAGCGGCCGGCGATTGGCATCCGGGTTTCGGTCACAACGACCTGGAAGCCGTGGCCTGCGTGCTCTATCCCGAGGTGAGGCGTCACCTGGACTGGTTGCGGCAATACGGCGGCGCGCGCATGAGCGGTTCCGGCGCCTGCTGTTTCGTGGAATTTGTCCAGGAGTCGGCGGCGCGGGCCGCCCTGGCCGCCCTGCCTGCCGATATGCGCGGCTTTGTTGCCGCCGGACTGGACCGGCATCCGCTCGCCATGATTGTCGCGGGTTTTTAGACTTGTCCGGTTCTGTAGCACATGAATTGTCCGCTTTTTCTGTTGGAGGCGGGAAGCGGCG
This sequence comes from Rhodocyclales bacterium, assembly GCA_026399475.1. Taxonomy (GTDB): domain Bacteria; phylum Pseudomonadota; class Gammaproteobacteria; order Burkholderiales; family Rhodocyclaceae; genus Sulfuritalea. Next base: position 14,072 of record JAPLQY010000017.1, read on the forward strand.
AAGGGCGTAGCCCGAAGCCGGTTTCCGCCTCCAACGGCGAGCCTGGCGGACGGATCAGGCGGC
>JAPLQY010000107.1 GCA_026399475.1 Rhodocyclales bacterium
GGCGCATTTCATGTCCGAGGAATTGCTGATGCGGCTCAAGAGCTATGACGACTACGAAGATCACGTCGATGACCACATCCACATGCTGGATGTGCTGCGCGAGATCGCCACTGACCATTCGGGCGGCAACTCGGCGCTGGTGTCCGACAAGGCCGCCGGGGTACTCAAGTTCATCACCAATCACATCGACACGCGCGACAGGCGTTTTGCCGACTATGTGCGCAATGGGCTGTAAGGGTCGATGCACGAAATGTCCTTAGCCGAAGGCGTCTTGCAATTGATGGAAGATGCAGCGCGCCAGCAGGATTTTGCCAAAGTGACCACGGTCTGGCTGGAAATCGGCCAGTTGTCCGGCGTCGAGGTCGAGGCCATGAAGTTCTGCTTCGATGCCGTGACGCGCGACAGCATTGCAGATGGCGCGCGCCTGGAAATCATTGCCCTGCCGGGCACCGGTTGGTGCATGGAGTGTTCGCTGACAGTGCCGATGGCGGAGGTTTTTGGCGAATGCCCGCACTGCGGCGGCCACCAGATGCAGGTGACGGGCGGCACCGAAATGCGGGTCAAGGAACTCGAAGTGGCATAGGAGAAAAGAATGTGTACGACATGCGGTTGCGGTGATGGTGAAGTGAACATCGACGGCGTGGATGCCCATCATGAGCACGAGCACGTGCATGCCGACGGCACCACGCACAGTCACGATCATGAGCATTCCGGCGAGGGCCGCGAACACCCCCACACTCATTCGCATCAGCACAGTTATGCGCCCGCGCATTCGCATGCACCGGGCGTCAGCACCAAGCGCATGGTGCAGATCGAGCAGGACATCCTGTCCAAGAACAATGCCTATGCCGCCGAGAACCGGCAACGGCTGGCGGAGCGAGGCATTTTTACGCTGAACCTGGTCTCGAGCCCCGGCTCAGGCAAGACTACACTGCTGTGCAAGACCATCGAAATGCTCAAGGGCAAGGAACTCGTGACGGTCATCGAAGGCGACCAGCAAACCAGTCAGGATGCAGAACGTATTCGCGCCACCGGCGCCCCGGCGATCCAGATCAATACGGGCAAAGGCTGTCATCTCGACGCGCACATGGTCGGTCATGCCATGGGCAAGCTCGAATTGCCGGAGGGTTCTCTGCTGATGATCGAGAACGTCGGCAATCTCGTCTGCCCGGCGGCGTTTGATCTTGGCGAAGCGCACAAGGTGGTGATCCTCTCCGTCACCGAGGGCGAGGACAAACCGATCAAGTATCCGGACATGTTCCGTGCCGCAACCCTGATGTTGATGAACAAATGTGACCTGCTGCCCTACCTGAGCTTCAAGGTCGACGCCGCCATCGAATTCGCCCGCCGCGTCAATCCCGGCATTGAAGTGATCGAAGTATCGGCAACCACGGGGCAGGGCATGGATGCCTGGCTGGCGTGGCTCGAGCGCGGTGCTGTTGAGGCGAGGGGGCAGCGGCAGGAAACGGTGGATAGCCTGCGGCGGCGCGTTGCCGAACTGGAAGGGCGGCTGGCCGCGGGGAGCGCTTGAAATCATGAGCGCCAAGGCAGATGCCGTCCCGGCTTGTGTCGAGCATCAGCTTGAACTGGCCCGTTGCGCTCCGCCCCTGCTGGCCATGGGCGCCTGGTTCAAGAACACGGTGTGCCTGGCGCAGGGACAACAGGCCTGGGTCTCGCACACGGTCGGCGACCTGTTCCAGGCCGAAGCCTGCCTTGCCCATGAGGCAACTGCACGGGAACTTCTGCAGGCACTGGATGCCATGGGCAAGAAGCCGGTCGCGATTGCCCACGACCTGCATCCGGACTTGCATTCGACCCGCTTCGCGGTGCAACTCGCGGCGGAACTCGGCATCGAGGCCATCGGCGTGCAGCACCATCATGCCCATATCGCCGCCATTGCGGCCGAGCATGGTGTGGCCGGACCCATGCTGGGACTGGCGCTCGATGGCGTTGGTCTCGGTACGGATGGCAAGGCGTGGGGCGGAGAACTGTTGCGTGTCGATAGCGCGCAATTCACACGGATAGGACACCTGCGGCCGCTGGCCTTGCCCGGCGGCGACCGTGCGGCACGCGATCCGTGGCGCATGGCGGCGGCGGTTTTGTTCGATTTGGGGCGGGGTGAGGAAATTGCCACACGCTTTGCCGACCAGGCCGGCGCCGAGATCGTGGCCGCGATGCTGGTCAAGGGCTTGAACAGCCCGCGAACGTCAAGCATGGGGCGGGTCTTTGACGCCGCCGCGGGCCTGCTCGGCATCTGTCCGCGCATGGAATTCGAAGCGCAGGCCGCCATTGCACTGGAGCAGAATGCCACGACTTATATCGAGTCGCATGGCTGGCCGGAGCCGCTTGAAGGTGGCTGGCGCATAAGCGCCGACGGGGAACTCGATCTGCTGCCGCTCCTGGGTGCCTTGTCGACTGAGCCTGACACCGGCTTCGGTGCTGCGCTGTTTCACGCCACGCTGGTGGCGGCATTGCTTCACTGGGTGGTGGGAGCGACCGAGGCAGCGGACGTCAAGCGACTGGCCTGCGGCGGCGGCTGCTTCTTCAACAAGCTGCTGCGTTCAGCCCTGGTGGAGAAGCTTCCTCCCACCGGTCTTGAACTGCTGCTGCCAAAGCGTTTGTTGCCGGGCGATACAGCGATTTCGCTGGGGCAGGCGTGGGTTGCAATGCATCTACTGGAAAGCTGAATCATGTGCCTCGCAATACCGGTAAAGGTAGTAGAAGTCGGCGCTGGCCCAGGTGACGAGTGGGCGATTGTGGATCTCGGCGGCGTCAAAAAGGAGATTTCCCTGGCGCTGCTGGCCGACGTGCAGCTGGGCGACTATGTGATTTTGCATGTGGGCTATGCGTTGTCGAAGCTTGATCCCGAGGAAGCCGAAAAAACCCTGGCCCTGTTTGCGGAGCTGAATGAGACGGGCGCATCGGGGGCACCTGCTGCATCGTGAAGTACATCGACGAATTTCGCGATGGCGAACTGGCAAAGAATCTTGCACTGAGTATTTGCGCCGAGGTTCAGCCCGGTCGCAACTACAGCTTCATGGAGTTCTGCGGTGGGCACACCCACGCCATATCACGCTATGGGCTGAGCGATCTGCTGCCGCCAACGGTACGCATGGTGCATGGGCCCGGCTGCCCGGTCTGCGTGCTGCCGATAGGCCGCGTCGACATGGCCATCAACCTGGCGCTCGATCACGGCGTGATCCTGTGCACCTACGGCGACACGTTGCGCATTCCGGCCTCTGGCGGATTGTCGCTGATGAAGGCGAAGGCCGGGGTCGGGGACAAATCCGGCGACATCCGGATGGTCTATTCGACCATCGATGCGCTGCAGATTGCCCGCGACAATCCGGCGCGTGAAGTAGTGTTCTTCGCCATCGGCTTCGAGACCACCACGCCGCCCACGGCAGTCGCGATCCAGCAGGCCGACGCCGAAGGGCTGAAGAATTTCAGCGTCATCTGCTGCCACGTGCTGACACCGTCGGCCATCAGCAACATCCTCGAATCACCCGAGGTGCGTCAATGGGGTACGGTACCGCTGGATGGCTTCATCGGCCCGGCCCATGTGTCCACGGTGATCGGCAGCCGGCCCTACGAGTTCTTTGCCGAGGAATACCGCAAACCGGTGGTCATCGCCGGCTTCGAGCCGCTGGACGTGATGCAGGCCATCCTGATGCTGGTGCGGCAGGTGAATGAAGGCCGCGCCGAGGTGGAGAACGAGTTCGCCCGCGCCGTGAGCCGCGATGGCAATGTGAAGGCGCAGGACCGCGTCGCCGAAGTGTTCGAACTGCGCCGCGAATTCGAATGGCGAGGGCTTTCGGTGGTGCCGTATTCGGCGCTGAAGATCCGGCAACGCTATGCCGCCTTCGACGCCGAGAAGCGCTTCAATATCGAGTACCGCTCGGTGCCCGACAACAAGGCCTGCGAATGCGGCGCGATCCTGCGCGGTGTGAAGAAGCCGCAGGACTGCAAGCTGTTCGGCACCGTATGCACGCCGGAGAACCCCATCGGCTCTTGCATGGTGAGTTCGGAAGGTGCCTGCGCGGCGCATTACAGCTATGGTCGTTACAAGGACATGCATTGAATGAGTGAAGTGAAAAGAGGCTATGTGCGCCCGCTCGATGTGAAGCATGGGCGCGTCGATATGACGCACGGTTCGGGCGGCCGCTCGATGGTGCAATTGATCTCGGAACTGTTCGCCAAACATCTGGGCAACGAATATCTGGGGCAGGGCAACGATGGCGCCGTATTGCCAGCGCCGACTATCAACGGAAAGCCGGGACGGCTGGTCATGTCCACCGACTGCCATGTCGTCTCGCCGCTGTTCTTCCCCGGTGGCGACATCGGCTGCCTCTCGGTGCATGGCACGGTGAATGATGTTGCCGTAATGGGCGCCACACCTCTGTATCTGGCGGCCGGTTTCATTCTCGAAGAAGGCTTCCCGCTGGCCGATCTGGCGCGCATCGTTGAATCCATGGCGCATGCCGCGCGCGAGGCCGGGGTGCCCGTGGTGACGGGCGACACCAAGGTCGTCGAACGTGGCAAGGGTGATGGCGTGTTTATCACCACCACCGGCGTCGGCGTACTGCCCGACGGCATCGAACTCGGCGGCAGCCGGGCGCGACCGGGTGACGCAATAATCATATCGGGATCGCTGGGCGACCACGGCGTGGCGATCATGAGCAAGCGCGAGAACCTGTCCTTCGATGCGCCGATCGAGTCCGACACGGCGGCCCTGAATGGATTGATTGCCGCCATGCTCGCCACCGGCGCCGATCTGCATTGCCTGCGCGACCCGACACGCGGCGGCCTGGCGGCAACCCTGAATGAAATCGCCGGTCAATCCGGTGTCGGCATGATGCTTCACGAAAAGGCCATCCCGGTGAAGCAGGTGGTTTCCGCCGCTTGCGAATTCCTCGGCCTCGATCCGCTCTATGTCGCCAATGAGGGCAAGCTGATCGCGATCTGCGCCAGCGCCGATGCCGAGCGGCTGCTGGCCACGATGCGCGCCCATCCGCTGGGGCGCGAGGCCGCCTTGATCGGTGAGGTGATCGCCGACGATCACCACTTCGTCCAACTCACCACATCTTTCGGCGGCCGCCGCATCGTCGATTGGCTGGCGGGTGATCAGTTGCCTAGAATCTGTTAGCGGTCAGCACATGCGCATCCTGCTCCTGACCCACGCCTTCAAC
>JAPLQY010000074.1 GCA_026399475.1 Rhodocyclales bacterium
GTGGCAACTCCAACTCGTCAGCCGCAAACAGGCCAAGCATCACAACCGTGCAGAACTCTCGGTGCTGACTGTGGCGACACGCGTGATCACCAACTCCGCCTTGATGCGCAAAATCGGCAACCCCTTGGCTTATCTACAGCGCTTGCGTGAACAGGCCAATGCTGCTTGCCGTCCCGCTACCGCTGCTTCATGATTCGTGGGGAAACCTCAGGGTCAGAGTGATTTGACCTTGTGAAATCACTCTGACCCCATCGGATTTAGCTGGGCGACCCGTTCCGCAGGGATGCGCTGTCGAAGCCGGTTAGGTTCTTGGAGAAGTACAAGGATTACGTTTGACGCAGAAGCACCGTTTCAGGCAAACAAAAGCCCACGCCAATCGGTGCGGGCTTTTTGTTTGCGGCGCAAGCCTGGTCCGAAAATCTCGGAACAGGTCAGCCTGACCGAAGCGCAAGAAAACTGATCGCATTGCTCCCGTCGCAGCGACTTCGTCTAGTCCATCCAGACGATGGACAAGCGTTGCCCGCGGTGATTAAACTCCAAACCAGCGCAATTTGCGGGTGCAGCCGCCAACGCGAAGCTCGACATTTGCGCAGATATTTCTGTTGGCAAACCCAAGGAGAGAAACCATGAAGACCTGGAGTAAATGCATTATTGGTGCATTGGCAAGTCTGGGAATAATGTCAGCCGCCCAGGCCGGGCCCTACGGCCCCGGCAATCCGACAACACTGAATTTGCTCCCCTCTGATTTCAAGCTTTGCGCGGAGGGCGGCAAGATATGCAAAGTGGCGAATGCCACCGCCACGACGTATGTGCTTTACGGCAAGGGCACGAGGTTCAATACGGCGCAAGGCACGGGTAACTTTACCTGTCTGCCCAAAGGCTGGGTAAAGGCCCCGTCAGCTGCCGCACCTCAGGATTTGGGCGTTGACGACCCGATCCCGGGCGGCGCCAAGGATTGCTATGTGCAGGTTGCTGCTGGCACGCCGCCAACCCAAACACCCCCAGCCCAAACTCCTCCCCCCCAGACTCCTCCACCCCAAACTCCTCCAGCCCAAACTCCTCCAGCCGGCAACGCGGGAGTGCCGATCCCGAGTGGCGCGGTGATGTGTGCGGCTGACGGCAAGGTGTGCAATGCCGTCGGTGACTGGACTGGCGTGTATGGGGCTACCGGCAAGTTCGTTGCGATATCCGGAAGCGGGCCGTTTACGTGCCTTCCGAAGGGCTTCGTGAAATATCCTTCGGCGACGACACCCAAAGATACCGGTGTGGACGATCCGGCTTCGGGCGTTGTGAAATCCTGCCATATCGTCGGCAAGATCGCGCCGGCAGCCACCACGACCACCACAGCTCCCGTCAAGCCGGCCAGTTCGCCGACATGCGAAACCGCATGGGATGCAAAGGGTATTAAGCCGAACGCCAATTGCATTTACAAGAATGCAAGCGGAAAGGAATTCGGGAATGTGTGTGTATCCGAGGCGGCCTGCAGTTGCCAGTGCGCCGCGAACAAGTCGAAGACCTGCTTGTACAAGGGCACGCTGCTTCGCGACCCTGTATGCAGGCCAGGCTCATAACGATCCCCGCCAGGTCGCGCATGTCATCGCGCGACCTGGGCTTCCTGCATGGGCATGCGCATAGTTTGGAAAGCTGAAATAGCCCATTCAAGAAGACGTTCCCTGTGGGCCGTTTTCTTGTCACCGTGGATCTTCCCGTGCCAGCCGTGACGAGACCCGCGGTCGGTGAAGTCGACCATGACACTTCAGAGCCATAGGGGTCAGAGTGATTTGATGTTATGAAATGACTCTGACCCCGTTGGGTCGGTGAACGCTTTCAGGCACGGCTGACTCTCCCAAATGCATGAGCGAGACATAAGCTTTTACAAACTCGGTGTCGGCCAGTCCGCATTTCTCAGCGTTAACTGATGCAGTTGCCGATTTGGCATCGTTACTTGAGGGAGCTGTCCACATGAAAACTGCCCATCAGAAAGCGAAGATCGTCGTTACCGCCTTGCTTGCGTTAATTGCTCTTCCCGTGCTGGCTCAACCTGCCGGCTCATTCCTTGGCACCGATGGAAAATATCACCCCAAAGGCGCCGTCCTGGGTGAAGACGGGAAGTACCATTCGAAGACTGAATTCTTTGGCGAAGATGGCAAATACCATCCCCCAGGATCATTCCTCGGCGAGGACGGCAAGTATCACCCCCAAGGCAGCTTTCTTGGTCAGGATGGCAAATACCATCACCCAGGTTCATTCCTCGGCGAGGACGGCAAGTACCACCCCCAGGGCAGCTTTCTTGGCCCCGACAACAAGTATCACACCCCCGGTTCCGTTCTGCACGAACGCTGGCGCTAAGCCACCCATCGGATGCCTGGCGTCCGGATTAGTTGCGCCTGCTCCAACCGCCAGCAACTCAGCACGAATGCAAGTCAAATGAACCGCGGAGTCGTCATCCGCAACGAAACCGACGGCGATACCGACGCCATCACCGCCATCACCCTCGCCGCGCTCCGGACGCTCGCTATCAGCCAGCACACCGAGCAGTTCATCGTCAAGGCGCTGATACGGGAAGGCCTGGCGCGGCTGCCGGCGATCGGTGCGCGGGGCTGCTGCCTGGTCGGGCATCCGGATTACTACAGGAAATTCGGTTTCAGGAACCTCGACCAGCTTGCCCATCCCGGGGTGCCGCCGGAGTTCTTCCTCGCCCTGGCATTCGACGGGCAGTGGCCTCAAGGTACGGTCGCCTTTCACGAGGCCTTCGGCGCCCGCGAATAGGCCTTGCGCAGGATGCGCGCGGTGCGCGTATGCAAGCGCGCCGGAATTGCGACGCTTGTCAGGCGGGCCGCAAGCCCAATATTTCCCTCGCCTCCTTCGCCGTCGCCGGCCGCCGCCCGTAGCTGTCGCACACATCCACGATCTTCTTCACCAGTTCGGCATTGCTCGCTGCCAGCCGCGTCGGGTCGAAGCGCAGGTTGTCTTCCAGTCCGGTGCGGCAATGGCCGCCGGCTGCCAGGCACCACTGGTTGACCTCGAACTGGTAACGCGAGGTGCCGGCGGCGACCCAGGTGGCGCCGGGCAGTACCTCGGCCAGCTCGCTGCGCAGGAAGTCGAAGACGCTGCGCCGCACCGGCAGGGCGTTGGCGATGCCGAGCACGAACTGCACGTGCGGCGGGCTCTTCAGCAGGCCCTTCTTCACCAGGCTGGCGGCGTTGTAGAGCATGGCGAGGTCGAAGACCTCGATCTCGGGCTTGATGTCCTTGTCGAGCATGGTCTTCGCCAGGCCCTCGACGAAGTCGGGCGGGTTCTCGTAGATGCTGGCCGGGAAATTTACCGAGCCGGTGGCCAGCGAAGCCATGTCGGGCTTCAGGTGCAGCATGCGGCCGCGCGCAGCCAGCTCGCGGCCGCGGCCGCCGGTGGAAAACTGGATGATCATGCCCGGGCAGTGCTTGCGCACGCCTTCCTGCACCAGGGCGAACAGCGCGGGGTCGGAGCTTGGCGATTCGTCCGGGTTGCGCACGTGGATGTGCACCAGCGAGGCGCCGGCCTCATAGGCCTCGTGCGTGGATTCGATCTGCTCGGCGGGCGTGACCGGGACGGCGGGGTTGTCGGCCTTGCGCGGCAGGGCGCCGGTGATGGCGACGGTGATGATGACGGGCTGGGTCATGGGCGGGCTTCCCTGGTTCAGGCGCGCGCGGCGCTGCTGCTGCGCCTGGCGGTGGCTGCGCGTGCCGGCTTGGCGGTTCCGTGTGTAGAGGGTTTGGCGGGCTTCTTCGCTGCAGGGGCGTCGGCGCCCGGCTCGGCGGCGGCCTGCGGCACCATGGTGCCGGCCATCGCCGTGGCGGCGCGGCGCAGCGCGGGCAGGAAATCCATGCAACTGCGCAGCGTGACGCGCGGCGCCGGGCCGTGCACCGCCACCGTGGCGCAGACGCGGCCCTGGGCATCGGTGACCGGCACGGAGACAGCTACCGAGCCTTCGAGGAACTCGCTGACGTCGGTGCCCATGCCCTCGCTGCGGATGCGGCGCAGCGCCTTTTGCAACTCCGCAGGATCGGTGATGGTGTTTTCGGTGAAGCGGCGGTAGGGGCCGGGGCCGAGCAGGGTGGCGGCCTGGCTGTCGCTCAACTGGCTGAGGAAGAGCTTGCCGCTGGCGGTACAGTGCAGCGGCACGCGCGAGCCGGCGGCCAGATGCACGCGCACCGGCGAGCTGGTCTCGACGCGGTCGAGGTAGAGCACCTCGTTGCCGTCGAGCATGGTGAGGTTGCAGGTCTCGCCGATCTCGGCTACCAGCTGCTGCAGGATGGCGTGGCGGCGGGCGCGCTGCGGCGAACGCATCATGACTTCCAGCGCCAGCCGGGACAGGCGCGCGCCGATGCAATAGCGCTTGGCGGCCGGCTCGCGCTGCACCAGCCCGCCGCGCTGCAGGGTGCCGAGGATGCGATAGACGCTGGGCTTGGGCAGCCCGCACAACTGGGTCACTTCGTCGAGCGAGAGCGGCCCGTCGGCGCGGGCGACCAGTTCGAGGACGCCGAAAGCCCTCAGGGTCGAGGAGTCTTCCGGTACCTGTGGCGCTTGCTTGTGCATGGGTCTCCGCCTTGTTTCTCCGCCTTGTTCGAATGTCCGCAATGCTGTGCAGGATTTCGTTTAACGAAATTATCCATTTCATTATTGCAATACTTTAGATTTCGTGCAATCATTTTCTGGAACGAATAATTTCAATAATGGTGAACGGGCCATTCCGCCACGCAGGCGGCATGAGCACCGATCCCGACCGGCGAGGAGCTGCCCGTTGAGCAACACGGCATTCAGCTATCAGGACCTGCTGCAGATCGTCGACCTGATCAAGACGTCGGCGCAGTTCAACGAATTCCACCTCAAGGTCGGTGACATCGAACTCGACATCCGCCGCGGCGAGTCCGCGGCACGTCCGGCGCCCGCATTGCCCACTTTACCTGCTGCGCTCGCGCCGGCGGCAAGCATTCCCACCCCGGCGACTCCCGCCGCTCCTCCTCCTCCGGCAGCTGTCGCGGAGCCGCACCGTGGCGCAGCTCTGGCCTACCCGGCCGGATCGGTGCTGGTCAAATCGCCGATGGTGGGAACCTATTACCGCGCCCCGGAACCGGGCGCGCATCCCTTCGTGGAAGTCGGCGCCCGCGTCACGGCGCAGAGCATCGTCGGCATCGTCGAGGTGATGAAGCTGATGAACTCCATCCCGGCCGGGCAGGCCGGCGTCGTCACCCACCTGCTGGTCGAGGACGGCGAGCCCGTGCAGTACGGCCAGGTGCTGGTCGTCATCGAACCGGGGACCGCGTGATCCTTGCCGCGCATCCGGTCACGGGCACCGGGCGCCTGCGCCGCGTGCTGGTGGCGAACCGCGGCGAGATCGCCCTGCGCGTGCTGCGTGCCTGCCGCGAGCTGGGCCTGGAAACCGTGATCGTGCATTCCGAAGCGGATGCCGATTCGCTGCCTGTGCGCCTGGCCGACCGCGCCGTGTGCATCGGCCCGGCGCGCTCGAACCAGAGCTACCTGAATGCCGAGTTCATCGTCTCTGCGGCGCTGATCCACCATGCCGATGCCATCCACCCCGGCTACGGCTTCCTGTCCGAGAACGCCGATTTCGCGCGGCTGTGCGAAATGGAGAAGATCGTTTTCGTTGGCCCGAAGGCGGACGTGATTTCGCAGATGGGCGACAAGGTCAGGGCGCGCCAGCTGGCGGCGGAAGCGGGCGTGCCGACCACGCCGGGTTCGGCGGGCAAGCTGCGCGATGCGGCCGAGGCGGCGCAGCTGGCGGCGCAGATCGGCTACCCGGTGTTGCTCAAGGCGGCGGCCGGCGGCGGCGGGCGCGGCATGCGCGTGGTGCGCGAAGCCTGCGAACTGGCCGACCAGTTCGCCGACGCCGCACGAGAGGCCAAGGCGGCCTTCGGCGACGATGCGATCTATGTCGAGAAGTACCTGACGAACATCCGCCACATCGAGATCCAGGTGCTGTCCGACGGCGACACCGTGCTGCACCTGGGCGAGCGCGACTGCTCGATCCAGCGCCGCAACCAGAAGCTGCTCGAAGAAACGCCCTCGCCGGTGCTCGACGCGGCGGTGCGCGCGCGCATGTGCGCGGCGGCGGTCAAGCTGTGCCGCCATGTCGGCTACACCAGCGCCGGCACCATCGAGTTCATCCTCGATGCCGCCAGCGGCGAGTTCTACTTCATGGAAATGAACACGCGCATCCAGGTCGAGCACCCGGTGACCGAGATGGTCAGCGGCATCGACCTGGTCAAGGCCCAGCTCGAAATCGCCGGCGGCAAGCCGCTGGCCATCGCCCAGGACGAGATCCGCTTCGACGGCCATGCCATCGAATGTCGCATCAATGCCGAGGACAGCGAGCGCGATTTCGCGCCCTGCCCGGGCGCGATCACGCGCTACTACGCGCCGGGCGGACCCGGCATCCGCGTCGATTCGCACATCCATGCCGGCTACACGGTGCCGCCCTACTATGACTCGCTGCTGGCCAAGGTGGTGAGCTGGGGCCGCAACCGCAGCGAGGCGATCGCCCGCATGCGCCGGGCATTGAACGAAATGGAAGTCGACGGCATCAAGACCACCATCCCCTTCCACCTCGGGCTCTTGCAGCACCCGAACTTCGTCGCCGGCGACGTGCATACGCGCTTCGTCGAGAACGAGTTGCTGGGGGCGCGGGCATGAGTGAACAGCGCTTCGGCCTGATCGACGTCACGCTGCGCGACGGGCATCAATGCCTGTGGTCTACGCGCATGACCACGGCGATGATGACGCCGATCCTTTCGCGCATCGACGAGGTCGGCTACGAATACATCAACATCCTCGGTGGCGCAGTGTTCGACGTCTGCGTGCGCTTCCTGCACGAGAACCCCTTCGAGCGCGTCGGCCTGCTCTGCGATCGCTTCGCCACACCCTGCGACGGGCTGACGCGCGGCCAGAGCCTGTACACCTTCGAGCTGTTTCCCGACGACGTGGTGGCCCTCAATTCGCATGCGCTGGCCAGGCGCGGCATCAGGGTGCTGACGGTCTACGACGCGCTCAACGACAACCGCAACATCGAGTCCTCGCTGCGCTCGGGCCACGAGGCCGGGATGAAGGTCAATGCGATGATGACCTACACCCTGAGCCCGGTGCACACCGACGCCTATTACGTCGAGCGCACCCGCGAACTTGTGGCGATGAAGGCGGACTTCATCTCGGTCAAGGATCCGACCGGCCTGCTGACGCCGGAGCGGGCGAAGACGCTATTCCCCGCCGTGGTCGCCGCCGCCGGCACGATCCCCGTGCAACTGCATTCGCACTGCCAGTCGGGGCTGGCGCCGCAGGTGTATGCGATTGCCATCGAGAGCGGCTTCCGCTACGGCTACACGGCCTCGCGGCCGCTGGCCAACGGCGCCTCGCTGCCGGCGACCGAAGACGTGGCGGCACGCGCCGAGGCGCTGGGCCGCGCCACGGGTATCGACACGGAAGCGCTGGAGGAAGTCTCGGGCTACTTCGCCTGGCTCTGCGAACGCGAGGGCCTGCCCCAGGGCAGGATCATGGACTACGACCCGGCGCTCTACGAGCACCAGGTGCCGGGCGGCATGATCTCCAACCTCAAGGCGCAACTGCAGGTGATGCACATGGAGCACCGCCTGCCGGAAATCCTCGAGGAAGCGGCGCAGGTGCGGCGCGACCTCGGCTACCCGATCCTGGTCAGCCCCTTCGCCCAGTACATCATCACCCAGGCGGTGATGAACGTAGTGCAGGGCGAGCGCTACAAGACCATCCCCGACGAGGTGCGCAAGTACGCGATGGGCTACTACGGCCGGCTCGCGGCGGAGCCCTCGGCCGAGTTCCTGGAGCGGGCCAATCTGCGCCCCGGCGAACTGGTCAGCGAACGCCCCGGCGAGCACATCGTGCCGGGCCTGCCGCGTCTGCGCCACGAGCTCGGCGCCGGCGCCAGCGACGAGGATTTACTGCTGGCGGCCTTCTACGAGCCCGAACTGATCGCGCCGCTGAAGCAGCCTCAGCCTGCTTACCAGTTTCGGACTTCGCCGCTGTATGAGCTGATCCGCTATCTGGGCAACAAGACGGACATCACGGGGGCGAAACTGGGTTTCGCCGGCACGGAAATCGGGTTCAGCAGGTGAGGCACCGCATCGGCAGTACGTCGTACCCATCGCAACAACCACAAGAGAGAGGAGAACGGCAAATGACAACTCAAGGACCACTCAAGACGCTGCGGCGCCTGGCCGGGCCCATCCTGGCCGCCGGTGCCCTGGTGCTCGCCGCGCCTGCACTGGCGCAACAGAAGGCCACCGACTGGGGCTGGCCACAGCCCTACGAAAAGATCTCGGACAAGTCGGTGCAATGGCTCAAGGACAAGGGCTGGTGGCCGCTGCAGATCGCCTTCCAGCCGCCCTGGTCGGGCCAGAACACGATCAACATCGTGATGGACAAGCAGGGCCTGCTGACCAAGCGCGGGATCGAGGCCAAGCTGCAGGCCTTTCCCTCGGGACCGGCGATCAACGAGGTGATGATTTCAGGTCGCTTCCAGGTCGGCAACGGCGGCAACTTTCCCTTCACTTCGCTGATCGACAAGAACATCCCGGTCAAGGCCATCGCGGTGATCAACGTCAACCTCCTGCATGCCATGGTGGTACCCAACGACTCGACGCTGAAGAGTCTCAAGGACCTCAAGGGCAGCAATCCGGCCGCGACGGTGGGCATCGTCACCGGTTCCTCGGCCGAGTTTTATTTCCAGATGTCGGCGGCCTACCACGGCCTGGAACTGGGCAAGGACGTGATCCTGAAGAACATGCCGCCGGGTGAGCAGATGGCGCTGCCCAAGGGTCTCGCCGGTGTCGTGCCCTGGGACCCGACGCCGACCATCATGACCGAGGAGCGCAAGGTCGGCCGTTTTCTGGACACGAGCTTTCCCTACAACGTGTATGAGGGCAACTTCTATGTCCGCCAGGAGCTGATCGACAACGTGCCGGATGTTGTGCAGGCCTTCAACGACGCGGCGGTCGAAGCCACGCTGTGGACGCGCCTCAATCCCGAGGCGGCGGTCAAGTCGATGCAGGAGGATCCGAACCTGAAGAACTACTCGCCCGAGATCCTGCTGCAGCAGGTCAAGGCCTACAACAACCTCTACAAGCCGACCTACATGTATCCGCTGGCCGACTTCTGGGGCAAGGCCAACGAGCCGATCTTCAACTGGCTGTTCCAGCAAAAGCGCATCCAGCGTCCCCTCAAGGCGGCCGACTTCGCCGCTGCGGTGGACAAGCGTTTCATGGACAAGACTTTCGCCAAGCTGGGCTGGGCCATTCCCAAGGCACCGCCTTTCATCCCGGCCACTTGGGCGGGCCAGTTCGACAAGATGCCCTACCCGGAGTACTCGACGCCGCTCAATACCAAAGCGCCGCAGGTCTTCCCGGAAAAGGGTGACCTGACCAGGGCGTGGACCTTCGCCGGCAAGACGTTTAACCCGTAAGCGCAAGCCCCCGGGCGCGGTCCGCCGCGTCCGGGTCTGCTTCATCGCATAGGCATTCTGGGAGGAATCCAATGACCACAGGCGTCACGCCGAAACCGCGGGGACCGGGCTTTCTGGCCAGGGCATTCGGCAAGCTGCGACGGCTCGCACTGATGACCGTGCTGCTTTGCATCTGGGAGTACGTCAGCCTGCACGTGCTGGATTCCACCTCGCGCACGCTGCTGCCGCCGCCGACGCTGATCTTCACCGCGGCCTGGGAACTGATCAGCTCCGGAGAGCTGTTTCGCCATGCGCGCGACTCGCTGAAGCGCGAAATGGTGGCCTTCCTGTGGGCCAGCATCTCGATCCCGATCGGCATCGCCATGGGCTGGTCGCGCATCGTGGACGAGCAGCTCGACACGATCATGGAAATGCTGCGCCCGATCCCTCCGCTGGCCTGGATTCCGCTGTCCATCCTGTGGTTCGGCATCGGCGACGAGCAGAACCAGTTCATCATTTTCCTCGGCATCTTCTTTCCCATCCTGCTCAACACCATCAACGGGGTGAAGGGGATAGAGCCGAACCTGATCCGCGCCGCGCGCTGCCTGGGTGCGGGCGAGGCGCAGATCCTCTGGCGCATCGTGGTGAAAGCCTCGCTGCCGCAGATCCTCACCGGCATCCGCATCGGCCTCGGTGTCGGCTGGATGGCCCTGGTAGCGGCGGAACTGGTCGGCGCCAACTCCGGCCTCGGCTTCCTCATCAACGATGCGCGCACGGTGCTGCGCACCGACTACATCATCGTCGGCATGGCCTCGATCGGTTTCATCGGCCTGCTGCTCGATCAGATCATCCGCTTCCTCGGTCGGCGACTGCTGCCCTGGTCACGCGGAATGGACCGCTAGGGCACACCATGAGCAACCTGACCGTAGAAAATGTCACCAAGATCTACCCCGGCCACAGCGCCGAAGACGAGCCGGTACTGGCGCTGGACGATGTCAGCTTCCGCGTCGAGGACCACGAGTTCTGCTCGGTGCTGGGCCACAGCGGCTGCGGCAAGACCACGTTGCTGACCATGATGGCGGGCTTCGAGCAGCCCTCGATGGGCCGCATCCTGGTCGACGGCAAGCCGGTGGGCAAGCCGACGTGGCAGCGTTCCGTGGTTTTCCAGGACTATGCGCTGTTCCCCTGGATGACGGTGCACGACAACGTCTCCTTCGGCCTGGAAATGAAAGGCATACCGGCCGTCGATCGCGAGGAGATCATCCGTCGCCACATCGAACTGGTCGGCCTGCATGGCTTCGAGAACCGCTATCCGCACCAGTTGTCGGGCGGCATGAAGCAGCGTGTGTCGATTGCGCGGGCGCTCGCCGTCGATCCCAAGGTGCTGCTGATGGACGAGCCCTTCGCCGCGCTCGACGCGCAGAACCGGGCGCTGATGCAGGAGGAGATGGGGCGCCTGCTGGCCAACGCCGACCCGGCGCTGCGCAAGACCATGCTGCTGGTCACCCACAGCATCGACGAGGCCGTCCTGCTTTCCGATCGCGTCATCGTCCTCACGCGGCGTCCCGGCCGGGTCAAGGCCAACATCGAGGTCAAGCTGCCGCGGCCGCGCGACGAGGACAGTCCCGACTTCGCCAAGCTGAAAAAGAAGATCCGCAACCTGATCCATGACGAGTTCGAAGTCGAGCACTGAGCAACATGGACGGCGGGGAAGCTGAGTGCAGATCTCCGCGACCCTGGTCGGGGCCATGATCATTGCCGGGGTCGGCGGCGTGGTGCGCGGCGCCACGGGCTTTGGCGGGGCGATGGTGATGACGCCGACGCTGTCCCTGCTGCTGGGTCCGATCCCTGCCGTGATCAGCGCCCTGCTGCTGGAAACCTTCGCCGCCTTTTCGATGCTGCCGGCGGCGGCACGCACGGCGCGCTGGCGCACCATCCTGCCGATCTGCGCGCTGGCCTGCCTGACCGCACCCATCGGCGCCTGGCTGCTGACGACGCTCGACCCGCTGCTGATGCGGCGCGCCATCGCGGCGACGGTGCTGATCTTCTCGCTCTTGCTGCTGACCGGCATCCGCTATCGCGGCCCGCAGCGCCTGGGCACTTCGCTGGCACTGGGCGCCACCAGCGGCGTGCTGGTCGGCGCCACCAGCGTCGGCGCGCCGCCCGTGATCCTCTACCTGCTCGCCAGCTCGGATTCGCCGCATGTGACGCGCGCCAACCTGACGCTCTTCGTCACCATCATCTCGCTGGCGGCGCTCGCCGCGATGGCCTGGCGCGGCATGCTCGACAGCGGCAACAGCCTCACCGCATTGCTGCTCAGCCCCCTTTATCTGGGCGGCGTCTGGCTCGGCTCGCACCTGTTCGGCCGCATCGACGCCGCGGCCATGCGGCGCTGGACGCTGATATTCCTGGTCGTGGTTTCGGCGCTCGTGCTGGCGCTCTGAATTCATGTAGTGGAGATATTTCGATGAAACTCGATGGCAAGGTGGCTGTGGTCACCGGCGCCGCAAGCGGCCTCGGTCTGGCAATTGCGCGGGCCTTCGCGCTGGAAGGCGCCAGGGTCGGCGTCGCCGATCTCGACCTGGCGGCGGCGCAGAAGGCCGTTGCAGAACTTCGCGCCGGCGGCGGCGAGGCCATGGCGCTGCAAATGGACGTTACCGATGAAGCGCAGGTGAATGGCGGCATTGATGCCGTGACGGCCGCCTATGGCGGCATCGACATCCTGGTCAGCAATGCCGGCTTCCAGCATCTCGACACGATTGCCGACGTTTCCTTCGAGAACTGGAAGCGCATCCTCGCCGTGCATCTCGACGGCGGCTTTCTCACCACGCGTGCCTGCCTGCGCCACATGTATGCGCAGGGGCGCGGTGGCGCCATCATCCTGATGGGCTCGATCCACTCCAAGGAAGCCTCGGTCAGCAAGGGCCCCTACGTGGTCGCCAAGCACGGCCTGCTCGGGCTGTGCCGCACGGTGGCCAAGGAAGGCGGCGCCCACGGCGTGCGCGCCAACCTGATCTGCCCCGGCTTCGTGCGCACGCCGCTGGTGGAAAGGCAGATTCCCGAACTGGCGGCGCGCCTGGGGCTGAGCGAAGCGCAACTGATCAGCGACGTGATCCTGAAGACCACCGTGGATGGCGAATTCACCGCCGACACCGACATCGCCGACGTCGCTGTCTTCCTCGCCGCGTTTCCCTCGGCGGCCTTGACCGGGCAATCGATCAACGTCAGCCACGGCTGGAACATGGGATGAGTGCGGCCACCCATGATTTCGTCATCGTCGGCGCCGGCAGCGCCGGCTGCGTGCTGGCCAACCGCCTCTCGGAGAACGGTCGCCATTCCGTGCTGCTGCTCGAAGCCGGCCCCGCAGACCGCTACCTGTGGATACACATTCCGATTGGCTACGCGAAGACCATGTTCCATCCGGTCTACAACTGGGGCTACTACACCGAGCCCGATCCGCACATGAACCAGCGCAAGATCTACTGGCCGCGTGGCCGGGGGCTGGGCGGTTCGAGCTCGATCAACGGCCTGATCTACGTGCGCGGCCAGGCCGAGGACTACGACGCCTGGGCGCAGGCCGGCAACCCCGGCTGGGCGTGGCGCGATGTCCTTCCCTATTTCATCAAGTGCGAGCACAACACGCGCGGCGCCAGCGAATACCACGGCAGCGGGGGACCGCTATGGGCTTCGGATATCGGCGAGGAACATGAGCTGATGGAGGCCATCATCCGCGCCGGCAATGAACGCGGCGTGCCGCGCAATGACGACTTCAACGGCACCCGGCAGGAAGGAGTCGGCTACTACCAATTGTTCACGCGCGAGGGTTGGCGCTGCAGCACCGCGGTGGCCTACCTGAAGCCGGCACGCGACCGCGCCAAGCTGCGCGTCGAGACCGATGCTCATGCCACGGGAATAATCTTCGAGGGCAAGCGTGCGGTCGGCATCCGCTACCGCAAGAACGGGCAGGAGCACGAAGTGCGCGCCGCGAAGGAAGTCATCCTCGCCGCCGGCGCGCTGCAAAGTCCGCAACTGCTGCAGCTTTCGGGCGTCGGCGACGCGGTGCGCCTGCAGGCGCTGGGCATTGCCGTCACCCATCACCTGCCGGGCGTGGGCGAGAACCTGCAGGACCACCTGCAACTGCGGCTGATGTACAAGGTGAAGAAGCCGATCACCACCAACGACGACCTGCAGTCCTGGTGGCGCCAGTTCATGATGGGCGTCAAGTGGATCACCCAGCGCAAGGGCCCGCTGGCCATCGGCATCAACCAGGGCGGCATGTTCACCCGCGTGATGCCCGGTTCGAAAACGCCGGACATCCAGTTCCACTTCGCCTCGGTCTCGGCCGAAATGGCCGGCGCGAAACCGCACCCCTGGTCCGGCTGCACCTTCTCGGTGTGCCAGTTGCGGCCCCAGTCGCGCGGCGCGGTCTTCCTCAAGTCGACGGACCCTCTGGCGGCGCCGGGCATGCTGCCCAACTACCTGTCGCACCAGGCCGACCGCGAATGCGCCGTGGCCTCGATCAAGTACGCGCGCCACCTGGCCGCGGCACCCGCGCTGGGAGACTACATCCGCGAGGAATACAGGCCCGGCCCGGGCATAGTCAGCGACGAGGAGATCCTCGACTGGGCGCGCAACTACGGCGCCACCATCTTCCATCCCTCGGGCACCTGCAAGATGGGCGACGACCCGCTGGCCGTGGTCGATGCGCGACTGCGCGTGCATGGCCTGGCCGGCCTGCGCGTGGTCGACTGCTCGATCATGCCGACCCTGGTGTCGGGCAACACCAATGCGCCGGTGGTGATGATTGCGGAAAAGGCCTCGGACATGATTCTCGAGGATCACGCCGGGACCTGAGTGGCAAGGCGCTGACCGTGTGAGCTATTTCCTGCGCTTGTTGCCAATGGCATCAAGAATGGTTCTGGAAAATGATTTTGGGCGAGAAGCCTCGAGCATCGCGGACGGGGGAATCGGTGGTGGTATCGAAATCGACGAAGCCAGAACCGGATGCTTGCGAACCTTGATCCATTCACTCATGCCAACCTGCCATACGAGGGAGGTGTCATCCAGTTCGCCACGCTCGATCATCCCTTTGAGCTCATCCAGGGTAATCGGACCTGTTTGCTGACCGTTGCGGCAGTAGTGCCAGTTGCTCATTTCTATAACCACGTGATCAAGAAGGTTAAACGCTACTCCGATCCGTCATAAGTAACAACACTCACTTTAGGCATCGATCAGAGAGAGCATGCAGGCATGGCTGTTCAAGCCCGTGCCCCCATCGGGCAGGGGCCGGCCGATCGACGAAGAAAGAATCGGCAAGAGCTGATTTCCTCGTTTGCTGCTTGTCGGCTTGGCTCTGGCGCGACGGCGCATTCAGGCGCCGAAACTATCCGGCATCTGAATCGCGACCACTTCGCCGCGGACGGTCGCGATACCGTCGACGAACACGGTCGATGCGATGACCACCTTGCGCCCCTTGATCTCTTTTACTTGTCCGCGAATTTCAAGTTCCCGGCCCAGCGGCGTCGGCTTGAGGTAGCTGACCTGCAAGGATCCGGTGACAAAACGAAAGGCGGGCAGGCTATCCATCTCCCGCCCTGCGGCGCGATACATCGCGGCCGCTGCCGTCCCGGTACTGTGGCAGTCGATCAGAGAAGCCAGCAAGCCGCCGTAAACCAGACCCGGAATCGCCATGTGAAAAGGCTCAGGCAGGAAGCGCGTAATGCTTTCCTCGCCGTCCCAGAAGGTCTTGATCCGATGGCCGTGATTGTTGTGGCTGCCACATCCGTAGCAGTGGGAGAGGTTTTCCGGGTAGTAATCCTGAAAGGCTTTCATGCTGGGGTTCCCTGTCGGACGCCATGCCGGGGTTGTTCGAAGCGCTATCTTACATAGGTGGCAGCGACAAGGTCCTGGCGCAGAACGACCAATTTTTTGTTGGTTTGAACTATTCGGAATTCTGATATATTAGTGGCTACTAATGTACCGGGGAGGGTAGTCCATGGACAGCGAACAGAAGTGCTTGCTCGGCGAACAGGCCTACGGGAAAGCAGTCAAGTATGAGCTTGATTACGGCTGCTGCCCGCAGTGTGTGCTGGCGACCGTGCAAGAAACCCTGGGGGTGATCGACGATCAAACCATCAAGGCGAGCCATGGTCTTTCAGGGGGGGGCGCCCTGCTCGGCGAAGGTGTCTGCGGTGCACTCAGTGGCGGCCTCATGGCTTTGAGTGCCAAGTATGGTCGCGACCGGGACAAGCTGGACAAAGGCCGCTACATAAACAACTTCAAGAAGGCCAGGGAACTGACCGAGCGCTTCCGTCAGGAATTCGGCGGCGTCACCTGCCGCGAGTTGCAACAACAGTTCACCGGCCGTACTTATGACATGTGGAACGCCGACGAATACAAGGCATTCGACGATGCCCGTGGCCAGCAATGCGCACACGCGACCGGGACGGTGACGAAGTGGGTGATAGGGATGCTGTAGGGAATCCTGCTCGCCAAACGGCCTGATTCCGAGGCGACTCGCGGCCTGCGGTCGCGATTCACGATCATGAAAGTTCAGGGCTTTCGCGCAATCAGGCCGATCAGTGCCGAGCGTCCCTTGTGTCCCGCCCCTTCGGAAATTTCGTCCTCGTATTCGACGAGTTCCTCGATCTCCCAGTCGGCAAAGGCCGCAAGCAGTATTTCCCTGGTGTAGAGATTTTCAACGGCTGAAGGCCCGCCGGTCCTGAAGTCGAGTTGCTTCGGCGTGTAGCCGTGCAGCAGGACTCGTCCGCCGGGACGCGTGAGTTGTTTCATGGCCGCAAATTGCCGCTGCCGCGGCTCGGGGCCGACGAACTGGATGAAGATGCCGAGCACCCAGTCAAAAGCGTTGCACAGTCGAGCCGGTGGCCAGCCCGGAGCAAGCATGTCGGCGATGACAAAACGGACATCGATCTTGCGCCCGACCGCCAGCCGCCGCGCCTTTTCGACCGCGACCGCCGAAATCTCGATAGCGGTGACGTTCAGTCCCTGTTCGGCAAGCCAGACTGAGTTCCTCCCCTCGCCGTCGGCGACCGACAGCGCAGTGAGTCCGGTCTGCAAAAGACCAGCCCGATGCGCAAGGAAACGGCTCGGTTCGGTGCCGAACAAATATTCATCACCGGCGTCGCGGTAGCGCTTGCTCCAGAGGGTTTCCTGGTTCATTGATCAGCTTTCCATTCTTGTCTGCAGGGCGTCTTGCAAGCTTCATCAAGGTATTCGCAGTGCGCGCTTCGAGCGGGCATCGTTTCCACAGCCTTACTTGCGAGTCTTCGGCTGCTGCGCCTCGCGTCCGCGAAATGCCATGGCCATTTCGAAGGCCGCGCGGGTGAAGGTCAGGACCTCCGCGAACTCCTTATCGTCGAGGCTGCGTGCTTCGTCGTCACCGCGGTAGATGTTGGCGAACTCGCGTTCGCGCGCTGACTGGATCAGCAGTTTGCCGACGCCGAGTCCTTCGAGACTGCGCCACAGATCCGGATTGGAACTGCGGGTGAACTTCATGATGAAGTCGATCGGATCGTTGCGGCCAAGCACTGCCGCCAGGCGCAGGATGAGTTCGAATGGCACCGCGATGCGGCCGTTTTCCCAGGCTTCGATCAGCGACGGATCCTTGAGGTTGATCGCAGCCCCGACTTCGGTGATGGTCAGTCCCGCGGCCTTGCGCATGCGTCGCAGCGTGGCTCCCGTCCGGGCCCACACGCCGGGCTCTGACAATCCGGGCAGCATGGCCTTGAGCACATCGGCTGCGGCTTCCATCGGCTTGCCGTTGCGCAAGGCCCTGGCGACGCTTGTCGCTGTCTGCAAAGTTGCCGCCGCGCCGACCGTGGCGGCGCCCATGTCGAGCACCTTGCCGGCCATGGAGCGCATCTGGTCCACCAGACCGGACTCGGCTAGCTCGGCCGCCGGTGGCCTTGATGCAGGCCTTGCCGGCGAACGCTGCTTTACGGGTGTCTTGCGTTTGGGAGTCGTGGGGCTGACCATGGCAGGTCCTTTTGCGCAGCGCGTGCCGGTTTATTTCCCTTGTATCCTCTGGCGGGATTCGTGCCGCTCCTGCGCCTCGATTGAGAACGATGTGGTCGGGCGCGCCAGAAGTCGCCGCAAGCCTATCGGATCGCCTGTTTCCTCGCAGAAGCCGTATTGGCCGTCGTCGATGCGCTTCAAGGCGGCTTCGACACGTGGCAGCATCTTGCGCTCGCGATCGCGGATGCGCAGTTCGATGGAATTTTCCTCTTCGATCGTGGCGCGGTCGTTGGGGTCGGCTTCTGCCTCTCCATCGCGCAGGTGATCGATGGTCATGGTGGCGTTGTCGAGAAGATCCTGCCGCTGCTTGCGCAAGAGGTCACGAAAAAAGCCGAGCTGTGCCGCGTTCATGTAGGAACCGGTGGGCATCGCCAGCAGGGCTTTCTCGCTCAGTGTTTTTGGTGTGTTGGGCATCGCGTGTTTTCCTGGGTTTCTATTCGGTAGCAGCTAATAAGGCGGTCATTCAGTCGGCGGTGAATATACCGTTCATGGTCAAGCCAGGGGCGGACTCCATTTGCGGCCCGCAACAAGTCGATAGCCGCTACTCTATCGAAAGACTGGGCAAACGTCAGGGGAATCTCGCGGGTCGCCAGGCGCGGGTCGAACAGCCTGCCGCAGCATCATGCCTTTCGCAGGTCGTGGTGCTTGAGCGGCAGCGAACGGATGCGCTTGCCCGTGGCAGCAAAGATTGCGTTGCATATGGCGGCGGGAAGCGGGAGGATGGCCGGTTCACCGTGTCCGCCCCAGAAGCCCCCGGTGGGTACCAGGACTGTTTCGACCTGGGGCATCTCGGATATCTGCGGGAGCCGGAAATCGTGGAAGTTCGACTCGACGATGCGTCCATTCCTGATGTTGTTCTCCTGGTAGAGGATGCTGCCGAGGCCAAAGATCACATTACCCTCGGCCTGGGCACGACAGGTATCAGGGTTCACGACGTGACCCGAGTCGATGGCGACGACAATGCGGTGCACCCTGGGCTCCCCCCCCGGAGTCACCGACACTTCGGCCACCATCGCCGTATAGCTGCCGAAACCGTCGGCAACGGCCAGGCCGCGATGCACCCCCGGTGGCAACGGGGCACCCCAGTTGGCTGCCTTGGCTACGGCCTCCAGCACCAGCCGGTTCTTGTCGGCGGTTTTCAGCATCGCCAGCCGGAACTCAATCGGATCCCTGCCCGCGGCGACCGCCAATTCGTCGATGAAGGACTCGCGGTAGAAGGCGTTCTGCTGTCCTGGCGCGCGCCAGAAGCCGACGGGGACATGGCCGTTGCGCATGGCGTAGTCGACCTGCTGGTTCGGTATCGTGTAAGGCATGTCGCTCAGGGTGCGCACGGCCGTGAAGTCGATGCCCTCCTTGGGTAACTCCCGAAGCAGGACCTTGAGGATCGACGGACAGGCGATCCGGGTATGCATCGCGATGAGATTGCCCCGGGCATCGAGGCCGGCTTTCATGCGCACGACGCTCGCCGGCCGGTAGAAGCCGTGCTGCATGTCCTCCTGGCGCGACCACATCATCTTCACCGGCGTCCCCGGCATAGACATGGCGATCTTCACGCCCTGCACGACGAAATCCTGCGGCCCGCCGCGGCGGCCGAAGCCGCCGCCGAGCATCATCTTGTGCACTTCCACCTTTTCCAGCGGCAGCCCGGAGGTCTCGGCGGCAGCGGCCATCGAGGCTTCGCCGTTCTGCGTCGAGGTCCACACCTCGAGGAAGCCCTCGGGCTTCAGCCATGCCGTGCAGGTTTGCGGCTCCATGGTGGCGTGGTTGAGGTAGGGCGAGGAATATTCGGCCTCGATCACCTTCGCTGCGGTGGCCAGCGCCGCATCGGTGTCGCCGATCTTGCGTGCCTGCGGCAGATTGGGATCAGCCAGACCCTCACGCAGCATGGCCATGATGCTCGCGGTCGACGCGGTGCCGTTGGTACCCGCATCCCATTCGATTTTGAGTTGCTTCAGCGCCTGGTCGGCACGCCACCAGCTGTCGGCAATGACGGCGACAAAATCGGCTTCGCGCACGACCTTCTTCACGCCCCGCATCTTCTCGGCAGCCCCGGCGTCAAGGCTCTTCAGCGTGCCGCCGAACACCGGGCACTGCGCCACCGACGCGTGCAGCATGCCCGGCAGAACCACGTCGACGCCGAATACCGGCTTGCCCATGACCTTGTCCGGAATGTCGAAGCGATGCATCGACTTGCCGGCGATCTTCCAGTTCTTCGGATCACGCAGGACGACGTCCTTCGGCGGCTCCAGCCTGGCCGCTTCGGCCGCGACCTCGCCATAGCGCAGGGTGCGCCTGCTCGGTCCGTGGCTGATGACGCCGCGCTCTACCGTGCATTCGGCCGCCGATACCTTCCAGCGGGCAGCGGCGGCGTTGACCAGCATCACGCGCGCCGCGGCGCCGGCCTTGCGCACGTAATCCTGCGAGCTGCGCACGCCCTGGCTGCCGCCGGTGGACATCGAGCCCCAGATGCGCTTCCTGCGGATGTGTTCATTCGGCGAAGCAAACTCGGAACTGACCTTGGCCCAGTCGCAATCCAGTTCCTCGGCCACCAGTTGCGCCAGGGCGGTGTAGGTGCCCTGTCCCATTTCCGAACGGGCGATGCGCACTACCACCCGGTCATCCGGATGGATCACCACCCAGGCATTGACTTCGGTGGCCGCCATGCCCCCGGCGGCCTTCGCTGCGACAGGGAAGGAAAATTCGAGCAAGAGTCCGCCGCCCAGTGCGACGGAGGCCTTGAGAAATCCGCGACGATTGATATTCATGGCGCTCACCCCCCGACTTTCTTGGCCGCGGCGGACGACGCCGGCCCGGCAGCAACGGCATGGATTGCCTCGCGCACCCGGGTATAGGTTCCGCAGCGGCACAGGTTGGTCATCGCCTTGTCAATGTCGGCGTCGGAGGGTTTGGGTTTTTCGGTCAGCAGCGCTGCCGCCGACATGATCATGCCGGTCTGGCAATAGCCGCACTGGGGTACTTCGTGCTCGATCCAGGCCGCCTGCAGGCGGTGCACTCCACCCTCGGCCAGGCCCTCGATGGTCACCACTTGTTTGCCGACTGCAGCCGAGGCCGGCATGACACATGAGCGCACCGCCGCGCCGTCGACATGAATCGTGCAGGCGCCGCACAAGGCGACGCCGCAGCCGTACTTGACGCCGAGCAGGCCCAGGTGATCGCGCAGCACCCAGAGAAGCGGCATGTCCGGTTCGACATCGACCTGATGCATTTTTCCATTCACATTCAGCTTGACCATGGAAGCTCCTTGAGAGAGATGACAATGCAATTGGTGTGCGCGCCAGAGGAAACAAATGCAGGGGCACCGACGCCAGTATTTCGGGATTGGAGACTGCGGTCAAGCTGCCTGTTGCCGGTCGGGACAGATTCAGCCCGGAACGAACCAGCGGTGCCCATCGGCGCACAGTTCGCGCAGTGGATGGCCGTAGAGCCGGGTCAGGTTGGTGGCGGTAATCACTTCATCGGCCGGCCCGGCCAGCCATTCGCCGTTGCCGAACAGCAGCAGGGCCTGGCTGCAGTAGCGGGCGGCGAAGCCGGGGTCGTGCAATGCGGCGACGATGGCGGCGCCGGCGGCCGCGCGGCGGGCGAACAGATCCATCATCGCAACCTGATGTGACAGATCGAGATGGGTCAGGGGCTCGTCAAGCAGGAACAACTGCGGTTGCTGTGCCAGCAGTTGCGCCACGGCCAGACGCTGGCGTTCGCCACCGGACAGCGTTTGTACTTCGCGCTCGGCGAAGCCGCCCAGATCGACCTCGTTCAGCGCTGATCCGGCGATACGGTGATCGTCGGCCGACTCCCAGTCCCAGCGGCCCAGATGGGGATGACGGCCGACCAGCACGGTTTCGATCACGGTGGAGGCGAAGGGGTCGATCTGGTGCTGCGACAGATAGCCGCGGACGCGGGCCATTGCCCTTGCCCCCGCTCCCTGTCTGGCTTGCGGCAGTGCCAAACCGGCGACACTCAGCTGCCCGTTATCCTGTGCCCGCAAACCGGCGATGGTAGCGAGCAGGGTCGATTTGCCGGCGCCGTTGCGGCCGAGAATGGCCCACAAACTTCCCGCATCGACGCGCCAGTCCAGGTCGCGGCAGATGCGGTGGCCGCCGATATTGACCTCAAGCTGCCTGGCCTCGAGCAAAGGCATGTTCATGGCGGAGTCATTGCCGTTCATTCGGCTGCCGCGCGAGCAGGAACAGGAACACCGGCACGCCAAGCAGTGCAGTCAGCACGCCGACGGGCAACTGCTGCGGGGCGATCACGGTGCGTGCCAGGGTGTCGGCCAGCACCAGCAGGCTGCCTCCGGCGAGCGCAGACGCCGGCAACAGCAGGCGCTGGTCGTTGCCCCAGCCCAGCTTGATCATGGCCAGGCGGACCAGGTGCGGCACCACCAGGCCGATGAAGCCGATGCTGCCGGCAGTGGTCACCGCCACCGCGGTGAGCAGCGAGGCCAGCAGGTAAATTCCGCGCCGGACCTGGCTCACCGAGACACCAAGCGCCTGGGCCAGCGTGTCGCCGCGTGCCATCAGGTTGAGTTCGCGGGCGAAGGGCAGCGCGACGATCAGGCCCAGCGCCAGCACTCCCAGGGCCGGCCAGGGGGTGATGGCGTGTCCCAGGTCGCCCATGAGCCAGAACAACATGCCGCGCAATCCATCCTCCGGCGCAATCGACAGGATCAGGGCGACGACTGCGCCGCAACCTGCGGCGACGACTACGCCGGTGAGCAGCAGGCGCGAGCGAGTCCAGCTGTTGTCGCCATGGGCCAGACCGAATACCAGCAGCATGGCGGCGAGGGCGCCGGCGAAGGCGGCGAGATTCATGAAGGCCAGCGTGAGTCCTGCCAGCATGGCCGACAGCGCGCCCACGGCGGCGCCGCCCGAAATGCCCAGCACGTAGGGATCGGCCAGCGGATTGCGCAGCAGCACCTGCATCAGCGAGCCGGCCAGCGCCAGCAAGCCGCCACAGGCAAATGCCGCCAGTGCGCGGGGCAGGCGCAGGTTGATCACCACTTCGGCGCCCACGCCCTGTGCGCTGCCCAGCAGGGCGCGTATCACTTCGCCCGGCGCCACCGCCAAACTCCCGGCCATCAGCGCCGCCAGCAGGCTCGCCGCCGCGAGTGCCAGCAGCAGGACGACGATCAGCAGGGCGCGGCGGCGGGTCGGCATTGGCTTATCTCATGGAGCACTGCGCGGGAAGGCGAACGAAGCTCACTGGAAGCGATATTCAGCCGAAGCGAACAGGGTCCGTTCCGGCATCGGGAAGACATTGAAACGGGTCGCGTTGAACTGGCTCTTCACAGCATAGGCGTAATACTTTTCGTCAGTCAGATTGTTCACCGCCAAGGCGAGCGTCCAGTTGTCGACCTGCCGTTCCAGTTTGACATTGACCAGCGTATACGCCGGGATTGTCGCGCCGAGATTGTTGGCTTCATCGTTGTCCATGTACTGCTTGCCGACATGGGCGACGCTTGCCTTGATGCGTGTCTTCGCCATGAACTCCCAGTCGCCCCCGACATTGAACTTCTGCTTCGGTACCAGGGGAACATTCTTGCCGCCGAAAACATTGTTCAGCAGCCCGAAGGTGCCGGGAAATACCCCCGACAGAAAGCGGGCATCGGTCCATGTGGCGGACCCGTTGAGGCGGAACGTGTCCGCGGCTTGCCAGCTTGCTTCCAGTTCCAGGCCGCGACGTCGGGATGGCGGCAGGTTGGTGTTGCCGATGCCATTGGTAAAGGCATCGAGATGGATCTCGTCCTGCACATCGTTCTGGAACAATGCTCCCCTTATCGATGTTCGTGCCGCATGCCACTGCACTCCCGCTTCCTGCAGCCGGCTGGTTTGCGGCCTCAAGAACTGGAACTGATTGTTGAACGCCGTATCGGTTTCGTAGATTTCGTCGACATTGTTGAAGCGGAAGGCACGGGCCGCCTTGGCAAAGGCCGCCCAGTTGGATGACAGGCGATAGCGCCCGCCCACTTCCCACGCTGACTGCCAGCGAGCAGCAGCGTCAGGAGCGGCGCCGGTGGGACAGAAGCCGAAGGGGCACGTCGCTCCCGCGTCAATGGTGTTGCTGGCCGCAAGCTTCTGCCGCTCCCTGCGCCCGCCGACCAGCAGACTGATCCGGTCGGTCAGGTCGATCGACTCCTGCAGGTAGATCCCCAGATTGCTCTGGCTCGCTTTGACCTTGCTGTAGGGCCGGCTCATCAGTCCAAGCGATACGGCATCGTTGGCGGTGTAGCCCCATTCCTGCCAATCGATGCCGAGGACCAGGCTGGCCTTGCTGCCAAACAGGGTGTGTGGCATCCGCAAGCGTGGCGAAAGCGAATCGAGGGTCATGTCGCTCGAACGGGCAAACTGTCGCGAGCCGGAATAAATCCACTGTTGCCGCGTCCGGTGCGTGTAATCGACGGCCAGTTCGCCAAATCCGAAACGATGCCGCCAATCGGCTGCAAACTGATTTCCCCGGCGTGCCGAATCGTCATTGGGTGTCGGCGTACCGCGGCGATCCGTGGCCAGATCGTCGCGGCCGGTGGCCCATTCGATCTGCCGGAAGCCGGGGAGGCGCATGGTCATCCAGTTGGCGTCGAGCCCGAAACGGAAGGAACCTTCGCCATAGTCGGATTGGGTCTTGATTCCTGCGTTGGTTTGCCGGGCGCGGTTATTGGCCCGGTAGCCGTCGCTTTCGAAATGGTTGCCGCTTAGGGTCAGCCCGAATCCGTCGCTCCCCTTGGACATGAATGCCTGAGCTTCGCGGGTGTTGTAGGAACCGATGCGAGCGCTCATGGTGGCCATGTCGCCCTTGCCGGGTGCGCGACTGATGATGTTGATGACGCCTCCGCCGGCACCCTCGCCGAACTGGACGGCACCCGACCCCCGAAGGATTTCGATGCGCTCTATCGAACTGACGGGAATCGATGACCAGTTGACGTTAGCCTGGTCCATGTCGGTGAGACGTCGACCATCCAGGAGAATCAGCGTGTTTTGACCGGCCGATGCGCCGAATCCGCGAATGTCGACGGTCGCGCTGATGCCGTTGTTGCCATTGACATCCTGCATATGGACACCGGCCTGCTGGGACAGCAGCTCGGGCAACAGTGTCGTGGCGCTGCCACGGATATCCTCTGCCGTAATGACTGTAACCGACAAAGGTTTTGACAAGGCACTGTCCGCAAACCTGGTAGCAGAGACAATCAGGGCCGCTTCGTCGGCGGCTGACGCGGGAAATGAAGCCAGAAAGACGGCTGACAGCAGGAAAATCCTGGAAAAATGGCGCGCAGTGCGGCCGTGGATCGCAGACATTGGTGCTCCCTTCGTGGCCAGCGTCCCCGCAGGCCAAAACATTGCATGAACGAAAGTGCGAAGGGGAGAAGGGACGGAAGCGGCCGAATGGAGACGGCGGCTGACGCACACTGCCTCCCCGCAGCGCTTTCAACGAATGTCCTTGGCCGGTCTCCGGGCTTGGAAGTCTTGGTTCATCGCCTTCCCGGGTTGG
Organism: Rhodocyclales bacterium; assembly: GCA_026399475.1. Lineage (GTDB taxonomy): Bacteria > Pseudomonadota > Gammaproteobacteria > Burkholderiales > Rhodocyclaceae > Sulfuritalea. The sequence goes on from JAPLQY010000074.1 coordinate 25,001, forward strand.
ACCCAGTGGCTTCTTGATGAACCCGCACTTCCTTACCGTTGCGGGGGCAGCGCCGGAATTGAGGGTTTGGCTCTCACCGGCTTCCCGTTTCACCCGGCACGGAAAACCATGCGCGGGCACCACGAACAGGGGCGGAGTATAGCAAAGCGACCCTCCTTTGCGGGAGGTCATCTTCGCCCCGATGCGGAAGTGTCCGCGCGTGATGAGGCAGGCGCTTGAAGTTTGAGGTTGAAACTATCCCTATTGCTAGTAGACTTGATGCGCATCAAGGAGAACGAAGGTCTGTCGGTGCACTCTTCGACCATTGCGCTACCAGGGTCTTGATGGCTGGAGTAGCGGTTAGCATATGGATCGCTCAGGGATTACTCAAAAGGAGAGAAGGATGAAACGGACGTTACTCGGAATGTTTGCTGTTTCCGCCATGGCCGGAGCCATGGGCAGTGCCTTCGCGCAGGAAGTTGCGCCGGCGCTGACCGCTGCCGAAAAAGAAACTGCCAAGAAGATTTACTTCGAGCGTTGCGCGGGTTGCCACGGTGTGCTGCGCAAGGGCGCCACCGGCAAGAACCTCGAGCCGCACTGGACCCGGACCGCCAAGGACGGCGCCAAGACCGAAGGCGGCACGCTGAAGCTCGGCCAGTCGCGTCTGGAAAAGATCATCGGCTACGGTACCGACGGCGGCATGGTGAACTTCGACGACATCCTGACCAAGGACGAGATCGCCCTGATGGCCAAGTACATCCAGAACACTCCGGACGTACCGCCCGAGTACAGCTTCAAGGACACCATGGATTCATGGAAGGTCATCGTGCCGGTCAAGGATCGCCCGACCAAGCAGATGAACAAGTACAACCTGAAGAACATGTTCTCGGTGACCCTGCGCGACACCGGCGAAGTGGCCCTGATCGACGGCGACACCAAGGATATCCGCAGCATCGTCAAGACCGGCTACGCGGTGCACATCTCGCGCCTGTCGAAGTCTGGCCGCTATGTGTACGTGATCGGTCGCGACGGCCGTCTGAGCCTGATCGACCTCTGGATGGAGAAACCCGGTGTTGTGGCCGAGCTGAAAATCGGTTTCGATGCCCGCTCGGTGGATACCTCCAAGTTCAAGGGTTTTGAAGACAAGTACGCGATTGCCGGTTCCTACTGGCCGCCCCAGTACGTGATCATGGATGGCGACACGCTGAAGCCGCTCAAGGTGGTTTCGACCCGCGGCATGACGGTGGACGGGGAGTATCACCCCGAGCCGCGCGTGGCCTCGATTGTCGCTTCCGAGATCAAGCCCGAGTGGGTGGTGAACATCAAGGAAACCGGCCAGATCCTGCTGGTGGATTACACCGACCTCAAGAACCTGAAGACGACGACCATTCCATCGGCCAAGTTTCTGCATGACGGCGGCTTTGACGCGTCCAAGCGCTACTTCCTGGTTGCGGCCAACGCCTCGAACAAGATCGCGGCAGTGGATCTCAAACTCGGCAAGCTGGCTGCCCTGGTCGACGTTGCCAAGATTCCGCACCCGGGTCGCGGCGCCAACTTTACGCATCCGAAGTTCGGTCCGGTCTGGGCCACGGGTCACCTCGGCGCCGATGTTGTGACGCTGATCAGCACGCCGTCCGACGACAAGAAGAACGCCAAGTTCAAGGAGTTCAACTGGAAGGTGGTGCAGGAAGTCAAGCACGTGCCGGGCAACCTGTTCGTCAAGACCCATCCCAAGTCGAAGAACCTGTGGGCCGATTCGCCGCAGAATCCCGACAAGGAACTCGCCGAATCCGTGTCGGTGTGGGACATGGCTGACCTGTCGAAGCCGAAGAAGATCATCAACGTGGCCAAGGATTCCGGCCTGCCGGTGACCAAGGCGACCCGTCGCGCAGTCCATCCCGAGTACAGCGCGGATGGTGGCGAAGTGTGGATCTCCTTGTGGGGCGGCAAGACGGACCAGTCGGCCATCGTCGTGTATGACGACAAAACCCTGGAGATGAAGAAGGTGATTACCGATCCGAAGATGATCACCCCGACCGGCAAGTTCAACGTCTACAACACGCAGCACGACATTTATTGATCTTATAAATTGATCGGCAGCAAGGATAAAGGGGCGCAAGCCCCTTTATCATGTAGGCCTTAAGAAAACGCAGTTTCAGTGAAGGCTAACGCCGGGTCTATCGGCGTTAAGCGTAGTGGCCATAACTAAAACTTCGTTTCAGTGAAGGCTAACGCCGGGTCTATCGGCGTTAAGCGCAGCGGTCGTAACTAAATTACTGATGGCATAGGGGATTGCTTCATGGCAGACAACAAACTATCCGGGTTTCTGGCGGTGATCCGGCGACCGAGCGCAAAGTATTCGCTACTGAGTTTGCTGGTGGTCGGCTTTTTCTCCGGCATCTTTTTCTGGGGCGGTTTCAACACCGCCATGGAAGCCACCAATACCCTGGAGTTCTGCATCTCCTGTCATGAGATGCACGACAACGTTTATCAGGAATACAAGAAGACCATTCACTACAGCAACCGCACCGGCGTACGCGCCGTCTGCTCCGATTGTCATGTGCCCAAGGACTGGACGCACAAGATGATTCGCAAAATCCAGGCAAGCGGCGAGGTCTGGGGCAAGATCACGGGCAGCATCAGCACCCCCGAAAAGTTCGAGGCCAAGCGCCTGGAACTGGCCGAGCACGAATGGGCGCGGATGAAAGGCAACGATTCGCGCGAATGCCGCAACTGCCACAGTTTCGATAGTATGGATGCCGAGAAGCAAAAGCTCCGTGGTTCGAAGATGCACAAGATCGGCATTGCCGAGAAGAAGACCTGCATCGATTGCCACAAGGGTATCGCCCACAAGAAACCCAAGGGTATGAAGGAAGACGAGGACGAGTGAGTCATCGTCCAGACTGAGTCTTGAATAAATCGTTATTCGTCGAAAGGAGCATCAAATGAGCAAGTCCATCGTTTCCACAGCTGTTGCCGGCGTTCTGCTCGCCCTCGGTTCCCAGGCGGCTATTGCTGCGCCCGACTGGAGCAAGGTTCCCAAGCGCGACATCCATGTCTTTCACGCGGGCGTCACGCCGATTGAATGGGCGACCAAGAAGTCAGATCACAGCGGTACGGCAGGAATGAAAAAGGGTGAAACCTGCGCCGGCTGCCATGAGGAAAAAGGCGCGTTGAATTTCAACTTCAAGCGCCTGGCCGACAAGGAGCTCGAGCCCAAGGGCGCGCCCAAGACCATGACCTTCCCGGTTGGCTTCCAGGCCGCCTATGACAAGGACAACCTCTATATCCGCCTCAGCTTCAAGGCGCCGAGCGGCGGCGCCGACAAGGGCGACAAGGACAACGAGGTCAAGGCGACAGTGCTGTTCGCCGACGCCAAGGTACCTCAGGCGTCGCAGTACGGCTGCTGGCAGACATGCCACGCGGATGCCCGCAGCATGCCCGGCGCCGACGACAAGAAGACCAAGTATACGAAGGAGGGCGCCTATGAACTGGTGCAGTGGGCCAGCAAGGGCAACAAGGTCTCGGATGGCAGCGTTACTACGGAACGCAAGATGAGCGGTGGTACGACCGGGGCCAAGGCCGAAGGTGGCAAGAGCGGTGATGGCTACACCATCACGTTCACCCGCAAGAATCCTGGCGAAGGCAAGGCGGTGCCGTTTGGCGTCGCGATTCACGCCGATAACGCTCATGGCCGGTTCCATCATGTCTCCCTTGGCTACACGCTGGGCATCGGCGCCGATGGCGACATAAAGGCCGCCAAGCAGTAAATCCTGCGCAGCCCGGAGATGTTTACCGGCGGCAAGCTGTTGAGACGAGTGCCAGCGTTGCTGGCACTCGTTTCTTTTTGTGCCATCGCCGAGCAAACGGTCGAGGTGACGATCCGGGACTATCGTTTTTCTCCACCGGAAGTTCGCATCAAGGCAGGCGAAACAGTGAAGTGGATCAACCGCGAGAAGCGCACCAGTCACTCGGTGCTGTTCCCCGCCGAAAACGGACTCGAATCAGACCGGCTCTTTCCGGACGAACATTGGCAGCGTACTTTTATGCAGCCCGGCACCTACAGCTACCGCTGCGGCCCGCATGAGGAAATGAAGGGACTCATCGTTGTCGAGTAGGCGTACATTTCTTCCTGCGCTGCTGATGATCTCGACAACTGGCCTTGTCGCGGCCGCCGCCGCCGAGCCGACTGCGGCGCGCCAGAAGGAACTGATTCATCTGGTGCGGCAGGACTGCGGTTCCTGTCACGGCATGACCTTGAAAGGCGGACTGGGACCGGCGTTGCTGCCGGCGACGCTCGCCGGCAAGCCGGCGGAGGGACTGGTGGCGACGATCATCGGCGGCCGTCCGGGGACGCCGATGCCGCCGTGGCACCGGTTTCTGGCGGAAGATGAAGCACAATGGATTGTCGACAAGTTGATGACAGGGTTTCCTGAATGAAACGGATCGTGCAACTGTTTTTGTCTTGCATCCTGGCCGTCCTGCTGAGTGCCTGCGGCGGCATGCCGCTGCGCGGTACGGGTGATCTCGGCCTGGTAATCGAGCGCGCCAGCGGCCATGTCACGCTGGTGAATACCAGCAGCCGGGAGGCCTATGCCCGCATCGGCGGCCTTGGCGATCTCTCGCATGCTTCCGTCGTGTATTCGCGTGACGGTCGTTACGCTTTCATCTTCGGCCGCGATGGCGGTCTGACCAAGGTCGATCTGCTCGAAGCCCGTATCGTCAAGCGCATCATGCAGTCGGGCAATGCCATCGGCGGCTCGATCTCGCAGGACGGCCGCATCGTGGTTGCACAGAACTACACGCCCGGCGGGATCAAGGCCTTCGACGCCGAAACGCTCGAACTGCTCTCCGAAGTGCCCGCCGAATACGAACCGGGGCGATTCTCCAAGGTAGTCGGCCTGGCCGACGTGCCGGGCAACCAGTTCGCCTATGCGCTGTTCGATGGCGGCGAGATATGGGTCAGTGATTTCTCGGATCCGAAGCGGCCCGTAACGAAGCGCTATCCGGCCGGCCTGCAGCCCTATGACGGGCTGGTGACGCCCGATGGGCGCCACTATCTGGCAGGCCTGTTCGGCGAGGACGGCATTGCCCTGCTCGACTTGTGGCAGCCTGAAAAAGGCGCGCGCAAGATCCTCGAAAAGTACGGCCGCGGCGAAGAAAAGCTGCCGGTGTTCAAGATGCCGCATCTGCGCGGCTGGTCGGTGGCGGCGGGCCGCGCCTGGTTACCGGCGATTGGCCGCCACGAAGTGCTGGTGGCGGACGCGACGACCTGGAAGGAAACGGGCAGGGTAGCGGTCAAGGGCCAGCCGGTATTCGTCATCGCCAGCCCCGACGGACGCCAGATCTGGGTCAACTTCGCCTTCCCGGACAACGGCTGGGTGCAGGTCATCGACACGCTGACGGGCAAGGTGGTGCAGACCCTACAGCCGGGCAAGGCCGTGTTGCACATGGAATTCACGCCGCGCGGCGAGGCGGTGTGGATCTCGGCGCGCGATGACAATCGCGTCGTCATCTACGACGCCAGGACCTTCCAGAACCTCGGCAGCTTGGCGGCCGATGCACCGTCGGGCATCTTTTTTACCAGCCGCGCCGCGCGCATCGGATTCTGATGATGGACTCACCCTACTCGCCAACTGAATTTGCCCTGCTCAACGACTGGCAGCGCGATTTCCCCATCACCGCGCAGCCATTCGAGCAACTTGGCGGAAAACTCGGTGCTGACGAAACGGCGATTCTCGATACGCTGAAGCGCCTTCAGGCGCGCGGCGCCATCAGTCGCGTTGGTGCGGTGTTCGCGCCGCGACGGATGGGCGCCTCGACGCTGGCGGCACTTGCCGCCCCCCCGCAGCGGATCGAGGAGATCGCGGCTCAGGTCAGCGCGCGGCCGGAGGTGAATCACAACTATCGGCGCGAGCACCATTTCAACCTCTGGTTCGTTGCCACTGCCGGCGATCAGGCTGCGCTCGCGAGTGTGCTGACCGCCATCGAGCGCGAAACCAGCTGCGCCGTGCTCTCATTTCCGTTGGAGCAGGAATATCACATCGACCTCGGCTTCGATCTCAAGTCGCCGCACAAGCATCACGACCAGCTTCCGAGTGCTCCGGTACGCGAGCCGGACGCCGTCGAGAAGGGCCTGATCGCCGCCCTGCAATCCGGCCTTGAACTGACGACACGTCCGTTCCAGCGTCTGGGCGAACGTGTCGGCATGAGCGAGAGCGAAGTGCTGTCACGGATCGCGGGCTGGCTCGATGAGGGTCTCATCAAACGCTTTGGCGTGGTCGTGCGCCACCATGAGTTGGGCTATCGCGCAAATGCGATGGTGGTATTCGATGTGCCGGACGCAGACGTCGACCGAATCGGCCGCAAACTCGCCGCAGAAGCAGGCGTCACGCTGTGTTATCGACGTACCCGCAGTCTGCCGCACTGGCAGTACAACCTGTATTGCATGGTGCACGGCCGTTCGCGCGAGGAAGTGCAGCCGGTGATCGAGCGCCTGGGTCGGATGGCGGACTTTCCTGCGCAGGCATTGTTTTCGACGCGTCGCTACAAGCAATGCGGCGCACGCTATTTTGCGGAAACCTCCTTGCCCGGCGAATCGTCGAACGGATCGATCAATGCGTGAAGTAGCGCCAGGCGGGGCGGCCAATGAAGTGCTCGACGAGATCGACAGGCAACTGATCAACGCCCTGCAAGGAGACTTTCCACTGGTAGCCGAGCCGTATCGCCAGGTTGCGGAATCGCTCGGCTTGGGTGAGGCTGAGGTGCTGCGGCGCCTTGACTCTCTGCTTGAACGCAGGGTGTTGACTCGCTTCGGCCCGATGTTCCAGATCGAGCGGGCCGGCGGCGCCTTCGTCCTGGCGGCGATGCGCGTGCCCGAGGCAGAGTTCGAGCGGGTAACGGCGCAGGTCAATGCCTTTCCCGAAGTGGCGCACAACTATCGTCGCGAGCATGAGTTGAACATGTGGTTTGTTCTCGCCACAGCCGCGCCGCAAGGGATTGCCCAAACCATCGCCGCCATCGAGGCCACAACAGGCATGCCGGTGTTCGCCTTCCCGAAAGAGCGCGAATATTTTGTGGAGATGAAGCTGCGTGCCTGAGGTGAATCTCGACGCAATGGACAGGCGCCTGATGGTCGCCACCCAGGCCGGCTTGCCGCGCGTGTCGCGCCCTTACCATGCCATCGCAGAGCAACTGGGCATTGCCGCCGACGAAGTGCTGCGGCGCTTGCAGCACATGCTTGATTGCGGCGTGATCCGCCGCATCGGCGCCGTGCCCAACCACTATGCCATCGGGTACACGGCGAACGGCATGTCGGTGTGGGATGTCGATGATTCGCGCATCGACGAGTTGGGGGTGCGAGTCGGCGCCCTGGAATTTGTCACACATTGCTATCGGCGGCCGCGCCGACTGCCGGACTGGCCCTACAACCTGTTCGCCATGGTGCATAGCCAGAACCGCGATGAGGTCGCCTCCCGCGTGGCTGAAATTGCGGCACTGCTCGGCGATGCCTGCCGGGCGCACGACATTCTGTACAGCACCGCGATCCTGAAAAAAACCGGCCTGCGCATCGCCGGGTAAATCAGTTCCTACTGTTGTTCCTGGATCGAGGTGATATAGGCGAGGATGTCCTGCATGTCCTCCTCCTTGAGCGCGTTGAGCATGCCGCCGACGTCTTCTTCATCGTGCGGGCGCTCGCCCTTCACGTACTTCTCCATCTGGCGCTTCAGGTAGCTCGTGTACTGGCCGACCAGCATCGGGAACATGCCGCGTCCCATGCCGGTCTTGCCATGGCAGGTCACGCACTTCTTCTGATAGATCGCTTCACCGTTGGGCAGGTTGCCCGTAACGCGTGGAATGATCATGACGCGCTCGGTTAGAGTCAGTCTCGTCAGCGCATCGTCGGTGTCCTTGAATACCGGCCACTTGGTGGGAAGCTCGATTGACGCCAGGTAGGCGGAGACATCCTTGATGTCTTCGTTCGGCAGTTCGCGTTCCTGCGTGTAGGGATACATCGGGATATTCACTCGCGTCCGGGCGCGAAATGCCTTTAGCTGGGACTCGAGGTACTTGACTTGCTGACCCGCAAGACGCGGGTATTCGCCGCGCGAGCCGCCTTGGCCCAGATCGCTGTGGCAGCCGGCGCAGGTGGCGTTGATCTCCTTGCCCTTCTCGAGATTCTGGGCACCTGCGAAGCCACTGATAGAGAGCGCCAGCAGCGACAGCAGAAAACGTATTCTCATTGCGTCAATCCATGAACAGGGTGGTGCGACGCATTGTCGCAGTCGCGGGGCGCACTTTTCCTTGATCTATACCGGATAATCCGTGCGTGAATAATCTTACCCCAGCTGACGACGGTTCCAATTTGCGGCTAGACCAGCGACGCGCGGTGACCTTGCGCTGGTGGCTGCTGGCAGCCGTGGTGATCGCCGTGTCGTCAGCGCCGGTTCTTCTGGATATCGCTCTGCCGCAACTGCCGATGTTCGCGGTGCTGCTGCTGATGGCTGCGTTCAACACCGTGATCCAGTGGCGTGCGCGCAGCGAGGAAGCGGTGGGTGCGGGCGAACTCTTCGGCCAGTTGTGCGTCGACCTTGTCGCGCTGGCGATACTCCTGTACGTGTCGGGCGGTGCCGCAAATCCGCTGATCTCCTTCCTGCTGGTGCCGGTGGCCGTCGCCGCGCTATCCTTGCCCGGAATGATGACCGCCGTCGTCGCGCTGCTGGCCGTCGTCCTCTATTCGCTGCTGATGTGGGTCTACCTTCCCTTGTCGATTGGCGACACCGAGCGCGCGGCACGCCTGCATCTGGCCGGCATGTGGCTGACCTTTGTAATTTCCGCGACCATGATCGCCTGGTTCGTGGCGCGCATGACGGCATCGATCCGCGAACGCGACAGGCGCCTGGTGGCTGCCCGCGAGCAGGCGCTGCGCGATGAACGCGTGGTGGCGCTCGGTGGTCTGGCGGCCGGCGCCGCCCATGAACTGGGAACGCCGCTGGCAACCATTGCCGTGATCGTCGGTGAGTTGGAACGCGAAGTTTTCCAGAATGCAGAAGTCCACGCTGATCTGGCCCTGGTTCGGGAACAGCTTGAAATTTGCAAAGGCATTATCAGCAGCATGGCGGCACGCGCCGGAACGCTGCGGCCGGAGGAGCTTCAGGTGCAGCAGGCGGATGCCTGGCTACACGGCGTTCGCGCACGCTGGCAGGCCATGCGGCCGCGGGCGACCAGTCGACTGAGGTTCGACGGCAACGGCCCTGCGCCGCAGATCGTGACCGAGGCTACCCTGGAGCAGGCTCTGGTCAACCTGCTCAACAATGCGGCGGATGCCAGCGCTGCCGAAATTGACATCAAGCTGGTTTGGGGTGCAGCGCAGCTCTCAATCGTGATTGAGGACGGCGGCCCCGGCTTCCCTGGTGACGTGTTGCGCCATGCCGGTCGCATGCCGCTGGCAGCGCGCAACGGTGGCGCCGGCATCGGTCTGTTGCTGGCGTTTTCATCTGTCGAGCGACTGGGCGGGCGCATCGTGCTGGACAATTCGCCGGCTGGGGGCGGGCGGGCCAGTATCGACCTGCCATTCGTCCGCAGAGCCGGGATGTAACAGGGACAAGGAAGGACATGGACGAGAGCATTCTGATCATCGAGGACGACGACACCTTCAGTGCAACTCTGGTGCGCGCGCTGAAGCGGCGCGGCTATGCCGCCGTTGCCGCGAAAAGTGTGGCGGCAGCGCTAGGTCTCGCGGAAACGCTTGCGCCGGCGAGGGTGGTACTCGATCTGAATCTCGCCGGCGAGTCCGGTCTCGGCTTGATTCCGCGTTTGCTGGAGATCAATCCGGCTTGCCGGATCGTTGTTCTGACAGGCTATGCCAGCATCACCACGGCGGTCGACGCGATCAAGCTGGGAGCCATGCAGTACCTGGCCAAGCCGGTAGATGTGGATACGCTGCTGCGGGCATTCGGCCACACGCTTCAAGCCAGTGAAGCCTCACCTGTGACCAGCACGACGGCTGCGATTTCTCAGGTGCCGATGTCGGTGGAGCGCATGGAATGGGAGCACATCCAGCGCGTATTGCGCGAGCACAAGGGCAACATATCGTCCACGGCGCGGGCACTCAACATGCACCGCCGCACCTTGCAGCGCAAGCTGTTGAAGCGGCCGGCCAAACAGTAAGGGGCGGGCTTGGACTGCGCTCAGTGCCCGGTGTCGAAGCGAAAGGGCACGGCGATGCGCTGCCGGTCGGTTTCGACAAGGACCGTTGCCACCCAGGTCATGCCGCCGGACACGCAGACCGGTAGCGAGGCTTCGCCGGCATAGCGTCCGGATCCGGTGTGGGGCAGTTCGCTGCGGTTGTAGCCCATGTTCATGCTGGCACCGGCAAAGTCGACTTCGACCTTGCCTGGGTTGACTCCGGTGACGGTCACTTCGACGCGCAAGGCTTGAAGCAATGGTATCGGTCGCGGTGTGATGGAGAACTCCAGGCGCCCGCCATCCGGCAATTTCGCCGCACAGGCACGCCGCTGCAAGTCACAACCGGGCTCCATGACGCCCGTCACGTCCGCCCTGGGCAGCAGCAGCGGCGATAGCTGCTGGCCGAGGACAGCCAGCGCAATCAGGGCGACGATCATCGCCAGATTGAGAAGGTGGGGCTTGCTGAATTTCAAGACCGAGCCTCGTTGCAGAACTTTATGTCTCCATATGTGGAATTGATGCACCGCGGCATTTGATCTGGATCAATCAACAGGAGTTCTCGCTTGGTTAGTATGTGCGGCATATTGTCGCAGCGGCGAAGCGTCGCAGCGGCGATCAGGTAGCAAGGACGCATCGGAAGCTGTGCCAACGCAGTATCAACCGGAATGGGAGTGACAAACATGAAGCAGTTTAACAAGCAAGCCGCCTCGCTGCTGCTGGCAGCCGGGATGGGGCTGGCGGCGACCGCAGCCTGGTCGGCCGACAACCTGGCCGATGTGCTGAAAGCGCGCGGTTTGAGTCAGCAGGATCTGTTGGCCGCCGCCAAGACCTACGTGCCTACGGGCAAGCGCGACGAGTTTGTCGCCTTCAGTTCGGGCGGACAGTCGGGGCAGATCATCGTGTACGGCATCCCGTCCATGCGCATCCTCAAGTACATCGGCGTGTTCACGCCGGAACCCTGGCAGGGCTACGGCTTCGATGAAGAGTCGAAGAAGGTGCTGGCCGGCGGCAAGATCGACGGCAAGGACATCACCTGGGGCGATACTCACCACCCGGCAATGTCCGAAACCAATGGCGAATACGACGGCCAGTTCCTCTTCATCAACGACAAAGCCAATCCGCGCCTGGCGGTGATCGACCTGCGTGACTTCGAAACCAAGCAGATCGTCGTCAATCCGATTTTCAAGTCGGAGCATGGCGGCGCCTTCGTCACGACAAACACCGAGTATGTGATCGAAGCGGCCCAGTATCCGACTCCGCTGGAGAACAAGAAATTCTACCCGCTCGAGGAAATGAACGAGAAGTATCGTGGCGGCGTGACCTACTGGAAGTTCGACCGCAAGGAAGGGCGCATCCAGCCCAACGAGTCTTTCACGCTTGAGCTGCCGCCTTACTGGCAGGATCTGTCGGATGCCGGCAAGGGTCCCTCCGAGGGCTGGTCCTTCACCAACTCCTTCTGTTCCGAGCGTTATGTCGGTGGTATCGAGAAGGGGCGCCCGCCGTATGAAGCCGGTTGCTCCGCCAAGGACACCGACTACCTGCACGTGATCAACTGGAAGAAGGCGGTCGAACTCGTCAAGGCCGGCAAGGCCAAGAAGATCAACGGCCACAATGTTCTGATGATGGACGTTCTGGTAAAGGAAGGCGTTCTATTCCTGGTTCCGGAACCGAAGAGCCCGCACGGTGTTGACGTGACCCCGGACGGCAAGCTGATCATTGTTGCCGGCAAGCTCGATACGCACGTATCGGTGTTCAGTTTCGAGAAGATCCAGGCCGCCATCCAGGCCAAGAAGTTCGAATCCAAGGATGCCTACGGCATCCCGGTGATCGGCATGAAGGACGCCTTGCACGTGCAGGTATCGCTGGGCCTCGGCCCCTTGCATACCCAGTACGACAGCAAGCCCTGTATCGCCTACACCTCGCTGTATGTTGATTCGCAAGTTGCCAAGTGGAACTACTGCGAAGGCAAGGTGCTGGACAAGCTCAGCGTGCATTACAACATCGGTCACCTGATGACCATGGAAGGCGATTCGACCAAGCCGGCCGGCAAGTACCTGGTGGCCTTGAACAAGCTTTCCATCGATCGCTTCGTGCCGGTGGGTCCGCTGCATCCGCAGAACCATCAACTGATCGACATCAGCGGCGACAAGATGCAGTTGCTCTACGACATGCCGGTGCCGCTGGGCGAACCGCACTACGTGGTGGCCATCGATGCCAAGAAGCTGAAGCCTGCCGTGCGCTACAAGGTCGGCACCAACAGCCGTACCGACAAACCGCATCCGGGTGCAGTGCTTGCCGGTCAGGAAAAGACCGTCAAGAAGGGCAACAAGGTCGAAGTGTTCGGTACGCTGATCCGTTCGCACATCACGCCGGAAACCATCGAAGTGGATGTCGGCGACGAGGTGACGATCAATATGACCAACCTCGAGCGTGCGCAGGACGAGACCCACGGCTTCACGGTGGATACCTACAATGTGCATGCGTCGGTGGAACCGGGCAAGACCGTCTCGCTCAAGTTCAAGGCCGACAAGGAAGGTGTCTATCCCTACTATTGCACGGAGTTCTGCTCCGCCCTGCACCTGGAGATGATGGGTTACCTGCTGGTCAAGCCGAAGGGCTGGAAGCCGACCAAGATGGAACTGGCCAAGGGCAGCTACACGGAAGCGGATTACAAGGCGACCGTGAAGAAGGTAGTCGACACGCAGGCGATCATCGACTCCGTCGTGGCCTACATCACCAGCGTCAACTACAAGGACTTCCCGGATGTCGTGGCCATGGTTGAAGATGCATTCGACCAACTGGGCAAGACCAAGGGTCTGAAAGAGAAGCATGAA
>JAPLQY010000088.1 GCA_026399475.1 Rhodocyclales bacterium
CGCCTGTCCATGACACGGACCAGCCAGACCAATATGCTGTGCAACAGGACGAATCCAATAGCAAGAAACCCGAGAAGGGAGGGTGCAAAGTTATGAAACCAGTAGGCACGATTGGTCGAAGCCAACAACAGGATATTGAAATCAATCAACAGAAACGCGAACAGGAGCGTATGGAACTGGAAATATCTTCGGTGCCGCAGCGCCCTCAGCAGCAACGCCCCTGCTGCCAACGCAACGGCAAGCAAGGGCCATGATCCAATCGCAGCCATTGCGACAAGCTGGCTGGCCGGGGTAGCTACGAGGCTGCCGACCAGGTGTGGCGCGCGATTGATGACGAAACTGGCCTTGTAATAAGCGTCCAGCGTTGCGCCCGTGGTGTAAATATCGCCGGCAACTGCGAGACAAAAAGCCAGTATGCCGATGCCGGCAAACAAAACATTGGCGATGAGCAGACGACGAAGATCCATGGGAGACGCGCGAACTCGCTGAGCGAATATGAGGCTGGCCACCAACGCATAGGGCACGAAAATGTATAGCGATTTTCCCAGCACAGCAGTGGCCAGTCCTCCCGCAACTCCTGCTAGTCCGAGCGCGAGATAGTCTCCCCTAACCCAGTCAGCAGTTGATCGGCTGTGCACCCGGTAATGCGCATGAATACACGCCAGACTCAGCAGATAGCAGAACCAGTCGGGACGTGCGTCCCACAAGTAGCTGTGGGCTTCGGGCAGGATGCCGAGAGGAATAAATGCCAGCAGCAGCAGGCTCGCTGCGTGGAACGGACTACCCTCTTGACGGCAATAGTCTGCGCATAGCCGATAGACATAGAAGATACAACCGGCGCAAGCCAGCAGTACGCTTAACCGCACCAGCATGTACAGGCCGAGGACAGTGTCCTGGGGGAAAGCACGTTTGAGCACCAATATGCCCAGATCGAACAGCATCGGGTGATTTTCGATGAAATCCAGATAGGGGCGCTCTCCCCGCTCGAGCGCGAAAGCCACGTGCATATGCTCAGCCGCATCGTGATTCAGGCGCAGGCCCACGCATGCCCATATGGCATAGAGCCTGAATAGCAGAAGACCCGCTACCGCAATTGCGACAAGATCAGTTCCTCGACGAAAGGCATCTCGCAGGCGGGTATTCACGATCGCCTACCGGATCGTCCCTGCAGATCGGACGGACGTCGCGACACTCAATCCGGATGCACTACTTCTGCTCGTGATAGTCATCATCGATATTCACGTCCCAGATCGCCGCCTTGTCGACCTTGCCGTCGAGAATCGCCTCTACCGCCAGTTTCGCCGTCAGCATCGAATGGTCCTGGTTGTTGTAGCGATGCATGCCATTGCGACCCACCAGATACAGATTTTCCATGCCATCGAGCCAGGCCCTCACCCGGGGAAAATCCTCATAAGCGCCGAAGTAGGCTGGATAGGTTTTTGGCACGCGAATCACAGTGCCATCCAGCACGTCGGCGCGGTCAATCATGCCAATTTTTTCAAGCTCTCCTGCAGCAAGATCGATCATCGCCTGATCTTCCTGCCGCCACAGGTCATCGCCTTCCTGACAAAAATATTCGAGCCCCAGCCAGACCTTCTCAGAGTCTGCAACCAGGTCCGGGCTCCAGTTGTTGAACACCTGCAGACGACCTATGCGCACATCGCGCTCCTGAATGTAGATCCAGTTATCCGGCGGCATGTTGTCCGCACGGCTACTCTGCGCCTGGCGGTTGGCGCTCATGCGGGAAACCAGTAGTCCGACGGTAATGAAATCGCGGTAAGGCAACGCGGCAGCCACTTCTCTCACATCGGCAGGCGCCGGAGGCTGCATACCCGCCACCAGATCCTTGACCGGCATGGTCGAAATCACGTCGTCAGCCTGCACTTCGACCACGTTCCCCGCCGCATCTGTCGTCAGGACGGCAACCACTCGTCCGCCCTCGTGGCGCAAGCCCGTCACCTTCCGTCCGAAACGGATCTCGCCACCGCCCTCGATCACCCTGCGGGCCACTTCCTGCCAGAGTTGCCCCGGTCCCAGACGCGGATAAAGGAAGTGCTCGATCAGGCTGGTTTTCGTCGCCTGCTCTTTGGCGGCGCCTCCCAGGCGCTGGCGCAGGGCATGGCGCAGGGCCTCGACAATGGACAGCCCCTTGATCCGCTGCGCACCCCATTCCGCGCTGATGCGATCGCAGGGAACACCCCAGACCTTCTCCGTGTAGTCCTTGAAGAAAGTACGGTACAACTCGCCGCCAAAGCGATTGACAAGAAAGTCCTCCAGCGACCGCTCCGTCTTGCGCTGAAACAGTGCTGACCATGCATAGCTGACGCCTATCCTGAGCAAACGCACCAGCCCCAGATTCGTCAGCGTCGTTCCATTCAGTTTGATCGGATAGTCAAAATACTTGCGCAGGAAATAAATACGCGACAGCCGGTCACGTACCAGCATCACGCGACCGGATGCCAATGCCGCCGTACCGTCAGCGCCGACTCTTCTGGTCTGTCCCTGATAGGCAAGCTGCACCGTCGGTTCATCCGTGGCGATCGGCAATATCTCGCGCCACCAGTTCATGACCCAGTCCGACTTGGAGAAAAAGCGATGGCCGCCAATATCCATACGGTTGCCCTTGTACTCGACCGTTCGCGAGATCCCACCCACCGCGTCGGACGCCTCGAGCACGATCGGTTTGGCCCGACCGTCGCGAATCAATTCCAGCGCTGCCGTCAGGCCTGCAGGCCCTGCACCAATAATGACTATGTTCTTCATGTGTCCAGAGTGATCCACGCCTCGTTGCCAGGTCCATCGTACACGCCACGTCAGACTCAGAATAACAGGCGCTTCCTCAACAAATAGTTGAACAGGAAAGTTAATACGGCCGCAGCCAGCTTGGCCAGTGCCAGCGGCGCTGCCACGCCTTCCACCATGGCGAAAATGACTCCATTGTTCAGCGCCAGCCCGGCCACACCAATCAGCGTGAACAGGATGGCTTCGACGCCCTCGCGGTGCGCCAAACGTCGTCGCGCGAAGACCAGACGGGTCGACAACAGGTAGCTTACTGCAGCACCGGTGCAGAATCCGGCGGTTGCCGCCACCAGGTAATGCACGACGCGCGCAAGCAGCAGCAACACTGCCAGATCGATCGCGAGCGCCAGCAGGCTCGCCAGAAAGTAGGCGCCAAATTCGCGATGGGCCATTGCTCTGCGCCAAAGTGCCCGAATCATGTCCGGACCTCATTGCGCGGCCGACACCATGGCGCGAATGATCGCCCTGCGCACAAGGCAGACTGCGCCAGTAGAGAAACCTTACCCATGGGCCAGCCCTGGCTGGCGGAAATCCCGGCAGTCGAACAGGTACTGCGGCCCGCCATATATTGCGCCGGGATCGAAACGCAGACCTGATACCGCGCCTGCCTTTGGCCAACGGCTTATCACCCAGTCGAGCACCTCGTCCTGGCAGAGGTAGCCGACGCCCGCCCTGGTCGCAAATCCCTGACCGTAGCGATGCAGATTGCGGATGTCATGGCCCGCGGCGACCAGATTGCGATGGATCTCCGTTATCGCCACATCCCGAGCGGAGATATCGACCTGATCTGGCAGGGTCGATATCGAAACACGCTCCAGACGCCGCCTTACCTCGACCATTCTCGGGCGGGAAAACACGATGCCAATCGCTTGCCAGCTCGTCGCATAACTCGGCGTCTTCAGCACCAGCCATGTCTCGAGGGCCCGCTCTGGCCAGGCAAGCACATCCCCGCCACGGAGCGGCAAGCTGCTGATCCAGGAAGCTGGATGCGCAGAAAGATAGTCGCCTTCCATCTGACGAAATGCGCCGCCACGCACATCCCAAAGGCGGGCAGAAACGATCAGGGCCGGTAAGGCTGCCGCGAGGATGATCCAGCGTCCAGTTCGATGCTGCATGGCGAGCGCCAGAAGCAGGAAGAACAGCCCGTCACCACCAGCCACCAGGAATCCCTTCGCCGCAGGAAAGTCGGCCCACCAGGTGCCGGGCACCGCGGCGCCGGAAAGTTCCAGCGAAAACCAGTAATTGGGCAGGAGCATCAGAACCAGGCTGGCAGCCAGGGACCATGCCGCAACAGGTCTTGCAGCCAATGTCTGAATGCCTCCGACCAGCCATCGAGTCGAGCTGTCCCTACTCAGCAAGAGCAAAGCCATGAAAGGGATCCAGGGCCTCACCTCGGGCAGGCCCCATGCCACGGCGACGATGCCGAGACTGGCGAAAAGGTAGCGTCTTCCGACGACCGACGCGACCCCGAGCAAATCCAGCAGCGCGAAAATCGCCATGAGTTCTGCCAGCCAGAGGATTCTCCACGGCTGCACCTGAATCACCAGGCGGATCGGCCAGAAGTAGCTGCTCAGCTGAGCGCCGAGGATCGCAAATACTGTCAGCAGGCACAGCCGGAGGAACAGTTGCCGATGCCTTGTGCTACCGACCCGGCCGGCAAGCCAAAGAATGCCGACAGTCAACAAAATGTCGGAAAGTCGCAGTACGCCCCAGCCGCCGGGAAACACGTCGTTGGGCGTCGAGGCTCTTGCGGTCTCGATCCATTCCGGGTCCATTACCTGCAGCGATTCAAGGGGCAGCAGCAGGCTGAGGCCAAAGACCGCGGCGAACAAGACAATGGCGGCGGCAAGCAGCCACTTCTCCGACAAAACCCTGGCGACGGCCAGTAGCGGAATCCAGATTCCCATTAGGGGATGCAATGCGATCGAGATGGCCGCCAGAACAAGTGCAGAAAGCCGGCGTCCGGACACCAGCGCGGCAAGTGCCAGTGCGGCGACAGGCATCGCCAGTGAACGCGCGGTCGCGAAGTTCTCGTTAAAGCGGAAGGTGCCGAAATTCGGCGAGTAACTGAAGTTTATCGTCGCGCAAAAGAACACCGCCAGCGTTACCAGCCAAACCGGACCAAAAATCGAGCGCGCCAGCATCAGGCAAGCAAGAATCCAGAGCGCGCCACCAGCCAGGACGATTGCCTGTGCCGCCGCATCGAGTCCGACCCAGGCAATCAGGGTGCCGTAGAGTGGAGAGAAAAGACTGAAGTCATCCTGCGAACCCGACAGGAAGAACAACTCCCTGGCATAGGGCAACGGATCGATCCAGTGCGCCGCCAACAATGAATAAAGTGCGGCGTCATGATGGATGCCCTGATAAACATGGTTGAAAAGCCACAAAACCATCGCCACCAGTGCGATGATCGTCGCACTTGGAGATGTGAGCTCGATGTCGGTCAAGGCCAGCGCGCGACCGTTCCCATGTCCCGGCGCGCGCGCAGTGGACATTGCTCAGTTCGCCGTCACTGAAGGCGCAGAAACTATAGCTTCTCTTTTGCCATCCAGCTGGTTCTGCCACATCCGGAAATACAGAGACTCGAGATCCCTGGAAAATGTTCGCATATCGAACAGCGGCAGGGACGCCCGGCCTTCGACAAGGCTCTTTCTCAGCGCCGCAAGCCGCGCCTCGTCCTGACACAGCTGCAGCGCGGTAGCGGCATAGTCTTCAGGTGTAAGCGCGACCAGTTCTCTCAAACCTGCGGCATTCAGCAAACTCTCGCCGACGCGTCCGGCAAACGTCTCGCCGTGCAACGTTACCATCGGAACGCCGGCCCACAGCGTATCGATCCCGGTGGAATGGGAATTGTAGGGAAACGGATCCAGAGCCAGATCGGCCAATTGCAAACGCGCCAGATGTCCGGCCTGAGTATCCGTGCGCAGGGCAAAGATTATCCTTTCCGGATCAATCCCTCTCCCCTCGGCTTCCCGGCGCAAGTTGGACTGTGCGGTGAGCGAGGGTGCACTCAGCCACAAGACACTGCCGGGGGTCCTGGCGAGAATTCCGCACCACAGATCCCACACGGCCGGATTGAATTTGTAGCTGTTGTTGAACGAGCAGAACACGAATCCGCTCTCGGGCAACCCGGCCTCCGCGCGCCCAGGCGGCAAACCGAAGATGCGGGTGGCATCGGCGGGAAGATAGCAGTTCGGCAAAAGGGCGAGTGATTCGGTGAAGTGCGCAGCGTGTTCCAGGGGAGTTGCCGTCGGATCGCCAATCAGATAGTCGGCGAGCCGGACATGGCCGAGGGTTCCCGCATACCCCAGCCAGTTCGCCTGCACCGGCGCGCAGCGCAGTGCCAGCGATTCCGGGCGGCCGTCCGAAGTCCAGCCCGTAATATCTACCAGAATGTCGATTTCGTCCCCCGCAATCCGCTGCGCAGTCTCATAGACGGACATCGCGGCAACATCGATGAAATGATCAAAAGCCTTGATCAGGCGACGGCGAAGGGCACTGCCGTCATCCACGGCGATCGAATAGCCGAAGACCTCGAAGCGGGAGCGGTCGTGCATCTCGAGCACCTCGGCAACGACAAGTCCGACCGCATGCTGACGGAAGTCAGCCGACAAATAGCCCAGCTTCAGGCGCCTCGTCTCAAGACCACCGAGCCGTCGTGCCGCCAGCGGAGTCTGCGCCAGAATGTTCTCGGGCAATGACAGAGTCACGAAATTAGCCGCAATCCTGCGGTGCTCCTCACCGCTGATTCCGGAAAATGCCAGCGGGTTGAACGGATTGCCTACCGCATCGATAAAATCCCGACTCAATGAACGCAGGCGTTCTTGCCTTTCAACGAATTCATCCCAATCACAGTTGCGCAGACTCACCGAAAGAAGCTGGCAAAGCAGTTGCGAATTGTCCGGGTCATTGTTGTGCAACTCACGGAGGCAAACCAGAGCCTCATCGAGCCTATGGACAGATGCCAGAGCTTCCGCTAGGTGCCCGATCGCTTCGACATAGTCTTCCGGGTGATATTCGATCGCCTTCAGAAGGTGCTGAATCGCCTCGTCCCAGCGATGCTGCTTGAAGCAGGCGAGGCCAAGATTCTTCCATGTCTCGTAGTCTTTCGGTTCCAGCGCCAGCGCGCGTTTGAAGCAGGCCTCTGCTTCATCCCAACGCAACTGGGAATGCAGGACGATGCCGAGATTGTTCTGCAGTTCCGGATCCCCGGCATGCCGCGAGACGGCAAACTCGAGCACCGGCAAGGCGTCCTCGAAGCGCCCCAAACCGATCAGGGCGAAGGACAATGCCTTGAGCGCGAGCGGCTGATTCTGGCGTTGGCCAAGTATTTTCCGTGCAGCATGCTCCACCTCGGCGTAGCTGCACGCAGCCACCAGTTGCATCAGCGCCATCAGTTCCGGGTCGAGAATCTGGCGGGGGTGTTTCCCCGCAGTCCTGCCCGGCTTGTTTCGCTTCTTCATCGAGGACCTCGGCGCATCCGGTTCAAGCTACTTTCGATCCGCACCAATCGCCCTCATGAATGCGTTCTCCAGCGAGAGTGCAGGGCGAACTTCAAGCACGACGTGATCCGCGTCGCGCAACGCGGCAAGAAGCGCCCAAAGACCGGATCGCGCGACTTCGCCAACCCAGCGCCCGGCGGAATCACTGCGCATGCCCTCGACCGGCTTGACGCCCAGACTGCGAACCGACAGGGACTCCTCTTCCCCGGCGAGTTCCGCCGGAGAACGGACGGCGCGCAGTTCGCCCTGGTGAATCAGGCCGAAACGATCGGCCAGACGTTCGACATCGTGCAGCACATGGGAAGTGAAAAACAGGGTGCCGCCCGCCTGCTTGTATTCTGCAAGAATATCCACCACGTCGCGGCGACCTATCGGATCAAGGCCCGACAATGGTTCATCGAGCACCAGCAGGCGCGGCTTGATGCAAAGCGCCTGGGCGATTGCGACGCGCTGGGTCATTCCCTTGGAAAAGGTCCGGATCGGCCTGCTTGCGACCTGCGCCAAACCGAGCCGTTCGAGCCAAACGGCGCACTGCGATTTTATGTCGGGCACTTGGACCTGATGCAGGCGCAGGCTCATGGTGAGAATTTCCAGCGGCGTCAGGTAATCGTAGAGATAGGGGTTCTCCGGGACATAGCCGACGCCCATGCGGGCCGCCGATTTATGCACGGAAACACCGAAAATCTCGGCCGTGCCGGCAGTCGCCTCGGCGAGTCCAACCAGGATTTTGATCGTCGTGCTCTTGCCTGCGCCGTTGGGGCCCACGAAACCAAAGGACTCACCCTGATCGACGCACAAGGATATGCCTCTCAGGGCCGATACCGTGGTTCCCCGCCATCCCTTGCGGTAGTCCTTTTTCAACTCGCATACATTAATTGCTGTTGTCATTGCACTCTCGCCGCTGGGCTTGTGCGCAGAATTGGCCGCCCCTCGGGGTCCAGATCGTAACCCAAACCCAATGGATCCCTCGGCAAAGACTCCAGCAACCCGGCGCTGACCAGATCATCGAGTCTGCTCAAATTCTTTCCCTTGAACCGGGCATAGGTATCGGCCAACTCACGCAGGCGGGCCAGATCACCGAGACGAACGGCGCGCAGATGCAGGTACTTTCTGAAACTGCCGGCCGGTGCTCCGGCTGCCATGGACTCGACCAGATTGGCCGCGGTTCTGGTTTCATAGCCCTTCTCGATCCACTGCGCAGCGATATTCTGCAAAGCCCATTGATCCTGGGGAACCGTCGCGCGTTCGGCAGCGGCCAGCAACCAGCGCGCACCCTCGGCAGGATCGTGCTTGAAATGATAGAAGCCGAACCCGTAATAGAACAACGGCGACCAGTCAAAGGGGCGCGCGTCGGCAGCCCGCTTCAGCACATACAAGGCGGCATCGACCTCTCCGCTCCACGGCAGTATGGAGGCGGCGATATAGGAATTGTCCTCGTGGGCCGGATTGAGCCAGGCAATGTCCTTCTGCAGCCGGGCCTGAACCGCATAGTCTTCCTTGCTCATGCGGTCGGTCGACGCGACCAGAACCCTGAATCCCGCAAGATTTGCAGCCAGATGCCGGTCACCGGCGGCCATCGTCACCTGGGCGAAACGTGGCAGCGTCGCCAGCAACTCGGCGGCCACCGTTTCGCGCGGCATGGATGACAGATGCCGGGCGGCGAATCCATAGATCACCGCGAAAACCGCGCAGGCAAGGAAGGTCGCGGCAGCTTCCCGGCGCACTTCAGGCAAACTCCCGCCTGGAGAATTGAACCACGGCGACAGCCAGCATAAGACCAATATAGGCCAAGGCCATGATGGATGAATATCCGATCAATTCGAGCTTGGGCATCGGTCCATACATCGGCCATTCGCGCCAATCGAGCCGTGAAAGATCGGGTAGCACCCAGCGTGCGGCATCCAGCAGCGGGGAAAATCGGGATACCAGTTCCGTGTCGCCGTCCGCACCACGCCCGATGTAGTCAAGGGCCGCCCCCAGGGCCTTGCCACCGATGGCAAAGGCGGCGCCCAACACCAGCGGCAGGAATGAAACCGTGGCCAGGCTCGCCATGCACATGGTAAAGGCGGCCACCACCGTTGCATCCAGCCACAGGCCGGCGAGAACCGTCCAGTAGGACAACCCGACGGAAATAGGAAATTCCTGAACATATTGCCCGCCGGCGAATACGACGGCAATACCGAGCAGCAAGCCCATGATCACGGCCGCAAGAAGAGACAGCACCAGCACCGCTAGAAAGCGCCCCAGCAGGAAAGCCCCGCGCGGGATCGGATAAGCCAGGGAAAACAGCACGGTGCGACGATCAATCTCGCGCGCCACCAGTTCCTGCACCCAGAACAGGTTGAGCAGCACCAGGGAAAAACGGAACCCGGACAAACCGACGTCCAGGGCCACTGTCCGTGGCTGACGGGGAGAGAAATAACCCGACAGGTAAGCGATGCCGATCAGGCCAAGGCCAAGAAAAAATACCGCCTGAAAACTGCGGCCGCGGATACCTGAACGAAGGCCTGCCAACGCAAACTCGAACATATCGACCACGCAGAAATGCAAAGCGCGCTTCGCAGCGCGCTCCGGGGAAACAATCCCTTTATTACAAAAAGCCAGGCATCAAACCGACGATGCGCTGGTTGCGGCCGCGGACGCATCCGTCGCCGTGCAGCCCGTCGCCGCGCACGCAGCATTCACCGACACCGCGCCACCCGCCGTGCTGCCGCCAAAGCCGTTCTTGCCCTTGACCGAAGCCGCGCCGACACGATAGAAGGTCGTCTGATCATCGACCTGAAGGTGAACGTTGTTCGAACACTTCGGGGTAAAAGGCGTCTTGATGAAGCTGGAAACGGCCGAAACTTGTGCTACCGCAGTTCCGGCGCCAGCACAAACGGCCACTGCCGCTGCCTGCACGTTCATGGTCGCCGAAGCCGCAGCTACGGTTACTGCCATAAGAATGATCTTTTTCATAAAATTCTCCGATTCAGGTAAAGGTCGATTAGTTGGTCGAATTCACAACAGCCTGCGTCAGCATGTTGCGCGCGTCCGACTGGGCTGCCTTGTCTTCACCCTTCTTCGTGTAATCGGAGAACTGGGGAATGGCAATTGCCGCAAGAATGCCGATAATCGCTACGACGATCATCAGCTCGATCAGGGTGAAACCCTGGTTCATACGCTTCAGCATGGAAAATCTCCTTAAGAAAAGACGGGGCTCCGCCTGCCTAGCTCTGAAGCAACATGCATGCCTAAAACAAAATATGGAGTTCTCCGCCCTATTGCCTCGAAACCCGGGAATGCAAGTTTGGGCTCCCTGCAAACCTTACCCTTGTGCGTCACAAACTGACGAAAATCGTCAGTCTCAGCACGGAAATACATCTACTAAATCGAATCACGTTCGGGTCAGCGTCGCAGTTCGTGGGAAATTCCCGGCAAGCATCCATAATCTGTCAGCTAAAATGGGGTGTCCTATGACCACTCAATCTTCACTGCAGGAAATCGAGCGTGGCGACGCCTTGCGCGACAGCGGCGCACTGGACGAAGCTGTCACCGTCTACCAGCAAGTGATAGAAGCAGAACCCGACTTGGCGATGGGGCCCTACAAGCTGGGAACGGCCTACCAGCGTCTCAGGCGGCCTGATGAAGCCGAGGCCTGCTTCAGGCAGGCCCTGGAGCTCGATCCGGATTACCCGGAAGCCATGAACAATCTGGGCATTATCCTCGCCGGCCACGGCGAACTGGATGCTGCCGAGAAACTGTACCGGGATGCACTGGCAAAGCAGATCGACTACTTCGAAGCGCATATCAATCTTGGCAATCTTCTGTTCGAATCGACCCGCCGCACCGAGGCCTTGTACCACTATCGCCGCGCGATACAACTGCGCCCCGACTCTGCCCTGGCCAGGGAACGCATTGGGCCTCTGCTGAGAGATCTCGGCCGTATTTCCGAAGCGCTCGATATGCTGCAACGGGCCGTCGAACTCGACCCGAAATCGGCTTTCGCATGGAACAATCTGGGCACCTGCCATATTTCGCGCGGAAATATCGCCGCAGCAGAAGAATCCTTGCAGGAGGCTTTGCGGCACGACCCGACACTGCTCGCCGCGCGGATCAACCTGATGCTGATTTCAAACTGGCGGAGTAACGACAGGAAACGGGTTTACGACTTGCACCGCTCATTCGGCCTGCATATGGCGGAACAAAAAGGGACAGGCCGCTTTACCCGTTACGCCAACGTTGCGGACCGGGAACGCCGGCTGCGCGTAGGTTTTGTTTCGGGTGATTTTCGCCGGCATTCGGTGAGCTACTTCATTCAGGCGCCGCTCAGCCGCTTCGACCCCGGGCGAATCGAAGCCTGGGCCTATTTCAATCATTCGTGGGAAGACGACCGGACCCGGGAACTCAAGCCCCTGTTTGCCGAGTGGCGCAATATCCATGGTCTGACCGACGATGAAGCAGCAGCCATGATACGGCGCGACGGCATCGACATCCTGGTTGATCTTACCGGCCATACGAGTTATGGCCGGCTGGGTCTGTTCGCCCTGAAACCCGCTCCAGTTCAGGTGTCCTGGATCGGCTATCCGAATACCACGGGCCTGGCGACTATTGACTATCGAATCACCGATGAATATGCGGACCCTGCGGGAACATCCGAGATCTATCACACCGAAACCCTGATCCGTCTGCCCGACAGCTTTCTGTGCTATTCGCCGCCCAAGGAGGCCCCGGACCTTGCGCCGCCGCCGTGCCTTGAGAGCGGAAGAATCAGCTTCGGATCCTTCAATACCCGAGTCAAGATCGGCGACGAAACCCTCGCCTTGTGGTGTCAGGTGCTGGCCGCGGTTCCAGACGCCGTGCTGGTGATCAAGTCGGCGGTGGGCCTCGCTGAGCAAGGCGGCAGGGATGAACTGCTGGAGAAGATAAAGCTGGCGGGGATAGATGCTGAACGGGTAGCGATCCATTCGGCAGCAGGCCCGCTCTGCGATCACCTTGCGCTCTATTCCAGCATCGATATCTGCCTCGACACCTTTCCCTATCAGGGCACCACGACGACCTGTGAAGCACTCTGGATGGGAGTCCCCGTCGTCACGCTGGCGGGAAAAGCGCATGTGTCCAGGGTTGGCGTGAGCCTGCTGTCCAACGTCGGTCTGCGGGACCTGATTGCCGACACCGCCGCCGAGTATGTTCGCATCGCGGCCGGCCTGGCTGGCGACAAGAGTCGCCTGGCCGATTTGCGGGCCACGATGCGGCAGCGAATGCTGGATTCACCCTTGCTCGATGCGGCGTCGATGGCGCAAAACCTCGAGCAGGCCTTGCGTCGGATGTGGGTCGGCTATTGCGACAATTGCCCCGCCGACGCTGCGCCGGAAACAAATGCCGACAGCAATCAAATGACAGTACGGCTTCAGGGAGGACACGCAATATCCGTCGTATCCGACTTCCGCGGGAGCATGACAAGCTGGATAGTGCTGGAACAGGAAGACTGGTTCGAGGACGAAATAGGTTTTCTGCGGAAGATCTGCCGCCCCGGCTGGCATGCGCTCGACATCGGGGCGAATCACGGCGTCTACTCGCTTGCCCTCGCCAGTAGCGGTGCCGCGAAAACCTGGGCGTTTGAACCGACCTGTGAGCCACGCCTGTACTTGCGCAACAGCGTCGCGCTCAATGGTTTTGAAGCGCAGATCGAGATTTGCCCCGTCGGCCTGTCGAGTGAGCCGAAGACCGTAACTATCTCGCTGTCCGGGGCCAGTGAGTTGAATACGCTCCACCCCGAGCCCGAGAACAGCAGCACTGAGGAGCTGGTAACGCTGGTAACCCTCGACGCACTGATGGGAAAGGAAATTCCATTGGGCACACGCATTAATTTCGTAAAGCTCGATGCGGAAGGGGAGGAAGTCGCCATCCTGCGCGGCGGCTTGCGCTTTTTCTCGGAACAGTCGCCGCTGGTGATGTTCGAATACAAGCATGGGGCCTCATACAACCTCGAACTGGTGGGCACTTTCCGCGCCATGGGTTATGCGCTGTATCGCCTGGTTCCAGGCCTGGACTGTCTTGTCCCCATGTTGCCCGGCATGGAAGCCGAACTTGACGGATACCTGGTTAACCTATTCGCCTGCAAGAATGATCTGGCCGCCCGCTTGGATACCGCTTCCTATCTCGTCGTGGAAGAAAATCGCGCGGACGTCGCGCTGAGCAATGAATGGAGTGAGGAACTGTTCTCCCTGCCGGCACTGGCGACGGCCAGGGAATGGAGAAGCTTCGACTTCGATTCGGATTACGGCAGGGCCTTGCTGGCCTGGTGTGGCAGCCGCCGAGTCGCCTTGCCAGCCGAGCAGCGCTACCAGCTTCTGATCCAGGCCTTCCGCCACTTTCAGTTGGCCTGCGACCATGAAGACAGCCATCCGGCGGTAGTGATACTCGGAATCCGGATCTGTGCCGATGCCGGTATGCGCGCCCATGCACTAAGTTTTGCCACGGCCTTCCTCGACCAGATGACGCCGGAAGACGAGATGCCACTCGACCGCCCGGTACCGCCGGCCTACGCCGTCTTCGACGGGCGAGAGGTGCAAAGCTCTCTCGGCGGACTGCTCTACGAAAGCATCGTCGAACTGAAATTCGACAGAGCGGAGTACGCCCAATACTTCCAGGAGACGCAGCACTTGCTTATTGAGGCGGGCCTGAATAGCACGGAACACACACCCAGACTGGAGCGTAGCGCGGTACTGTGCCATGCCCGCGACGGAACTTCCCTGCAATTGGAGCGGACTGCAAAATTGTTTCAGTACTCGCCGGACAACCGCAACCCTGATCTCTGGCTGAAGATCGCAGACCGGCAAGGTTTTTTGCGCAGCGATCAGCAAACGCAGACGGGCCAATCCGGAAGTTAAGCCGTTGCAGACGCCGGAAACGCGATGGAGCGAAAAGCTGCAGGCCGATTCCGCTTACGTCGCCAGCAGAGCTGATTCGTTGACCTCGTCAATCTGCCCCGGATCGAGAAACTGTTCGGCATAACGCCGATAGACGCCCTGCCTGACGAAAACATCGAACAGGTCGGGGTCGATATGGCCGCCCTTCTTGAAATTGGCCATGATGCCCATGGCCTGTGACAGCCTCATGCCCGCCTTGTAGGGACGGTCGCGGGCAGTCAACGCCTCAAAGATGTCGGCGATACCCATCATTCTTGCCTGCAAGGACATCTGTTCGCGGGTAAGGCCCTTGGGGTAGCCCTTGCCATCCATGCGCTCGTGATGTCCGCCAGCGTATTCAGGCACCCTGGTCAGATGCTTCGGCCATGGCAGTTGTTCCAGCATCCTGATGGTGGCGACAATGTGGTGATTGATGATGTCGCGTTCCTTCAAGGTCAGGGTGCCGGCGCGGATGGTCAGATTGACGACCTCGTCGGCGGTAAGAAACTCCGTTTCGACAGCATCGACATTGCGCCATTTGCGATGGCTGCCAATGTCACGTACGCGCTGCAGATCATCTTCCTTCATGGCCTCGCTACCGACATTGGCCTTGCGCAGGAACTCGCGATCCGCATCGAGCGCGCGGACTTCCTCGTGATATTCCTGCAAGATCAGCGCGTCTGCCATGGCGTCTGTTTTTTCGCGCAGAGCGAGCTGTTTACGCAGCGCATGAATCTCCGCATCACGCTTGAGCACCTCAAAGCGGGTGTCGATCAGATGAATACGGTCAAAGAGGGTTTGCAATTTGGTCGCCTTGTCGACCACATGCACCGGCGTGGTGACCTTGCCGCAATCGTGCAGGAGTCCGGCAATCTTTAGTTCGTAGCGATCGCGATCATCCATCCTGAATGCAGCCAGCGGTCCCTCCGTCGTGGCGTCCACCCCCTCGGCCAGCATCATGGTCAGGGCCGGAACGCGTTGGCAATGACCGCCGGTATAGGGTGACTTTTCGTCAATTGCCAGATTGATCAGGTTGATGAAGGATTCGAAAAGTTCTTCGAGCTGGGTGATCAGCTGACGATTGGTCAGGGCGATGGCCGCCTGCGAAGCAAGCGATTCGGCAAGACTCTGGTCGGCCGATGAAAACGGGGTGACCTGATGGGTAAGCGGATCCTGGGCGTTGATCAGTTGCAGGACACCGATGATTTCGCCCTCGTGGTTTTTCATCGGCACCGTGAGGAAGGACTGCGAGCGATAGCCTGTACGCTCGTCGAAGCTCCGCGTGCCGGAAAAGTCGAAGCCTGCCTCGGTATAGGCGTCGGCGATATTGACCGTCTTGTCGTGAATGGCGGCATAGGCGGCCACCATCGAGTCGTTGGACTCGCCCTTGTCGTTCTTCAGCGGCAAATTCGGGAAGTTGATGATGTTGCCGGTGGTGCCGCCCATCGCAATGTGCAGGGAATCGGTGCGCAGAATCTCGAAGCGCAGCGCCTGACTGTCCTCCGTCATGCGATACAAGGTCCCGCCATCGGCATGGGTGATGGTCTTGGCTGCGATCAGGATCGTCTCGAGCAAGCGATTGATGTCGCGCTCCTTGGAGAGCGCGGCGCCAATGGCATTCAGTTGTTCAAGACGGCGAAACAAATCGCTGGAGCTATCCATGCCCATCCCTTACTTGATGCAGACAGCCCGCACCTGCTTGAGATCGGTAACCCCTTGCAGGGACTTTTCCAGACCATCCATCTTCAGGGTCAGCATGCCATCCTCCAGCGCCTGAGCGACCAGTTGCACGACGCGGGCGCGCTCCACGATCAACTTCTTCTGCGGCTCGGTGCCGATCATCAACTCATGCAAGCCGACACGTCCCTTGTAGCCGCTTCCGCCACAGGTATCGCAACCCTTGGCGCGGGTGAACACGAACTTGCCATCCTTGCCATAGTCCTTGAGCAGGCGCGCTTCGGTCTCCGCGTAAGCGGCCTTCATATCCTTCTTGAACGCCGTGGTATTTTCGAGTTCGGCGCAATATTCCTTCATGAACAGCCTGATTTCCTCGGCGTCCGGCGTATAGCTTTCCTTGCATTTGCACAGGCGCTTGGCCAGGCGCTGGGCGAGAATCCCCAGCAAGGCATCGGAGAAGTTGAAGGGGTCCATGCCCATGTCGAGCAGGCGAATGATGGATTCAGGTGCGCTGTTGGTGTGCAGGGTGGCGAACACCAGGTGGCCGGTCAGCGACGCCTCGATGCCGATGCCGGTAGTCTCGGCGTCGCGCATTTCGCCAACCATGATGATGTCGGGGTCCGCCCGGAGGAAAGCCTTCATCACCATCGGAAAGTCCATCACCTTCTTGTTCACCTGGACCTGGCGCAGGCCTTTCTGGGTGATTTCGACAGGATCTTCGGCGGTCCAGATCTTGGTATCCACCGTGTTGAGATAACCCAGCACCGAGTGCAGGGTGGTGGTCTTGCCGGAACCGGTCGGGCCGCAGACAAAGAACAGTCCGTACGGCTTGGAAATGGTTGCCTTGAGCTTGGTCAGATTGGTCGGCAGCACGCCCAGCTTGTCCAGCGGAATCGGCTCGCCGCCGGCAAGGATACGCATGACGACGTCTTCGACACCACCACTGGTGGGAATCGTCGCCACCCGCAGTTCGATATCCAGCGGGCCGTATTTCTTGAACTTGATCTTGCCGTCCTGTGGCTTGCGACGCTCGGCGATATCCAGATCGCACATGATTTTGAGACGGGCCACCATGGCGTTGCGGTAGCTGGCCGGAACCTCGATGTACTTTTGCAGCGAACCGTCCCTGCGGAAGCGGATCAGCACCTTGTCCTTGCCCAGGCCCGGCTCGATATGAATATCCGAAACCCCCATCTGATAGGCGTCGATAATGATTTTGTTGACCAGCTTGACCAGTTCATTGTCTGCAGCCGCGGAAATATCGTCGCTGGCGCCGCCTTCACCCTCGACCTCGCCCTCATCGAGCGTCGACAGCAGGTCACCGACCGAGCTGTCGTCAGTAAACCCGGGCACCCCTGAAACACCGAACAGCTGATCGATGGTCTGCACGAACTCGTGGTTGGTGGTGACCCGATAGGCGACCTTTGCCCGCGGGAAGACGTTGTTGACGACACGCGACCCCTTGACTTGCTCGGGGTCCATGCAGACCACCATCACGCCTTCCGGGCCCTCTTCCACCGGAGCCCACTTGGCCTGTTCCAGGAAGTCCCGCTTGAGGTTCTTGAGCAGGTCGACGGGCTTTATGCGATCGGACCGGAACGGTTCGTAAGACACATTGAAGAATTTCCCCAGGGCAGCACCCAGTGCTGCATGCTTGACCTGAAACTCGTTAACCAGAACTTCTTCGATGTCGAGATTCTTCCGCCGCGCGGTGCGGGTTGCCAGTTCCAGTTCCTGCGCCGAAATGACCGCGTCGGACACCAGGTAGTCATACTTCGTCTTGACGGCCTGCGCCGGCTTGCTGCGCTGGCTGAAGGCGATCGCCATCGTCTCGCACAGCCCCTTGACACCTTCCTGGGCAACGGCCGCAAAAGGAGTGCCCGCCTTGTTGTTGATGATCTGGACAACGCCGAGCAACTCTCCGCTTTGCGCATCAACAATCGGCGCCACCAGCATCTGCTTGGTGCGATAACCGGTTCGCTTGTCGACTTCCTGCAAAAAGCGCAGCGAGGGGTTGACCGCCTTGAGCTCTCCCTCGTCGTAGACGTCGCGGATATTCACGGTCTTTTTGGATAGCGCGACATGGCCTGCAATGCTTTGATCCGCGATCGGCAGGCGCAGATCCTTGAAGGAGTTCAGGCCTGTCTTGATCTTCGAAACAATGGAAGCCTTGTCCTCACCGATGGCATAGATTGTCAAGCGATCGGCATTGAACAAACTGCAGATCTCGCCCGACAGTTCCAGCATGATTTCGTCGATGTTGGATGTAGCATGAACCTTGTTGGTAACAACCTGAAGGTTCTTGAAGAACGCAAGGCGGCTGTCCACATCGGACGCGGCGGCCTCGGCGGGTGCAGCAGGAACGGCACTCATTCGACTGACTCCATGGCACCAGCGCGGGCCCTCATGCCGCCATCAAGCAGGGCCGCATTGAATCCGCGCTGGGAAAGCAAAAATGCAGCAGCGGAACTGCGACGTCCCGTCTGGCAATAAACAATGTATTCCTTTGCCGGATCAAGCGCCGCCGACGCCTGGCGAATGTCGTTGAGCGGAATGCTGATGGCACCCGCATATCCGTCGCTCTGGAATTCGGCGGGGAAGCGCACGTCGATCCAGGTCGCCCCGTCGGCAACCCGCCGCTCGGCTTCGTCGCCCGTGACTTTCTGCAACAGAGGTGCGCGCAGCAACTGGTTGAAATCCTGCTTCGACAGGCGCAACAGCAACCCGTCGGTATTCATGGTCACGGTTGCATTGCGCGCGGTGTCCGCCACCAGCGCCTCTTCGCCAAAAGCGTCGCCTTCCTTGAGTTCGGCCAGATACACCGGAGACCCGGCAACAAGCCGGGAAACCTTGCAGCGCCCGCTTTCGATCAGGTAGTAGTAATCGCCGGGGTCGCCCTGCTTGACTATGGTCTCACCGCGCTTTGCCGGAACGCGGTTGAACTTGGCCAACAATGCGTGGATGTGGGCCGGAGGCAGGGAAGCAAATGCGCCGACCGTAAGGTTGTCCACGGCGAACATGCCGGACATCATGAGCCAGTCCGTTTGATCAGCGTTGCCTTTCTCGCTCTCGCTGGGGGTTGCCAACTGGTTCCATGTCACAACGATGTCCAGCGTATCCTCTTCCAGGCTGAGCAATTCGACATCGGTGATGGCCTTGCTCGTCAGCGGAGTTGCTCCCCCACTCGCCAGCGGAGCCGCAGCAAGATCATGGCCGCCTACCAGAACGCGCGAGGTGCCGTCCGGCATCTTCACCAAAAGCTGCCCTCGCACCAGATACACCAGTTGGCCGTTCCAGCTGGCGGCGCGAAACGGATCTGTAGAGCGTGTGAAGGCATGAGTGCGGCACAGCGGCAACAGTTCGCGCAAACCCTCGCTACCCAGCGCCATCAGAGGTTGCAGACGGGCCAGCAGTTCAATGCTCACCGTATCAGCCATGATCAGATTTCGAACAAATGATTGTTCTGCAGCATGCCGGGGCGGAATTCACCAATGCAGTCCTCGATCTCCTGCATGGTCAATTCGATTTGTCCGGGTTTCAGGTGGGTGATGAATATCTCGGCATCACGCTGCAGATGCGTCAGTTCTTCCAGCAGCATGCTCGGACACAAATGCAGGGACGCCACGGCCAGCCGCTTCTCGCTGTCGGAGAACGCGCACTCTATGATCAGATAGCGCAGGTTGCGGATCCGGTTGACGTGCTGCCACAGATCGGGGCATGGTCCGGTATCGCCGGTAAAAACCAGACTGGCATGCCCGGAATCAAGCTGATAACCGACGGCCGGCACCGTGTGATTCGCGGGTAGCGGAATTACCTTGCGGCCATCAAGGTCGACCGCCTCCCCCACACGTATTGTGGCAAAGCGCAGAAAGGGCTTTTCCGCAGTCGGTATCTCACTGAAATCAGGCCAGATGGCCCAATTGAAAATATGCGCACGGATTATCTCGAGCGTAGCCTCGGTCGCATGCACTATCAGCGGACGGTTGCGCATATCACCCACGGTATCGACCATGAACGGCAGGCAGGCCAGATGATCCAGATGCGAGTGGGTAATGAAAACGTGATCAATCTGGGCCAGTTCAGCGATCGCCAGATCGCCGACACCTGTTCCGCAGTCAATCAGAATGTCGTTGTCAACCAGCAGCGAAGTGGTACGCAGATGGCGCCCACCGATTCCGCCGCTACAGCCGAGGATGCGTACCTTCATTGGCTACTCACTTGGTGTCAAAGGTCCAGGCGCCGTCCCAGTCCTGGCCGGGTGGGACCTTCCGGTAATGCTCGACGCGTTCCGTGTAAACCTCATACAGTTTGTGCGGGGACATCCTCGACAGGTTCATCAAAGCCAATTCGGCCTGATCCCAATCCTGCGCCCGATAGGCGCGCAGCGCCTGGTTCCATATCTTCAGTTCGTCCAGCACGGGCTTCGCCACTTCACCTTCCAAACCAAGCGGTTCGTAGATGCCAACCGGTTCGTCTTTGCCCTTCACCCGGACACGATCCAGCTCCCGGCAAACAAACTCCTTCTTCACCAGTTCGCGCGTGGTTTCACCGACAATAAACCCGACCCCATATTGCTTGGTAATGCCCTCGAGCCGCGAGCCGAGGTTCACCGCATCGCCCATTACCGTGTAGGACTGGCGCACCGGCGATCCCATGTCGCCAACGGTCATTGGACCCGTATTTACGCCAACACCGATCTTTAGCGCAGGCCAGCCGCGAGCTACCAGATCCTTGTTCAACTCGTGCAGCGCGACATGCATCTCCAGCCCGGTGAGAACCGCATTCTTGGCATGCTCGGGATCATCAACCGGCGCGCCCCAGAAAGCCATGATGGCATCGCCGATATATTTGTCGAGCGTACCCCGATGCTTGCGCACCACCAGAGTCATGGCACCGAGATACTGGTTCATCAGGGTCGCCAACTCGTTCGGTTCCAAACCTTCGGAAATGGTGGTGAATCCGCGTATATCGGAAAACAGCACAGTAAGCTCTGCTTTGCGCCCGGCCATGCTGTAGTGCTCCGGGTCGCGGCTCATTTCCTCGACCAGTTCCGGCGGCACATACTGGCCGAACAGCCCGGTCAGCTGGCGCTTGGTCCGCGACTCGACAAAGTAACCCCAGGACATGTTCATCGCATACAGAAGCACGACCGCGATCATGCCATTGGCCAGCGGCAGGACGACATTGGAGACATGCCAGAAGCTGAAATTCACGCTGAGCAGCAGCAGCAGCACGAGGGCGCCCACCACCGTCGCGCGAAACGGCGAAAGCATGGGCAGCAGGAAAGCCATCACCGCCCCCGCAAGCAGCACCAACATCACGTCGGCGCCGAGAACGTAGGGTGGCTTGTACTCGATGCTACCTTCGAGCATGCCTGCGATCAGATTGGCGTGTATCTCGACCCCCGGATAGGCGGCACCCACCGGAGTTGCCCGCAAGTCCATGAGTCCCGGTGCGGTCGTGCCGACCACGGCCACTTTGCCGGCAAGCATTTCCTTGGGCACCCGACCATTGAGCACATCGGTGATCGAGATATAGGGATAGCTTCTCTGAAAGCCGCGATAGGGGATCAACGCCGCCACATTCTCGTCCACCGGAATAGCGCGCATCACCCTACCGTCACCAGCTTTCAAATCCAGCCACTCCATGGCCTTATAGGAGCCTGGCGAATTTTCCGGATAACCCGGAGAAATGGACGGATTGCCCAGCAGATTGCGCACCATCGCCAACGAAAGGGATTCGTAGTACTTGCCTTGGTATTCAACCAGCAGGGGCACCCGCCGGGAAATGCCATCGGGATCGACCAGGGGATTGAAATGCCCACCGCCAGCCGCAGCTTTCTGAAATTCAGGCAGGTTGCCACCGTAGCTGACCCAATGCGTAAAACTAATGTTGCGCCCCGCAAACGTTCCGGCGGGGAATACCGGCTCGGGAGCGGCGCCGGAACTCACGCCGCCTTCCAAACTGGAAAAGTAGTAGCCTAGGACGGCCGGCCTGTTCTTCAGTGCCGCCGCGAAGCGCGCGTCGTTGTCAAGTTGCGGGCGCAACTCGCGCAATGTCGACTGGAAGCCCGCCACATCCTTCAGTTCCTTCTTCGCCAAAGACTCCAGCGACTTGAGGCCGGAGCTGTCGTCGGGCTCCGCAAACACGACGTCGAAACCTACCAGCTTGAGCCCGTACTGGTCAAACAGCTTGTCCAGCAGGGTCGCCAGCTTGTCGCGGCCCCAGGGCCATCGCCCCTGTTCGGCGAGCGACTTTTCGTCGATGTCGAGAATCACCACTCGCTGGTCAACGCCTTGCGGCATCGTCAGGCGCACTTTCACGTCATAGATGAGCGAGTCCATGTGATTGATGAACGGAATCTGGTATATGCGCGCCGAATGGCCGAGCAAGACCAGAAGAATCACAAGTCCAAGGACGTAGCGGGGAAGATACTGTTTCAAGCGATCTCCGGAATTGGCCTGGCTTCGGGTTCAGCCCTTGAGGAAAAATTCCATCTTGGTTCCAGCCAGTTCAATCACATCGTGGTCTGCGAGTTGATGTGCCTGGGCGTCGAGCGTCTTGCCATTGACCACCGGCCGGCTGGCACCCTCCACATGGGTGATGAAATATCCGTGGGGACGGCGCGCGATCACCGCCACCTGGACACCCGGCTTGCCCAGCGTAGTGAGGGTTTTCGTAAGCTCCATTTCCTTGCCGGCATTGCCGCCCGAAAGGATCTGGATGGCTCCCAACGGCAGCGCGGGAGCCGCCGGAGCAGCAGCCGCGGCCGGCGGCGGAGCCATTCCCGGCGAAGTTGACATGTGGGCCGGGACCGCGGGACTGGAAGCGGGAGCAGCTGGGGCTGCCGGAGCAGGGGCAGCAGGAGCAGGCGCCGGCGGAGGGCTTGCCGGCTTTTGTGCCGCGCCCGGGCGCAGAATCATGGTCTTCTCGAAGTCAGCGCTCGAAGTCTGCTGTGGAACCTCGCTTACGTACTTCAGGCGGTACTTGCCCAGCTCGACGGTGTCGCCGTTCTGCAGAAAGTGCTTCTTGACCGACTGGCCATTGACGAAGGTGCCGTTGGTGCTGCCCAAATCTTCCAGAAAGGAATCATTGAGGATGGTTATCACCACAGCGTGCTCGCCGGAAATCGCCAGATTGTCGATCTGGATATCGTTATGCGGCTTGCGACCGATTGTGGTGCGCTCCTTGGTCAAGGGAATTTCCTTGAGCATCGTGGTTTCCATGCTGAGTATGAGCTTAGCCATTTTTTTCGTCCTTCGAGGTCACTGAGCACTGCATCACTTGAACCAGGCCAGGAAACGGGCCCACCAGCCGCGTGCGGCCGGATATTCACCCTTCACCTTGACCAGGATTACCGAAACATTGTCGCGGCCGCCATTATCGTTGGCCATCTGCACCAACTGCATCGCACACAACTCCAGATTGGCCGACAGAGCGCCCAGAGTCATGGCTATTTCCTCGTCCTCAACCATGTCGTTGAGGCCATCAGAACAAAACAGATAAACGTCGCCCGGCAATACCGCATGATCGTGTATCTCGGCCGGCACTTCCGGGTCTATGCCGACGGCACGCGTGACCAGATTCTTGTTCTGCGAATGGCGCGCCTGCTCGACCGTGATAAGGCCGCTGTCGATTTGTTCCTGAAGCAGCGAATGGTCGCGCGTTATCTGCTGAAAGTCCTCGCCGCGCAAACGGTACAGCCGCGAGTCGCCAATGTGACCAACCGTCACCCTGTTGTCGTGAAACACACCCACCACCAGCGTCGTGCCCATCCCGGCGTATTGTGGCTGGCTCTGTGCCGCCTGATAGATGGCGCCGTTGACGCGGGTCATTTCAGCCTCGAGTGTGGCATGCGCCCAGGACTTGCCGGAAGCATCCTTGCTGCTCGGGTCACGCTCGATGAAGGCCTTCTCCAACTCGGCACCAAGCAATGCCGTTGCCATGCCGCTGGCTACCTCGCCGGCGTTGTAACCGCCCATGCCATCGGCCAGCACGGCAAACCCACGCAGCGGATTTGCCATGACCGAGTCTTCATTGTTCGAGCGCACCATGCCCGGCTCGCTGCGGGTGACAATTTCGAGAACAGCGTTCATATCCATGGCTCGGCCCTCAAATGCTGATATCGACGCCGGAATCAGCGGCGGCACCGCCACCATTCATCGTCATGCAGGTGCGAATGTCCTTCGCGAATTCCGCGCCGGTCTGGTAGCGCGCGTCCGGATCCTTGGTCATCGCCCTGTCGATAATCGCCACCAGGCAGTCCGGCAGATCTGGATTGATGCTGCGAATGTTCGGATGCGGCTCATTGGCGATGCGGAACATCAACTGCGCCATCGAATCGCCCTCGAATGGCAGCTTGCCGCAAGACATCTGGTACAGCATCACACCCAGCGAGAAGAGATCGGAACGGCCGTCGATCTTCTTGCCCGCCAGTTGCTCGGGAGACATGAAACTGGGCGTGCCCAGCACCATTCCGGTCTTGGTCTTCGACGAATCGGTAATGCGCGCAATGCCGAAGTCGGTCACCTTGACCTGGTCGGAATCGGGCTCGTACATGATGTTCGCCGGCTTGATATCACGATGCACGACATTGTTTTCGTGGGCGTAGGACAGCGCATCGGCGACGCGTGCGGCGATGCTCATGACACGCGGCAGCGGCAACAGATTGTCCGGCTTGGTGTAGGGCACCAGATCCTTGCCCTTGAGAAACTCCATCGCGATGTAGGCCAGGTCGTGTTCCTCGCCGGCATCGAACATGGTCACGATGTTGGCATGGTTGAGGCGCCCGGCGGTTTCGGCCTCGCGGAAGAATCTTTCCTTGACCTCGACCAGTTCGTCCGCCTCGAACTCCTGCGAGAGCGCCATGGTCTTGATCGCCACCACCCGATTGATCTTCGGATCGCGACCCAGGTAGACCACGCCCATCGCCCCCTTGCCCAGTTCCTTCTCTATTTCGTAGCGACCCAGCATCGGCTTTTCCACATTGCCGGCGGTATCGATCAGGCTGGCATTGCTGCGCCCGCCCCCGCCACCACCGAGAATTATGGTTTCCGAAAGCTGCTTGGCGCGATTTACGCGGGATTCGATGTCGCGGAACTTCGGGTTGAAATCGAAGATATAGCGGAACGCCGCTTCCGCCTTGTTGAACTGCCGCTTGCGCTCGAAATCGAGCGCAAGGTTGTACATGTTTTCCATCAACGCGTCGTCCATCGGGCACTTGCGAAACTTGTCGAAGGCCATGTCGAGCTGGCCCTGGCCCTGGAAGGCGAGACCCAGCATGCGATTCGATTCTGCCGAATCGGCATCCGACTTTTCCTTGCCGCGCTCGGAAACCAGAAAGCGCTTGGTGGTCAGCAGCAAATGCCCGACCAGCAGCAGCGTTGCGGGTACCATCAACTGAATCCACATCAGTTGTGTCGTCATCAGCACGAAATGGACGGTGATCAATGCCACCAGCAGGCCAGCGGTAATCCCTGCCGCCATGCCGGCCTTGATCCTCGGCAGCAGGCCGATGAGGTAGGCGGCGATCAGCAGGAACACCAGCTTTTCAACCCAGAAGCCCCAGGTCGGCGCGACGAAGAAATGTTCGGAAAGCAGGCTCGACACCGAATGCGCCTGCATCAGCACAGCCGGCATGGCCGAGTTGATCGGTGTGACGAACACGCTCCCGACGGACGATGAGGTCGGCCCGATCAGGACGATCTTGTCGCGATACTTCTCGTAGGGAATCTTGCCGCTCCTGACGTCGAAGAAGGAATCCACCTGGAAGGCCGGATGGCCGCCTTCGCGGTCCTTGTAGTAGAAAGTCAGCATCCGCGTATCGATGTCGGTGCCGATCTTGAGCTTGCCCAGCTTGACAGAACTACCGGCCGTCACCTGTATGTCGGCCGCTGTCAGGTTGTGGCTCTTGGCTGCCACCAGCAGTGACAGGGAGGGGTAGGCCTGATCGAAGTGGGCCAGTACCAGAGGCTCGGTACGAACCGCGCCATCCACATCCGCAGTCACGTTGAGGTGCCCGATGGCAGTCACGACCTTGCCCAGAGGCTCGATCACCCCAGCATCGACGCCGAGGGTCGGGTAGGGCGGGGCATCGGCCGCGCCGGAAAGCTTCACCGCGTTCTTCTTCACGTAATCGGGCAGATCCTTGTCCGGTCGTCCGCGCGGCTCACCCAGCACGAACAGCATCGGCAACGCAACATTTCCCGCCTTGGCAAAGGCATCGGCCAGACGACGGTCGGTATTCAGTTTCTGGTCCGCCTCGATCAGTATCGACTCGATCTGCGGGCAGGAGGAAGGCGAGGGAACGGGGGGCGCAACAACAGCCTCGCCCGCCGCGGGGGGCGTTGCGGCGACGGCAACAACGGAAGGCAGCGTTACACCGCAGGTCTCAATCAGCTTGTTGATATAAGCCAAGCCCTGATCGCGCTGCGGCTCGGAGTAGAACACCGTGGTGGCAATCACCTTGGCCTTGGCGGCGGCCAGTTTGTCCACCATGTCGGCCATGATCTCGCGCGACCACGGCCAGCGGCCAATATTATCGAGACTTGGCTTGTCGATCGCGATCACGGCCACCTTGTCCGAGGGCGCGCGCGAAGCAGCCGCCACACCCATGTCATAGGCCTTGCGCTCCAAGCCCTGCAGCAGGTCGCCATTACCCAGAATAAGCACGACGACACTGACCACAACACCGAAGAACCAGTCACTCTTCCAGAAGTCTGCCTTCTTCATCGGTCGCTACCCTGTGTGAGAGCCCTCATTAAAACAGGACAATAAGCCCAATTCTTACAGTCCTGCATCAACTCCGTCAATCAATTTCATGACATTCACCCTTGGCCGGCGTCAGCATATTGGGATTCTATGCGCAAAAAAGCCGCCCCGGCTTGCACCGGTGCGGCTTTTGCATTAGGCGTGCCCCCCAATCCCGCCAGGATAATTCCTGCCGGGCGCCGTCCGGATCAACCCTTCTATTTCAGCAGGGCCTTGAGCAGTTTCGCCATTTCCGACGGGTTGCGCGTCACCGTGAAGCCGCATTCTTCCATGATCGCCAACTTGGCATCCGCCGTGTCGGCGCCGCCAGATATCAGCGCACCGGCATGGCCCATGCGTTTGCCGGCCGGCGCCGTTACCCCGGCGATAAATCCGACAATCGGCTTCTTCATGTTGGCTTTGCACCACACGGCCGCTTCGGCTTCGTCCGGACCGCCAATCTCACCGATCATGATCACCGCGTCGGTATCCGGATCGTCATTGAATGCCCGCATGATGTCAATATGCTTCAAGCCGTTGATGGGATCACCGCCAATACCTACGGCGGTGGACTGACCCAGCCCGATCTCGGTCAGTTGCGCCACGGCTTCATAGGTCAGCGTGCCGGAACGTGAAACCACGCCGATGCGGCCCTTGCGATGGATGTGGCCAGGCATGATGCCGATCTTGATTTCATCCGGCGTGATCAAACCGGGGCAATTGGGGCCGAGCAGCAGGGTCTTCTTGCCACCGGCAGCCTCCTTTGCCTTCATCTTGTTGCGCACCACCAGCATGTCCCGCACCGGGATGCCTTCGGTGATGCAGATGGCCAGATCGAGGTCGGCCTCGCAGGCCTCCCAGATCGCGTCGGCGGCGCCGGCGGGCGGCACGTAGATCACGGAAACCGTGGCGCCGGTTTGCGCCCTGGCTTCCTTGACCGAAGCGAAGATCGGGATGTCGAATATCTTCTCGCCGGCCTTCTTCGGATTCACGCCGGCGACAAAGCAGTTCTTGCCATTGGCGTATTCCTGGCATTTCTCGGTGTGGAACTGGCCCGTCTTCCCGGTGATGCCCTGGGTGATGACCTTGGTGTTTCTGTTGATCAGGATGGACATATTTGTTCCTTGCTTGACGGCTTAGTTGACCGCAGCCACGATTTTGGTCGCGGCCTCGGCCATGGTGTCGGCGGAAATGATCGGCAGGCCGGAATCCTTGAGGATCTGCTTGCCGAGGTCTTCGTTGGTGCCCTTCATGCGGACCACCAGCGGCACGGAGAGATGCGTTTCCTTGGCCGCGGCAACGACGCCCGCGGCAATCGTGTCGCACTTCATGATGCCGCCGAAAATATTGACCAGAATGCCCTTGACCTTGGAGTTCTTCAGCATGATCTTGAAGGCTTCGGTGACCTTCTCGGTGGTTGCCCCGCCGCCTACGTCAAGGAAGTTGGCCGGCTCGGCCCCGAACAGCTTGATGGTATCCATGGTCGCCATGGCCAGGCCGGCACCATTCACCAGACAGCCGATGTTGCCATCGAGCGAGATGTAAGCCAGATCGAACTTGGACGCCTCGATTTCGTCGGCATCCTCTTCGTCCAGATCGCGGTAGGCGACGATTTCGGGGTGCCGATAGAGCGCATTGGAATCGAAGTTGAATTTTGCGTCGATCGCGCGGATACCGCCATTGCCCTCAAGAATCATTGGATTGATTTCCGCCAATGACGCATCGGTTTCCATGTAGCAGGTATACAGCTTCTTCAAGGTATCGACTGCCTGCGCCAGCGAGCCTTCCGGCACACCGATACCCCTGGCCAGTTCATTGGCCTGCGCATCGGTCAGGCCGACCAGCGGATCGACAAAAACTTTCAGGATCTTCTCGGGTGTCTTGTGCGCGACTTCTTCGATATCCATGCCGCCTTCCGAAGAGGCCATCATCGCCACCTTCTGCGTGGCACGATCCGTCAGGGCGGCGACGTAATATTCCTTCCTGATGTCGGCGCCTTCTTCAACCAGCAGCCGATTCACCTTCTGGCCCTCGGGACCGGTCTGGTGCGTCTTGAGTTGCATGCCGAGAATCTGTCCGGCGTAGGTCCTGACCTCGTCCATCGACTTGGCCACCTTGACGCCGCCGCCCTTGCCGCGTCCGCCTGCGTGAATCTGGGCCTTGACCACCCAAACCTTGCCGCCCAGCGTTTCCGCCGCCTTCACCGCCTCGTCGACAGAAAAGCAGGCAAACCCGCGTGGCACCGGCACGCCGAATTGCTTCAGGAGTTCCTTGCCCTGATATTCGTGGATCTTCATGCGTCTTCCTTGTTGTATGTGGATCGTTGATTGGCGGCCGACATTGATCGAGAAGCCAGGTGCCGGTTTTGTTGCTGCGGAACCAGCGCGGGTAATAGCGCCGGACTGTCTCCGATGTGGCTATGGTCCGCCGCAGGCTGAGGAAATCGAAAGCGGCGCTACTATTGTTGCGGCGCGAAATACTAACATAAGCGTTCTTAATGGAAGCTTACAGGCGCTGCTCCTTGTCACTTGCGACCGGCGACTGCCGTACCGCGCCGACAGGCAGCATAATGGCATCCGGCGCGCAGGCCGGGTCGCGCGCACCGGCTCACACGCAGGAGATCTCGATGGACCGCCACGGCTTTCTGTTGGCTCTGGATCAAGGCACCTCCAGCTCGCGCAGCATCGTGTTCGATACTCAAGGTCGCATCGTGTCGATGGCACAGCGGGAGATTCGCCAGATATTCCCCCAGCCCGGGTGGGTCGAACACGACCCGCGTGAAATCTGGGCCAGCCAGCTGGCCACCGCACAGGAAGCGCTGTACAAGGCCGCCATCGGTGCCGCCGATGTCGTTGCCATCGGCATCACCAACCAGCGCGAAACCACGCTGGTATGGAACCGCAGCACGGGTGAGCCGCTATGCAATGCGATCGTCTGGCAGGACCGGCGCACCGAGCCGACCTGTGCCGCACTGCGCGAGCGCGGCTTTGAAGCCCTGGTGCGCGACAGGACCGGGCTGATCATCGATGCCTATTTTTCGGGCACCAAGTTGCGATGGATACTCGACCATTGCCCCGGCGCGCGCGATGCGGCAGGCCGTGGCGAACTGGCATTCGGCACCGTGGATTCCTGGCTGACCTGGCAGCTGACGGGCGGCGCCGTGCATGCCACCGATGTCAGCAACGCTTCACGGACCATGCTCTTCGACATCCGTCGCAACCAGTGGGACGAGGATTTGCTGGCGATGCTCGACATTCCGCGTGAACTCTTGCCCGAGGTACATGCTTCAAGCCATGTCTACGGTCACACGCGCGACGACCTGTTCGGCGCGCCGATCGCCATCGGCGGCATGGCCGGCGATCAGCAAAGCGCTCTGTTCGGCCAGGCCTGCTTCAAGTCCGGGCTGGCCAAGAACACTTACGGCACCGGCTGCTTCATGCTCATGCATAGCGGCCAACATTTTCATGCAAGCAAGAATGGCCTGATTACCACCAGCGCCGCGCAAGTGAACGGCACGCCCGAGTTCGCCCTGGAAGGCAGTGTATTCATTGGCGGTGCGGTGGTGCAATGGCTGCGTGACGGCCTGCAGGCCATCAAGGGCAGCGAAGCCATACAAGGTCTCGCGGAAAGCGTGCCTGACAGCGGCGGCGTGATGTTCGTGCCGGCCTTCACCGGCCTCGGCGCGCCTTACTGGAAGCCCGACGCACGAGGCGCAATCCTGGGCCTGAGCCGTGGCACCACCATGGCCCACATCGCCCGCGCGGCGCTGGAAAGCATCGCCTTCCAGAGCGCGGCGCTATTGCAGGCCATGACTCGCGATCTGGCGAACAGCAGCGCAGTCACGGAGCTTCGCGTCGATGGCGGCGCCTGCGTGAACAACCTGCTGATGCAGTTTCAGGCCGACCTGCTGGGTATCCCCGTGGTACGGCCGAAAGTTATCGAAACCACCGCGCTGGGGGCGGCCTATCTGGCCGGCCTGTCCTGCGGCGTCTACGCGGGACTCGACGAACTGGCTGCGCAATGGCAAGCCGAGCGGACCTTCCATCCGACCATGTCACGCAGCCGTGCC
Organism: Rhodocyclales bacterium; assembly: GCA_026399475.1. GTDB lineage: Bacteria > Pseudomonadota > Gammaproteobacteria > Burkholderiales > Rhodocyclaceae > Sulfuritalea. Next base: position 30,687 of record JAPLQY010000088.1, read on the forward strand.
GGCGAACTGATGCAGTGCTGGGAGCATGCGGTGGCGCAGACGACTCTGCAAAACTGACACCGGCTTCACTCAACTGCCGCGGCGGGTTTCCGTCAGGGTTTTCAGTTCGGGCAATTTGAGCCGCTTGCGATCCGGCTCGACGGAGGTCAAGGCATCGACTTCCCTCATCGTGCCATGGCAGCGCTTGACCAGGTCCAGATAGACCCCTGTGCCTTCCACCTTCCACGCCATCTCCAGTTCGGTAAGCTCGCGCATCACCTTGGCCGGCACTCCCGCAGCCAGCATGCGGGGCGGAATTTCCATGCTGGCCTTGACGAAGCTCTGTGCCGCGACGATGGCCGATTCGCCGACTACGGCGTTATCCATCACTACGGCATTCATGCCGACCATGCCGTTCCTGCGCACTATGCAGCCGTGCAGGATGGCACCGTGGCCAATGTGGCCACGCTCCTCGACGATGGTGTCGCTGCCGGGGAAGCCATGCATCACACAGCAATCCTGCACGTTGGCGCCGGCGCCGATGAACAGGCGGCCGAAGTCGCCGCGCAGACTTGCACAGGGACCGATATAGGCGCCAGCGCCCACGACAACGTCGCCGATCAGGACCGCCGACGGATGCACGTAGGCCGTCGGGTCAACCACCGGCGCGATGCCGTCAATCTCATAAACTTTCATTCAAACCCTCTCCGTTCCGCCCGAGGCAGCCAGACATTACAGCATGGTGACCCACTCCTGCGCCCAGGTCAGCGCGTCTTCGTCGGGCAGCGGCTGGGTGCAGGCATCGATCTCGAGTCGCTCTCCAAGCTTGCGCGCACCGCATTTGGCGAACAAGGCGTCCATGTCCTTGCCGGCCTTGCAAAAGGTCGCCTTGTAGGTCTGATCACCAAGAGCGATCACGCCGTAACGCAGATGGGAAAGATCCGGCGCTTCTTCACGCAGGCGCTCGGCCAGCGGAATAATGTTGTCGGGCAATTCGCCGTCACCGTGCGTCGAGGTGCATACCAGCACGGCATCGCGACCCTCAAGATTGACGCTGCCGGCTTCGGCATCGGCAGCCACCTCGACTTCATGGCCCAGACCGGGCAGATTGTCTGACAGATGGTCGGCACACATCTGGGCATTGCCCGACTCGGTGCCGACGATGATCAGTATGTTGGCCATAACGCCTTTTCCTCGAACGTCCCCATCGCGAGGGGACGACAACGTGATACATTTCCATTGTAGCTTACAGGCACATTCTGTGTCATAATTAATTCGATACTATTTCAATATTTGATGTTGCTGATATTGCATCCCTTTGCCGGATGCTGCCATATCCTTTTATAGTACGGGCGCAGCGCGGAGTATGGGCACACATTGTGGAGCGGGACATGCAGAAACAGGACAAGGATTTCCTCGAACGCCTCGCCGCGGGTCATAAAGTCATGCCCAGCGGTACCCCGTCGAACGGCACCGCCCAGGCAGAATTCCTGAGCTGCGCCGGCCAGACGGTGCCAACCGGCTACCGCAGCGAGTTGATGCGCCTGGTGGTGGTCTTCGCCGACTCCGAGCTGGCGGGCGCTGCCGGCTTCTGCCCCTTCATCAACAGGGGGCCGGGACTGCGCGAGCGCATCGTGGCGGCGAAGATCGTCACCGAGAAATACGTACACGCCGAAATGGCGCTCAATCTCGTGGAACCCTTCGGCGTGAACCCGATGCTCTACGTCCGCTCCCATGCATGGGACTCGCGCCTTGATCGCAACGTGGATCTCGGTACGCGGCGCATCGGCGGCGACAAGCGGCTGAATGTTTTTCACTATCCGCTCGAAGGCTGGGAAGATGCCGTCGTCTTCAACATGCTGATGGGCGCGGCCACCGCGATACAGTTGGCCGAAATGGTGCAGAGCTCTTATGCACCGCTCGCCGAAGCGATCACGCAGATCCTGCCGCGGGAAAGGGAACATGCACAGCTGGGTGAAAGCGGCGTCGGGCAGGCCATCGAGCGCAGCGCCAGCAAGGCAGCAGTACAAGCTGCCGTCAACTACTGGCATCCCCGGGTCGCCGCCACCTTTGGCCGCGTCGATTCGGATCATGCGTCGATCTATATACAGTACGGCCTGCGTCGCCGCAGCAGCGCAGAGATGCTGAGCGACTGGAAAACGCAGTCCGCCGCTGCGCTCAAGCGGCTCGGCATCGCCATTCCCGGCTGATCGACTTTCGGAACCTTGACGATGAACTACCAGCACATCATATTTTCGCTCGACGGCGGCATCGCCCGCATCACCCTCAACCGTCCGGACCGGCTCAACAGCTTCAACGGCGACATGCATCTGGAGTTGCGCGACGCGCTGGCCCGCACGCGCGACGGCGGCGCCCGCGTGCTGCTGCTGACCGGAGCCGGCCGCGGCTTCTGCGCCGGACAGGACCTGTCAGACCGCAACGTCGCAGTGGGCAGCGACCCGGTCGATCTCGGCTATACCATCGAAACCTTCTACAAGCCGCTGGTGCTGGGCCTGCGTGCACTGGAAATGCCCGTCATCTGTGCCGTCAATGGCGTTGCTGCCGGGGCCGGGGCGAGCATTGCACTGGCCTGCGACCTGGTGCTTGCGGCGCGCTCGGCCTCGTTCATCCAGGCCTTCTGCAAGCTCGGACTGGTGCCTGATGCCGGTGGTACCTGGGTGTTGCCGCGTCTGGTGGGCACGGCCCGCGCCATGGGCCTGGCGATGCTCGGCGACAAGCTTTCCGCCGAACAGGCCGAAGCCTGGGGGCTGATCTGGAAATGTGTCGACGACGACAAGCTGATGGCCGAAGCAGAGAAGCTCGCCACCCATTTCAGCACCGCACCGACCAAAGGCCTGGCCCGTACCAAGCAGGCGCTCTACGCCAGCAGCGGCAACAGTCTCGAACAACAGCTCGAACTGGAACGTGCCAGCCAGCAGGAACTCGGCTTCGGTCACGACTACCGCGAGGGTGTCGCCGCCTTCATGGAGAAGCGCAGCCCCACCTTCACGGGCGAATGATGATGCTGACGCCGCAGGAGACTGCCGATCGCTGCACCGAGATCATGTGGCCGGACGACCACGCCGCAAGGGGTCTGGGCATCACGATCGCCAGCACTACGCCTGGCGGCGCAACGGTAACGATGACAGTGCGCCAGGACATGGTGAATGGGCACGGCATCTGCCACGGAGGTTTCATTTTCGCACTGGCCGACACCAACTTCGCCTATGCCTGCAACAGCTTCAACCATCGCGCGGTAGCCGCTGGCGTCGACATCAACTTCATCGCCCCCGCCCATCTGGGCGATACGCTCACGGCCACCGGTGGCGCGCGCCACCAGGGCGGCCGCAGCGGCATCTACGACATCGAGGTCACGAACCAGAACGGCAAGACCATCGCCGTGTTTCGTGGCCGCTCGACCCGCATCAAGGGCCACTTCTTCGACGAAAGCCAAACAGCATGACTGAACACGCATATATCTGCGACGCTGTGCGCACCCCGATCGGCCGTTACGGCGGCACGCTGTCCGGCGTTCGCACCGATGACTTGGGTGCGTTGCCGATCAAGGCCCTCATCGCGCGCAACAGCACTGTCGATTGGGAGGGGGTCGAGGATGTCATCTATGGCTGCGCCAACCAGGCAGGCGAAGACAACCGCAACGTGGCGCGCATGGCCGGGCTGCTGGCCGGCCTGCCGGTAGCCGTCCCCGGAGCGACCATCAACCGGCTGTGCGGCTCCGGCATGGATGCCGTGGGTACCGCGGCGCGCGCAATCAAGGCCGGCGAAGCAACGCTGATGATTGCCGGCGGAGTGGAGAGCATGAGCCGCGCGCCTTTCGTCATGCCCAAGGCCGACAGTGCCTTCTCGCGCACCAATGCCGTGTATGACACGACCATCGGCTGGCGTTTCATCAACAAGCTGATGAAGCAGCAGTACGGCGTGGATTCGATGCCCGAAACCGCCGACAACGTCGCCGCCGAATTCAGGATAGGACGCGCCGATCAAGACGCCTTTGCCCTGCGCTCGCAGCAGCGCTGGGGTGCCGCCCAGGCTGCCGGTTTCTTCAAGAACGAAATCGTCCCGGTCGAGATTGCGCAGAAAAAGGGCGAGCCGAAGATTTTCGACACCGACGAACACCCGCGCCCCGACACCACGCTGGAACAACTGGCCAGACTCAAGGGTATCAACGGGCCCGAACTCACGGTAACGGCGGGAAATGCCTCCGGCGTAAACGACGGCGCATGCGCCCTGCTCATCGCTTCGGCCGCAGCCGCCAGGACCCATGGCCTGACGCCGAAGGCCCGCATCGTGGCCATGACCACGGCCGGTGTGGCGCCCCGCATCATGGGCTTCGGCCCGGCCCCGGCGGTGAAGAAGCTGCTGGCGCAGACCGGGCTGCGGCTCGACCAGATGGATGTCATCGAACTCAACGAAGCTTTTGCCGCGCAAGGCCTCGCCGTAACACGCGATCTCGGCTTGGCCGACGACGATGCGCGCGTCAACCCCAACGGCGGCGCCATCGCCATCGGCCATCCGCTGGGCATGAGCGGCGCGCGCCTGGTCACCACCGCGGTGTACCAGTTGCAGCGCACCGGAGGCCGCTACGCCCTATGCACGATGTGCATCGGCGTCGGCCAGGGCATCGCCATCATCATTGAACGGGGCTGACGCGGCCTGGCTCGCGCGGATGCCTGTTTGCCGGCATTGATGGCTGTCGACCACTTCTCGGCTCATGCCGCAGCGTATGCGAAGGCGCGGCCTGGCTACCCGGCTGCGCTGTACACCTGGCTGGCAGAACAATGTCCGGCACATGAGTCAGCCTGGGATTGCGGCACTGGCAACGGACAGGCGGCACATGCGTTGGCCGATCACTTCCAGCGCGTCCATGCTACGGATCTTTCCGCCGAGCAAGTGGCGCAGGCGAGACCCCATCCCCGCATCGACTATCGTGCCACGCCGGCCGAAGCCAGCGGTCTGCCCGATCGCAGCTGTGATCTGATTACCGTTGCGCAGGCCTTGCACTGGTTCTGCGACGACAGTTTCTACACAGAGGTGAAACGAGTCCTCAAGCCGGGCGGCGTCTTCGCCGCGTGGACCTATACGCTGCTGCGCGGCGAACCGGAACTCGACGCCGTCGTGACGGACTTCTACACCAACACGGTCGGCCCCTGGTGGCCGCCCGAGCGCCACTGGGTTGACCTCGGCTACCGCGGCATGCCCTTTCCCTGCGCCGACATCCCCACACCCGAATTCGAGATCCGGCTCGAATGGACCCTGGCCGACCTGCTGGCCTATTTGCACACCTGGTCGGCGACCCAACGCTGCATCAGGGAAACCGGAAGCGACCCATGCACGGCGCTGGGTGATCGCCTGCGCGATGTCTGGCCCGACGCGGAAACAACAAGGACTATCACCTGGCCCATTGCCCTGCGCTGCGGGAGACTCGAATGAACAGCGAACACCCTGTCGAACGTGCCACCGAGCTTGCCCTGCTCGGCGGCGGCTGCTTCTGGTGCCTGGAAGCCGCTTTCGTGCAACTGGCCGGCGTCGAATCGGTAGTCTCCGGATACGCCGGCGGGCAAATGCAAAAGCCGGACTACCACAGCGTATGCGGTGGCAACACCGGTCACGCGGAAGTCGTCGAAGTCCGCTTTGATCCTGTCGTGATCGACTACCGCACGCTGCTCCAGGCCTTCTTCGCCATCCACGATCCGACCACGCCCAACCGCCAGGGCAACGATGTCGGTACTCAATACCGCTCGGTGATATTCACGCACGGCGACGAACAGGAAAAGACCGCGATGGCCCTGATCGCGGAACTCACGCTAGCGAAAATCTGGCCCGCCCGGATCGTAACCGCGGTATTGCCGGCGCCGACTTTCTGGCCCGCCGAAGACCATCACCAGAACTATTTCGCCAACAACCCGGAACAGTCCTACTGCCAGTTCGTGGTGGCGCCGAAAGCAGCCAAACTGCGCAAGGTGTTTGCCGGCCGGCTTAAGGCCTGACTGCGGGCCTGACTACTCCACATCCGGCTGCAGCGCCGGAACGGACTGGGCGAAGGCCGGCAGCGTCAGGCAATGTTCGTGAATGCGCATCACTGTCGACACATGATCGAGCCGCGCCTTGAAGCGCTGAGCATTGAAGATCTGCGGCACCAGGAAGATGTCGGCAAGAGTGGGGGTGTCGCCGTGGCAGCAGGTGCCGGTATGGGTGTTGCCGGCCAGCATGGCCTCGACCGTTGCCAGCCCGGTCTCGACCCAATGACAGTACCAGGCATTCCGTTGCTCTTCGGAAACGCCCAGCGTCTTGCTCAGGTAGCCCAGCACACGCAGGTTGTTGAGCGGATGGATCTCGCAGGCGATGGCCAGCCCAATCGCCCGCACCCGAGCCCGGCCGGCGGCATCTTCGGGAAGGAACCGGGGTTGCGGGCGAGTCTCGTCGAGGTATTCGATGATGGCCAGTGATTGTGTCAGGACGGTTCCATCGTCCTCAAGCACCGGCACCAACGCAGCGGGGTTCATGGCTTTGAACCCTTCTGCAAACTGCTGCCCGCCCCCCTTCAGCAGATGCACCGGCACATACTCGTAGTCAAGGCCCTTCAGTGCCAGAGCAATGCGCACACGAAAGCTGGCGGAACTGCGAAAGTAGCTGTAGAGCTTCATGGGAATCCTGCAAATACCAATTTAGGGGGTTTGCCCGTCCCTGCTCAAGCAAAGCGGGTCTGCACCGCAGAGGCTAGAATGACAGCACTATAGCGCGGTCCAAATCGATGTCAAAGTCTGCGGCCACTACCGGTTCAAGTTGCCGAATGCATATCGGCTGGTTCTGTGCCGCCTTGTCCGCCCTGGCTCTGCTGCCTTCGGCTTGCGCCGTTGCGGCCACACCCGATCCGGCATTGCGGCGCAGCGAACAGCTTGATGCCCGCAAGCTTGGCAAGGTGTCGGAGGATGAACGTTCGGTACTGCGTGTCGAGTGGCGCGCTGCGGTAACGGGTGCAGATGAAGCGCGCACCGTGCAGGAGATGCTCGACAGCCTGCGACGCATGGAAGTGACCATAGCCGAGATCAGCCGCCTGATCCGCAGCATCCCCGCGCAGAAACCGGTTGTTGCGCCTGTTGCGACAGAGCCGTCGGAAACAGGCAACCACGACTTTCGCCTGGCTCTGGCCAACAGTGCGGCGGCTGTCTTGGTGGCTCTCTGGTGGTTCCGCCGCCGGAAATCAGCCAAACAGCCGGCAGCATCCACCGATCTCGACGCTGCAGCAGCGGCGAGCCCGCCCGTCATGGATTCACCCGGCGACAGCTTGCCGGCCATGACGCCACCGCCCGAGGCGCCACCGGCCAGAATGCCGGCCAGTGGCCTGTCGGCTGGACAACCGAAGCCCGCCCACCTAGCATCTGCCGCACCCGCCCGCAAAGAAGCGCCACGGATCGCGCCTGGGCTGGCGGAATTAGTGCCAGCCACCCCGCAGGCCGCGGCCGAAACCCAGGCGATCGACTTTTCGCTGGAGGAAGCCGATCCGGAATCGGTCGCGCGCGAAAATGCCAGAGTGTCACGACTACCCGCCAAAAGCCCCCAGAAAGCCGCCATGAGCCCGCCGGCAAAAAACGTCGAGCCCACGCTGGAACTGGCCGAGATCATGCTGTCCATGGGGCTCGAGCAGGGCGCCGCACAAGCCCTGGTCGAGTACACCGAGGCCAACCCGCGACATGCCGTCTACCACTGGCTGAAACTGCTCGGCATTTATCGCAGCAGGGGGCTCCAGAAGGAGTTCACCGAGACCGCCGAGAAACTGCGCAAGCATTTCAACATTCAGGCCGAAGACTGGGTCAGAACAGGTACGACCGAGGCGCCGACTTTGGAGAAGTTTTCCCGCGTGTCGGCGCAACTACAAAAAATCTGGGGGCAGCCAGAGGAGTGCATCACCTATCTGCGGCACCTGCTCGAAGACAACCGCGAAGGTGCGCGAGCCGGATTCCCGCAGGCGGCGGCTGAAGATATCCTGCTGCTGATCGAAATCCTGAAGGAGACCTCCGGCGCCAGTCAGGCGGTCGAAACGTAACGCTCGATGACCTGATCAATGGCGCCGAAGATGCTGGCGCCCTTGCCATCCCGCATCTCGATTCTGACGCGATCGCCAAAGCGCATGAAGGGCGTCTTCGGTTTCCTCTGTTCGATGGTTTCGTACATCCGAAGCTCGGCGATGCAGCAGTAGCCCACGCCGCCATTGGCCACCGAGGAACCGAACAGGCCGCCCTGCTTGTTCGACACCGTACCCGAACCGACGATCGAGCCGGCTTCGAGTTCCCGGGTCTTAGCCACATGGGCGATGAGCTGACCAAAGTTGAAGGTCATATCGACGCCGGCGTTGGGCTTGCCGAAGGGCTCGCCGTTCAACTCGACCTCAAGCGGCAAGTGCAGCTTTGTATCTTTCCACGCCACCCCCAGTTCGTCGGGTGTCACTGCCACCGGGGAGAAAGCCGAGGCCGGCTTGGACTGCAGGAAGCCGAAGCCCTTGGCCAGCTCGGACGGAATCAGGTTGCGCAGGCTGACGTCGTTCACCAGCATCAGCAGGCGAATCTGCTGCGCGCATTGTTCTGGCGTAGCGCCTGCGGCGACGTCGCCGGTCACCACCGCCACCTCGGCCTCGAAATCGATCCCCCAGGCTTCGTCGCAGGCCAGCACCGGATCGCAGGGACCGATGAAGCTGTCGGAGCCACCCTGATACATCAGCGGATCGACGTGAAACTCCGGCGGCAGTTCGGCGCCGCGGGCCTTGCGGACCAGCTCGACGTGATTGATGTAGGCCGAGCCATCCGCCCACTGGAAGGCGCGCGGCAAGGGGCTGTGGCAGTGCCGAGGCTCGAAGGGAATGGCGTGGCGGGCATGTCCGTTGTTGAGCATGTCGTACACCAGCTCGAGCTCGGGCAGCACTTCATCCCAGTTGTCCAGCGCCTGCTGCAGGGTTCGCGCAATCTCGCCTACCGTCTGGCAGCGCGCGAGATCGCGACTGACCACCACCAGCGTGCCGTCGCGGCCGCCATGCTTGAGAGTGGCCAGCTTCACGGCTCGGCCCCTGTTGCCGAATACGTGCCGTCGTGCATCCAGCGCGCATGCTGCGGGGCCTTGCGGGTCTTCGCCCATTCTTCGAGCATGTCCCATTTCACGTCGTCGAGACGCTGCATCATTTCCGGCGTGCCGGTATTGAAGGCGAGTTCCAGGCGATGGCCGCTCGGATCGAAGAAGTAGATGGACTTGAAAATGGTGTGATCGGTGGGGCCGACGACTTCGATGCCGTCCGCTTCGAGTCGCGCCTTGGCCGCCAGCATTTCCTCCATGCTGCCGACTTCCAGCGCCAGATGCTGGGTCCAGGTCGGCGTGTTGCGGTCGCGATCCATCGGCGCCTGATTCGGCAGCTCGAAAAAGGCGAGGATGTTGCCGGCACCGGCGTCGATGAAGACATGCATGTAGGGATCGGGCGCCTTGGTCGAGGGCACTTCGTCCTCGGCAATCGCCAGCACGAAGCCCATGTCGAGGTACTTGCCGTACCACTCGACGGTTTCCTTGGCGTCCCTGCAACGGTAGGCAACGTGGTGAACCTTTTTGACGAGACTGGCGGCCATGTTCAGACTCCTTCGCGGGCAAGCTTGAGGGCTTCGCGCAGTGTGCCGATGTCGCCGATGTGGTTGGCGAGCAGCAGGATCAGGCGCGCATTGAGCAGTTCGGATTGCTCGTCGGACAAGTCTCGATGGGCCGTGAGGAGCATTTCGTAGAAGTCGTCGCCGGGCGTATAGGCATTGAAATAGCGCTTGCCGGCCTCGGAAAAATTCGGGTTCAGATTGAGTGCCATGATGCTTTTCCTTTTTGGTGAAACGTGAAAAGTGAAACGTGAAACGGAAAATCGTCACGCCCACTTAGCTTTTCACGTTTCACTTTTCACGTTTCACATTGCAGGTGGCGCGAGCCACCGCAGCTTTTACCTTCGCCGCATCGAGCGTGCGCCAGCGCGCGGCCACATGCTGGTCGGGACGCAGCAGATAGACCGTGCCGTGTTTCGCGTCATAGCGCTGGGCGGCAATGCCTCGCGCATCTTCGAGATGCGGGATGCCGCCGGCGACGGTGCCGGGATTGCCCGAAATCACCAGCGGCTGCACTGGAATGCCGCCGCATGACAGATCCGACAAGGCCGCGATGGTCGCGGCATCCAGCGCATTCGGGTCATCGGCGAAGTAAAGAGCGAAGAACTGCTGGCCGACCTTTTCCAGCAGCCAGCCCTCATCGCCAATGTCGAGCACCGGCGCGTCGTCCATCGGCGCCCCCGGCACCATGCGCCCGACGAATGCATCGAGCGTGTCGTCGGGGGTGTTCAAGCTCGACGCAGTGAGGAAGGCCGGCACCGAGAGGCGCCCCGAATTGACCAGGGCGCGGCCGAAGGTGTGGTCCTTCGCCAGTCCCAGCACCGCATTGCGGAAGGTCCTGCTGACCTTGCTCTTGGGCGTGATGAAATCGGTCGAGCGCGTCGAATTCATCAGGTTCTCGTCGGCGGCAAAAATGCGCTCCTCGGAATAACTATCCAGCAGCGTCGCGGGCGCCTTGCCATCGATCACCAGCTTCAGCTTCCAGCCAAGATTGTCGGCATCCTGCAGGCCCGAGTTGGCACCGCGTGCGCCGAAGGGCGAGACCTGATGCGCAGCATCGCCGACAAACAGGACACGGCCGTGGTTGAAGCAGCCCATGCGCCGGCACTGGAAGGTATAGACGCTGACCCACTCCAGTTCGAACTCGCGCTGGTCACCGAGCATGGCCTTGATGCGCGGCAGCACGTTCTCCGGCTTTTTCTCTTCCTCCGGATCGGCGTCCCAGCCCAGTTGGAAGTCGATGCGGAACACGCTGTCGGTCTGCTTGTGCAACAGCACCGACTGTCCGGGATGAAACGGCGGATCGAACCAGAACCAGCGCTCGGCGGGAAAGTCGGCCTTCATCAGGACGTCGGCGATGAGGAAGCGATCCATGAAAATCTTGCCTTCGATTTCCAGGCCCAGCATGCGGCGAATCGGGCTGCGCGCGCCATCAGCGGCGATCAGCCAGTCGGTTTCGACGGTATAGAAACCATCCTCGGTCTCGACCTTGAGCGTCACCGTCTTGCCGGTCTGCGCCACCGAGACGACCTTGTTCCGCCAGCGCAGCTCGATGTTGGGCCGCGAGGCAGCGCGCGCCGCCAGGTACTCCTCGAGGTAGTACTGCTGCAGGTTCACCATGCCCGGCCGGTGATGGTCCGGCTCCGGCACCAGGTTGAAGTTGTACACCTCCTGCTCGCGGAAGAAGGTGCGGCCGACATTCCACGACACGCCCTTGCCGCAAACCGCATCGCCGACGCCGTAGCGATCGAGGATTTCCAGCGCACGCTTGGCGTAGCAGACGCCGCGCGAACCGATCGAAACGGTATCGTCTTCGTCCAGCACCAGTACGGGAACGTCATGCAGTTGCAGGTCGAGCGCCGCGCCCAAACCCACGGGACCGGCACCGACCACCACCACGGGTACCCTCAGCGTCTTGCCGCTGATGATTTCCGGCGGCGTCTTGTACTCAAACTTCGGGTAGCTGTAGGTCTTCAGCATTGATTCGTCTCCCGTGCTCCGGCTTCACACGGCCTGCAGCGCATGCCACATTTCCTGGTCGCGCTGCGCCGTCCAGATGCGCGGGTCCGCAATGCCGGAAGCCTCGTCGTGGGCCCGCGTCACATCGAAGGGCAGGCAATGCTCGTAGATGAACACGCTGGCGAATTTCGGGTCCATGGCCTTGCGTGTGTGCGCCATGCAGGCAGCTAGATTCATGCCCTGGGCCACGGCTTCCTGCGCGCTACGGTACAGCGTGGAGACGAAGTCCCGTGTATAGGCCAGTCCCTTCTGTACCCGTTCCGGATTCAGCAAGGCCGGACCGCGACCGGGAATCATCTTCTCGGGTTTCAGGGCTGCCAGCGCATCCAGCGTTGCCGGCCAGTCGGCCAGATAGGCGTCGCCCGTGTAGCAGGCGGCATCGGCCTCGACCAGGTCGCCGGAGAACAGGATCTTCTGCTGCGGCAACCAGACCACCGTGTCGCCCTTGGTGTGGCCGCGACCGAGGTGCATGATCCTGACTTCGAGATCTCCCATCCACAGCGTCATCTCCTTGTCGAAGACCACGGTCGGCCAAGTCAGGCCGGGCACGCTTTCGACGGCGTTGAACAGTCGCGGGAAGCGGCCGATCTCGGAATCCATGTCCTGCTGGCCGCGCTCGACGATCAGTTCGCGAGTCTCCTTCGAGGCGATGATGTCCTGCAGACCTTCCTTCTTGTAGCCCGAAGCGCCCAGCACGCGCACCGCGTGGTAGTGGGTCAGCGTGACGTACCTGATCGGCTTGTCGGTGATCTGGCGCACGTAGCGGATCACGTCCTGCGCCATGACCGGCGTTGCCGTGGCGTCGATGATCATCACGGCATCGTCGCCAATGATCACGCCGGTGTTCGGGTCGCCCTCGGCGGTATAGGCGTAGGCGTTTTCCGACAGCTTTTCGAAGCTGACCTTTTTCTCTTCGAGGTCGGCGTGCGAGGCGAATTTTTTCTCACTCATTGCAACTCCTTGGGGTGATCCGTGATTCACTTAGTCGTAACTTGATTTCTCTTATCGTAATATTAAACAGCTTGAGCTGTCAAGTATCGAGCTTGCGCGGCACCCTGCGGGACTCAGGGATTTATCGGCGAGTTCGAAGGGATCCGCGGGTTGCGCAGAGCTGCGGCGGCCTGGCGATAGGCCTGCAAGGCCTCCTTGCGGCTGCCCGCCGCTTCGAACTCGCGGGCACGGCGCAACCAGTCATCAACCATGTCCGGCGGCGCCGCGGGCGCGTCCTTAGGCTTCGCGTCAGGGCTCACTTCCCCGGAGCCGACTTCCACCGCAGGCGTCTCGTAATTCAGCGCCGCTGTCTGCGCGTCGGGCTTGCCCCGGCGTGCGCTGATTACCATTCCGGTCGCGGCACGGACCTGCGCGCTTGCCTTGTTCGCCGCCGCGTCGGCCTGACGAATCGCGGCGATCGCCGCGCGATAGAGCTTCAATGCATCATCGCGCCGACCGGCCGCCTCCAGCTTGTGGGCCTGCGCCAAGAGCACGTCGGCGCGATCAGGTACCGGTTGCGAGCGCACCACCCTTCCCCAGGAGACCGCCGGCTTTGCAGCCGCCACTGCAAAACCCGCACTTCCTTCAATTTCGCGGGCAATTTTGAGGTTGTTGTAGCGCATGGCCCAGCGCAATGCGTCGTCGCCCCGCTCGTTGACGATATCGCGCCGGGCGCCAGCCACCAGCAGGGTCCTGGCAATCGCTTCCCTGCCCTCGCGGGCGGCCATCATCAATGGCGTCGAACCGTTGGTGGACAGCGCATTCACGTCGGCACCCCGTTCGAGCAGGTAGCTCACAACCTCGGCATGGCCGGCGAAGGTCGCGTAATGCAAGGCCGCCCACTCCCTGCCCTGACGATTCAAGCGCGCGCCATGTTCCACCAGCCAGCGCACCGCTTCCAGGTGCCCCTTCCACGCAGCATGAAGCAGCGCCTGTTCGCCGAACGAATTGACCCTGTTGATGTCGGCACCGCGCGCGACGAACAGTTCCATCATCGGAATGTTGCCTTCCCAGGCGCCGATCATGACCCCGGTGCCGATCACCTTGCCTTCAAAATCCGGCGCCAGGCCAGCGTTCAGCCATTCGCGCGCAAGCGCAAGGTCGCCACGCTCGATGACGGCGGAAAAACTCGTCGCATCCGGCAGACTCGCGGCTCGCAAGGGCGCAACGGCCATCAGCAACAGCAGCAGAACGGAAAGAATTCTCATGGCGCGCAGTATATGTCTGCCGCCCGCCCGGCGGCCGGAACTAAAATCGCCTCAATGCCGCTTTACTTCGCCCTGCTGCTGAGCCTCACCCTGCATGCCGCCCTGATCGTCGCCCCGACCTGGCTGGCGGTAAACCAGCACCCGCTGCCTACGCCGAGCATCGAAGCACGATTGATCCCGCAGCCAGAGGCGGTCGCGATGGCCGAAACCGTCAGCACCGAGGCAAGCAGCACCGACACCGGGACCATTCTCCAGCGACTTGCTGCCCCGCCCCGCAGCCTGCAGGGCAGATCGCTGCGCCAGGCGCAAGCCGCGCTGTCGAAACACCTGTTCTATCCACCGGAAGCCGTCGCGCTTGGGCTCGAAGGAGAAGTGATCCTGCTGCTGTCCCTTGGCGAACGCGGCCAGCTTGTTTCTGCCGCCATCGCCCGCAGTTCGGGCCATGCCCTGCTCGATCAGGCGGCGCTCGATGCCGCGCGGAACATCGGCGCCCTGCCCGGCAACCCGCGACAGACGCTGTTTCCGGTTAGCTTCCGGCTACAGTGAAGCGTTACGCGCTCGTGGACTGGCTTTCCTGATTCGCAAGCAGGGCGTCAAGGCGGGCACGCAGGCGAAAGCCCTGGATCGGCTTATGTATTACGGGGAAGCCCGCTTCGCGCGTCGTTTCCGGGTCCGTATCGCCGGTGATCAGCAGCACCGGCACAGGCCGGCCAAGGCGGCGGCACAGCTCGCCGGCCTCCACGTCACCGTTGCGGCCTTCGCGCAGACGCCAGTCGGCCAGGATCGCTGCGGGCATCGGCATGCCCGCAGCGCCCAGCACACCAAGCACCTCGTCCGCATTCTCGCCCCCGGCCACGCGGCAGCCCCAGCGTTCAAGCACGCTTGCCAAGGCCTCACGGATTGGGGCTTCGTCGTCGATGACGACAATCCAGGCACCCTCCAGGCGTCCGCTGGAGGGTGGCAGATCAGAACTGGCAGCAGTGCTGGCACGACCGACCGGCACTTCAATGGAAAACACCGAACCGCGACCTGGCGCCGAGCGCAGGTCGACGCGATGGCCGAGTTGGCGAGCCAGCGCATCGACAATGGCAAGGCCAAGACCCAGCCCCTTCCTGCGGTCCCGTTCCGGGTTGTCGAGCTGGTAGAACTCGCGGAAGATTTCAACGCGCGCTTGCTCGGGAATGCCGATGCCGCTGTCACGGACCTCGAGGTGCAGGCGGCGGCCGCGGGAACGGGAAGCGACCAGCACGGCTCCGCGTTCCGTATAGCGCAGGGCATTGGCGGTCAGGTTGCGCAGCATCCGCTCGATCAGGGCCGGATCGCTGCGCGCATAGGCGCGCGATGGCACCACGCGCAGCAGCAGGCCCTTGTCCGCGGCCTGGTCGGTAAACTCGCGGCGCAGGCGATCCAGGATGGGCTGCAGCGCAAAATCGCAAATCTCCGGCTTGAGGTCACCGGCGTCGGCGCGCGACAGGTCGAGCAGCGAATCAAGCAGCATTTCCAGGCTATCGCAGGAGGAGCGCAGCTTGCCGACCAGCGCGGCGTCCAGCCCTTCGCGGCGACGCATACCCTCCTCAATGGCATGCACGAACAGGGTCATGGCCTGCAGCGGCTGGCGCAGGTCGTGACTGGCCGCCGCGAGAAAGCGCGTCTTCGCCTCGTTAGCCTCCTCGGCCTCGCGCCGGGTCTGGACCACGCGCTCGTTTTCGCGCGTGACCTGATCGAGCAGGTCCTGGTTGTCGAGGCGCAGCCGTATGGCGTCGCGGATCATCGCCTGCTGCCGGCGGGCGAAAAACAGGCAGGCGAGCATGAAGACCAGCACTGCGATACTTTGGCCAAAGAACAGGCGCCCTTCCTCGAGGTAGTTGCGCAACACGAAGGGGGTCAAAGCCAGCACGTTGAACGCAACATGGGCGGGAAGGAAGATGCCTATGCTGGTCACCGAAAGGCCTACCTGGCCGGCAAGCCCCAGCGTCATCGGCAAAAGGAAGAGCAGGGTCGGCTGAAAGAAGGCCCAGCCCAGATAGCCCCACACAACGCCGCTGGTTGCGGCAACCACCGTAAACCACCAGCCCCACCAGGCACCCCGCTGCAGGCGCTGCGGATCGGCGCGGTAGGCTTCGAATTCGAACCAGCGCAGCCCGATGGCCGCGCAGACCGAGAACATCCAGATCAGCAGGTTGGTCCGTTCCAGCGGCTCGTCCCACAAGACCCAAACGAGGACTACGGCGGAAACGAAGCTGCCGATGTAGCCGCTCGGCCCCTGGCGATGGAGCAGGGCGACCTGCTCGGCGAGGAGTCGCTGCTCGGCCTCGACCGTCAAAACAATCCCTTGCGCTTGGCCAGGAGCACGGCCTCGGTTCGCGAGCGAACGCCCAGTTCGCGGAAAATGGCCGAGACGTGGACGCGCACGGTGTTCTCGCTCATCCCCAGGTAGTCACCGATCTCGCGGTTGGAGCGGCCGGCGCATAGCTCGGCGAGCACCTCGACCTGGCGCCTTGTGAGCTTCTGGTCCAGACGCTCCGCGCCATTGGCTTCCTCAATTCCATTCGTTGGCGAGTAAACCTGGCCATCGAGGATCTGGCGCAAGGCCAACCGCATCTCTTCGACGGCTGTCGTCTTTGGGATGTAGCCCTGGGCGCCGTAGAAGAGGGCCTGACGCACAACCTCGCTCCCGTCAACGGCGGAGAGCACTACCAGGCAAGCGTCAGGGCACTGCCGGCGCAAAGCCCGCAGACCATCGAGACCGCCGAGGCCCGGAAGGCCAAGATCGAGGAAGATCAGGTCGAAGTCCTCATCCACCGCCGCCGCCAATCCCGCTTCGGCCGACCCGGTTTCGACCACACAGGCCACGTCGGGCAGCACGCGGGCAAGCATGAGCTTGAAGCCCTCGCGAAAAAGTGCGTGGTCGTCGATGAGCAGAATATTCATGGCGCTGCGATCTCCGAATCCAGGCATCCCGAGTGCATCGATGATAACAGCCGCCACATCTGGCTGCGCATCGACGCATCGACATCCCGGACCTAGTCCAAATGTGCGATGGACAGCTTTGCGGTCGGATGGTGGAATCGGGTCTGAGTCGTTTATTGGAATCTTTCATGCGTCTGCCCGCCAAGAGCCTTCTTCTTTGCCTCACCCTCACTTCCCTGGCCGCCTGGGCGCAGGAGATTGCGGTCGGTGTCGCGCGGGTTCAGGCGGAGGGCTTGCCGCGCGGCCAGATCGTGATCGACCTGACTACCCGAACCCGCCACCCTGCCTTCCTCGAGCCCCAATCGATGAAGGTGCCGGATGGAGTTCGCATTCTTTCCTCCGCCACCTCGCCCGACAATGCGCGCACCTGTCCGCGCGCCGGACCATCCCAGACTGAATGTCGCCAGATCTTCCGCGTGACGCTTGACGCAGGAGCGCGCTGCCACGCCGGCGGCAATTATGAGGCCCTATTTCGCGTGGACTGTTGGCCGGGCACCGCCGCGAGCTTATGCAAGCCAGGTGCCCATCAGTACGACTTCAAGCTTGGAATCGAACCTCTATGTTAGGTCTCTCGCGTCCCGGAAAGACCAAATCGGACCGCACCACGTTGACGCGAGGAAACCTGCGGAAAATGCAACTTATCGTATTTGCGAATTCGGCCGCACCGGCTTCACCGCTCCGGGAACATTGTTACGGAACGGGATACAGGTCGGGGCAGCAAACTGGATCGGGGTTGGGCGGCGTTCATTGGTGAACGTGTCGTAGACCAGTCCCAATAAAAGGAGAAAAGCACCATGAATATAAGACGCATCCCCAGCTTGGTCACCGCGGCGCTGCTTTGCGCTTCGTTCGGTGCAGCAGGACAGCAGCCGCCCGCCGCCCACCCACCCCTGAACCTCGGGCAGAAGGCGAAGAACCCCAACACAGCACATCAGCCGAAGGCGGTTCACCACGATTGCAAGTGGTATATCGACAAGGAAGTCAGCGCCTATACCACTCGCGTCGGCCGCGGCCTGGGGGCCGGCGTCATTTCCGCACAGGAACGCGCCGACCTGGAGAAGGAATACAACACGTTCAAGACCAAGGAGGCAGCGGCGCTCAAGGACGGCAAGGTCGATCCTCAGGAATGCGCCATGCTCTACGAGGAACTGACCGACTTGAACAACCATCTGGGTGACGCGCTTTGCAGTCGCGAAGTCCCCGCCGCCAAGCACGCGGAAGTCGCCGCCGCCCTCAAGCAAGGCGCCCAGGCTCGCCATGGCAACGTAGCGGTCAATCCGAACCAGGGACTTGGCCTGTGCATCAGTGAAATCACGCACATGGTCAACTTGTTCGAGGCCGCGATCCAGCGTGGGAAGCAGGCTGGCCTGATCGACGCAACGGAAGCAGCTGCGTTGGAGAAGAGTCGCGCCAAACTCATCAATGACGAGAAGCGAGCCTTGTCCGACCACAAGATCTCGAGGGTGGAACTTAAGAAGATGATGCGCGATATCGACGTCGAGAACAAGAAACTCGATGCCGCCATGGCGTCCCCCGCTGCTGCTGCCAAGGTTGCCCCGGCCAAGGCGCATCCACCCCTGAACCTCGCGGCGCGCAAGGGTAAGCACCCCCACGCAGCCCATCGACCGAAGGCGATTCACCACGAGTGCAAGTGGTATATGGACAAGGAAATCACGGCCTATACCACCCGCGTGGGCCGTGGCCTGACCGCCGGCGTGATTTCTGCCGCGGAACGTGCCGAACTGGAAAAGGAATACAACACGTTCAAGGCCAAGGAGACGACGGCGCTCAAGGACGGCAAGATCGATCCCACGGAGTGCGCCACGCTCTACGAGGACCTGACCGACTTGAACAACCACCTGGGTGATGCACTTTGCAGCCGCGAAGTCCCGGCCGCCAAGCAAGCAGAAGTTGTCGGCGCCATCAAGCTGGCCGCTCAGGCTCGCCATGGCAGTGCTGCGGTCACGCCGAACCCCGGATTGGGCTTGTGCGTTGCTGAAGTTACGCACATGGTCAGTCTGTTCGAATCCGCAATCCAGCGCGGCAAGGCAGCCGGCCTGATCGACGCGAAGGAAGCAGCCGAACTGGAGAAGGGTCGCGCCAAACTCGCCGCCGACGAAAAGAGAGCCCTTACCGACCACAAGATCTCGCACGTGGAACTCAAGCGGATGATGAATGACATCGATGTCGAGAACAAGAAGCTCGACGCCGCCATGGCAACCCCCGCTGCTGCTGAAAAGGTGCGGCGGCAAGCGCGGTGAAAAAGTAAATTAGCCGCCACTCGTCGGGAGTGCGCAGCCTGCCTGCCGTTCCCGACACCCGGCCTTCGGTCACCTGAGACCGAAGGCCGTTTTGTTTTCAGGCCCGGCGAGCCAGCCAGGGTTTTCCCTACGCCCCAAGCATCTGGGCGCACAGATCGGCGTGACTCTGGTCCAGCACACCTGGGGGTCGGCGCTGACGCATCATCATCACGTGCATGGCATTGTTCCGGGCGGCGGTTTGTCGCCGGATGGTGAGCGGTAGATAGCCTGCAAGCCGGGTTTCTTTCTGCCGGTACGCGTGCTCTCGCGGTTGTTTCGGCGGCGCTTCCTGGAGGAGTTTGCGAAGGCGCATCGCAGCGGCCAGTTGAAGTTCTTCGGCGAGTACGCCGATTTGGCTGACGCGGCGGTCTTCGCCGACTGGCTGGCACCGCTACGAAAGGTCGAATGGGTGGTCTATGCCAAGCGTCCCTTTGCCGGGCCGGCGGCGGTACTGGCGTATCTGTCGCGCTATACCCACCGGGTGGCGATCTCCAACCGGCGACTGATCTCCCTGGACGAGCGCGGTGTCACGTTCCTCTGGAAGGATTACCGGACCAAGGGGCGAACGCGCAACAAGACCATGACGCTGCACTCGAGGCTTGTGTGACGCCTGCCCGGCGGGCTCTTGCGCGCCTTGGTAGTCCAGCGCGTGAGGGCAGGTATCTCACAACCCTTAACATCAGCGGACTGTCGACGCGCTTGGCCTCAAAACAACTTCTGACCCGGCGGGAGTGAGTCCGGCAATGGCAGTTCGACGCCTCGCAATCATCGCAAGTACGATCACACCGGGTTGTCGATATCGACAAACTCGCAATCGATGCCGAACTTCTCCGTCAGATGCACACCCAGCGCCATCACGCCATAGCGCTCGGTGGCATGGTGGCCGGCGGCGATGAAGGCCATGCCGGTTTCGCGCGCAAGATGCACGGTCTGCTCCGAAATCTCGCCCGAGACGAAGACGTCAGCCCCCGTTGCCAGCGCCGCTTCGAAGTAGTCCTGTGCGCCGCCGCTGCACCAGGCAATGCGCTTCACGTCGCGCGCCGGATCACCGATCAGCAGCGGCGCGCGGCCCAACACCTGCTCCATCAGGCGCGCCAGTTCGCCGGCAAAAGTCGGCGCTGGCGGGGCGCCGATAAAGCCGATGTCCTGTTCGCCGAAGTGACCCGTGACACTCCAGTCCAGACGCAGGGCTAGTTGCGCATTGTTGCCCAATGCAGGATGGGCATCCAGTGGCAAGTGGTAAGCAAACAAGTTGATGTCGTGCGCCAGCAGGCGCGCCATGCGCTGCTTGCGAAAACCCGTAACGCGACCGTCTTCGGCTTTCCAGAACCAGCCGTGATGCACCAGCAGGGCGTCTGCCCGATGTTCGATGGCTGCCTCGATCAAGGCCTGACTGGCGGTAACCCCGCAGACAATGCGCCGAACGCGCTCGCGGCCTTCCACTTGCAGGCCGTTTGGGCAATAATCGCGAAAGCGTGCGGTGTCCAGCAAAGCGTCCAGATAGGCACGCAGATCCTCACGTAGTACGGCATTACCCTGCATCATTTACACCCCCGGAAAAGACCAAATTATGCGCCGCCTTTGGCTGATTTTTGCCCAGACCGTCACGATCTGCGTTGCTGTCCTGTTTGTCGTCAAGACGCTCAAGCCGGAGTGGCTGGCCCAGATGCCGAGCACCGGCGGCGGCATCTCCGAAGTGGCGACGGTGCTCGAAGCACCTGCGGGCAGCGAGGTGCATCGTCCCGGCTCCTATGCCGATGCGGCGAAAAAGGCGGTGCCGGCAGTGGTCTATATTTTCACCAGCCAGGAGGTCAAGGGGCCGCGCCACCCCTTCATCAACGACCCGATTTTCAGGCACTTCTTCGGGGACCGTTTCGGCGAACAGTCGCAGCGCCGCTCGGGCCTGGGCAGCGGCGTGGTGGTCTCGCCCGAGGGCTATATCCTGACCAACTTCCACGTGATCGACGGCGCCGATGAAATCGAGGTCGCGCACAGCGATGGGCGCAAGTACAAAGCGCGCGTGGTCGGCTCCGACCCCGAATCGGATCTGGCGGTGTTGCGCATTCCCGCGGACCACAAACTGCCGGTGATCGCCTTCGGCAGCAGCGACACCCTGCGCGTGGGCGATGTCGTGCTGGCCATCGGCAATCCCTTCGGCGTCGGGCAGACCGTCACTTCCGGCATCGTGTCCGCGCTGGGCCGCTCGCATCTGGGCATCAACACCTTCGAAAACTTCATCCAGACCGACGCGGCGATCAACCCAGGCAATTCGGGTGGGGCACTGGTCGATGCCAATGGTCATCTGGTCGGCATCAACACGGCGATTTATTCACAAAGCGGCGGCTCGATGGGCATCGGCTTTGCGATTCCCGTCTCGCTGGCAAAAAATGTGATGGAGCAGATCGTCAAGACGGGCGGCGTGACGCGCGGCTGGGTCGGCGTCGAGGTGCAGGAGATCACCCCGGAACTTGCTGAATCCTTCAAGCTGGGCGGCACGCAAGGGGCGCTGATCGCCGGCGTCATGCGCGGCAGCCCGGCGGACAAGGCCGGCATCAAACCCGGCGACGTGCTGACTCAGGTGGCCGGCAAGAGCGTGAAGGATGCCCAGGTGATGCTGGACCTGATCGCCGCGCTGGAGCCGGGCAAAATCACGCGTTTCGACCTGAAGCGCGAGGGTCGCAATGTGGGCGTTGACATCACCATCGGCAAGCGCCCGCCACCACCGAAAGAATAGGTTTTTGCGTGAAACGTGATGCAACCCGAGTCACATTTCACGTTTCACTTTTCACCCAGGAGATCTACCTGAGCGAGGCGTTCAGCGCCTCGAGCGCCTTGCTGCCGGGACACAGATAGGCGTCGCCGAGCTGGTTGAGCGGCTTTTCCACAGTGTTCAGGGCACGGTGCAGGTCGTCCGGCTCGGGATTCACGTAGATCAGACCGGTGACGATTTCGCCCATCGCGCTGCGCTCCTGCAGGTAGTTCATGGCGCCGACGCGGTCGGTCGGATCGTAATCCGTTCCGAGCTTGCGCAGCATCAGCACCGAACCGTCGTGCTGGACCACACGCCGGGCCGTGCCGGGTGCGTAGGAGGTGGTGATCTGGTCGCGCGGCAGGATGAAGTCGAGGCGATTGACGGCGTCGTTGTGTTCGCGCACGTAGTCGTAGCTCTTGGTCGACCCGGGGTGGTTGTTGAAGGTCACGCAGGGGCTGAGGACGTCGATGATGGCAGGGCCGTGGTGCCGCAGTGCGCCCTTGATCAGGGGCACCAGTTGCTCCTTGTCGCCCGAGAACGAACGGGCGACATAGGTTGCACCCAGCTGCAGTGCCAGCGCCACGAGGTCGATCGGGCTGTCGTTGTTGACCACCCCGCGCTTGTTCTTCGAACCCTTGTCGGTGGTCGCCGAGAACTGGCCCTTGGTCAGCCCGTAGACGCCGTTGTTTTCCACCAGGTAGGCCATGTTGACGCCGCGCCGCATGGCGTGGGCGAACTGGCCGATGCCGATCGAGGCCGAATCGCCGTCGCCCGAGACACCCAGATAAAGCAGGTCGCGATTGGCCATTGCGGCGCCGGTCAGCACCGAGGGCATCCGCCCGTGGGTGGTGTTGAAGCCGTGCGAGGCGCCGAGGAAGTAGTCCGGCGTCTTCGACGAGCAGCCGATGCCGGAAAGCTTGGCGACGCGATGCGGCTCGATGTCGAGATCGAAGCAGGCCTGCACGACGGCGGCGGAAATCGAATCATGGCCGCAGCCGGCGCACAGGGTGGAAATCGCGCCTTCATAGTCGCGGCGGGTGTAGCCGAGCGCGTTCTTGGGCTGTTCGTAGCGCAGCAGCTTGGGCTTGGCGAGATAGGTCATGATGCCACCTTGCGAATCGGGGATACCTTGTTTTCATCGACCGCCGATGCGATCCTGCCGGAAATGAACCCGGCCGTGATCGGCGTGCCATCGTAGTGCAGCACCTTGATCAGCTTCTTCGGATCGGCTTCGCCTTCGGTCAGCAACAGCATGCGCAACTGGCCGCTCTCGTTCTGCTCGACGACGAAGACCACGTCGTGCTCGTCGATGAACTGGGTCACTTCATCGGCAAACGGGAAGCCACGCACGCGCAGCAGGTCGACATGCACGCCCGTGTCCTTGAGCAGCGAGGCCGCCTCGGACATCGCGTTGCTGGTCGAACCGTAGTAGATCGCGCCGAAGCGGGTCGGCTGCGCAGCCTTGCACAGCACCGGAGCCGGCACCAGCTTCTTGGCGGTTTCGAACTTGCGGCGCAGGCGTTCCATGTTGTAGACATAGTCGGTCCCGGCCTCGCTGTACTTGGCGTAGGCGTTGCGCGTCGTGCCGCGACTGAAGAAGGCCCCCTTGGTCGGGTGCGTGCCGGGAATCGTGCGCCAGGGAATGCCGTCGCCGTCCACATCGAGGTAGCGGCCGAAGGTCTTGCCCGAATCGAGATCCTTCGCGCTCATCACCTTGCCGCGATCATAGCGCCGTGAATCGTCCCAGTCGAAGGGCTTGCACAGCACCTCGTTCATGCCGATATCGAGATCGAGCAGCATCATCACCGGCGTCTGCAGCCGTTCCGCGAGGTCGAAGGCCTGGGCGCCGAGGGTGAAGCACTCGTAGGGGTCCTCGGGGAACAGCAGCACGTGCTTGGTGTCGCCGTGCGACGCGTAGGCACAGGCGAGCAGGTCGGACTGCTGGGTGCGGGTCGGCATGCCGGTCGAGGGTCCGCCGCGCTGCACGTTGTAGATCACTATCGGAACTTCGGCGAAATAGGCCAAGCCGAGGAATTCCTGCATCAGCGAAATGCCCGGGCCCGACGTCGCGGTGAACGCCCGCGCACCGTTCCACGCAGCGCCGATGACGATACCGATCGCGGCCAGCTCGTCTTCGGCCTGGGTGATGGCGTAGCGCGCACGACCGTTGTCCGGGTCGGTGCGGTACTTGCGGCAGAAGCTGCTGAAGGAATCGATGATCGAGGTCGACGGCGTGATCGGGTACCAGCCCACCACGGTGGCGCCGCCGTAAACCGCGCCGAGCGCGCTGGCGTCGTTGCCGTTGATGAAGATGCGATTCCCCACCGAATCGGAGCGCTCGATGCGCAGGCCGATCGGGCAGGAAAATGTTGCCTTGGCGCCCTCGAAGCCGATCTTCAGCGCATTGACGTTCGAGCTGATCAGCTTGTCCTTGCCACGAAACTGGTCGGCGATCAACTGCTCGACGGTGCTCATTTCCATGCCGAGCAAGGCCGCCAGGGCGCCCACGTACATGATGTTCTTGAACAGCTGGCGCTGGCGCGGATCGGTGTATTCCTTGTTGCACATCTCGGTCAGCGGGATCCCGAGCACCGTGATGTCGTCGCGAAAACGCGACTTGGGCTGCGCCTTGGTCGAATCGTAGAGCAGGTAGCCGCCCGGGGCGATCTCGGCGATGTCGCGATCCCAGGTCTGCGGATTCATGGCCACCATCAGTTCGCAGCCGCCGCGGCGACCGAGCCAGCCGGCGCCGGAAACACGCAATTCATACCAGGTCGGCATGCCCTGGATGTTGGACGGGAATATGTTGCGCGGCGCCACCGACACGCCCATGCGCATCACCGCGCGGGCGAACAGTTCGTTGGCCGAGGCGGAACCCGAACCATTGATGTTGGCGAACTTGATGACGAAATCGTTGCAACTCTCGATAGGTTTCATGACACTCATGTCCTTCTCGCTTCGGTTCCTGCTTCCGCACACTGCATGAAGAATTTCTGCATGTCCCAGGCCCCTGTCGGGCAACGCTCGGCACACATGCCGCAATGCAGGCAGATGTTCTCGTCCTTGACCATGACGCGTCCGGTCTTCAGCGCATCGGAGACATACAGTGCCTGCTCCGGATTTTTCGCCGGCACCTTGAGGCGACCGCGCAGTTCGTCCTCCTCGCCGTTGGCGGTGAAGGTGATGCATTCGGTCGGACAAATGTCGACGCAGGCATCGCACTCGATGCAGGTCTTGACCGTGAACACCGTCTCGATGTCGCAGTTGAGGCAACGCTCGGCCTCGGCGCAGGCCATGAAGGGGTCGAAGCCCATTTCCAGTTCGAGCTTGATGTCCTTGAGGGTCTTTTCCAGCGCCTTGACCGGCACCTTCTTGCGCTCCTCCTCGGACACCTGGTTGTCGTAGCTCCACTCGTGGATGCCCATCTTCTGGCTGACCAGATTGACCATGGGTGGCGGTCGCTGCAACAAGTCCTTGCCGCGGCAGAAGAGGTCGATCGAAATCGCCGCTTCGTGCCCCTGGGCCGCCGCGGTGATGATGTTCTTCGGTCCGAACGCCGAGTCGCCGCCGAAGAAGACTTTCGGCAGGGTCGATTGCAGCGTCTTCTCGTTCAACACGGGCAGGCCCCACTTGTCGAACTCCAGGCCGATGTCCTGCTCGATCCAGGGGAAGGCGTTCTCCTGGCCGATCGCGACGAGGACTTCGTCGCATTCATGGAACTCGTGGGGTTCCCCGGTCGGTATCAGGCTGCGCCGCCCCTTGGCGTCATATTCGGCACGCACGATCTCGAACAGCACGCCCTTGAGCTTGCCGTTCTCGTGACAAAACTCCTTCGGCACGCGCATGTTGAGGATGGGAATGCCTTCATGAATCGCCTCCTCCTTCTCCCAGGGTGAGGCCTTCATTTCCTCGAAGCCGCTGCGCACGATGACCTTGACGTCCTCGCCGCCGAGGCGGCGCGCGGAGCGGCAGCAGTCCATCGCGGTGTTGCCACCACCGAGCACGATCACGCGCTTGCCGATCTTGGTGGTGTGGCCGAAGGCGACGTTGGCCAGCCAGTCGATGCCGATCTGGATGTGCGCCGCCGCTTCCTCGCGGCCAGGAATCGGGGCGTCGCGCCCACGCGGTGCGCCGGTGCCGACGAACACGGCATCCCAACCGTCGGCCAGCACGTCGCGCAGACTGTTCACCCAATGGTTGTAGCGGGTTTCCACCCCAAGATCGATGATGTAGCCGCACTCTTCGTCGATGACGCTGTCGGGCAGGCGGAATTTCGGAATCTGGCTGCGCATCATGCCGCCGGGGGATGCGCCGCTGTCGAATACGGTGATCTGGTAACCGAGCACCGCCAGATCGCGCGCCACGGTCAGCGAGGCAGGGCCGGCACCGACACAGGCAATGCGCTTGCCGTTCTTCTTTTCGGGCGCCCGCGGCAGGCGATCATGGATGTCGTCCTTGAGATCGGCGGCGACACGCTTCAGCCGGCAGATGGCCACCGGCTCCTTGTCCACCCGGCCGCGACGGCACGCTGGCTCGCAGGGGCGGTCGCAGACACGGCCCAAAATGCCCGGAAAGACATTGGAGCGCCAGTTGATCATGTAGGCATCCGAGTAACGCCCGGCAGCAATCAGGCGGATGTACTCGGGAACGGGGGTGTGGGCCGGACATGCCCATTGGCAATCAACGACTTTGTGAAAATAGTCGGGTGCCCCGATGTTCGTCGGTTTCACGTGCGTTCAATCTCCAGTTGCTGTGTGCTGCTTCAAGATCGGCAGCGAGAGGCCGATTCCTTAAGGTGGTGCACTTTAGCACCGTCCGGTGCGCAGCAAAACCCGCATGGCGCTTCCCGAAAAAAAACCGTGGCCGGATTTTCCCTCTGGACCAAAAATCGGCTAGGCTTTGCACCTCGATTCTTGTCTGGTGGTGACTCATCATGGCTCTACGCGCGCTCATTTTCGATGTCGACGGTACCCTTGCCAATACGGAGCGCGACGGCCATCGCCCGGCGTTCAATGCGGCCTTCTCGGAAGTAGGATTGTCCTGGCACTGGGACGAGGCCTTCTACGGCACCCTGCTCGACGTCACGGGCGGACTCGAACGCATTCGCCATTACGCCGAAAAATTCGATCAGGCGACCCAAGCGCGACCGGATTTCGAGGAACTGCTGCAGCGCATCCACGACATCAAGACTCGGAACTACCAGCGGCTGCTCGCCGCCGGAGCGATCCCGTTGCGCGCCGACATCGGACAGCTGATCTGCGATGCGCGTACTGAAGGCGTGCGACTTGCCATCGCTTCAAGTTCCAAGCTGGAAAACATCGTTGGCCTGCTACGTGCCAACCTGGGCCCGAACGCCGACACGTGGTTCGATGCCATCGCTTCCGGCAACGTCAAGGCCGCCAAAAAGCCGTCGCCCGAACTCTACTTGTGGACCCTGACGCAGCTCAACCTTCCGGCACGCGACTGCCTGGCCGTGGAGGATTCGTCCCACGGACTGGCCGCCTCCCTCGCCGCCGGCATCCCGACCGTGATCACGGTCAGCGATTACACCATCAACGAGAATTTCGACGGGGCCCGCATGGTGCTGCCCGTGGCGCAGCTGGTGACCCTGGAAAAGCTGCGTCTTTGGCATGCAACGGCGAGCACGTCCTGACAGTACCTAATCTCTATTAGGCCTTTCCCGCTGCGGCAGAATCCCTGCTAAATATGGGGCCGAGCCAGCGCGCGCCGCAAGGTTGCAAAAAGCATATCGGGGTCAAAGGGCTTGATCAGGAAGTCGTTCATCCCCGCCTCGAAGCAGCGGGCCTTGTCCTCGGCAAAAGCGTTGGCGGTCATGGCGATGATCGGCGTGTCCCGGTAGCCGGGAAGCTCGCGTATCTGCCGTGTAGCCTCCAGCCCGTTAACATTCGGCATCTGCATGTCCATCAGGATGGCCGCGTAGGCGGTTTTTTGCGCCAAGGCTATCGCCTCTGCGCCATCCTCTGCCGCATCAATTAGCAGACCGATCTCCTGCAGCAGCAACCTCACCACTTCCCGGTTGATCGGCTCGTCGTCGACCACCAGGAGGCGTCGGCCGGCATAGCCCTGCCGGATAAGCATCCCGCCATCGACTTTCGTCGCCGCTTGGCTCAGGACCGCCTCGCCACCCTTCTTCAGTCTCGCGGTGAACCAGAAGGTGCTGCCGACCCCCGGCGTGCTCTGGACTCCCGCTTCGCCGCCCATCAGTTCAGCCAGACGCCTGGTAATCGCCAGTCCGAGACCGGTGCCGCCATACTTGCGTGTCATTGAATTGTCGGCCTGCTCGAAAGCGCTGAAGAGCCGGGACAGGGCTTCGGGCGCGATGCCGATCCCGGTATCCTGCACTTCGAAGCGCACCACCACCGAGTCCGCAGTTTCTGCCTGCTTGAGGGTGCGCAGGGTCACGCTGCCGTGTTCGGTGAATTTGAGGGCGTTGGTGGCGTAGTTGAGCAGGGCCTGCTGCAGCCGGGTAGGGTCGCCCACCAGCCGGGGCGGCAGGGACTCGGTCTCGACCACCAGGCGAATGTTCCTGGCCCGGGCGCGCTCGGACAGGATGGAGCTGACATTGGCCAGCAGGCTGCCCAGCGCGACCGGCGCTTCTTCCAGCACGAACTTCCCGGCTTCGATCTTGGAGATGTCGAGAACGGCATTGATGATGCCCAGCAGGTGCTGGGCTGACTTGTCGATGGTGCTCAGGCGTTCTGCCTGCTTGGGCGTCACACCTTCGCGACGCAGGATGTTCGCCATGCCCAGGATGCCGTTCATCGGGGTACGGATCTCGTGGCTCATGTTGGCCAGGAAACTGCTCTTGGCGATGTTCGCGGCTTCGGCCTGAAACTTGGCCAGGGTCAGCGACTGGTTCGCCGTCTCGAGGTCTGCGGTGCGCGCCAGCACTCTCTGTTCGAGATCGGCGTTGAGCCTTCTGATCTCGGTCTCGGCTTGCTTGCGCTCGGTGATGTCGGTATAAGTCGTGATGAAGCCGGCGATCTCGCCATCGACTCGAAACGGCTTGCCGACCGCCAGGTAGGCGCGGCCGTCCGGGCGTACTTTTTCAAAACTGTGCGGCTGAAACTGCAAGGCCAGTTCGCGTTGCTGTTGTACATGTTGCTCGGGATCCACCGGGCCGTAGTCCCCGCGCCGCGCCGCGACCCGGACCAGGTCCTCAAAAGACGTTCCCCGGGTCATCATCTCGTTCGGCAGTTCGAGCAAGTCCACCAAGCCCTCGTTCCAGAGCACCAGCTTGAGCCGGTCGTCGAACACGCTGATGCCCTGCGGCAAGCTGCCGAGTATGTTCTCCAGCAGTGCCGACTGGCGACGCAACTGCGCTTCAACCATCGCCCGTGCGGCGACTTCTTCTTCAAGGCGGGTGTTGGTTTGTGCCATATCCCGCATGCGGGTCTGCTGTTCGCGCAGCAGGGATTCCAGATTGCGGTGCATCAGGCCTGCCTGGGTAAGCGTCATTACAACCATCGCTGCAAAGGTGGTCAGTGCCGCTATCCAGCTGAACGGGCTGCCTATGAATGCATTCACATCGTAGGAAAAGACCAGATGTCCGGAGATGGCCAGTCCAGCCGCCACAAGCATCATCGCCCCCGATGCGAGGGCTGCAATCACCCCGCCGCGTGGTCCGTAAAAGGCTGCAGCGAGAATGCACAGCGCCATGTAAATGGGAGCCGAATTGCCGACAAACCCGTAAATGAAATAGCCGAAAGTTGCGGCCAGGTAAAGTGCAAACAGCAGTATCGGTGCCAGCCATCTGGCGCCGATGCGATTGCGCAGGAAGTAGCTGACCAGGAATACCGCGTAGAGAACCATGTGCGGAATGCTGAGCGGGTTCCCCAGGTGCAGGTTGCGCGACATGTTGCCTGCCATCAGAACCGTTCCGGCAATCATGGTTGCCGAATAGGTGGCCATGACAACATCTTCCCGAACCGAGCGCATCAGGCTGGATACCTCGCCAGAAGTTTCTTTCATGCCTCCCCCTGCTGCCATCCTTGACTGCCCCCGGCATTTATTTTTGAGTGCGTTCCCGCTGCACAAGGAGAAGCTTGCCCCACCATAACCGATGGCATCTTCTCGATCTCTTGCACTGCAAGGATTGTGTATCTGCAGAATGCGGGCCGCTGGCGCCTGCAATCCTGCTGGAGAGACTCTATCACTTTCGTAGGGGAACGCTCCAGCGCGATGCCGAGAGACATGCGGCCGATCGGCGGGATGACCTCATGGCTTGCCGACCGTCTCATCTTGAATGTCGGAGAGCACTCGGCAATAGGTCGGAACCTATCGATGCGTCGGTGCGTACCGTCTCGCGAAGTGCTTCATTCGACCGATCCCCAGCGCACCACGGTGGCACCCCATACGTAACCGATGCCGGCGGCAATGGCCACCATGAGGTCGCCATCCTTCAGGCGTCCCTGCTGCAAGCCCTCGTGCAGGGAAATCATGAAGTCCACCTGGCCCAGATGGCCGTAGTTCTCCAGGTAAACCGACTGTTCAGGCCGGAGACCCAGAGTCTCCAGCAGTCCGGCGTGCATCGAACGCTTGAAGTGCAGCACGTTGAGAAAATCGATGTCGGCGCGCGTCGCATTGCTCTTGGCCAGCGCCTTGTCGATGCAGGCCAGCCAGTTCGGCATCGAGACATCGTTGAGCCGTGCCTTCATGTGCTCGGGCTCGAACACGCGCAGGCTGAGGTTGCCCCTGGCCCGCAGTGCGGCGAGTTCCGCCTCCGGCAACGACTCGATCGGATGTTCCGTGCCGCCGTACCAGGCCCCGACGTCCCGTGCCAGCGAGCCGTCGGTGATGATGTGCGAACCGAGCACCAGGTTGCGGCCCAGGTTCCGCCGCAGAACAAGGGCGCCAGCCCCCGCCGCGAGGTCGAACATGAAGGACACGGCCGAATCCCTGAAGTCGATCAGGTCGCCGTTGCGGTAGCCGCCGACGATCATCACCGTTGCAATATCCGGATCGGCGATCAGCATGTCCTTGGCGATCTTGATCGCCGCCACGGCAGTATTGCAGCGCTGCTGGATGTCGATGCCCCAGGCCCGGTGGGCGCCAATGCGCTCCTGGATGTAGATGGCCGATGTGGTTAAGGGATATTCCTTCCACTCTTCGCCCATGCACAGGATCAGGTCGATTTCCAGCGGATCGATGCCGCTGCGGGCGATGGCGTCCAGCGCAGCGCGCGCGCCCATCTCCTGGGTGCCATCCTCGGGCCCCGGCACGCTCTTCCTGACGATGCCGAGCTTGTCGCGCACCGCCTCCTCGCTCCAGTTTCCGCCGGTGGCCGCGGCGATATCCGCGGCGCTCATTTGGCGCTCCGCGAGGTAAAACCCGTAGCCCAGTATTCCGACGTCGTTCATGTGCGCTCCACCTTGTGTTCCAGCTTATTTTCCAGATTGCGCACCAGCACCAGCGCTTCGCCGTCGCAGACCAAGCGGCCATCGGCGGCGCTGACGCGAGTGGAAAGGTTGACCAGTTCCTTCGCTGCGCGCAGTCGCGTGATTGTCACCGTTGCGGTCAATGCTTCGCCCGGATGGGCGGCCGAGGGATAGTGCAGTTGCTGCTTCATCCAGCCCGTGCCGCGCCCCGGCAGGCGCGTGCCGAGCAGGTCGGAGAACATGCCGGCCAGCAATGGCCAGGGCACGATGCGGCGCTTGAAACCGCGCGCCCTGGCTTCGCGGTCGTCGCGGAAGATCGGATTGCGGTCGCCCGTTAGGTCACCGTATTCATCGAGGTCGGCGGTGGCGAAGGTACGCGTCGTGCTGGCGCTCATGCCGGGGCGCAGGCCGTAGAGTTCGGCATCGCCCTCCTCGGCCAAATGCGGCGCCGGGGCCACTCCGGGCAGGGGCGCGGACGGCGCGGCCACGCGGCAGCGGCCGCTTGCCGTGGCAAGCTTGGTACCACCCGTTCCGGCTTTGCTGACTTCAGTGACGATATCCAGAGTGCCGTCGACGTCCGCTTCCAGTTGCAGGTCAACATCCAGGCGGTCGCCGACATAGGTCGCACTGGGAAACATCAAGGTCTGCTCGAGTTGCACCACCCCCGGCCCGACTTGCTCCGTCAGCGCCTTGCAGATGCAGCTGTAGAGCATCATGCCGTGGGCCACGGTGGCGCCGAAATGGCTCCTGGCGGCAAACACCGGATCGCAGTGGATCGGATTGTCGTCGTGGCTGAGCCGCGCGAAGCGGTCGAAATCCGCCTGCAGCAGGACGCGCTGAGTGGTGCTGGGCAGCGTCACGCCTTGTCTCCGAATTCCGCGCGCAGCTTCGGCTTGTCCACCTTGCCGGCGGCATTGCGCGCCAGGGCCGGAACGAACTGCACCTGCTTCGGCGCCTTGAAGCCGGCCAGCTTCTGCTTGCAGTGGGCGATGACCTGCTCCTCATTGACTTGCGCGCCCGGCTTGACGGCGACGATGGCCTTGCCGACCTCGCCCCACTTGGCGTCGTGGATGCCGATCACGGCGGCCTCGGCCACGCCCTCGATCTGGAAGATCACGTTTTCCACTTCGGCCGGATAGACGTTCTCGCCACCCGAGATGTACATGTCCTTGGAGCGGTCGACAACGTAGAAGTCGCCGTCGTCGTCGAAGTAGACGATGTCGCCGGTACACAGCCAGCCGTCCTCGTAGGACTTGGCCGTGGCCTGCGGGTTGTTCCAGTAGCCAGGAGTGATGGCGGGGCCGCGCAGCAGCATCTCGCCGCGCTGGTTTGCGCCCAGCCGCTGACGGGTCTGGGTATCGACTACCTTGGCTTCGACGAACATCACGGGTTTGCCGACGGTGCCCACCTTCCTGCGCGCGGTGTCCTCGTCAGTGAGGAATACTGTCGGTCCAGTTTCGGTCATGCCAAAACCGAAACAGATGGTGACGCCCTTCGCCAGGTACTGTTCAAGCAGCACCCTGGGCACCGGCGCACCACCGGCCGCCCAGCTACGGACCCTGGAAAAGTCAGCGCCGGCGAAACGGGGGTGCTGACTGAGAAACAGGTAGATGGCGGGCACACCGAACATCACCGTAGCCTCGCTCTCCAGCAGCTCCATGGTCTTGTCGACATCGAACTGGCGCATGATCAGCGTGGTGGCGCCGAGCATCAGCATGCAGTTCATGTACAGGTTGAGGCCGCCGGTGTGGAAATAGGGCAACACCGAGAGCATCACGTCTTCGCGTCGCAAACTGGCATGGATGGTGTTGGTGAGCGTGTTGGTGACGTTCATGCCCCAGGTCTGCGGCACGCCCTTGGGCTTGCCGGTGCTGCCGGCGGTGTAGAGCAGGTACCAGACGTCGTTGTGCTCGCGCCAGGGCATTTCGACGGTGGCACCTGACATTTCGGCCAGCGCGCTTTCATAGCCGGCGACCTGCGGCCGCGCGGCGCCGGTCACCATGCAATTCTTGATCTTGAAGGCATCCATCAAGGCCGCGCCACCGGCGTCGAACTCCTCGCCCCAGACCAGCGCCGTCGGCGCCGCATCCCCAAGCACGCCCTTGAGTTCATCAACCGAAAGCCGCCAGTTGAGGCAGATCACCACCGCGCCGATCTTGCCGCAACCGTAGAGCATCTCGACGTAGTCGGAGGAACTGTGCGCCAGCAGGGCCACGCGTTCGCCGGGTTTGACCTGCCAGCGCTCGCGCAGGAATTCGGCGAAGCGGCTGGCCCTTTCATTGAGCTGGGAATAGCTGACGCGGCGTCCGCTGTGGAGGTCCACCAGCGCGGTCTTGGCGGGGAACTGGCGCGCATGCTTGGCCAGATAGTCGGGTACTTGCATTGCGTCCTCCTGTACCTCCTAGGGTTCCGTTGAATCAGGATAGTCCTGAAACCGGCGCAGGAAATCATCGACGCCGGCCTGCGCCTGCGGCGTGTTTATGAGTCCGAGGAAGTGCCTGCGCTCGGCCTCCAGGTCCGCGGCCAGGCGCCCGCGGTCGCTCCGCAGCAGGGCTTTCGCGGCACGCATGGTGCCGGCTGGATAGGCGGCGATCTTGCGCGCCGTCGCGTTGGCGGTCTGCTGCAAATCTTCGGCCGCAACCACTTCGTTGGCTAGGCCCCAGGCCACCGCCTCCTCAGCGCGGATGGTGCGATTGAGCAGCAGCGCGGAAGCCGCCCGACGCTGACCGGCGAGGCGCCCGACCAGTGCCGTCCAGCCGCCGTCGGGGCCGAAGCCAGCCGTGGCGTAGTGGGCCTTGAACGCCGCCCCGGGAGCCAGATAGGCCAGGTCGGCGGCCAGCACCAGCCCGACCGAGCCGCCGGTGACCGCACCATGCACGGCGGCCACCACGGGTTGCGGCAGGTCGATCAGTGCCAGGATCGCCTCGTTCAGTTTGCCCACCAGGCCCGAGGAATAGGCAAGAAGGTCGCCCGAGCGCTCGCGCTGGAAACGCCGCATGTCGCCGCCGATGGAAAATGCCGGGCCGTCGGCCGCCAGAACGACAGCGGCGCAGGCCGGAGACCCTGCGATTTCGCGCAGGGCGATCAGCAGATCGTCGAGCAGTTCCGGCACTAGGGCGTTCTGCATGGCCGGGCGCGCCAGCACCAGGCGCACCACGCCCGCACCGAGCGGCTCGATGCGAACCAGGCTCATGGTCGATCTCCGGCGGTGATGGTTATCGTCACGGCACAATTCCCGGCGTTAGATGTAGCCGAGCTTCTCCGCTTCTTCCTGCAGGCCGGCGCGGAAATCCGGATGCGCGATCGAGATCAGACGCCGCGCCCGCTCGTTGACCGGCGCGCCGCGCAGGCGCACGGCGCCGTATTCGGTGGCAACATAGTCGACGTTGGCCCGGTGCAGCGTGACCGCGGCGCCGGGGGAAAGCATGGGCGCAATCTTCGACACCGTCTTGCGCGTGCCGTCGGGCTGCTTCACGTCGGCCGTCGAATAGAGGGCAATGAAGGATTTGCCGCCTTCCGACATCTGGGCGCCGATGGCTGTGTCCGACTGACCGCCGGTCCCGGAATACTGGCGATGGCCGATGGACTCGGAACAGATCTGGCCGGTCAGGTCGACCTCGAGCGTGGTGTTGATCGACACCTGCTTGAGGTTGTGGGCGATGACGTAAGGATTGTTCACCCAGGAGCCGCGCATCAGCGCCAGCCCGGGATTGTGTTCGAGGAAGTCGTAAAGCTTCTTCGTGCCGAGGGCGAAGGCCGCCACCATCTTGCCGCGCATGATGCCCTTGTCCAGGCTGCGCGGTGCGCGCGCGATGACGCCGGCCTCGAACAGGTCGACCATGCCGTCGGTCAGCATCTCCGTGTGGATCGCCAGGTCCTTCTTCTGCAGCAGTTCTCCGGCCACGGCATTGGGTATGCCGCCGATGCCGAGCTGCATGGTCGAGCCGTCCTCGATGTGTTCGGCGATGAAGCCGCCTATCAGTCGGTCGCGTTCTCCGGTTTCCGGCGCGGGCAGTTCGAACGGCGCCGAGGAATGCTCTACGAGGTAGTCGACCTGGTCGAGGTGGATCACGGTATCACCCCAGACGTAGGGCACCTGATCATTGATTTCCAGGATCACGATGTCCGCCACGTCCATCAACTCGCGTTCATAGACGACCGAGAAGGCCAGCGAGACATAGCCGAAGCGGTCTGGCGGCGTGCAGGAACCGATGAACACGGTCGGCTTGCGGAACAGGATGCGGTCCATGGCCGCCGAATGCAGGTGGTTGGGCACATAGCTCGAGGTATGCGCCTCCGCCGCGGCCTTGCGAATGCCGGCCGAATAGAACCAGGCGTGGTGCTCGATGTGGCCCTGCATCGCCGGATCCATGAACCACTTGAACGGACGCATGGGCAGGCAGGTGGACACAGCAACGTTGGTGACCCGGCCGGCGACGGTGTGCAATTGGTCGAGCAGGCCGTTCGGCTCGGCGGCGCCGAGCGCACTGACGATGCAGTCGTCGGACTTGATCTTCGCCAGCGCCTGTTCGACGCTGATCAGCTTGTTCTTATAGTCGTAGGCGCTAGACATGACGCTATCCTTCTAAGAGTGGTTCCTTTTCGCGCATCGCCGCCAGCGAGTGCCCCAGCCTCAGGCGGCGCGGTTCACCTTGGCCAGCGCTCCGGTACGCAGCTTGCCCACGATCCCGAAGGGGAAAAAGTAAACCGAAAGCACGAACAGCAGGCCGAGCCAGAACAACCAGCGATCGGGATGGAACAGGGCGCCGATCACCGGAATCGTGTCGATGTTTCCGTGCGCCAGTTTGAGCAGGTCCTGCAGGTAGCCTTGCGCAATGTTGAACAGCGCCGAACCGATCACCGCGCCATAGAGCGTCCCCATGCCGCCGATCACCACGATCAGCAGGACGTCGATCATGATGTCGAAGGACAAGGTGGTGCCGGGACCGTTGTAGCGCAGCCAGAGCGCATAGAGGACGCCGGCCAGGGTCGCGAACAGGGCCGCCAGCACGGAGGAGAGGCTGCGGTAGGTGACGTTGCGATAGCCGATGGCCTCGCTGCGGAAGTCGTTGTCGCGGATGGCCATCAGGACGCGACCGAAGGGTGAATTGACGATGCGCAGCATGAGCAGGAAGAGGCCGCCTGAACTCAGCACTACGAGGTAATAGGCGATCAGCTTGCCATCGAGATTGGCGCCGAGGAATTTTTCGTCGGACAGGGAAAAGGCCGGCGAGATGAGTTCCGGAACCTTGAAATTGAGCCCGTCCTCGCCGCCTGTCCAGTCCGAAAATTGCGAAGCAAGGGTCATGAAGGCGGCGGCGACGGCCAGCGTGATCATGGCAAAAAAGATCGCCCGCACGCGCAGGGAAAACAGGCTGATGCCCAGCGCGAGGACCGTGGACAGGATCACCGCGACCAGCAAGCCGACCGTCATCGCGGTCCAGGTCGGGCCCATTTGCGTAGACGCTATGCCGATCCCGTAGGCGCCGATACCGAAGAACATCGTGTGGGCAAAGGAAACGATGCCGGTATAGCCCAGCATCAGGTCGTAACTCGCCGCCAGCACGATGAACACCGCAATCTTGGCCCCCACGTTGAGTGAGCGGGCGCCAGGGAAGATGAAGGGCGTCGCCAGCAGGCCGACGACGATCAGCAGCAGCAGCGCCGAGAGAATCTTGCTGCGCGGCAGGTCCTGGGACAAGAGATTGCCAAGCATGTCCGTCTCCTAACGCTTCGCCACGGGGAACAGGCCCTGCGGACGCCAGAGCAGTATCAGCACCATCAGGAGGATGCTCGAAAAGAGGTTGACCTTCGGTGCGACGAAGCCGACATAGTTGGATGCGAGACCGACCAGCAACGCGCCGACGAAACAGCCGCCGACCGAACCGAGGCCGCCGATGATGATGACGATGAAAATGAGCACCATCATCTGCGCACCGATCGAGGTCGTGACCAGTTCCTGATAAAGCCCGAACATGGTGCCGCCGAGGCCGGCCAGCGCCGATCCGGCGGCAAATACCCCGATGAACAGGAAGCGCACCCGGTAGCCCAGCGCTTCAACCATTTCACGGTCCTGCACGCCGGCACGGATCAGCAGTCCGAGCTTGGTGCGATTGAGCACGAGGAACATCGCGGCAAAGATGACGAGGCCGAGGCAGACCGCAAGCAGGCGGAACTTTTCAACCGCCACATCGCCGAAAATAAATGCACCCTGCAGGCTGGCGGGGCGCATCATTGGCCGCGCTTCCGGTCCCCACAGGGCGAGGATCACCTGCTCGGCGACGATCATGCCGCCCATCGTGACCAGGATCTGCTTGAGGTGGAGGCCATACACCGGGCGTACGATGACGCGTTCGAAGGCAATGCCGAGCGTACCGGCCACCGCCGCAGCGGCGAGGCCCGCGCAACCGATGGCGGCCAGGTTGAGTGCAAAGGAGGAACTCGCCGTCCAGCCGCCCAGCGCCGAAATCGTCGTCACGCCGACGAAGGCGCCGAGGGCGACGAAGATGCCATGGCCGAAGTTCATCACGTCCATCAGGCCGAACACCAGGGTGAGCCCCGATGCGACCAGGAAAATGATCAGGCCCATGGCCAGTCCGGCGATGGTCAGCGTCGCCCAGGTCGGGAAACTGCCGACCAGCGGCAGGG
This sequence comes from Rhodocyclales bacterium, assembly GCA_026399475.1. Taxonomy (GTDB): domain Bacteria; phylum Pseudomonadota; class Gammaproteobacteria; order Burkholderiales; family Rhodocyclaceae; genus Sulfuritalea. The sequence goes on from JAPLQY010000088.1 coordinate 68,592, forward strand.
CCAGCAGGATCAGGATCGGCACCACCAGGATCGGTAGCCAGTCGCGCGGGGCGGCGGGCAGGTCCTCGACCTTGGCGGGTGCTGCGGCAGGGGTCGATGTGCTCATGTGGCCGTCCCTTATTGGTGAGAGTCGAGCGAAAGCCCGAGCAGACGGGCCTGCAGGGCCGGATCGGCGATCAGGTCGGCCATGGTCCCGGCATGAACGACGCGTCCGTTGTCCATCACGGCGACCGAGTCACCCAGCTTGCTGGCGAAATTGAAGTTCTGCTCCACCAGCAGGACAGTGACGCCTTCGTCGCGCAGTGCGCCGAAGGCCACGATCAGGTTCTGGATGATGGCCGGAGCCAGGCCCTTGGAAGGCTCGTCGACGAGCAAGAGGCGGCGCGGCTCGACCATGGCCCTCGCAATCGACAGCATCTGCTTCTGCCCGCCGGAAAGCAGCCCGGCACGCTGCAGCCAGAAGGTCTTGAGGGCCGGCATGAAGCCGAAGATCCAGTCCAGGCGGGCGGCATCGAGGGGACCCTTGCGCGCGGCCAGGAACAGGTTCTCGCGCACCGTGAGGTCGCTGAAGATGCCCATGTTCTCCGGCACGTAGGCGATGTCCAGACGGGCCACGTCGGGGGTGGCCAGCTTCACGATATCGCCGCCGTCGAAACGGATGGTCCCGGCCGACGCCTGCCAAAGGCCCATGATGGTGCGCAGCGTGGTGGTCTTGCCGGCGCCGTTGCGGCCGAGCAGCATGGTGATGCCGCCCCTGGCCACCGCCAGGTCGACACCATGCAGGATGTGGTAAGGCCCGATGTGGGTGTGTACCCCTTCGAGCGCAAGCAGGGGCTGGACGCTGGCATTCATCAGGCAGCCTCCTTGGATTCCGGCGCCACGCCGAGGTAGGCTTCCTGCACCACTGGCGAAGCAATCACTTCTGCCGGCGCACCGTCGGCCACCAGGGTGCCGTTGTGCAGGACGATGATGCGATCGGCCAGTTCGCGCACCACGTCCATCTTGTGTTCGACCAGCAGGATGCACTTGTCGGCACGGGCCTTGATGCGCTTGATCAGGTCGAGGATGACCGGTACTTCGTCGACGCTCATGCCCGCCGTGGGTTCGTCGAACATGAAGACCTCAGGTTCGAGGGCAAGCATCAGTCCGACTTCGAGCTTGCGCTGATCACCGTGCGGCAGGTTCATCGCCGGGACGTTGCGCTGGTGTGCCAGGGCGACCTCCTCGAGAATCGCATTGGCCTTTTCGATCAGGTCGCGCCGGCTGTTCCAGAGGCTCAGGAACTTGATCCCGACCTCGGCGCGCGCCTGCACCGCAATACGGACGTTCTCATGCACCGTGAGGAAGGGAAACAGGTTGGTGAGCTGAAAGGCGCGGCCGATGCCGCGCCGCGTGCGCAAAGGGGCCGGCAGGCGGGAGATGTCCTTGCCGAACAGGAACACTTCGCCGGCGGTGGCCGGGATCTGCCCGGAAATCAGGTTGAAATAGGTGGTCTTGCCGGCGCCGTTGGGTCCGACGATGGCCGTCAGGGTTCCGCGCTGGAAGGCGCAACTGACGGCATTGACGGCGACATGGCCGCCGAAGCGCACCGTCAGGCCGCGCGTCTCCAGCACCGGAACGGCGGACGAAGACTCGCTCGAGTTAGACATGTTGGGTGCAACCCTTCCCTGCGTTTGCCCGCAGCCGGCGAAACACTTCTGCCGCCCGGCGGCACTCGGACCGCCGGGAAGACCGCGGCTTACTTCTTGTTGCGGATCGGCAGCTTGATTTCGTCGATGGTCACTTCATCGACGAACTCGGGAATCGCCCAGGCCACCGCCGGATCGACCTTGATCTTGAAGTGGAACATCGATTGCAAGGCCTGATGGTCCTCCTTGCGGAAGATCATCTTGCCCTTCGGCGTCTCGAAGCTCATGCCTTCCATGGTCGCGATCAGCTTTTCGGTATCGGTGCTGCCCGCCTTCTTGAAGGCTTCGACCAGGGCAATACCGGCCGCCATGCCGCCGGCGGTGAAGAAGTCAGGCGGCGTGCCGCTGTAGCGCTTCTTGTGCTCTTCGACCAGCCACTTGTTGATCGGGTTCTTCGGGATGTCGTAGTAGTAGTAGGTCGCGCCTTCCATGCCAGGGAAGGCCTTGTAGGCCGCCATCGCCGGCATGATGTTGCCCCCGGTGGCAATCTCGATGCCATAGCGCTTGGGATCGAGGTCACCGATCTTGAAGGGATTGCCGGCACCGGCCCAGTTGATGAAGATGATCTTGCGGCAGGTCTTGTCCTTGGCCGAGTCGCAACGGTCCTTCAGCGCGTCAAACAGGCGTTGCGCCGAAGCGGTGAAGTCGTTGGTGGCCATCGGGGCGTACTCTTCGAACACCAGCTTGCCCTTGCTGCCGGCGAAGGCATCCTTGAAAGCCTTGACGAAGTCCTTGCCGAAGGCGGAGTCCTGCGCCAGCGTGGCGACGTAAGTGCCCTCCTTCTTGCCCAGCGCAAATCCGTTGGAAATCGCGTCCTGGCTCGAATTTCGGCCGGTACGGAAGATGTAACGGTTCCACTTGTCACCGGTAATCGAATCGGCAACCGCCGGTTCGACCAGCAGCACTTTCTTGTACTCCTCTGCGACCGGCAGCATGGCCAGCGCGACGCCGGAACTGGTCGGGCCAACGGCGATGTCGACCTTGTCGTCCCCATAGGCGGCGGCCAGCTGGGCCTTGCCGATGTCCGGCTTGCCCTGGGTGTCCTTCTCGATGACGACGATCTTGCGACCGGCAACTTCCATCTTGCCGCCGGTGGCGTACTCCAAGCCCATCATGAGGCCGATATGGGTCTGCTTGGCATAGGCCTCGAGGGCGCCCGTCTTGTCATAGACGTGGGCAACCTTGATGTTTTGCGCCAGTGCGAAAGCGGGAATCAGGCAGCAGGCCAAGGCGGCCAACGCGAAACGTTTCAGCATGTTCAATCTCCTTGAGGACAGATTACTCACCGCAAAATCCGGCGCGCCGCAATGGCACACATTGGGTTTCATTGTAGATCAATAAAAGGATTGGATGCACTGCAGAAGGAATGTTTTCGCGAAGGACATTTCAGAGGCTGCCATTGTCGAAAGACCAGGCTACATCGTGCCTTGGCCGTGCCTGCCGGGCTTCTGCCCTCAGGTCTTCTGGTCGTTCGACTGCTGCTCGGCGCGATCGAGTTCCCGGTTCATTTCCTCGTCCGACGGCGGCCGGTAATCCGACTTGCCGGGTGATTCCGCGACGGGGCGCACGATGACGCTCGCCAACACAATTCCCAGTTCATAAAGCAGCCACAGGGGCACCGCCATCATGAACTGCGAAATCACGTCCGGAGGCGTAAACACCGCGCCAACAACAAAGGCGCCGACGATTACATACGGTCGCCACTCGCGCAGCTTTGCCACGTCAACCACGCCGATCTTGACCAGCACGATGACAATCACCGGCACCTCGAAAGTCACTCCGAAGGCCATGAACATGGTGAGGACGAAGGAAAAATACTTTTCGATGTCCGTCATCCAGGCCACTCCTTCCGGCGCGAACTTCGACATGAAGCCGAACACCATCGGGAAAAATGCAAAGTACGCAAAGGCCATGCCGACGAAAAACAGGATTACCGAGGCAATCAGAAGCGGGATCGCGAGCTTTTTCTCATGGGCATAGAGCCCCGGAGCAACAAAAGCCCACACCTGATACAGCACGTAAGGCAGGACGACAAGAAACGCGACCGTCAGCGCCACCTTCATCGGTACCAGAAACACGCCGACCACATCGGTGGCGATCATCTGGCCACCGGCGGGCAGAGTCGCCAGCAACGGTGCAGCCAGCAGCGAATAGAGCTCGCGGGCGTAGAAGGCCAGCGGCACGAAAGCGATGCCGACAGCGATGAGGACGCGGATCAGGCGGTCGCGCAGCTCGACCAGGTGGGAAAGAAATGTTTCCTGTTCGTCAGCCATCAGGATTTCTGAACTTCAGCCGCCACTGCTGCGGTTCCAGGCTCTTGCGCAGGCGGCCCATCGACGGCTGGAACTGTCTCATGACTCATGCCGGTCGGTATCTCCGGAGATGGCGTCGATGACTCGCTTCCGTCAGCCGCCAGCGGTTCGATGGCATTGTTCACCGAGGATTCGACCTCGCGCATTTCGTGAGTCACGGAAGCCTCCAGGCTCGTCACCTGATCGGTCACTTGCTTCTGAAGTTGCTTCAGCTCATCGAGTTGAATCTCGCGATTGATGTCAGCCTTGACATCGCTTACATAGCGTTGCAGACGACCGAGAATAAGTCCGGCCGTGCGCGCCACCTTGGGCAGGCGCTCCGGGCCGATAACGACCAGCGCCACCACGGCGATGACCATCAACTCGGAAAGACCGACGTCGAACATGGGTTCGTTGGGATGTCAGAAAAGAGATTACATGCAGAGTGGCCGACAACTGCGGCAGAAATCCGCAGACCGCCTCATCCGCCAGCGTTCAGGATTTGGTTTGCTCCCGACGCGACTCTACATCGATCGTCTGGCCGGTAACCTGGTGCGGCTCCGCTGGCTTGTCGGCGGGTTTGTCGGCGGTAGCCTCCTTCATGCCGTCCTTGAACCCCTTGACCGCGCCACCGAGGTCCGACCCCATGTTGCGCAGCTTCTTGGTGCCGAACACGAGCATGACAATCACCAAAACAATCAGCCAGTGCCAGATGCTGAAAGATCCCATCGTTTTTTCTCCTCGCGCTCAGGAAACCTTCAAGGCGCTTTGCGTTTTAGCATGGACCCCAGAGGCTCGGGGCCGCCCAGGATATGAACGTGGAGATGATACACCTCCTGATGTCCGATCCGCCCCGTGTTGATGATGGTGCGGAAGCCTTCGTTGAGGCCCTGGCTCCTTGCCATATCATTGGCTTTAGCCAGAATGCGGCCGAGCAGCATCTGGTGGCTCATGTTGGCCTCCGCCAGCGAAGCAATATGCAGCTTCGGCACGATCATGAAATGTACCGGCGCAATCGGGTTGATGTCGTGAAAGGCGAAGATTTCCTCGTCTTCGTAGATTTTCTTCGACGGGATCTCGCCGCGCGCGATCCTGCAGAAAATGCAGTCGCTCATCATCCGGGCGTCCGGCTGTTCTTCTCGTCGATGCCGGAGATGCCTTCGCGGCGGCGGAATTCGACCATCACGTCATCGACGCCAATGCCGAACTGGGTCAGCAGAATCATGCTGTGAAACCAGAGGTCAGTTACTTCGCGGACGATATGAAGGCGATCCCCATCCTTCGCCGCCATGATGACCTCAGCGGCTTCTTCCGCCACCTTCTTGCAGATCGCGTCGGTGCCCTTGGCATACAGACTGGCAACGTAGGATGAATCGGGCGCAGCGCCCTTGCGCTCCAGCAGCGTCGCCTGAATGCGGTGAATAACTTCGAGATCAATCACTTGTATATCTCCTTCAAGTCCTCGAGGACCGGCTCAACATCCTGCCAGCCTGAGGTTTCAAGCCGGTTTAAAAACAACTGCACCACTGGTGCGCTCAAAGTCTTACCTCGATGCCACGGCTACGCATGTATTCCTTGGCCTGACGCACGGTGTACTCGCCATAGTGAAAAATGCTTGCCGCCAGTACGGCATCGGCGCGGCCTTCGGTAACTCCATCCGCCAGATGCTGAAGCGTGCCCACACCGCCGCTGGCGATCACGGGAATACCCACTGCGTCCGCCACCGCTCGGGTGAGCTGGAGGTCGAAACCGGCCTTGGTGCCATCCCGATCCATGCTGGTGAGCAGAATTTCCCCGGCACCGAGACTTTCGACCTTGCGCGCCCACTCAATGGCGTCCAGCCCGGTGTTCTTCCGTCCGCCATGGGTGAATACCTCCCAGCGACCGGGGGTCGTCTGCTTGGCGTCGACGGCAACCACAATGCACTGTGCACCGACCCTGGCGGAAGCATCGGCGACCAGTTGCGGATTATTCACCGCCGCCGTATTCATGCTGACCTTGTCGGCACCCGCGTTCAGCAGCCGGCGCACGTCCTCGACCTGGCGCACGCCGCCGCCTACCGTCAGCGGAATGAACACTTGCGAGGCGACCGCCTCGATGATGTGCAGGATGATGTCGCGGTCATCGGAACTGGCGGTGATGTCGAGAAAAGTGATCTCGTCGGCGCCCTGCTCGTCGTAGCGACGCGCAATCTCGACCGGATCGCCGGCGTCGCGCAACTCGACGAAGTTAACGCCCTTGACCACGCGGCCGGCGTTGACGTCAAGGCAGGGAATGATGCGTTTGGCGAGCATGGGTCAAAGCATATGAAGAAATCGTAGTGAGCGGTCCGCAGCGGGGTGCGGCCGGAGCGCAGCTACCGGAATGTACGTCCTTGTACATGAGGATAGCGAGCACCGCCCAATCCCCGATCCGGCACGCGCAGTAGATTTATTCATATGCTTTCAGCGACCGGAGAGCTTGTCCGCCTCCGCTTGGGCCTTCTTGAAATCCAATGTGCCTTCGTAGATTGCACGCCCCGTGATGGCACCGGATATTCCTTCGCCCTGCACCGCACACAAGGCCTTGACATCCTTCATGCAGGCGATGCCGCCGCTGGCAATCACCGGAATACGCAGCGCCTGCGCCAGCTTTACCGTGGCCTCGATGTTCACGCCGGAAAGCATGCCGTCGCGCCCGATATCGGTATAGATGACCGCTTCGACACCATAGTCCTCGAATTTCTTCGCCAGATCGACAACATCGTGGCCCGTCATCTTCGACCAGCCGTCGACCGCGACCTTGCCATCCCGGGCATCGAGTCCGACGATGATGTGGCCGGGAAACGCACCGCAGGCATCGTGCAGGAAGCCAGGGTTCTTCACCGCGGCGGTGCCGATGATGACGTAGGTAATGCCATCATCGAGGCAACGCTCGATGGTATCCAGGTCGCGAATGCCGCCGCCCAGTTGAACGGGAATCTCTTCGCCGACCTCCGTGAGAATGGCCTTGATCGCATTTTCGTTCTTCGGCTTGCCGGCAAAGGCGCCATTGAGGTCGACCAGATGCAGGCGGCGCGCGCCCTGGTCTATCCAGTGTCGGGCCATGGCCGCCGGGTCCTCGGAAAAAACCGTGGCGTCGTCCATGGCGCCCTGCTTCAGGCGGACGCAGTGACCGTCCTTGAGATCAATCGCGGGTATCAGCAGCATAGGGAGATGTGCAAATAAAGAGATGCCTGGGAGGCTGTCGGATCAGGGATTCCAGCGCATGAAATTGGCGAGCAGTTGCAACCCGGCCTGGGCGCTTTTTTCCGGGTGGAATTGAACAGCGAAGATGTTAGCGCGAGCAATCGCGCTGGTAAAGGGTATGCCGTAGTGGGTCGAACCCGCAATCACTTCGGGCGTCTGCGGCTCGACGTAGTAACTGTGTACGAAATAAAAGCGTGCACCATCCTCGATGCCGTCCCACAAAGGGTGGGCTTCGGCCTGCTGCACCTGATTCCAGCCCATGTGCGGCACCTTGAGACGCGTGCCGTCGGGCGCCAGCATGGCTGCCTGCGGAAACCGCGGCACGCGGCCCGGCAGAATTTCGAGTCCCATGACGTCACCCTCCTCGGCATGGCCGAAGAGCATCTGCAAGCCCACGCAAATACCCAGAAAGGGCTTTTCGGCAGCGGCGCGAACGACCGCTTCGCGCAAGCCGCGCTCTGACAACTCACGCATGCAGTCCGGCATCGCACCCTGACCCGGAACGACGACGCGGTCTGCCGCAGCGATTTCGGCTGCATCCGAACTGACGCAGACCTCGGCCTGTGGGGCGACGTGCTCGATGGCCTTGGCCACCGAGCGCAGATTACCCATGCCGTAATCGACAACAACAAGCTTGCTCATGGAAGGATCAGAGCGCGCCTTTGGTCGAAGGAATGGCTCCAGCCGCGCGCGGATCGGCCTCGACCGCCATGCGCAATGCCCGGGCGAAAGCCTTGAACACCGTCTCGGCCTGGTGGTGCGAGTTGTCGCCGCGCAAGGCGTCGATGTGCACCGTGATATCGGCGTGATTCACCAGTCCCTGGAAGAACTCGCGCACCAGGTCGACATCGAAGTCGCCGATGGTGGCCCGAGTGAAGGGAACGTTGAACACCAGGCCCGGACGGCCGGACAGGTCCACCACCACGCGTGACAAGGCCTCGTCGAGCGGCACGTAGGCGTGGCCATAGCGGCGCAGGCCCTTTTTGTCGCCCAGGGTCTTGGCCAGCGCCTGGCCTATGGTAATGCCGACATCCTCGATGGTGTGGTGTCCGTCGATGTGCAGGTCGCCCTTTGCTTCGACCGTCAGGTCGATCATGCCGTGGCGCGCAATCTGGTCCAGCATGTGGTCGAAGAAACCGATGCCGGTGGCGAGTTTGGAGATGCCGCTGCCGTCGAGATCGAGGGTGACGCGGATCTGGGTTTCCAGCGTGTTGCGAGAGATGTCGGCTTGCCGCATGGCGGTGGTGATCGAGCGAAGGGTCGAAGCCTGCATGATACCATCGGCCTAGCCTGTCACCACCACCCAAACCGCCATGAGCCGCTTCTGGAGCGATGTTGTCAAGGGCCTGACGCCCTACGTGCCGGGCGAGCAGCCCAAGCTCGCCAATCTCGTCAAACTCAACACCAACGAGAACCCCTATGACCCATCGCCCCGCGCGCTGGAAGCCATCCGCGCCGCCACAGGCGAATCGCTGAAGCTCTACCCCGACCCGAATGCCGAGCAACTCAAGATCGCCATCGGCAAATATCACGGCATCGAAGCGCGCAACGTCTTCGTCGGCAACGGCTCGGACGAAGTGCTGGCCCACGTTTTCCTCGCCCTGCTCAAACACCAACGGCCGATCCTGTTCCCCGACATTAGCTACAGCTTCTATCCGGTGTACTGCGGGCTGTACCAGGTCGCCTTCGAAACCGTCCCGCTCGCCGCTGACTTCTCCATCCGCGTCGCGGACTACGCGAAGCCGAACGGCGGCATCGTCTTCCCCAACCCGAATGCGCCGACCGGCTGCCTGGTGCCGCTGGCCGATATCGAAGGTCTGCTGCGCTCCAACCCGGATTCGGTGGTGGTGATCGATGAAGCCTATGTCGATTTCGGCGGCGAGAGTGCGATCCCGCTGATCGCCCGCTACCCGAACCTGCTGGTGGTGCAGACGCTGTCCAAGTCGCGCTCGCTGGCGGGCCTGCGCGTCGGCTTCGCCGCCGGGCAGGCCGACCTGATCGAGGCGCTGGAGCGGGTCAAGAACAGCTTCAACTCCTATCCGCTTGACCGCCTGGCGATTGCCGGCGCCGTCGCCGCCTACGAGGACCGTGACTATTTCGAGCAGACCTGCAGGGCGGTGATCGCCTCACGCGAAAAGCTGGTTGCCGAAATGCAGGCGCTCGGCTTCGAGGTGCTCCCGTCCGCCGCCAACTTCATCTTCGTCCGCCACCCGCGCCGCGCCGCGCAAGAAACTGCACTGGCGCTACGACAGCGCGGCATCATCGTGCGCCACTTCAAGGCGCCGCGCATCGAGCAATTCCTGCGGATCACGGTCGGCACCGACGCGCAATGTGCCGCGCTGGTCAGTGCACTACGCGAGATTCTGGGGAACCGCTAGCGGAAACCGCCGGTTGAATCGAAGACCGACCGGCATCTACGGAATAACAGGGCGATTCGACCCTTTAGCCCTTTGCACCCTTTGTACGCCGCAATCTGCCCATGAACAAAGGCAAAAAACCGACCAGGATTCCGCCGATACCCATCGCGTTTGTAACGGTGTCGAATGTCGGAATGCTGTAAAGCGCGATGAACACCATGAACAGCGCCGCAAGCAGGGGCCACAGCACATAGGAAACGGCGTTGTACGCCCCGCGCTTCAACTTGTCGCGGTAGTGCCAGGCACAGGCAAACCCCGCCAGGCTCATATAGAAACAGATCTGGAAGCCGATCGCAAGGATGGAGCTTTCCAGGATCTGCTTCACCGACGCCATGAACGACGAACTGAACAGCAACAGCACGCCGAGGAACCAGATCACCAGCGTCGCGATCCAGGGCGTTTGCCACTCCGGGTGAACCTTGGCGTATCGCGGATGCAGCATCTCGTCACGCGCCATCGCGAACATGCTGCGGCTGAACTGGAGTATCTGGGTCTCGATCGTGCCTATCGTGCTGAGGATGGTGGAGAGCACCGCCAGGTAGCTCCACGGCTCTGGAAACAGCTTGCCGGCGATGGCGTAGAGCACATTGGTGTTGGCTTTCGCAATCTCTTCGTCGGTCAATACGATCAACACCACGATCATCATGATGATGAAAAAGAGGATCAGATTCACCATCGCCCAGAATGCGCCTTTGCTCGCCGGGTGCGGCTCGCCGCCCCTGGTCTCTTCGCTCAGGTTCATCGTGACGTCCCAGCCCCAGTAGAAGAATATGGCCGTCAGGGCTCCGGTCGCGAACAACTGCGGCGTAAATGAAAACGGCGAAAACCAGATAAATGAAGGGGTATGCGTCGGCCTACCGCCATATTGGACAAAAGCGCCAATGATCAGCGCGAAAATCACGACGGTTTCAATCCCGGTCAGGATCAACTGCGTATAGCTCGCGTGCTTGATGCCCTTGGTGACCACGATGGTGACCAGAGTCAGCCAGATCGCGGCGGTAAACGCCACCCAGGTGGTGCTCTCGACTAGGTCGGGCGCGATCAGGACCAGCGTCGATGTCGCCGCCGGTATCGTTGCCGAAACCATGAAGAATATCGATGCGACGAGCAGCCCCCAGCCGGTGAAGAATCCCCATTTCTCACCGAACACGTGACCTACCCAGGCATAGGCGGCACCGGCGTGCGGGGTGATCTTGCTCAGGTGGATGAATGCCAGCATGATGCCGAACATGATCAGTCCGCAGTAAAGCACGCTCCCTACCGACAGGACCCCGACCGAGGCAACGATGGCCGCCGTGGTTACCGCGACGCTGAAGGCCGGGGCAGTGCCGGCAACTCCCATGACCGCCGACTCGAAGGCTCCCAGCGATTCCTTTGCCAACCCTTTGTGTTCTGACACGACGCCTCCAAGATCTGGTCAAGTTTGTAAGTCGGGCGGGGTTCATCCGCTTGCGCATGCTGGTGGAACACGACGGACCGCCTCTGCCCTGCGCAGCGGATGTTGAATCCCCGCCGCACCACAAGTTTATGCAATTTTTGGAAGTATTGGGCCGGACCCAATCAGCAGCTCCTCTCGCATCGACGCCTTCGCGGCCGAGATGGAGCGGCCGGACAGGCGAAGCCGCGGCTTCAGGACGAACTCACCACCGCAAGCATCTTCGCCACACGCTCGCCCAAGCCATGGAATGTATGCGGAAGGCATGAGCTGAGGTAGGCGCTGTCGCCCTTTTCGAGGCGATAGTTGCGGCCGTCATAGAAGAGTTCGATCGCACCTTCGACAACGTAGACAAACTCCTGACCGTCGTGCGTGATCGGCACGCCGGGCGGAACGGCCGGATCGAAGCTCAGCAGGAAGGGTTCCATCAGGTGCCCCGCCGTGCCCGGACGGGTCAGGGACTGATAGGCGTAGCTTTGCTCGGTGTCGCCCTGCTCCCCCGCCAACGACTCGCCCGAGCGGCAGATGGTCAGCGATTCGGAAACGGTCCCGCCGCCATGCAGCAAGCCTTCCATTTTCGAACCGAGCACCCGCGAGAGCTGGATCACCGCGCCGATTGCGGGCACCGCCGTGCCGTCCTCGTAGGCACGCAGGCGCGCGGCGTCGATACCGGTCAGCTTGCACACCTGCTCCAGGCTCATGTCCTGCGCCTCGCGCAGCTTCCTGATCCGTTCGCCGACGTATTTGCGCATGGCTTTCCTCCCTATTGAACCGTCCGCCGTGCCGGTACGATACGGCCGCTGAGCTGGCGCAGGTTCTGCCAGTGGCGGTCGATGGCCGGCCGCAGGTCGGCGGCGCTGATGCCGGATTTCTGGAAGCGGCGCTGCAGCGAGAGATACATGTCCAGCGCCTCGTCTGAGAAGTCCGGCTCGATGTTGATCACGTGACGCCGGCCGTCGAAGATTTCCAGCACGGGGAAGAGCCCGGAGCGCACCGCCAGGCGCAGCAGCTCCATGCCCAGCGCCGGCTCCGACTTCCATCCTGTCGGGCAGGGCGCCAGCACGTGCAGGAAGCGGAAGCCCTTGAGGTCGAGCGCGCGGCGCAGCTTGCGCACGGTGTCGTCGGCGTGGGCCAGCGAGATCGAGGCGGCATAGGGAATGCGGTGCGCGGCCATGATGGCGAGGATGTCCTTCTTCTGCTCGGTCTTGGCGGCGGACAGGTTGCTGGTGATGGCGCCGGCCGGCGTGGCCGAAGAGCGCTGGCCGCCGGTGTTGCCGTAGATCTCGTTGTCGTAGCAGATGTAGAGGATGTCCTCGTTGCGCTCGGCCGCCGCCGAGAGCGTGGCGAAGCCGATGTCATAGGTGCCGCCGTCGCCGGCGACGCAGATCACCCGCGTGTCCTCGCCATTGAGCTGGGCGACGCTGGCAATGCCGCTGGCCGAGGCCGCCGCCGAGGCGAAGGTGGTCATCAGCGTCGGCACGCCGTAGGTGCTGCTCGGGAAAGTACCGGCGGCAACGGCGCCGCAACAGGCCGGGATCACGAGTTGCACCCGCCGGTCGGCCACCGCGTGGCGCAGCATCTGCATCAGGTTGGAAAGACCGCAGCCGCCGCAATTGGTGTTGCCCATGCGGAACAGCGGGTCGGGTCGGTCCAGCGCCGTTTGCGCCATGCCGCAGAGTACCGGTTCGTCCATCACAAAGCCTCCATCACGGCCGGCGGTCCCGCGACTGCGCGCGACTGCAGGTCGGCCACCATGTTCAGGATGTGTTCGGGCCGCACGTCGCCGCCTCCCAAGCCGGCGATGTAGTTCTGCACCGTGGCGCCGGCGTCGGCCAGGCCCCGCGTTTCGGCCCACAACACGCCACCCAGGCCGAGGCTGATGTTGCGATCGATCACGGCGATGCGCTTCCTGCCGGCGTAGCAGCGGCGGATGGCCTCCACCGGCAGCGGGCGGAACAGGCGCACGCGCAGGGCGCCGACCGCCTGCCCCTTCTCGCGCAGCATGTCCACCACGCGCTCGGCGGTTGAACCGATGGTCCCCATCGAAACGATCAGGGTCTCGGCATCGTCGGCGCGATAGGCCTGTACAACGTCGGCCGGGCGGCGACCGAAGATGGACTCGAAGGAGTCCTGTATCTCGCCGTAGACCTGCGGCACGCCGAGCATGGCCTCGTGGTGCTGCTGGCGGTGCATCTCGGTCTGGTGCGGGATTTCGAGCTGGCCGAGGGTATGCGGCGTGGTCGCCAGCTGGTGCGGGATGGCTGTCAGCGGCAGGAAGCGGTCGACCTGTTCCTGCTGCGGGATGTCGGTCTGGGCCATGGTGTGCGAAAGGATGAAGCCCTCCATGCAGACCATCGCCGGCATCAGCACGCGCGCGTCCTCGGCCAGGCGGAAGGCGCAGAGGATGCTGTCGAACACCTCCTGGTTGTCGGCGCAGTAGAACTGGATCAGGCCATGGTCGCGCAGCAGCAGCGCATCGCCCTGATCGGCCCAGATGTTCCAGGGCGGACCCAGCGTGCGGTTGGCGACCGCCATCACCACCGGCAGGCGCAGGCAGGCGGCGGCAATGCAGTTCTCAACCATGTAGGCCAGCCCGTTGGAGGCCGTCGCGGTAAAGGCCCGCGCCCCGGCGGCGGAAGCGCCGATGCAGACCGCCATCGCGCTGTGCTCGCTCTCGACACGGATCACGCGGCCCTTCTCGATCTCCTGCAGGCAGAGGTATTCCATGCACTCGGTCGAGGGCGTGATCGGATAGACGCCGCTGCAGAAGCCTCGTCCGTTGCGATTGGCGCGTGCCGCCATGGTCGCCGCGAGGGCAGCGCCGTGGTTGGCGCTCAGCAGTTCAATCGTCATGGCTTTGCCCCCAGCTTGCCCTTCTCATGCATTTCCATGGCGCTGCGCGGGCATTCGGCGACGCACATGCCACAACCCTTGCAGAACACCGTATCGACCACATAGCCGTCGCCCCGGCGCGAAATCACACCCTCCGGGCAATACACGAGGCAGGTATCGCAATGCGTGCAATGGCCGCAGGAGAAGCAGCGCGCGGCCTCCTCCGGCCCGGCCGGGCCGAAGTCGATTTCCTCGAAGCCGGCGCGGCGCACGGCGGGCGCCAGTTGCCGGTTGCGATGTGGTGGCGCCGGATCGAAATGCGAAATGAGGATCTGCGCCGGGGGCACGGGTGGCCTGGAGTCTTCGGAAACGTATTCCGTGCATCCGGCAAGGCTGGCGAGCGCCGCCCTGCGGCCGCTGCCTATGGCATGGGTCACGGTGCCCTCGCCCGTGGCGCAATCGCCGGCAAACCATATATTGAGCGGCGTTTCGCCCTGCCAGGCACGCGCTTTCTCTGCCCGCCAGCCCGGCGGCAGCATGTCCGCTCCCGCGCCCTGGCCGATCGCAACGATCACCTTGTCGCAAGGAATGGTCGAAGTGCGCTGCGTGACGATGAAGCCCGGGCGACCCAGTTCATCGGGCGGGCCGGCCTCAACCTCGGCGACGGTCGCCGCCGTGACGCTGCCGTTGCCGCTGAAGGCAACCGGCTGCCGGCGCAGCACGAAGCGGATGCCTTCCTGTTCGGCGCCTTCGATCTCCTCGGCGATGGCCGGCATGTCCTCGCCCTCGCGACAGACGATCCTGACCGAGGCCGCGCCGCAACGCAGGGCGCTGCGCGCGCAATCCATCGCCGTATTGCCGGCACCGACCACCATGACATGACCCGGCAAGGCGACCGGTCCACGCTTGACGCGTTCCAGGAAATCGAGTCCCTGCTCGATGCCCTGGAGCTGCTCACCCTCGACGCCCAGGCGCAGGGCGGCACCGAGTCCGGTGCAGACGATCACGGCATCGACATCCTGCCGCAATTTCGCCAGCGCATCCCGGTCCAGCCGGCTGTTGCACTTCACCTCGACGCCGAGCTTCACGATGCGCGCCAAGTCGCGCTGCAAAACCTCGTCGGGCAGGCGGTAGACCGGAATGCCGTTGCGCAGGACTCCTCCAAGGGCTGGGCCGGCCTCGTGGAGGGTCACGGCGTGACCGGCCAGCGCGAGTTGCCACGCCGCGGCGAGGCCTGCCGGGCCGCCGCCGATCACTGCGAAACGGCGGCGCGGGGAAGCAATTTGTGGGACTAGCTGGTGTTTGGAGTGGTCGCCGATCCAGCGTTCCAGGCTGCGGATATTCACGGCGCCGTCGAAGACCGCCCGGTTGCAGGAACCCGTGCAGGGTGCCGGGCAGACGCGGCCGCAGACGGAAGGCAACGGCTGGGTGCGCAGCAGGATTGCGGCCGCCGCGTCGGCGCCGTCCTTCTTCAGGGCCTGGATGAAACCGACCACGTCGTTCCCCGCAGGGCACGCGAGGTTACAGGGCGCGGGCTGCTCCCGATACAGCGGAGACTGGTTGCTCCAGGAACCGGTCTTGAGGTCGGCGGGAAAATCCAGGCGATGCTCGCTGATGGAAGCAACGGGAGGCGCTGCCGTGACCTTAGCCGGAGCGGCAGCGGCACACGTACCGGGTGTCGCGTCCCGCATCTGTACCCGCGCGTAGGCATGCTCCGCCGCCGCCAGGTCTTCGCCCAGGCCCAGCACGGCAAAGGTCTCGTCGAGCGCGGCGAGCGAGATGCCGAGCAGGCGGGCATAGGCGCCAATCATGGTGGTGTTGATGATGACCACCGAACTGCTGCCGATGCCGTGTTCGCGGGCGATGGCGGTGGCGTCGATCACGCCGAAGCGGAAGTCGGCGTATTGGCCGGCGTAGCTGTCGAGGCCGGAATGGGAGTTCAGCAGCAACACCCCGCCCGGCACGGCGCCGGACAGGACCAGCGGGCCCATCAGGCCTTCGTCGAGCACGATCAGGTGGTCGGGCCGGTAAACCTTGTTGTGGTTGTTGATGGGCAGGCGGTCGACGCGGGTGTAGGCCTGGACCGGCGCGCCGGAACGTTCGCTGCCGTAGTCGCCGAAGGTCTGCACCTGCATGCCCATGCGGGTGTAGAGCAGCGCGATCAACTTGGCACAGGTAACGCCGCCCTGGCCGCCGCGGCCATGGACGCGAACTTCAAGCGGCAGGGACAAACCTGCAGGTAGCGCTACGATTTGTTGCTGGGCCGACGACTCGGCCTGCCGGGTATGCATCGCTCACTCCTCCATGCCGCTCCTGGTGGGAAGGCTTCGCGGCCGGGTCTCGTGAATCCGGCCGGAATGAACAGCAGATTAGCGGGCCGGGAGGCAGCCCGTGTTGATCATTGTCAAGCTTGGCTACCGGCCTTGCGCCCGGGAGTTACTTCAGGCGGAACTCCGCCGCGTTGGCATGGGCCGTGAGGCCTTCGCCATGCGCCAGGGTCGCCGCAATCGGACCCAGGGTCCGCGCCCCGGCCCTCGAAACCTCTATCAGGCTGGACCGCTTCTGGAAGTCATAGACCCCGAGCGGCGAGGAAAAGCGAGCGCTGCGCGAGGTCGGCAGGACATGGTTGGGACCGGCGCAATAGTCGCCGAGCGACTCGGAAGCGTAATGCCCGATGAAGATCGCGCCGGCATGGCGGATCTGGTCTACCAGCGGGGCGGGATTGTCGACTGCCAGTTCCAGGTGCTCGGGCGCGATGCGGTTGGCGATGGTGCAGGCCTCGTCGAGATCGGCTACCTGAATCAGTGCGCCTCGCCCCTTGAGCGAGGCGGCAATCACCTCGCGGCGCGGCATGGTCGGCAACAGTCTGTCGATGCTGGCCGCGACGCGGGCGATGAACTCCGCATCGGGGCACAGGAGAATGGACTGAGCCAGTTCGTCATGCTCGGCCTGGGCGAACAGATCGATCGCGACCCAGTCGGGATTGGCCGAGGCATCGGCGATGATCAGCACTTCCGAGGGCCCGGCCACCATGTCGATGCCGACAGTGCCGAAGACGCGGCGCTTGGCGGCCGCCACATAGGCATTGCCGGGGCCGACTATCTTGTCCACCTGGGGGACGGTCTGCGTGCCGTAGGCCAGCGCAGCCACCGCCTGCGCACCACCGATGGTGAATACGCGATCGACGCCCACCAGGCCGGCGGCGGCCAGCACCAGCGCATTCTTCTCGCCGCGCGGAGTGGGCACCACCATGATCAGTTCGCCGACGCCCGCCACCTTGGCCGGCAGGGCATTCATCAGCACCGAACTCGGATACGCCGCTTTGCCGCCCGGCACGTACAGGCCGACCCGGTCCAGGGCTGTGATCTTCTGCCCGAGACGCGTACCGTCGGTTTCGGTGAAACTCCACGACTCGAGCTTCTGCCGCTCGTGATAGGAAGTTACGCGCTGCGCAGCCGCTTCGAGCGCGGCACGCTGGGCGGTGGGGAGGCCATCGAGCGCTTGCCTCAGCTCACGCCGGGGCAGTTCCAGCTCGGCCATGGTGCTGACGTCGAGTTGGTCGAAGCGACGCGTATATTCAAGCACCGCCGCATCACCCTGCGTGCGCACGCTGGCGAGGATCTCTGCCACCGTGAGCTCGATGGCATCGTCAGTCGAATGATCGAAGTGCAGCAGCGCATCGAGCGTGGCAAGAAAGCCGGGATCGCGGGTCGACAAGCGGCGAATCATCGGATTGCGCCCGCGATGGAGGCAATAACGGGTTGCAGCAGTTCGCGCTTCATTTTGAGCGCTGCCTGATTCACTACCAGCCGAGAGGAAATGCTCATGATCTCCTCGACCTCCACCAGATTATTGGCTTTCAGCGTACTGCCGCTCGAAACCAGATCGACGATGGCCTCGGCCAGGCCTGCCAGGGGTGCGAGTTCCATGGAGCCGTAGAGTTTGATGAGATCGACATGGACACCCTTGGCGGCAAAATGTTCGCGCGCAACGGCAATGTACTTCGTGGCAATGCGCAAGCGGGCGCCGCTGCGAACTGCCGCGACATAATCGAAGCCCGCCGGAGCCGCCACGCACATGCGGCATTTGGCAATCTTCAGGTCCAGCGGCTGGTACAGCCCAACCCCGCCATGCTCTAGCAACACGTCCTTGCCGGCGATGCCAAGATCGGCCGCTCCGTATTGAACATAGGTCGGCACATCGGAAGCACGCACGATCACCACCCGTACGTCAGCACGATTGGTGCCGATGATCAGCTTCCGCGACTTTTCGGGATCTTCGGTCGGGACGATGCCGGCCGCTGCCAATAGAGGCAGGGTTTCCTCGAAGATGCGGCCCTTGGAGAGGGCAATGGTAATTCCGCTCATGGGCCTATTTTACCCGGCGAATGTTGGCACCCAAAGCGGCCAGCTTCTGTTCCAGCCCCTCGTAGCCGCGGTCGAGATGATAGATCCGCTCGATCAGCGTCTCGCCCTGCGCCACCAGACCCGCAATGACCAGGCTGGCCGATGCGCGCAGGTCGGTGGCCATCACCGCGGCACCATCGAGTTTGGCCACGCCCTTGACGAAGGCCGTGTTGCCGTCGATCTTGATGTCTGCCCCAAGGCGGATCAGTTCCACCGCGTGCATGAAACGGTTTTCGAAAATCGTTTCGCGCATCACGGCGGTGCCCTCGGCCACGGCGTTGATCGCCATGAACTGGGCCTGCATGTCGGTTGGGAAGGCCGGATAGGGTGCCGTGCGAATGCTCACGGCAGTGAGCCGTGGCGGCGCCTTGAGCCGAATCGCATCGCGCTCGGAGACAATTTCGCAGCCGGTGTCCATCAGCTTGTCGATCACCGCGTCCAGGTGGGCTGCCGAGGCGCCCGTCAGGCGTATCTCGCCACCCGTGGCGGCCGCGGCGCAGAGATAGGTGCCGGTCTCGATGCGGTCCGGCATGATGCGATGCGTGGTGCCGTGCAAGGCATCCACGCCCTGGATGCGAATCACGTCGCCGCCGGCACCCGAAATTCGCGCGCCCATGGCGACCAGACAATTGGCGAGGTCGACCACTTCCGGCTCGCGCGCGGCGTTTTCGATCACGGTTTCGCCTTGCGCCAGACACGCAGCCATCATCAGGTTTTCGGTGCCGGTTACGGTCACCATGTCGGTGAACAGGCGGGCCCCTTTCAGCCGCGTGGCACGCGCATGCACATAGCCCTGCTCGACACTGATCTCGGCGCCCATCGCGGTGAGGCCCTTGATGTGCTGATCCACCGGCCGCGCGCCGATGGCGCACCCGCCGGGAAGCGAAACCCGAGCCTCGCCCGTACGCGCAACCAGCGGTCCGAGCACCAGGATCGAGGCGCGCATGGTCTTCACCATTTCATAGGGCGCCACGGCGTTGTTCAGGCCCGACGCGTCCAGCGTCACCGTGTCTCCCGGACCTGCCCGGTCAGCCTCGCGCGAAACCTTGACGCCCATTTGCGCCAGCAGCTTCAGCATGGTGCCGATGTCGTTCAGGTGCGGCACATTGGTGAATGTCACCGGCTCCCTGGTCAGCAACGCCGCACAAAGCAGCGGCAAGGCGGCGTTCTTCGCGCCGGATATTGCCACTTCACCCGAGAGCGGAACGCCTCCCGTGATCAGCAGCTTATCCATTGGCATTCCACTCCTCGGGAGTCAAGGTCTTCATCGACAGGGCGTGCAATTCACCCGAATCGAAACGCACCTTGAGAATGGCATTGATGCGCTGCTGCCGCTTGACCCGGTTCAGGCCGACAAACTCGCTACTGACGATGACGGCGTCGAAATGATGGCCATCTCCCTGGACGGCGACAAACTCGCAGGGCAGACCGGCAGCGATCCATGTTTCGATTTGTTTTGGGTCAAGCATGTGAAACTCCTCAGGCGCGCAGCTTGTAGCCGCGCTTAAGCAAATTCAGGGTAAATGCGGTCAACACCGCAAGGCATGCGCCGACCACGGCAAGACTCAGCCAGGGCGAGGCATCGGATACGCCGAAGAAGCCATGGCGAAAGCCATCAATCATGTAGAAAACCGGATTCCAGTGCGACACCTGCTGCCAGAAAGGCGGCAATGAATTGATGGAGTAAAACACACCGGACAGAAAAGTCAGCGGCATGATCAGAAAATTCTGGAAGGCAGCCAGTTGATCGAATTTGTCGGCCCAAATGCCTGCAATCACGCCGAGACTGCCGAGGATGGCACCACCCATCAGGGCAAAGACGAGAATCCACAAGGGTTCGGCAAAGGTCAGCGGTGCAAACCAGAAGGTGGCCAGCAATACGCCGGTTCCCACCACGAAGCCCCGCACCACCGAAGCCAGCACATAGGCTGCGAAAAACTCCAGGTAGGAAATTGGCGGCAGCAGCACGAAAACAATATTTCCCGTGACCTTTGACTGGATCAGCGAAGATGACGAATTGGCAAAGGCGTTTTGCAGCACCGACATCATCACCAGGCCCGGAATAAGAAATGCCGTGTAGATAACTCCATGCACCTTCACGTGTCCTTCGAGGACGTGGGAAAAGATCAACAGATAAAGCAGTGCGGTGAGTACCGGCGCTGCCACGGTCTGGGAACCGACTTTCCAGAAGCGCAGCACTTCCTTGTACAAGAGGGTAGAGAAGCCTTGGCCCATGTCAGTTCGCCTGCCCTTGTTGCTGGCCTTGCATGACGCGAACGAAGACCTCCTCGAGATCCGGCTTGCCTATTTCGAGATCATCGATCACGCAGCCGGCGGCCCGTATCCTGGCCAGCAACGGCTCGACTTCGTCGAAACGATCAAAGGGCAAGGACCACCAGCCGCCATTTTCCGCCGCCCCACGGGTGAGTTCCGCCGGCATCACGTCCTTGGTGCGCAGACGCAGGGTATGCACGGAGAAGCGGCGCAGCAGATTCGCGGTGGTGTCCAGGGCAACCACGCGGCCCGCCTTGAGCATCGCGATGCGGGTGCAAAGGTTCTCTGCCTCTTCAAGATAATGCGTGGTCAGCACAATGGTGTGTCCCGCTTCGTTCAGCCGCCTGATGAAATGCCACAAGGTCTGGCGCAACTCGACATCGACACCGGCCGTTGGCTCGTCGAGCACGATCACCGGCGGACGATGCACCAGGGCCTGGGCAACCAGTACGCGGCGTTTCATGCCGCCGGAAAGCATGCGCATGTTGGCATGGGCCTTGGATGTGAGCCCAAGGTTTTCCAGAATCTCGTCGATCCAGCGATCGTTATCGCCAATGCCGAAATACCCGGACTGGATCTTCAGCGACTCGCGAACCGTGAAGAACGGGTCAAACACCAGTTCCTGGGGCACAACCCCCAGATGGCGGCGCGCCTCGCGATAATCGGCCTGCACATCGTGGCCCATGACGCTAAGGCTGCCGGAATCGGCGCGAACCAGTCCGGCCAGCGCCGAAATCAGGGTCGTCTTGCCAGCGCCATTAGGCCCCAGCAACCCGAAGAATTCTCCCGGTTTGACCTCGAGATCGACCCGGTCCAGTGCCTGGGTGCTGCCAAAGCACTTGGAGACCTGCTGAATGCGGATCGCAGCGGACATCACACCAACCCGAGGGCCAGGGTCAATGCTGCGGGAGTAAGTCGGCGACGCCGTAAACGGCGGCGAGGCTCAGCAGATTCGGCGGCGGGTTCAGAAGACGCAAGGACTTTCCTGTTGCTGTTGCCGCCCGCATCCAGCCAAAGACCACGGCCAGGCACGAGGAATCCATGTCGGTTACTGCGGCGAGATCGAACGCAGAAGCATTCGCCGCAATCGCCGCCTCACCTTCGGCCAGCAATGCGGCAGCGCCCGACATCGTCATCGGGCCTGACACTTCGACGCAATCACCCGCGATGCGAATCATTTCTTGACCGATGTCGCCTCGCCGGACTTGTTCTTTGTTTGCAGGGACTTGATAAGTCCGTCAATACCGCTGTTGCGCACCTCTGAAGCGAATGAATCGCGGTAATTTGTGACAATGCTGATGCCGCCGACTTCGATGTCGTAGACCTTCCATGCAGCGCCAGATTTCTCGAGGTAGTAATCCAGTTCGATGTTCTTGCCCGCACCGGACTGCTTGATCTCGGTACGAACCCGCACATCGGTCTCTCCTGCCTTCAATGTGAAGGGTTTGAAATCAATGGTCTGGTTCTTGTACTCGGTCAGGGCCTTGGCATAGGTCCGCACCAGCAGGGCGTGAAACTCGTCGGTCAGGATTTTTTGCTGCGCCGCGTTGGCCTGTCGCCAATCACGGGCCAATGCCAGTTGGGTCATGCGCGTAAAGTTGAAATGCAGCAATACCTTGGCCTCGACCAAGTCGATGGCTTTCTTGGTGTTGCCGGACTGTATGTCCTTGTCCTTGCGGACAATCTCGAGCACTTCGTTGGTGACGGTCTTGACGAGTACATCGGGGGCAACTTCCTGAGCCATCGCCGTCGTGGCGATAAGCAAGCCGCTGAAGAATGCAAACAGGGATTTCATTCTGGATTTCCTGAGATTACTGGGCTGGGGCCGGGGTTGGGACAATGCGCCCCGGAGCGGATCACTATTTCTCTTCTACCGGTTCCGTGCGGGCCACGAGCAAAGGTTCAGCGGGCACCGCTTCTGCCCGCGGCTCGATGGCGCCCGCTTCGGCTGTTGCCGGACGATCCTCTTGTTCGGCATTCGCTTCAAGTTCGCGCGGCGGATTGCCATCGTGAATCAGGCTGCGCCGGCGTTGGAGATAGGCGTCGCGCACGTATGAATACTTGTCCAGCGCAGCTTCCTCAACGACCTTGTCGGCCGGCAGCAGGTTGGCCCGGTCATTCACCAGCCGCAGAACGAGCGCCAGATCACGGGTCCGTTTCGGATTGTGATTCGCTACCGGATCGACTGCGACATCAAGAACCAGCCCCACCGTATCGCGCACGGTACGCGGCCCGAAGACCGGAATCACCACATAGGCGCCATTGCCGACACCCCAGCGACCAAACGTCTGCCCAAAATCCTCGTCGTGCTTTTCGAGACCGGCATCCGATGCAAAATCGATAACGCCGAGCAAACCGATGGTGGTATTGATAGCCACCCGACCCAGATCACTGAAAGCCTCCGGCACCTTGCCCTGCAGCAGGTTATTCACGCCAATGAAAAGGTCTTCGATGTTGCTGAAAAAATTAGTGACCCCGGTTCTGACCGGCGACGGCAGGACCGCCTCGTAGCCTGTGGCGACCGGTTTGATGATCGCCGAGTCGAGCCCTTCGTTGAAGGCGAACATGGCTCGATTGAAGCCCTCGATCGGATCCTTCGGATTTCCCGTGCTCGCGCATCCGGCCAGCAGGCCGACCGCCACGACGGCCGCAGTAACGGATTTGATACGGGCAGGCAGCGTTGTCTTCATTCTTTTTGTCAGGCCCCTGTTGACTACTTCTTGCCGCCATCGTCGGCGGCCTTGTTGAACATGAACTGGCTGATCAGTTTCTCCAGCACTACTGCCGATTGAGTTTTCTTGATCGTGTCGCCCGGTTTCAGCATTGCCGTATCGCCACCTACTTCAAACCCTATGTACTGCTCGCCCAGCAAACCCGACGTGTTGATCGTTGCGAAGGTATCGCGCGGAAACTTGTAACGTGCGTCCAACTGGAGGGTCACCACGCCCTGATAGGCCTCGGGATCGAAGCGAATCTCCGTCACGCGCCCCACGACAACTCCTGCGCTTTTTACTGCGCCACGCACCTTCAAGCCTCCGATGTTATCAAATTTGGCGTGAATTGCATAAGTTTCCCCGCTACTCGACGACGCCAGGTTGCCCACCTTGAGGGCAAGAAACAACAGCGCGCCCAATCCGACGGCGACGAAAAATCCGACCCAGAGGTCAAGTGTAGTGCGACTCATGTCATGTCCCTGTAAACATGAAGGCTGTAAGAACGAAATCGGCGGCCAGAATGGCCAGCGACGATGTTACAACGGTACGCGTCGTCGCCCCGGAAACACCCTCGGCGGTGGGCTCGGCATCATAGCCCTCGAACACGGCAACCCAACTGACGATGATGCCGAAAACAAAACTCTTGATCACCCCATTGAGGATGTCCTGGCGAAAATCCACGGACGCCTGCATCTGGGACCAGAACGAGCCCTCGTCGACACCGATCAGTTGCACGCCGACCAGATAACCGCCAAAGATGCCCATCGCCGAAAACAGCGCTGCAAGAAGGGGCATTGAAATCACGCCGCCCCAGAAACGCGGCGCAACGACACGGGCAATCGGGTCAACCGCCATCATTTCCATCGCGGACAGCTGTTCGGTTGCCTTCATCATGCCGATTTCAGCGGTAATTGCCGAACCCGCACGACTGGCGAACAGTAGCGCCGCGACCACGGGGCCCAGTTCGCGGACCAGAGACAAGGAAACCAGGACGCCAAGCGCCTCCGTGGAGCCGTAGCGCTGGAGGGTGTCATATCCCTGCAAGCCCAGCACCATGCCGACAAACAGGCCGGACACAAGAATGATGATCAGGCTCAAGACGCCGGTAAAGTAGATTTCCCGTATCGTTAGATGGATTCGTCGCAGCGACGTGCCCGAATGCAACAAAATGGCGAGGAAGAAACGACTGGCATAGCCGAGTCGCCAGATGCGCCCGGTAAATTTCTCGCCCAGTCCGCGCAGTGCCCTCACGATGCCGTTATCCACGACGCGAGGCCCCTTCCATCAGCTCTTCGCCATAGGGGCGGGCCGGATACTGGAAAGGCACCGGTCCATCGGCCTCCCCCCAGATGAATTGGTGGACATAAGGCACCGTGGAGTGCTTCATCTCTTCGGCCGTGCCCTCCGCCACAATCTTTCCCGCAGAAACGAAGTAAACATAATCAACGATCTTCAGTGATTCCTGCACGTCATGAGTGACAACGATCGAACTGGCGCCCAGCGCGTCGGTCAGCTTGCGGATAAGCTCGCCGACAATGGACAGTGAAATCGGATCGAGGCCGGCGAAGGGTTCGTCGTACATGATTAGCATCGGATCAAGGGCAATTGCCCGCGCCAAGGCGACGCGACGCGCCATGCCGCCGGAGAGTTCAGTCGGCATCAGGTTGTGGGCGCCGCGCAATCCCACCGCGTGCAGTTTCATCAACACCAGGTCACGAATCATGGCTTCCGACAGATCGGTGTGCTCACGCATCTGGTAGGCGATATTGTCGAAAACCGACATGTCGGTAAACAGTGCGCCGAACTGGAACAGCATCCCCATGCGACGACGCAGGGCGTACAAGCCGCTCGCGTCCAGTTCATGTACGACCTGACCGCCGACTCTAACCTCGCCGGAGGTCGGTTTCAGCTGGCCGCCAATGAGACGCAGCGTAGTGGTCTTGCCGCAACCGGAAATCCCCATTACCGCTACAACCTTGCCGCGCGGAATCGTCATGTTGATTCCGGTGAGCACCGGCCGGCTGTCATAGGTAAAGTTCAGATCACGGATTTCGACAAGCGATTCCTGGGACATATTCACACCGGGAACCCCGGCCAAATTCACAGCGCGCAATTCTAGCAGAATCAGGTCATCCGGCGAGCGGCACCAGCCAGCGAAGAACGGGGTAAACGCCTTCCACAACTGAAATTGGCCAACCCGACTTTCCGCTAAGATGCCGGGATCAACTCAACCTGCCCCGTCTCGTCCCATCCTTGACCGCGCCCACCAGCAAAACCGAACTGCTGATTGTCGACGATGACCCGCTGATCGCCGACTCGCTGGGCTATTTCCTCGGCCGTGACTATGCGGTAACCACTGCCTCGACACGCACCGAAGCGGTCGAGTTGTTACGCGACAAGAGAACCACCCCGGCTCTCGCGCTGATCGATCTTGGTCTGCCGCCGACACCCCATCGCCCCGATGAAGGCTTTGCCCTGATCGCGGATATTCTCGCCCATGCGCCGGGAACCCGGATCGTGGTCCTTTCCGGCCAGAGCGATGAACTCAACGCGCGCCACGCGCGCGCTCTCGGGGCGACCGAATTCGTCGCCAAGCCGGCGGATCCGGACTATCTGCGGAGTCTGATCCGTCGGGTGTTGTCTTTTAGAGACACATCGACAGAGATAGATGATGGCCTGATTGGCGACAGCGCTCCGCTACAAAAGTTGCGCGCGCAACTCAGGCAGTTCGCGCACTCGCCCTTTCCGGTATTGATCGAAGGCGAGTCGGGCAGCGGCAAGGAACTCGCCGCTGCAGCCTTGCACAGCCTGTCCGAACGCGCAGCGAAACCGTATCTGGCGCTCAATTGCGCCGCGATCTCGCCCAGCCTGGTGGAAGCCACGCTGTTCGGTCATAGCAAGGGGGCATTCACGGGAGCCAGCGGCCCGCGCGCCGGCTATTTCGAGGACGCCTCCGACGGCACGCTATTTCTCGACGAAATCGGCGAGTTGCCACTCGACCTGCAACCAAAACTCTTGCGTGTGCTCGAAAACGGGGAGTTTCAGCGCATTGGAGAAACTCTGGCCCGACGCTCATCGGCACGCATCGTCACGGCAACCAACCGCGACTTGCGGAAAGAAGTTCGCGAAGGGCGTTTCCGCGCCGATCTGTACCACCGGCTTTCGGTATTCACCGTCGCCATACCGCCCCTGCGCGACCTTGGCAATGATCGCATCCGTCTGCTTGAATATTTTCGCAGCGTCTACGCGGCGCAGGCCGATTTGCCACCCTTCCGCCTTAACCAGGAAGCGACCGAACGCCTGCTTGCCTATGAATTTCCCGGCAATGTCCGCGAATTGCGCAATATCGCGATTCGCCTGACGACCAAGCTCGCCGGAAAAGAGGTAGGGGTTCATGACCTCGAAGCCGAACTTGATCTCGGCAATGAATCGCCTGCAGTCGGTGTCCTGCCAGCACCGACGCTGGCGGGCAGGGCTGAACTCGCCGCGATTGCCCTGAACGATATTCAGAGCCGCCATGACTTCGACCTCGACGTCACCTTGCGTCGCTGGGAAGAGGCCTACATAGAAGCCGCGCAGCAGCTTGCCCATGGCAACATGAGCCAGGCGGCCCGGTTACTCGGCGTAAACCGCACCACACTTTACAATCGCATCGACACGCTGGCCCGGGACAAGCGTGCCACCCCGCAATGAGCCACCGGATTGTCTGACCTAAAAAATGTATCTGGAACACTTCGGACTGAACGAACCGCCCTTCCGCATTACCCCCCATACCGACTTCTTTTTCGACGGGGCCAATCGCGGGGCAACGCTTGACGCGCTGATCTACGCCGTCACCCACGACGAAGGCATCGTCAAGGTCAGCGGCGAAGTCGGCAGTGGCAAGACCATGCTCTGTCGTGTGCTGATGGAACGCCTGCCCGAAACCGTCACGATCATATATCTGGCGAATCCCTCGCTCTCGCGCGACGACATTCTCTACGCCATCGCCGACGAACTGCGCCTCAACGTTCCTGAAAGCGCCCGCTCCTCGGTGGTATTGCGCGCCTTGCAGGATCACCTGATCAAGTCTTTCGGCGAAGGCCGACAGGTGGTGGTGCTGATCGACGAAGCGCACGCCATGCCGGTGGAAACCCTCGAAGAAATCCGTCTGCTGTCGAACCTCGAGGCCAACCGCAACAAGCTCCTGCAACTGGTGCTCTTCGGCCAACCGGAACTGAACGACATACTCGCCCGCCCCGACATGCGTCAGTTGAAGGAACGCATCACCCACAACTTCGGCCTGGAACCACTGGTGCGTGACGACATCACACACTATCTGGATTTCCGCATGCGCGCCGCCGGCTATCGCGGTCCCAGCGTGTTCTCTCCGGCGGCGCTGAAAATGATCGCGCAAAGCTCGCTCGGCCTTACCCGGCGCATCAACATACTGGCCGACAAGGGCCTGCTCGCGGCCTTTTCTTCGGGCAGCCACCAGATAGGCCCCAAGGAGATTCAGGCAGCCATCCGCGACTGCGAGTTCAGCGAAGCAACCTATGGCGGCAAGGCAGCGCGAAAAACGCAGGCCATCACTATCGCCGCCCTGCTCATCCTCGGCGCCCTGGGAGGCGTCATCTGGATGTTCACTGCAGCACGTACCGATACCGGCACCCCGGCAACTGTCGTTGGTGCGCCTCCAGTACCCCCTGTCCCGGTCAGCGCCGCACCTGCGGCGCAGGCAGCCACCGTCGGCGCGCCCCCTGCCGAGCAGGCGACGCCACCGCCCACGACGGGTACACCGCCGCCTGCAACGCCGTCCGCACCTGCCGGCGCGCCATCGCCGCCAGTGCCGGCGTCTGCCACCTCTGCCAATACGGCGTCACCGGCACTGGCCTCGCCTGCCGCCGCAACAAGCACACCACCGCCCTCACCGGCGAGCAAGGCGGAGCCCGCCATCGCCACCGAGCCATCGCCGCCGGTCAAACCAAAAATAGGGCGGCTAACCCTGGAACGACTCGAAGCCGGGCACACATGGCTGGAGCAATTACCGAATGATCGCTGGTTCATTCAGGTATTCGCCACCGACGCCGACCGACACGCCGATATAGAAGCCCTGCTGCGCAGGTTGGCGTCCAGCAAGGCGGAAACCAGCAGCCTCCGCGTCTATTACTCCGAGCTCAGCGGCAAACCGCGCTACGGAGTCATCTACGGAGACTATGCAACGCGGGAAGCCGCGTCTGCCGCCATACGCGGCCTGCCCAAGCCCTTGCGAGCGAGCAAACCCTATCCGCGCCAGGTCGTGCGTCTGCGCTGAGGCATGTTCAACCGTGAGAACTGAAGCAGCTCAGTCCATCAAATCATTGACTTGCGTCGTAAACATAATGTGTTATGCTAAATCCAATGTGCCCATCTGATCGGGGATTCGTTTGCGCCCACTCGTGATTCCGCCGTTCCCTGCTGCACTCGCTGCCAGCCTCGTACTGGCAGCATGCAGCAGCATTCAACCGCAACCCCCATCCGCCGGACACATACGTGCCGAGGCCCCGCCTGCCACGAACCCTGACATTCCGGCGCCGGTCGCAGCAACTGTAATGCTTGCGCGTCCCAGGGCGGCAGCCAAAACCGAGTCCTACTCGGTTTCGGTGCGCAATATTCCGGTCCAGGATCTGCTCTTCGCCCTGGCTCGCGACGCGAAGATCAACGTCGACGTCCATCCCGGCATCAACGGCATCGTTACGATCAACGCCATCGACCAGACGCTCCAGCAAATCCTGACACGCATCGCCAAACAGGTCGACATGCGCTGGGAACTCGACGGCCCCAACCTGGTGGTGATGCCGGACTCCCCGTTCCTGCGCACCTACAAGGTTGACTACGTCAACATGTCGCGTGACGTGAGTGGCACGGTTTCAATAAACACCCAGATTGCATCGACCAGCACCAGCGCATCCGGTGGAAGCTCGGCGGGCGGCGGCGGGAATAACTCCAGTACCTCGGTAAAGAGTTCAGCCCAGAACAATTTCTGGCAATCGCTGGACAAGAACCTGAAAGACATCCTGCGCGAAAGCGACAAGGTTCTGCCGGAAGGATCGAGTGAAACGGTGATCGAGCGCTCGGATCAGCAAGCCACCACCGGTACCGGCGCGCAAAGCGGGCAGTCTTCGTCGTCAAATCGATCAGGCAATTCGCCCGCCAGCCTCGCAGGCAGCCCGAATCCGGCATCGCTCCAGCAATCCGGCAACACTGTCATCAAGCGCACCACATTTCGCGAAGCCGCTTCGATTATTGTGAACCCGGAAGCCGGCGTCGTGGTCGTTCGCGCCACATCCAGACAGCATGAAAAAGTTCAGGAATACCTCGATCTGGTGCTGACCAACGCGCGCCGCCAGGTCATCATCGAAGCCACTATTGCCGAGGTCAGCCTGAGCGACGCGTACCAGCAAGGCATCAACTGGCAAACGCTGCGCTCCCTGCGTCCGGGCAATCCCCAGGCCGGATTTTCCGGGGCGCAGAATCCGACAGGCGTACCGGTTCCGGACCCATTCGCAGCAGCAGCGGGTTCCTTCTCGACGCCGCCCGGCGCATTCGCTTTCCTGCTCAACTACGTCGCACCCGGACTGGGCCTTTCCTCGACGCTCAGCCTGCTGGAGACCTTCGGCAAGGTCAAAGTCCTGTCCAGCCCGAAAATCAGCGTGCTGAACAACCAGACGGCCATGCTCAAGGTGGTGGATAACATAGTCTATTTTCTGATCAAGAATGACTCGACGACGACCACCACCGGCACCACAAACAACTTCACCTCCACGCCTCAATCGGTGTCGGTAGGACTGGTCATGAGCGTCACGCCGCAAATCAGCGAGAGTGGCAGCATTCTGCTCAATGTGCGTCCGACCATCTCCAGCCTCAAGGGCGCGGGGAAAACCGACCCGACCCCGGGCTTGGCCGTGGCAAATGTCGTTCCCGAAATTCAGACGCGCGAAATGGAGTCCATGCTGCGCCTGGCAGATGGCGAAGTGGCCGTAATGGGCGGCCTCATGGAAGACAAGATCAACTACAGCACCAATGAAGTACCCGGCCTGGGCGGCATCCCCGTAGTCGGCAATTTCTTCCGCAACCGCAACGACGTCAGCACCAAGACCGAACTGGTCATCTTCCTGAAACCCACCATCATTCGTGACCCAAGCATCAACGGCGACTATCGCAGTTTCCGCGACCAGCTTCCTGCCCGGGAGTTCTTCTCCACCAGTCACGGTGCGGAGCAGAAACAAATCGAAATGCAGGGAGCAGGCGCTCAATGAGCTTGCTCATGGACGCCCTCAAGAAGGCCGAACTGGCCAAGCGCCAGGGGCAAAGCGGGGGCGGGTCAGCGGAGGAGGAGGCTTTGGGCGGGCTTGCCCTGGAACCGATTCCGGACTCAGGTTCCACCGACTCGGCAGCGACTTCCCCGGCCACCCAGAATTCCGCCTCGGCCGTGAACCTGCCGCCCCACCTGCCATCACATCTCGAAGAACTTGACGCGCAGTTTCTCGCCGAGGCCAAGCAAGCCGCCTCCGCGCGATTGAAAGCACAATTGCCGCCGGTTCCCACAGCGCCACCGCTCACCGATCAACCCGCTGCCGAGGGTGCGCCGCGACGTACAACGGGCAGTGCAGAATCGCGGCGCCCACAACCCGAGCAAGACGCCCCGCAGAGCAGGTCAGCGGCACAAAACCTGTTTGCTGCCAAACAAGTTGACAAGCCGCCGGCGCGGAAAGGCTTTGCGATTGCTGTGGGCGCAATTACGGTCCTGTCCGTCTCCGGCATTGGCGGATACTTCTGGTGGCAATTGCAGCCGAAATCCGTTCTCGTCGCCAGCCGAGCACCGGTATCTCCACCTCCACCCGCAGCTTCGCCTTCCGGTGCCGTGCCGCCAGCAGTGTCCGCCGCAGGATCTGCAGTGACACCGATTCTCGCAACGCCACCCGTCGTAGCTCCGGTCGCCGGCGTCCCGGGTGCCGCCCGTCAAGCAACCCCGGTAACAGGCGGCATGGAGGATGAGTCTCCGGTGGTTGCAGTCGCCGGCAAGGGCCAGCCGCAGGCACGCCGAGCAGCGCCGCGCGCCGCCGCGCCAACCGATGAGGATAGCCCGGTACGCGTGACCAAGGCGCCGTTGAAGGTCAACCCTTCCCTGCTCCGCGGCTTCGATGCTTTCAATCGGGGCGATCTGGCCATGGCCCAGGTCGAGTACGGCCGCGCACAGAAGTCCGACCCGCGTAACACCGATGCCCTGCACGGGCTGGCGGCCATAGCGGTACGCCAGGGCCGTCTTGACCAGGCCGAGTCGCTGTATCGACAAATAACGGAAGCCGATCCGCAGGACACGGTAGCCTTGTCGGCCCTGATCAACAGCCGTGGACAGATCGATCCGAACGTCGCCGAAAGCCGGCTGAAGAGCCTGTCAGCGGCACAACCCGAACTCGCGGCACCGCATTTTTCGCTGGGCAATCTCTACGCACGTCACGGCCGCTGGAGCGAAGCACAGCAGGCCTACTTTCGCGCCTATAGCGCCGAACCGGACAATCCGGACATTCTCTACAACCTCGCGATCAGTCTCGAACATCTGCGCCAGAACAAACTTGCCGCGCAGTACTACGCTCAAGCCATTGCCGCCGCGCAGAGCCGGCCGGCCGGCTTCGACAAGACGCAGGCCACTGCAAGGCTCAACACACTGCAACCCTGATCGACTGAACCCCGCCACACCGTAGGAGCGAGCTTGCTCGCGAAACTGCCGCCCGTCGCGAGCAAGCTCGCTCCTACGATGAAAGCCTGCCACTGCTTCGCGGCGCAAACATTTCTGTCCTCTGATAGGGGCTTGCCCTTGCAGGTAGATGTTGGATAATGATGCTCGTATGAATTCACCAGTCAGCCGTCGCCCCATTGGTCAGATCCTCATCACGCAAGGCGTGATCAGCGAGGATCAACTTCGCATCGCACTTCTGGAGCAGATGAAATCCAACCAGCCGGTAGGCAAGCTGCTGGTTGCCCTGGGTTTTGTCTCCGAAGCCACGCTGCGCGACGCGCTGGGCGAGTCGCTCGGCCACAAGGCCGTCGATCTGGCCAATTCGATCATCGATGCCGACGCACTGCGCATGGTGCCGCGCGAGCTGGCAAAGCGGCACATGTTCCTCGCGCTCAGCTATTCGCAACAGGAGCAGCGGCTCAAGATCGCCATTGCCGATCCCAACGACATCGTCGCGCTGGACAAACTGCGTACGCTGATCCACCCGGAACTGGTGATCGAAACGCTGCTTGCCGGCGAATCGGAAATCGCCCGCGCCATCGATCAGTATTACGGTCACGAACTCTCGATCGACGGCATCCTGCACGAAATCGAAACCGGCGAGATCGACTATCGCAGCCTGTCCGCCTCGCTCGACGAATACAGCCAGCCCGTGGTCCGCCTGGTCGACGCGCTGCTCACCGACGCCGTCAAGCGTGATGCATCCGACGTCCACTTCGAACCGGAAGCCAATTTCCTGCGTATTCGCTATCGCGTCGACGGCATCCTGCGCCAGATTCGCGCCCTGCACAAAACCTACTGGGCGGCCATGGCGGTGCGCATCAAGGTAATCAGCGGCATGAACATCGCCGAGACCCGTGCGCCGCAGGACGGCCGCATATCGCTCAACATCAGCGGCCGCGCCGTCGATTTTCGGGTGGCCTCGCAGCCGACCATCCACGGCGAAAACATCGTCCTGCGCATTCTCGACCGGCAGAAAGGCATCGTGCCTCTCGACCGGCTTGGGCTCGACGACCACCAGATGGGCCTGATGAAGCTGATGGTGGCGCGCCCGGAGGGCATCATCCTGGTTACCGGCCCCACCGGCAGCGGCAAGACCACCACGCTCTATTCGGTGCTCAACCATATCAATGAAGAGGGCGTGAACATCATGACCCTCGAAGATCCGGTCGAGTATCCAATGGCCATGATCCGCCAGACTTCAGTGGCAGAATCGGCCAAGCTGGATTTCGCCAACGGCATCCGCTCCATGATGCGCCAGGACCCGGACATCATTCTGGTGGGCGAAATCCGCGATCCGGACACCGCCGAAATGGCCTTTCGTGCTGCAATGACCGGCCACCAGGTATATTCAACACTGCATACCAACTCGGCGCTGGGAGCCATCCCGCGCCTGCTCGACATCGGCGTGCTGCCCGACATCCTGGCCGGAAACATCATCGGCATTATCGCCCAGCGCCTGGTACGCCGCCTGTGCACCCATTGCCGCAAACCCTACCCCGCCGAAACGCATGAATGCCGACTGCTGAATGTCGTCAGCGGCCAGCCGGCGCCCATCCTTTACCGCGCCGCCGGCTGCGACCACTGCGAATATCAGGGTTATCGCGGCCGCCTTGCGATCATGGAAATGCTGCGCCTCGACAACGACCTCGACGACCTCATCAGCCGCCGCTCCACGCAGCGGGACATTCGCAACCTGGCGCTCGAAAAGGGCTTTCGTCCCCTGTCGGAGGACGGTCTGCGACGCGTGCTCGACGGTTCCACCTCAATCGAAGAAGTCGGTCGCGTCATCGACCTGACGGAGCGGATGTAGCCGCGTCGCGGCACCACGCACCGACACAGTCAATCCATCATGGCCCTCTATGCCTACAAGGCAATGAATATCCACGGCAGGACTGTGCTGGGCCGCCTCGAAGCCATCAATCCGATCGACCTCGAAATGCGCCTGAAGCGCATGGACCTCGACTTCATCAATGGCGACACGGTGAAGCAGGGCGGCATGATGAACCGCGCCAAGATATCCCGCCCGGAACTGATCAATTTCTGCTTTCATCTGGAGCAACTCGCGCGTGCCGGCGTGTCGCTGATCGAAAGCCTGACCGACTTGCGGGGGGTGTCAGATTTTTTGTGTGTGAGGCGCTCGGAGACTTTTCCACGGTGCGGCCTGCCGAAGGTCCCTCTAGACCGTAGGCGGGCGGCGCGGTGGGAAAGTCGGTGGTCATTTTAACCTCGGGCCGCCTCGAAGCGTTC
>JAPLQY010000040.1 GCA_026399475.1 Rhodocyclales bacterium
CCCTCGCCTTGCCGGGATCGCCTGCGGCCTGCGGTGCCGTGCCCTTGCCAGCCGGAACCGCAATGCCGAAGTGTTGCGCCAGTCGGCGGGCGGCGTCGGATTGCTTTTCATCAGCCAGATAGGCAGCCAGGGAAACCAGATCAAGGCCACTCGCGCCAATGGCGAAATCTCCCCATGCGCCTGTTGTGGTGTTGATGCTGAAACTCCCCGGCGAATTGTCCGGCCGGCGAGGATTCAGCGGCAGGTATTCCGACCCCTGGTGCTTGCCGTTCGCCAGCCCGAGAAATGACATCGTGTCGGCGAAGCTCGCCAGGGCAGCGGCAGCGACACGCGGAATCCAATCGCCGGGAGTGCTCACGGAAGCCCTCTGCAAATGGTTTCGCCGGCTTCCTCGATTGCCATCGCCAGGCGCTCAGCGGAAGAATTGAGCACGCATGACTGAAGGTCGGAAGCGGCGGCGAGGATCATCGCCGCGATAACTTCAGGATGGCGAGACAGAATTTCATCATCGGTAATGCGCGGATCGTTGAAGCCGGAGATTTCCCGCACGCTGCGAATCGCCCGCCGCGTGAAGTCATGGGCGGTATCGCCGGCCTGTTGCATGGCCTCGCTGGGTGACAGGCTCATGGCGCGCCCCCTTCGGCGGGTGCAGTTGCACATGCCGGCCGATCTTCGCCCCACAGATCGGATGCGCCGGGGTCAATTCCAGTCATCAGCGTTTCCCGCGCTCGCTCAGTCAGGCGCGCATTTGTGAGGGCGTCGATATTGGCGATGATCGCCGGCAATCGGCCGGGGTGATGTAAGACGATTTCCAGAAACTCACCCATGTGACAGAGGAAGGAAACGCGCACATTTTCGGCAACCGGCGAAAGTGGCAGCGCATCCGCAATTTCAAGAATCAGCATCTGCGCCGGGTCGGCGGCGAATGCGTCGCTACCGAAGAGCGGCCAAGGGCGCAGCAGCTTCAAAGCAGCATCGCCGATCAGCGCACCCAGCGAATACACCCCCATGCCGCACGGGTCGCAATGGATAACCGGCGTCAGCATGGGCGCTTTGCCAATGACATGAAACGCCATCGCCCGGAAGTTTGGAAACTGGCCTATGTGGGCGCTGTTGTTCTCGCCGATATGGAAGTCATGAGGCGGCAGCGGCGCGGCTGCCTGGTCGAAAGTCGGCGCTGGCGACACGGCGAACAGGCGGCGCGGTGGTGTTGTGCGGTCGGTCATGATTACCCCCGGTGCGACTCAAGCCAGGCGGCGAAGCGGTCAAGGTCAATCAGCACCTTGCGGCCGATCCGCACGATAGCGCCAGTGCGCCCCAGGCCATTGCCGGGTAACAGGTCGCCTCGTGAATTGCGCCGGTCATCAGCGCGGAATACAAGTGCCCGGATGGCGAGGGGAGTTAGCCGGGCGTGAGGGAAGGCGCTGGGGATTTCCTCGATAGCGCACAGACGGGGCAGCGGTGGAAAAGTCGGCGCTGGTGATACGGCGGCAGGAGGGCCGGGAGGGGCGGTTTCGGTTTGCATCGTCTGGTTCCTTTCGGTGGTTGCGGGCTTCGCTTCAGAGCACTGGTTTGTGCTCATTGCTTGCCAACACTTCAGACGATGCGGAAACTAATTTATAGGTTAGGTTGGCGCTGCTTTTCGAGTGCGAGAATAACTTACTGATGCCAAACCATTAAGCGATCTAAGCGCCATTGGTCAAGGCAAAAGTGCGGGTCAAATTTATTTAGCGCCTCGGTCAAAA
>JAPLQY010000035.1 GCA_026399475.1 Rhodocyclales bacterium
GCCGCCTGATCCGTCCGCCAGGCTCGCCGTTGGAGGCGGAAACCGGCTTCGGGCTACGCCCTTCGCCGCTTCCCGCCTCCAACAGAAAAAGCGGACAATTCATGTGCTACAGAACCGGACAAGTCTAAAAACCCGCGACAAGGCCTTGGGTATATGCTGCGCTGCGTCCTGGCGCTGACGACTTGCTTACGGCCCGCGTAAGGCCCGCGTAAGAGCCCCAGTCTAGGATGCGAAGATCCAGCAAAGCTGGGCGCTTCACCCATTACAACAATTCGCTTCCACTTCCGGAGGAAACATGAAAGACGAAGACATTGTCGAACGGATTCAGAAGAATCCGAAATTCATGCAGTTTGTGAGCATGCGCAACACATACTCATATATTTTGTCGGTTCTGATGTTGATTGTGTACTTTGGCTACATCCTGCTGGTCGCCTTCAACAAGCAGTTTCTCGCCACCAAAATCGGCGCTGGTGCCGTAACTTCGATTGGCATTCCGATGGGCGTCGGCGTGCTCGTATTCACCATTGTCATCACCGCGATCTATGTCCGCCGCGCGAACAACGAGTTCGACGCCATCAAGGACGAAATCGTCAAGGAGGCTTCCAAGTGATCAAGGCCAAACATATTCTCGGCGGCGCAGCCGCCCTTCTGGTGGCCGGCGTTGCCTTGGCTGCCGGTGCCGACCTCGGCCAGGCAGCCAAGCAGGACACCAACTGGACCGCCATCGTGATGTTCGCGATCTTCGTCGGCATCACGCTCTGGATCACCAAGTGGGCAGCGACCAAGACCAAGACCGCGGCGGACTTCTACACCGCCGGCGGCGGCATCACCGGCTTCCAGAACGGCCTCGCGATCGCCGGCGACTACATGTCGGCGGCCTCGTTCCTGGGTATTTCCGGCCTGGTGTTCGGTTCCGGCTTCGACGGCCTGATCTTCTCGATCGGCTGGCTGGTCGGCTGGCCCGTGATCACCTTCCTGATGGCGGAGCGCCTGCGCAACCTCGGCAAATTCACCTTCGCCGACGTCGCCGGCTACCGCTTCGATGCGGGCCCGATCCGCACCTTCGCTGCCTGCGGCTCGCTGGTGGTGGTGGCCTTCTACCTGATTGCGCAGATGGTCGGCGCCGGCCAGTTGATCAAGCTGCTGTTCGGCCTCGATTACATCGTCGCCGTGTGCATGGTCGGCGTGATCATGATGACCTACGTGCTGTTCGGCGGCATGACCGCGACCACCTGGGTGCAGATCATCAAGGCCTGCATGCTGCTTACCGGCGCCACCTTCATGGCCCTGGCGGTGATGTTCCAGTTCGGCTTCAGCCCCGAGGCGATGTTTACCAAGGCGGTCGAGGTGCATTCCAAGCATGATGCGATCATGAGTCCGGGGGCGTTGATCAACGACCCGATCTCGGCGATATCGGTCGGCATGGCGCTGATGTTCGGCACTGCCGGTCTGCCCCACATCCTGATGCGCTTCTTCACCGTACCCAGCGCCAAGGAAGCGCGCAAGTCGGTGGCCTGGGCGACGACCTGGATCGGTTACTTCTACATCCTGACCTTCATCATCGGCTTCGGCGCCATCACCAACCTGATCCCCAACCCGGCGGATTACTTCGTCGGCGGCGAACTCGCCAAGGGGCTGAAGGGTGGCGGCAACATGGCTGCGGTGCATCTGGCCAAGGCGGTGGGCGGCGACATGTTCATGGGCTTCATCTCCGCTGTGGCCTTCGCCACGATTCTGGCGGTGGTGGCGGGTCTGACGCTGTCCGGCGCATCGGCGGTGTCGCATGACCTGTACGCCTCGGTGTGGCGTCATGGCAACGTCGATTCCGCGACCGAATTGCGTGTGTCGAAGATCACCACGGTGTGCCTCGGCATCTTCGCCGTGCTGCTCGGCATCGTGTTCGAAAAGGAGAACGTCGCCTTCATGGTGATGCTGGCCTTCGCCGTGGCCTGCTCGGCCAACTTCCCGGTGCTGTTCATGTCCGTGCTGTGGAAGGACTGCACCACCAAGGGAGCAGTGGCGGGCGGTACGGTCGGCCTGATCTCTTCAGTGGCGCTGACCATCATGTCTCCGGCGGTGTGGGAAGTTTCGCTCGGCCATGCCAAGGGGTCGGCAATGTTCCCCTACGCTTCGTCGGCGATCTTCTCGATGACGGCGGCCTTTGCGGTGATCTGGATCGTGTCCCTGCTTGATCGGAGCGCCCAGGCTGCCAAGGAACGTGCCCTGTTCCCGGCACAGCTGATCCGCTCCGAAACCGGTGTCGGCAGTTCCAGCGCCTCCGGCCACTAACGCCGGCCCGCGTCCGGGGATACCGTCCCTGCGGGACATAGAGCGAAGCAAAGCAGCAAATAAAAAGCCAGCCCTGCGGGGCTGGCTTTTTTTATGCCTGAAGAAACCTCAGAAGCATTGCAGCATGTGGGCGTCGCAATAGAGTCTCTTCAGCCAGTTGAGTGCAATCCAGAGCCAGAACAGCACGGCAAAGGAAATGAAAGGCACATGCTTGTCGATGATCTGCCGCGGCGTAACCATGCGTGTGGCCTTCACCACCGGCCCCGTGACGATCAGGAACAGCTTGTACATCGTGTTGTCGTGGCGGCGGCTGCCGGCCAGCAGGGCCAACAGGCCCTGGCCGAGCAGAAAAAGTCCAGCGACCTCAACTAGCGCGCGCAACACACCAAGCATGAAAAGTTCAGGGTGGTTCATGGTATGTTTCCATCTCCATTTCTAGTTCGGTCAATCGCATGAATTACGAGCACTGGCGGCATTATGCCCGCGGCTGGGTGTTTCACTTCCTCGGCCGCGAAGACAGCGCCTTCGAGGCTTACCTTACGGCGTTTCGCATGAACCCGCAGGACGTGCAGTCAGCGCGCCATCTGGCGGCGATTGCTGCGAAGCGCAAGAACTATGACGTGGCCATCAAATGGTTCGAGGCGGCGCTGGCACTGACGCCGGACGACGGAGCCAACTGGTTCAACCTCGGCTACGTGTGCGAACACGCCGGCAAACCGAAAGAGGCGATTGCCGCCTTCACCGAGGCGGTGCGGCTGGTGCCGGCGCAGGACATGGCGTGGTACGGCATGGGCCTGGCCCATGCGCGCCTGGGCCAGCATGACGAGGCCGTGAAGGCGCTGGAAAAAGTCGTCGAACTGCAACCCATGAGCGGCGAAGGCTTCTATCAACTGGGCATGGCCTACCATCATGCCCATCGCCCTGACGACGTGACAAAAATCCTCAAGCGCCTGGTCGGCTTCGAACCGAAGCGGGCGCAGAAACTGGCGCACGACGCCGAGCGCGCCGACCTGATGAAATTCATTCCGGATCTTCCTTTCTGATTTTGGCCTGAGCAAAAGTCGGCGCTGGCGGTACGGCGCTTTGCTTGTCAAGGGCAGTCCCCTAACACCGTCCCACCCAGCGGGACGACGCTTCGCGGGCCGGCGGCTCTGAATACCGTCCCTCCCTCTCGGTCGAGACATAAAAAAACCGGCCCGAGGTTGCCCAGGGACCGGTTCAACGGGGGCGGGTATGTTCCCTAACCCCCCTCCTCCTCCATAAATCTAATCAAGCTCCTTTCGTGTCGACGTCGCCTTCCAGGTTCGGGTAGCGCACATGGTCGACCAGCTCCTGAATTTCCTTGCTCGGCATCGGCGAAATCAGGCTGCCGATGATGATGCCGAGAAAGCCGGCGGGAATGCCGAAGGTGCCGGCGGAGATCGGGGCGATGTCCCACCACTGGTTGGCCACGCAGCTGGCGCCGCATCCGAAGAACGGATAGGTCATGTACATGTAGTAGGCGCAGGTGCCCAGACCGGCGGCCATGCCCAGCACCGCGCCCAGCCAGTTGGCCCGCTTCCAGAACACCCCGCAGACCAGCGCCGGGAAGAAGCCCGAGGCCGCCAGCGAGAAGGCCGCGCCGACCAGGAACAGGATGTCGCCCGGCTTCAGGCTGGTGACGTAGGCGGCAATCAGCGCCACCACGAGCAACAGACCCTTGGACACCGCCAGACGACGCACCGTCGAAGCGTTCGGGTCGATCATCTTGTAGTACAGGTCGTGCGACATGGCGTTGGCGATGGTCAGCAGCAAGCCGTCAGCCGTTGACAGCGCCGCCGCCAGACCACCGGCCGCCACCAGGCCCGAGATCACGTAAGGCAGACCGGCGATTTCCGGAGTTGCCAGCACGATCAGGTCGCCGCCGATGACGATTTCCGCCAGTTGCACGATACCGTCGCCGTTGATGTCGGCGATGTTCATCAGCGTCTTGTCCACCGTGGCCCAGTTGCTGACCCAGGCTGGCAAGGAGGCGAAACTGGACCCAACCAGGTTGCTGTACACCTCGTATTTGGCCAGGATCCCCAGCGCCGGTGCCGTGAAGTAGAGCAGGAAGATGAAGAACAGGCCCCAGAACACCGAGACGCGCGCTTCATGCACCGATGGCGTGGTGTAGTAGCGCATCAGGATGTGCGGCAGGGCGGCGGTGCCGATCATCAAACACGCGATCAGGGCGAGGAAGTTCTTCTTCGCCTTGCTGCGGTTCTTCTCGATCTCTTCGGGCGTCTTGCCTGACGACGCAAAGGCTTCGGCGTGCGCCCTTACCGGTGCGGCGCGAGCAGCGAGGCCCTTCTCCGCCGTCCAGGCCTTCTTCGCTGCAGCCGCATCAGCCGGGAAATCCTTGAGCGATTTCTCGACGGCGGCAATGGCCTTGGGATCGGGCGCAGGCTCGGTCTGGGCCTTGAGGGCATTCAGCTTGTCCACCAGCTTCTGCTTTTCCGCGGCCAGGAAAGCCGGGCCGTCCTTTTCCAGACCCGCCAGCTTGGCGGTGCCGGCAGCCGAACGCTCACGGAATATGGCGCGCACCGACTCTTCCGCAGCGCCCTTGGGCGTTGCCTTGTCGTTGAACTCCTTCTCCAGCGCCGTGATTTTGGGCAGCGAATGCGTGTAGGCGACGACCTGTGGAACCGGGATGCCGGTTTGCTTCACCGCCAGCCAGACCACCGGGATCATGTAGGCAAAGATCAGGATGATGTACTGCGCGACCTGCGTCCAGGTTACCGCCTTCATTCCGCCGAGGAAAGAACACACCAGGATGCCGGCCAGACCGACGAAGACGCCGACCTGGAACTCGAGCCCGGTAAAGCGGCTGGTGATGAGGCCGACGCCGTAGATCTGCGCAATCACGTAGGTGAAGGAGCAGACAACTGCCGCAACCACGCCGATGAAGCGCGGCAGGTGGCCGCCGAAGCGCGCGCCGAGAAAGTCCGGAATGGTGAACTGCCCGAACTTGCGCAGGTAGGGTGCCAGCAGAATGGCCACCAGGCAGTAGCCGCCGGTCCAGCCAAGCACGAAGGCCAGTCCGTCGTAGCCAGTCAGGTAGAGCGTGCCGGCCATGCCGATGAAGCTGGCGGCAGACATCCAGTCGGCGCCGGTCGCCATGCCGTTGAACAGGGCAGGCACGCGTCGCCCGGCGACGTAGTACTCGCCGACGTCAGCCGTCTTCGACATGAAGCCGATACCGGCATACAACATGATGGTGGCAAACAGGAAGATATAGCCGAGGATCTTGTTCGGCACGCCCATCTGCTCGAGGATTCCGACGACGATGACGAAGGTGATGAAGCCGCCGGTATAGAACGTGTAGTACTTCTTCAGGTTCTTGAAGAACTGCCCTTGGGTGATTTGTTGTTCGGCCATGTCAGTCGAGCTCCCCTTCATGGACGCCGTATTCCAGGTCCAGTTTGTTCATGTAATGGGCGTAATACCAGATGATCGCGACGTAGATGATCAAGGAGCCTTGCGCCGACATGTAGAAGCCCAGAGGGCCGAGGAAGGTGAACTCGTTGAGTTCGCGGGCAAACCAGCCCATGACAAAAGTGAACACGAACCAGAGTACGAGCAAAAAGGCGCTCATCTTCAGGTTGATGTTCCAGTACTGCTTGTGCTTCTCAGTGAGTTGCATCTGGCACTCCTCCTTTTGTGGCTATGCGGCGAACCGGAACAGCCCGCCGTTCCTGAGACGCACCCCGGGATTCTCCCTGTGTCGTGCGCCTACCGTATTCCCGGAGCAGTACCAAAGGCTGGACGCAGCCCCAATTGCCCCAAGATAAAGCAATTGTCTGACAACTATCCTGACGGGAAGCTTACAACTTGTTACAAACCAATCGGGAAGCTGCCCGAGGCCGGTCTGGTTGCTGCCGGCGATTGATCTTCCGCCGGCCAGTGGCGCGGAAAACTGACACGGAACAGGCTGCCTTTGCCGTTGCCGCCGGTCAGCAGATCTATCCTGGCCTGATGCAGATCGGCGATCTCGGCGGCAATGGGTAGGCCGAGTCCGCTGCCTTCGGCGTCGGTTCCCAGCACCCGGTAGAAGCGCTC
Source organism: Rhodocyclales bacterium (assembly GCA_026399475.1). GTDB lineage: Bacteria > Pseudomonadota > Gammaproteobacteria > Burkholderiales > Rhodocyclaceae > Sulfuritalea. The sequence goes on from JAPLQY010000035.1 coordinate 6,370, forward strand.
GAAAATGCTGGTGCGCTCTTCAACGGGAATGCCGATACCATCGTCCTCGACCTCGATCAGCGCCAGCTGGTTGCCGTGGGCGCGCACCGTGACGTGGCCGCCCGCCGGGGTGTACTTGATCGCGTTGTCCACCAGATTGGTCAGCAACTCGCGCAACAGCAGGGGCACGCCCTTGATCATCAGGGGCCGGCCGCAGTCCTCGAAGCCAAGGTCGATGCGCCTGGTCATCGCCCGCACCACCCATTCTTCAGTAACGCTGCGCGCCAGCACATTCAGGTCGAGCGGCACCACGTGGTGCAGTTTTTCGTGACTGGCCTCGGCGCGCGCCAAAATCAGCAACTGGTTGATCATGTGCGATGCCCGATCGGTGCTCTCCGCGATCAGTTGCAGCGCCAGTCGCATCTGCGCCGGATCGGTTTCCGACAGCGCAATCTCGGTCTGGGTCTTGAGCCCTGTAAGCGGCGTGCGCATCTGGTGTGCCGCCTGGGAAATGAAGCGCTGCTGCGCCTGCAGGTTCTCTTCCAGGCGCCCCATCATCTGGTTGAAGGCGATCACCAGCGGACGCACCTCGTCGGGCACGCGCTTGACCGAAATCGGCGAGAGATCGGACGGACGGCGGCGGTGAATCTTTTCCTGCAACAGCCTCAGGGGGGCGATGCCGCGCATGAGGCCGAAATAGACCAGGATGACCGCCAGCGGAATGATGGCGAACTGGGGCAGCAGCACGCCGGAAATGATGCTGCCCGACAACGCCTCGCGCTTCTTCAGGGTTTCTGCCACCTGAACCACGGCCGGTGGCATGCCGCTTTTTACGGGCAGGAAGGCGTAGGCGATGCGCACGTTTTCTGCGTCGATGCGGTCGTCGCGAAACAAGACCTTGCCGGCTTCGATGTTGGCCGGCAACGGCGGCCAGGGAATGTCCTTGTCACCCTGGATGACGCGGGTGTTGGGACCGACCACCTGATAGAACAGTGCGTCGGTCTCGTCCACATGCAGCAGCGCGCGGGCCGAGGGCGGCAGGTTCACCGTGACCCGGCCACCCTCGATTTTTACCAGCCGCACGATGGCGGCGACATCGTCGGCCAGAGCCTGGTCGTAAGGCTGGTTGGCAATATAGATGGCGACGTGATTGGTGGCGGCAATCGAAATCGGCCATAACAGGAGCAGCGGCGCCAGCATCCAGTCGAGAATCTCGCCAAAAAGCGAATTCGGGTACTCGAAGTTTACGAACGGATTGCTGCCTCCCCTGCCAGCCGCTGCAGGTGCGGCCGATTTGCCGGCGTCAGGTTTTGCCATCTGCCACTTCGGCCGGCTTCTCCAGGCAATAGCCGAGGCCGCGTACCGTTACGATGCGGGTGCCACCGGGTTCGAGCTTCTTGCGCAGACGGTGGATATAGACCTCGATGGCATTGTTGCTGACTTCCTCTCCCCAACTGCACAACTGGTCCACCAGCTGATCCTTCGCTACCAGGCGTCCGGCACGCAGCAGCAGGATTTCGAGCAGTGCGAGTTCACGCGCTGAAAGCTCGACGATCTCGCCATTCAGGCGGGCAATGCGTTCGGACTGATCGTAGGACAAGGTACCCACCTCGATCCGCGTCGGATTGCCGGTGCCGCGCCGGGTCAGCGCCCGGACCCGGGCAAACAGCTCCGGCAGCGCAAAAGGCTTGGTCAGGTAATCGTCGGCGCCCGCATCGAGGCCGCGCACCCTGTCTTCGACCCCATCCTGTGCCGTCAGCACCAGCACCGGCATGGTGAGCTTGCGTGCACGCAAACGCTTGAGCACTTCGATGCCCGACAGGCGCGGCAAGCCAAGATCGAGTATCAGCAGATCGTACGGCTGGGAGAGCAACGCCGTATCCGCATCCGCGCCATTATTGACATGATCCACGGCATAACCGGATTTGCGCAAGGCGGCGATCAGGCCCTGGGAAATGATGCGGTCATCTTCTGCAAGCAATAGTCTCATGGTGGCGGCGTGATTGCAGAGGGGTTGATAAGGTTTTCAAAACCCGGCCAGCTTGCCACAGATCAGGCCTTTGGCAAGCGAGCGCTGACGCCGGCCCAAAATTCCTCGGCCTTTTGCCTGCCCGCCATGCCCTGGATGATCTGGCGACATTTCTCGAGTATGGTTGCGAGTTCGGCGGCCCCCTTGGTCTTCTCGACCAGAGCAGTCAGATCGTCAGCCCCCGGCCCCAGATAAGTTACCAGAGCGCGACAGGCAAAACGCGAGGCCGATACCAGCGAAACCTCGACCGCAGCCTGACCGGCCGCAGCAGCTGGCCTTATTGTCCCGGCCGCAGCAGGTACCACAGATGCGACCGGCGTGATGCCTGCCCCCGCAGGCATGGTTCCCATATCGGTTTCGATAAAGCCCTGGGCGAGCAGGGAGTCGAGAATGTCGCCGGAAGCCGGATGCGCGCTTCGGGACAGCAGATCGCTGCGGGTGGTCTTGTCGTCCACCATGATCAGCAAAGTCCGCTCGCGCATGCCGAGCTTGTTGGCGCGGGTCGCAATCTCGGTTCGTCCCTTTTCGGTCTTGCGATAGATGCCATCGCCGCCCATCGATATCCTCCTTGTGAAGGCTGCCGGCGAAATGATAGCGTGTCCGGCGCCACGGCGGGCATTGGCAAGTGAAGCCCGAAAAAAAGCCCGGCCGTAATGGCCGGGCTTTTCCTTGCAGCGCTCCAGCAGGAAGGCGGGTAACGGGAGGAAACCTGGGTTTCCTCCTGTTCCTTCCACTGGATATGAAACAGGCTGCGCCTGTTACATATCCATGCCGCCCATGCCACCCATGCCACCCATGCCGCCCATGCCCATGCCGCCACCGCCGGCCGGCTTGTCTTCGACCAGTTCTGCCACCATGCAATCGGTAGTCAGCATCAGGCCGGCCACCGAAGCGGCGTTCTGCAGTGCCGTGCGGGTCACCTTGGTCGGGTCCAGCACGCCCATTGCCACCATGTCGCCGTACTCGCCGGTCGCGGCGTTGTAGCCGAAGTTGCCCTTGCCTTCCAGCACCTTGTTGATCACCACGCTCGGCTCGTCGCCGGCATTCGCGGCGATTTCGCGCAGCGGCTGCTCGAGGGCGCGCAGCACGATCTTGATGCCGGCGTCCTGTTCGTGGTTGTCACCCTTCAGCTTGATCGCAGCGCGGGCGCGCAGCAGAGCCACGCCACCGCCGGCCACGATGCCTTCTTCAACGGCGGCACGCGTGGCGTGCAGCGCATCTTCGACGCGGGCCTTCTTTTCCTTCATTTCCATTTCGGTCGCGGCACCGACCTTGATCAGCGCAACACCGCCGGCCAGCTTGGCCACACGCTCCTGCAGCTTTTCCTTGTCGTAGTCGCTGGTGGCTTCCTCGATCTGGGCACGAATCTGGGTGACGCGACCCTTGA
>JAPLQY010000106.1 GCA_026399475.1 Rhodocyclales bacterium
GGACCCCGCAGCTCACCGAGCAGTAGGGACACATGTTGCGGGTTTCCGTGGCGCGGGCGAGCTTGTAGCTGCGCACCTCCGCCAGGGCCGATGTGGGTGAGAATCCCATCAGTGCGATGGAAGACCCGCTCAGACCGGCGCTGCAGACCTTGAAGAACTGCCGCCGTGTGACTTGCATTTATTTACTCCTCCGTTATTGATTTCCATCGTTGCAACGGATGGAAGTATGTGATAGGCAGGAGATAAAAGCAATTGATGTGCGGAGTAAAAAATTGTCGCAACGCAGCAGAGGACCAGGCACGGAAGGATGGCCCGGTTCCTCAATACTGTTCGCGAAACCACGGCCCCCGTGGCGACTGAGTCGCCTGTCGGCGTTTGCTGTGTGGCCGCCGAATAAGGTGGTGGCCGGAGAGGGTTCTCAGCCGCCCGTGCCGCTGAAGCGCTTCTCGATTTCGGTCGCCGGAATATAGCCGCCGACGCGTTCGCCTCCGGCAAAGAAGATCGCAGGCGTGCCGTTGATGCGCAGTTTGCGGCCAAGCTGCGCCGACTTGTCGAGGCCGCTGATATCGCACTTGGCGGGTACGGCAGGCGGCGCCTTGCCGGATGTCATCCAGTCGGTCCAGGCTTTGGACTTATCCGGCGCGCACCAGATTGCCTTTGATTTCTCGTAGGAATCATCGCCCAGCACCGGATAGAGGAAGGTGTAGACGGTTACGTCCTTCAACGTCTGGATATCCTTCGCCAGTTTCTTGCAATAGCCGCAGTTCGGGTCTTCGAAGGTCACCATGATGTTCTTTCCGGTACCGCGCACCTGCTTCATCGCCAAGTCGAGCGGCAGGGAGTTGAACTGGCGCTCCGCCGTCAGATTCTTGCCCGTCTTCATTTCCAGCAGATTGCCGAAGATCAGGTAAGTGGCCTTGTCGTCGGCGTAGAAAATCTGGCCATCCACCGTAACTTCCCAGATACCGGCCATGGGTGCCCTGGCGATCTTTTCGACCTTGCCCAACTTGGCCTCGACGGCTTTCTTGACATCGGCCTCGTCGGCAACGGCGGTGAGGGACAAACAGGCCAGAGCGGCGGCAAGCAGGGGTAGTTTCATGAGTTCTCCAGGGAAATTCAGGACGCCCGTGATTCAGGACGCGAGCGCGTAGCGGACCAGCAAGCTCTTTACGACCGGCAAAGCGTTGGTGAGGTTCAATCCGAAGTTGCGCAGACCGGCCAGGGGGCCCTCAGTGGGCCGGAAAAGGTCGTGCAGACTATCAGTCACCGTCTGCAAAGTCACCACTTCTTCCTTGCGTGCCCGTTCGTAGCCACGCAATAGTCCCAAATCGCCGCAATCGACGTGGCCGGGCTTCTCGCAAAGTATGGCCGACAGGACCTGCGCGTCCTGAAAACCCAGATTGATGCCGTGGCCGGAAAGCGGATGGATGGTATGTGCGGCATCGCCGATCAGGGCCAGTCGCGGTGCCACCGTCTGCGGCGCGCGCATCAGACGCAACGGAAAGCCGGCGGGCGGCGTAATCAGTTCCAGCGCGCCCAGTCGGTGCCCGCCTGCCTCGGCCACGCGGGCACATAGCGCTGCAGGATCGAGCGCCAGCAGCTCGCGCCCATGATCCTCCCCGGTGGACCAGACCATCGACATTCGATTGCCCGGCAACGGCAGCCAGGCGAGGACGCCGTCGCGGCGGAACCACTGAAACGCCGTGCCGCGATGAGGCTGCTCGACGGCGAAGTTGGCGACCACTCCAAGCTGGTCATAGGGGTCGAAGCGCACGGTGATGCCTGCCGCGGAGCGGGTCCAGGACTCGGCGCCATCCGCCGCGACGATCAGCCGTGCCGAAAGGCTGCGGCCATCGTCGAGGGTCAATTGCGCGGCATCGGGCCCGATGGCCAATGCTTGCGGGCGTGCCGGACAGAGCAGCCTCAGGTTGCCCTGCCGCTTGACCGTCTCCCACAATTCGCGCTGCATCAGCGAGGATTCGAGGATCCAGGCCAGTTCCGACACTCCGCTGCCATAGGCGTTGAAATCCAGCCGTCCACCGGCATCGCCGTGAATCTCCATGGTCCGCACGGCTTCCATGCGCGCCACATCCAGATGGCGCCAGGCGCCGACGGCATCGAGGAAGCGCGCGTTGGCCGGGCTGATCGCGTAAACCCGCGAATCCCAGCCTTGCGGGAAGGTAGGGGCCGTCCCTTCGAGCAAGGCCACAGACAAGGTCGAACGGCGCAAAGCCGCTGCCAGGGCCAAGCCCGCCAAGCCACCACCCACAATAACCGCATCGAAGTCCATGGGCGGATTGTCGCTTACCCGGGCCAGCCTTGACAAGGCAAGCGTGCGACGAGGATAATTCCGCCCCTTTGCACGGTGATGTAGCTCAGTCGGTTAGAGCATCGGATTCATAATCCGGGGGTCGGTGGTTCAAGTCCACTCATCACCACCAGTCATACCAAGGCCTCCAGCGATGGGGGCCTTTCCACTTTGGAGCCCGGCGTAGCCAAATCGTAGCCAGCGAGAACGGAATCCAACCGTGAAGCCGCGACTGCCAGGCTTTCCGGCGCAAGATGGGCATATCGCTCCACCATCGCCCCGGTACGCCACCCACCCAATCGTTGCAGCTCATGAGTCGGTGTGCCCGCCTGTCGTTGCCAAGTCGCCCAGGTATGCCTCAAGTCATGCCAGCGGAAATCCTCGATGCCTGCCCGTTTGAGGGCCGCATGCCAGGCTTTCGTATTGACCGAGTTGATGGGCCTGCCCCGGAACGTAAAAACCCGCTCAGGGTGCCTTCCTGACTGTCGCATGAGGACGGCCAGCGCCACATCGTTCAACGGCACAGAGATCGGGCGGCGATTCTTCGATTGCGTGCCCTTTACCCAGGCATGCCGAAGTTCCAGATTCACCTGCCCCCACTCCAACCAGAGGACGTTGCTTTGCCGTAGTCCAGTTGCCAGAGAGAACAGCACCAATTCGCGCTGATGCTCCGGCAGCTCGTCGAGCAAGCACTTCGCCTGCTCATGCGTGAGCGACCTTTCGCGGCTTGTCGTTTCCTTAAAGAGCCTGATCTTCGGCACCTTATCGACCCATTCCCATTCGTCACGTGCCCGAAGCAGAATGGCCCGAACCAGCGCCAAATACCGGTTGGTCGTGCCCTTGGAGGCTTCCTTGAGCTTCGCCGATCGGATTCGGTCAATCACGTCGAGCGTGATCTGATCGAGGTTCAGATCGCCCAGATGGACATGAAGCCAGATCAGCTTCTTTTTGTCCTCCTTGTGCGTCGCCTTCTCTGAAGTCTCTTCCAGCCAGCGAACAACCCCCTCACGCCAAGTACGACTCGGCTTAATGCCCAGCCGCTCCTGATCCCACAGCGCTGCCTTTAGCTTGTCGTGGTACTCCGCGGCATGTTGCTTGTTGGGAGTCCCAGTGCTTCGCTGTATCGGCGGTCCGCTGCGTGGCGTGAGTTTGACCCACCAATTTGGGGAGTCCTTGCGTTTGAAGAGTGACATGTGATGTTCCTTTCATGCTCACCCTGCAACGCTCGCCGTGGGTATTGTGACCGGATGTACTCGACCAGGTCAATCCTCACGAACACCCAGCGCTTGCCGATCTTGGCCCCCGGCACGATGCCGGCGTTGGCCTTGTCCAGCAGCGTGACCGGATGAATCTTGAGGAAGTCGGCGGCTTCTTGCAGGGTCAGCGTTTCCACGACTTATCCCCAGGAGCAGGCCCAGCCCGCGCCGTAAAGGGGATCGACCCAGATGAAGCCCACGGAACCGGCTCGCTGGCGTAGCTGGTCGATCAGGTAGGCAGAAACCGTTCCGCGCAGATGCTCGGGAACGGCGATGGATTCGCCAGGGATTTGGATGCCGTGGGAGGCGCGATAGCGATGGCCGTTGAGTTCCCGGTGGCCTTCCTCGAAGCCCTTGGCGAGGTACTTGCCCAGGTACTTGACGATGGATAGACGGCGATTCGCTCCGCGCTTGGGTGGCTTAACATCGATGTTGCCGTCGCCGATGACGCGAAGCCAGAGCTTGCGCAGCAAAACCACGTCCTGCCGACCCACCACGGCCAGATGCCAGTGCCAAGCCCCACGCTTCTGTTTCTCGGGAACGGCGACAAACACCCAGCTGGGCAAATGCGTCCTGACAGCACGAATGAAGCGGCTCAAGTCCTTGCAGGACTGCTTGAAGTCGGTGACGTTCTCCCGATAGGTCAGGGTAAGCAGGTGATCGGCATTGGCGGAAAGTATGAGCTGGCGCAGGCGAGAGCGCGCCCGGCGACCGGCGCGCATTTCGTTGAGTTCGCGCTGATCCGATATTCCGCGACCCGCTGATTTGAAAGGCGGACGGAGAGGAACAAACGACCAGCCGATTTCGCACAGGCCCCCGCCGTAGTCTCGAAGGGTGACCGAATATCGGGCCTCGGGTTCGTCGAGATATGTCCTTTTGTCAAGTCTAGGGGCGGCTGCGCCGCCCCGTCCGGCCGGGCGCTCCGCGCCTCGGGCGGGCGGGGCCGCTCGCTCGCCCTGATTCCTGTCCGGTCGGAATTCTCCCGCCGGAAGCTGCTGCCTGTTCATGGTGTGCCTCCATCGTATGAGCAGGCCGAAGTGGCCCGCGATGGAGTCGTATTAAATATACCGTTTAGGCGGTTGTCTTAAACATGAAACCGCAGGTTGATGTTCAATGAACGCGGGACCGGCGCCAGCGCTTGATGAAGGTGCAAAGTGCGGCTTTAGGGTTCTCGCCGGTGTCGGGATAGAGGCCGAGCTCATGACAAAAAAGCTCAAATCGCTCCGCGTCGGAGAGTTCCTTGAGTATTCCGATCTCCTCGAAGAGGCCGAGCATGTATCGGAGCTGGTGCAAATCCTTGTCGATGCGCGGCGACGGGCCGAATTCGGCAGCCTTCCGCAGCTTGCCGGCGAAGTCAGTTCGTCCGGCAATAGCGTCACGTGAAACGCGTTCAATTACGGCTGGATGCCACTGCACGGCCGGATCGATGGAAACCGCTAGGACATAGCCTCTATCGTTTCCTCCTTGGCCCGCAGCGATCAGTGAATGCATTCCCTGGCCGTAGAAACAGTAAGCACGAATTATGGCAACGACGGCCTTATAGACGGCCAACTCTTCAAGAATCTGCCGAGCCTCTGCGTCCTCAATGTTGAGGGTGATAGGCTCATCATGGGCGACGACTTCCGTATGTATTGCTGCTACCTCGCGTGCGTGGACCCATATGTCGTCGACAGTCTTTTGGAAGTGCTCGAAGGGGTCCATGCCCGGTTCATGGGGTATGGCGCTGTCCTGCACGCTCTTGAGTTGGCGAATGCGTTCCAGTGATTCTAGAGGCGGGGTGAAATAGAAATCGAACCAGGACGGGAAGCGAA
>JAPLQY010000021.1 GCA_026399475.1 Rhodocyclales bacterium
CCTGTCCGGCGATCTTCGGCGTGCCGAAGGTCGCCATCACCGTCTTGGCCCAGCTGGTCTCGGGTGTGAATGCCGCCATCCCGGTCAGCACCAGCATCATCACGCTCAAGGCGAACAGCAGGTGGGCAATGCGCCACATCGGACCGAAGCGCTTGACATGCCTGTTGGCGAACTCCGGCGGCAACTTGTCGGTCATCACGTGCGGCACGTTCTTGCCTTGCTTGCGATCCGCATACTCGCGATACCACCACATGCCGGAATGCAACCAGAAGAAGGCGAATACGCCGACCAGCAGGGCGATCATGGCCTTGGTGGTGAGCCATATTTCCGGATACTTGGCAAAGTCGTGGCTATTGCCGTGCGGGCTGAAGCTGAGGAAGCCGGCGGTCGCCAGCGGCGGTTTGTCCTCCTTGCCGCTGTGGCACTTCTGGCATGTCTTCAGACGATTCTTCGGATGCAGCTTCGATTTCGGATCTTTCGAAGGCTCGATGGCATGGCTGCCGTGGCAGTCCGCGCACTTGGCGGTATAGGCATAGCCCAGCCTGTTCACCTGGCCGTGATAGGAAGCCTTGTAGGACTCGTAGGCATCCTTGTGACATTCGCCGCAACTGGCGGTGATCGACAGCTTGGCCTTGTCGGAGGAACTGCCGACGATGTCATGGGTGGTATGGCAATCGGAACAGACCGCCGATTTCAGGTTGTGCTTCTCTTTAACTTCCTTGCCATGGACCGACCCGGTCCAATCCTCGAGGTGATCCTCATGACACTTGCCGCAGATGTCGGGCACGGTAAGGTGCCATTCCTTGCGCTCAGGCGTGCCGCGCGGCGGCACGTCGAAGGTATGCACGTTGTGGCAATCGCTGCAGGTGGCGTTCTTCTTGGTCGGGTCGTCCTTGTTGTCCCGGGCATGGAAGGACTTTTTATAGGCCGCCACGTTTTCCGCGACGATGCCCAGCCGAGGCTTCTCCGCAGTCTTGTTGTCCTTCTTCGCGGCTTCCCACAAGTCGAGGTGGCACTGCGCGCACTCGACTTTCGACGCGCCGGCGACCTTCTGGTGCGGCGTCACGCTGTCGATGATTTCCTTGTGGCAGCCGACACACTCCATCTTGGCGTGCACGCTCTTGGCGTACTTGTCCTGCTTGACAGTCTGCAGCGCGCGCTTCCCGCCATCGGCGGCGCCCGGCACCTCCAGCTTGCCCTTGTTGCCATCGTGGCAGGTCTGACAAGTTGCGTTATCGAGTTTGTGCGCAACTGCCGGTGCGGCGTCCTTGGTGGTCGCCGCTGCAACTGACCCAATGGCCAGACTTGCGGTTGCATAGACCGCCGCTGCCACAACCCACGCTACGAACTTGTTGGTACGCATGATTTATATTTTCCGATGGCTCGTGATTTTCAGGTGCTCACTAGGCACGCCCGGCGGCAGATTCCTGCACAAATGCCGGCTTGAAACGCAACCCTGCCGGAGCCTGCTGAACAGGCCCCGGCAGGGAGTGGTAGCAAATTAGCGCGACAGAATCCACTGAGCCAGGTTGCTCAGCTCTTTCGGGTCCTTGGTGTCGATGATCTTGTGATCTTCTTCACTACCATCCTCGAGCTTGACCTTCTTGCCTTCGGTCATTTGCTTGATGGCCTCCTTCTCGCCCAATTTCTTTTCCTTGTACTTGGCGGCGATCTTCTTGTAGGAGGGGCCCTTCTTGGTCTTGTCTACTGCATGGCACTTGAAGCAGTCGTTCTTCTTGCCGAGCGCCTGGGCCGCGTCTTCGTCGACCGCCGCATGCACCGGGGTCAGTCCGGCCAGGGCGAAAAACAGTGATCCGGTGAGCAAAAGGGTAATTTTGGCTTTCATGATTCGGCTCCAATAAGAAGTTGAAATGATTTCCTGCGCACTGCTTGTTTCACGAAATCCTTGCTTTCCGGCCTGCGCTCCGCAAATCGGCGGAATCGCAATAGACCTTGGCCTGCATTGCCGCACTCGCTCGACAATGGCTCGCGCACGTTAGCCTCCACGGTGGCCATGTGTCAATCGGAGAATTCCTACAGCACCGCACGGATGCAGGCGGGCCGGACATTGCCGATCCGAAAAAGGTGCCGGCATGGCCCGCGGAAACCTCAATGCAGGGGCACCAAATCCGCCTCGATGCGCACGAAGCGCTCGGTTAAGCCGGCCAGTTCCCGATAGAACGCGGTCCCGCTACCCGCCTTGACGGCATTGGCGAAATCGCCAAGCCACGCATTCAGATGTTCGACCACGAAGCGGCGGTGCAGCGCGTTGGCGGCCGCCAGATCGTCCATGTTGCCGCTGAGTTGCGCCTGGTTCCGGGCGAAGATCAGCAGGTACAGAAACTCCAGTTCCACCGCAATATGGTCGGGCAATTCGTGCAGGTCCTCTCTGACATCGAAGCCGCCCTGCTCGTAGAAGTCGAGCACCGCCAACGTCGCCTCGTGTCTCATCGACTGGTCGTCGGTCAGCCAGAACGAGGCATAGGGCATGGCCCTGGGTTGCGAGGGACCGATGAACAGCGCGGTGTGGTCAACCAGCAGGGTCTCCACGTCCTGTGCCACAAACGCCGCGCCCAGCTTGCGGGCAGATTCGGCGAGTTCCGGATCGATGGCGTTCGCCGCGGCCAGCATGGAGTCGAACAAGTGTTCTTCGCTGAAATCCGTGCTGGGTTCGTAATAGCAGGCGGCAAGGAAGCGGCACAAATCCTCGCGCGCGCCGGCTTTTCCGTTGACATGGTCGGTCATTACAACTCCTGAAACGGCCCCCGATTCTATTTCACGCACGGGGACTGTACTTGCCGACGTAGTGCACATTGGGCTTGGTCCCCTTGTCTTCCTGCAGGCGGAAGGACTTTTCCTTTTTCAGGATCTGCGAGATCTTGCTGTTCGGATCCTGCTGATCGCCGAAGATGCGGGCCTGGGACGGACAGACTTCGACGCAGGCCGGTTGCAGCCCGTTCGACACGCGGTGGTAGCAGAAGGTGCACTTCTCGATCACGTCGTCCGAACGGATCGCCTTCAGTTCGCCGCCCTGCCAGTCGTTCATCGCCGGAAGCCGGGCGCCGGCCCTGGCCGACACTTCCGCGCCCGACGACGTACAGCCCGGAATCGCCGAGGTCTTGTCCGCCCAGAAGGGTTGCGGTTCGTCCTGTGCGGCGTTGAGGCTGATCACGCTGTAAGTCTCGCCGGCGAGGCTCTTTGCGTCGAGCTTCTCGTGGCTGTAAGGACAACCTTTTTTGGTCTGGCAGTCGCCGCAACCGACGCACAGTTCCGGATTGTGCAAGGTGATGCCTTCTGCCGTCTTGAACAGCGCCTTGTAGGGCTTTCCGGGACCGGCCTTTTCCGGATTGCCCGGGCAGATCTTGATGCAGGGCGGCTCGTCGCAGTGGTTGCACAGCACCGGTATCACGAAGTGCTTGGTGTTGGGGAAAGTGCCCTCGCTGTGCATGAGGAAGTCGGCCCAGTTGTGGCTTTGGCCGTTGGCGCGGTTGCGCGTGTTGTTTTCGGTTTTGCAGGCAAAGGCGCAAGCTCCACAGCCGACGCAGCGTGCCAGATCGATAACCATTCCCAGTTTCATCATATTCTCCTTATCGACGGCGCTCAGGCCTTGGTGATCCGCACGCCGGTGAAGCCGCCGTTGCGCGCCGTGGCGCCGCTCAGGCGGTCGTAGTCATCGACCAGGATCTCGTTGTTGTTGCCGCCTAAAGGCACTGCCTTGGCGTAATCCTTCGAGGCCACCCGGCCGTAGGCCCAGTGGCCCTGGCCGTAGCACTTGGCCACGGTGCCGGGACGCACACCCTCCCACAGCTTGAGTTCGACGGTGATGGAACCCGCCACCGACGCGACCATCACCATGTCGCCGGTCTTCAGCCCCAGCTTGACGCCGTCCGCCGGATTCATCTTGAGCACATCGTTCCAGGACACATCGCCCGGATCGACCTTCTTGAACTCCTGGTACCAGGGCAGGTTCTGCGAGCGGCCTTCGCGGTTCAGGCGCGACTTGTAGTCGATGAAGGTGAAGGGGTATTCCTCGAAACTGCCGTGGCGCTTGGGCACCTCATAGTGCGGCACGAAGGCGAGGTCGCCACGCGCGGTATAGCCACTGACAGTGAGGATGTCGTCGGTGGTGGTCGTGTGCTTGACGGCATGCGCGGTCAACATCTTCTTCAGCGTTGCGCTGTAGAACTCGAACTTCTTGGTCTCGGTCTTGAACTTGCCGCCCCAGTTTTTCTTGATCGTGTAGCGCGGACCGCTGAACATGCCCCTGGCCTTGAACTCGGCCCAGCCGTTGATCGGGGCGTCGCCCTTGAGCGGCTCCTTGGCCATCCAGATCGGCGCGCTGGTGACTTTCGCGGCGAACTCGCTGAATTCGAGTTCATTGGTCGCCGACTTGCCGGTCTCGGGATCCTTGATCGTGTCGTAGTAGTCGGCCAGGTTGGGGAAGCCCTTGGCCTTCAGCTTCTGCCCCAGCAGCCACATCACTTCGGTTTCTTCCTGCTTGCCCTCGAAGACACGCTTGATCGGGTTCTGCTGGATCGAGGCGTAGGCATAGCCGTTGGACATGTTGGTGACAATCGACCAGCCCTCGGAGGAGTTGTGGGTCGAGGGCAGCACGATGTCGGCGAACTGGCTCATTTCCGACGGGTTGGTGACCATGTGCACGAAGAAGGGGATCTTGGCCATCACCTTGTTCCAGCGGTCGGCACCGGTCGCCGAGTGGTTGAAGTTGCTCCACGACGAGATCACCATCTTGATCGCATCCGGATTCTTCATCAGGAAGTTGGGCACGTCGTTGATCGGTGCGACTTGCAGGCCCGGCATGTCCTTGTGGCCGCGGGAGCTGGTCACATGGTTCTTGTAGCCTTTCTTGGCCACTTCATCGATGAACTTTTCAGTGCTGGGGAACTTGCCCAGCGGGGGACCGCTGCCACCTTCCCATACACCGCCTTCGGCATCGATCGAGCCGAGCAGGCCGTTCAGCGCATGCACCGCCATCGCGGCGTAGGTGCCACGCGGCCACATCGCAACGCCGGGGCCCATCCAGACGGCGCACTTGGGTGCGGCCTTGCCCATGGCACGGGCAACGCGCAGGATCTGTGCTGCAGGGATGCCGGATTCCTTCTCGCCAAAGGCCGGCGTGCGGTCCTTGAGTTCCAGGTTCCACCACTTGACCAAGCCCGAGGTTTCCTTCTCGACGAAGGCATCTTCGGCGACCGTTGCGCCGGCCACGAAGAGGTTTTTGCCGTCCTTGAAGTCGCCGACAAATTCACGGCTCCAGAGACCTTCGGTCAGCAGCACGTGGGCGATGGCGCCGGCCAGCGCGCCGTCGGTGCCAGGCAGGGGCGGCAGCCATTCGTGGGCCTTGGCCGCGGCATTCGAGAGGCGCGGATCGACCGCGATCACGGTGCCGCGGGCGACGATCTCATGGAAGCGATGGATGGTATTCGGCACCTGGCGATTCGAGGCCAGCGGGTCAGCGCCCCATACGACCAGGCAATTGGTGTTTTCGAGGTCGTAGTCGCGATAGCCGAAGAAGCCTTGTGTCAGGCCCGGGCCCATCTTCTCGGCCTCGGCGCACAGCGCACTGTGCGAGAAGTAGTTGCTGGTGCCGAAGATCTTGGGCAGGGTGCCGTAGAGCAGTTCGGTCGAGGTCGGCGAGTAACGGCCGCGCATGTAGAGCAGCTTTTCGGGCTCGCCCGCGGTGCGCAGTTCGAGCATCTTGTCGGCAACGATGTTCATTGCTTCGTCCCAGGAGATCGGCACGAACTTCGGATCGACACCGCGGCCCTTGAGCGGATTGGTGCGCTTCAGCGGCACCTTGACGCGATCCGGGTCGTAGGTCATCTGCGGGATCAGATGGCCGCGCGGACAGCAATAACCGTGGTTGCTCTTGGAGTTCTGGTTGCCGCGCACGCGGGTCATGCGGCCCCCAGTCACGTACAACTGAAGTGCACACCACTGGGTGCAGCCCTGGCAGGTGCTGGCCACCCACTCGCCCTTGGCCGGAATGCTGGGCCGGGCCTTGCGCGGGATCAGCGCATTCTTGAACGGCATGGGCTTGTGCCTGGCCTGCTCGGCTGCCAACGCACTGCCGCCGAGGGTCCATGCCGCGGTTGCGACCGATGCCCTGATGAATTCTCGTCTTGTCAATCTCATGATTGCCTCCTGTATCGATTCGTGACTTGTTGCTGCGTGTGCCGGACCATTTCACGTCGCCAAATGCGGCGCCGCTGTCGAATGCAAAGCGTTACCTTGCGGTAACCCGAACCCGGGACCATCGCCACTGCTCCCCCACCGGGCCGGTCGCCATCCGCTGCCGACCAGAGTCGGCGCCTGCTGTACGGCACCCCATCCGGCAAGGCTTCCAGCGTGGTCAGCAGACGAAGGCTTGTGCTGCGGGAGTGGGATGGACGATTCACGATGTGTGCCTGAGTTTCTTGCTTGCCAGTACAAGTTGCGAGAACCATGCCATCGGAACAAAACATCGTGGTTTCAGGGTATTGCAGGCAACTATCGCCAGCGCCTTGGCAACAAGCCGTGAAAACCGGGTTAGTATGGTTACCACACCGTAACCGACGGAGGCTCCATGTCTCAGGACATTCCAAACTCGTTACCGAACCGTAACCGCCGTCGTTGGCTGATCGACAGCGGATGCCTTGCCGCCGCTGGCCTGATCGGCCTGACGCGCAAGTCGCAGGCGGCCGGAGGAAAGATCCGCGTCGGCATGACCCCGGCCTTTCTGCACGACCAGCACAACCTGCTCGGCGAATGGCGCGAGTTCATGGCGACGTCACTGCAACGCCCCGTGGAATTTGTCCAGCGCGACAGCTACCGCGAAACCATGGATCTGTTGCGGCTGGAGAAACTCGAATTCGCCTGGATCTGCGACTACCCCTATCTGCATCTCAAACAGGAGGTGCGCCTGCTCGCGGTGCCGCTGTATCGGGGGCGGCCTTACTACCGCTCCTACCTGATCGTGCGCAAGGACAACACGCAAGTCAGTTCGATCGCCGATCTGGCCGGCAGTGTGTTCGCCTATGCCGACCCCTATTCGAACACCGGCTACCTGTCGCCGCGTTATGAAATTCGCCAACTGGGACGGGACCCCGCGACTTTCTTCCGCAAAACCTTTTTCACCTGGTCGCACCGCAAGGTGGTGGAAGCGGTTGCCAGCGGATTGGCGCAGGGCGGCGCCGTGGACAGCTATATCCGCGACACGCTGGTCCATGTCGAGCCGGCGCTGGCGGCGCGCACCCGCATCGTCTGGCGCTCGCCGGAGTATGGCTTTCCGCCCTTTGTCAGCCATCGCTCGGTCTCCAGTGCCGACTTTCAAACCATGCAGGCTCACCTGCTCGATACCGACAAGACCGAAGCCGGACGCAGCCTGCTCACCCGCCTGCAACTGGACGGATTTACCGCCGGCAGCCCAAAGCTGTATGACGGTGTGGCGCAGATGATGCGGGCTTTCGGCGAAGCCTGATGCGCTGGCTGTTCAACCTCTCATTCCGCCACAAGATCCCGCTGTGGACCTCGTTTCTGATCAGCTTTTCGATCTTCGTCGTCGGCGCCGCGCTGATGACACGCGCCTACGAGGACATGAAGAACGCCGTGGTAATCAGCGCCGAGAATCTCGGCCATACGCTGGCCAACACGGTGGCGCCGACGCTGCTGCACGACGATGTCTGGCGCGCCTTCGAGATCGTGCGCTCGCCCATTCGCGGAGAGACCGCAAAAACGCCGGTCCAGGTCGACGCCGTGGTGGTGCTGACGCGGGACCACAAGGTCTTTGTCTCCAGCGATCCCGATACGCTGCCGATGCTGGCCGCAGCCGCGGCACTGGGCGCCGACTGGCGGCAATTGAGCGAGCAGTTGGGCGCTCAGCTGGGCACCCCCGTGGGCGCCCCCGCCGGCACGAAATGGCCGCTGCTGCTGGAGCCGGACAACTCAGGTTATCTCTACGTCGCACTGCCGATCACCGACAACGACGCGCAACTGGGACACCTGGTCCTGCGCTATGCCAAGTCGGTGTTTCATCCGTGGTTCATCGACACTCTCTGGCAGGGCCTCGGGCTGGGCCTGCTGGTTCTGGCGGTGCTGATCCCCATCAACTGGTACTGGGGCGGCCGCATGGCGGCGCCGCTGGTCGATCTGGCGCAACGCATGGGCACGATGCCGGAAACGGTGCCGCAACCGCTGCCGCCCGACCTGTATCCCTATGACGATGAACTCGGCCAGTTGTTCCATGCCTACGACCGCATGGTGCTGGCACTGCGCGACAAGGCCGCCCTGGAAAATGAAATGGTCAAGTCGGAACGCCTGGCGGCGATCGGCCAGCTCACCGCCGGTATCGCCCACGAAATCAACAACCCGCTGGCCGGGCTGATCACGGTGGTCGACACGCTCAAGCTGCGGCGCGATCTCGATCCGCGCGTGTTGCGCAACCTGGAGCTGATCGATCGCGGCCTGACGCAAATTCGCGATACGGTTGCCGCGCTGCTGGTGCAAACAAAGGTGCAGGCGCGGCCTCTGAATCAGCACGACCTGGACGATATTCATACCCTGATCCAGCCTCAGGTCAGCAAGCGCCACATCCAGCTCGAGTGGTCGGCAGCCATGCCGGCGGAATTGCCGGCGCCGGCCAGCCTGGTGCGCCAGATTCTGATCAACCTGCTGCTCAACGCGGTGCAGGCGGCGGCCGAAGGCGGCCACGTCAGCCTGTGGCTGGGCCGCAAGGACAGTTCGGACGCCTGCCTGTCGATCGTGGTGCGCAACGACGGCGCCCTGCTCGGCGACGAACAACTGGCCCATCTGTTTGAACCTTTCGCTTCGACACGCGCTGGCGGGCACGGCCTCGGACTCTGGGTGACTTACCAGATCGTGACTCAGCTGGGCGGTCGCATTGCCGCCCGGAATACCGACGGCCAGGTCGAGTTCGTGGTCAACCTGCCGCTTGGAGAAAACATATGCAACATCGCATCGGCCTGATCGAGGACGACCCCATCATTGGCGAGGCGCTTTCCGAGCGACTCGATTTCGAGGGTTTCGCCTGCGACTGGTATCGCGATGGCAAGTCGGCCCGGCGCGGCCTTGGCCAGCGCCGCTACAGCGTGGTGGTGAGCGATATCAACCTGCCGGACATCAGCGGCGAGCAACTGTTCTGCGATTTGCTGGGCAACGGCCAGGCGCTGGCACCGTTCATTTTCATCACCGGCTATGGCGCCATCGACCAGGCGGTGCGCCTGCTCAAGCTGGGCGCCCACGACTACGTTACCAAACCCTTCAATGTCGGCGAACTGATCGGCAAGATTCGCAGCTTGTGCGAGCACCAGCAACCGGCCGCGAACACCACCGCGCGGCTGGGCATTTCCACCAGCATGCGGCAGATCGAGGGGCTGCTGCCACGGCTGGCGGCCAGCCGCAGCGCGGTGCTGATCTCGGGTGAGTCAGGCGCCGGCAAGGAAGAAGTGGCGCGCGCGCTGCACCGTGCCGGAGACCCGGACGGCAAGACCCCTTTCATCGCGGTCAACTGCGGCGCGATTCCGGAAAATCTCATCGAGTCGGAACTGTTCGGCCACGAGAAGGGCGCCTTCACCGGCGCCGACCGCGAGCGGCAAGGTGTCTTCGAACAGGCTGACGGGGGCTCATTGTTCCTCGACGAGATCGGCGAAATGCCGCCCTCGATGCAGGTCAAACTGCTGCGCGCGATTCAGGACCGGATGGTGGTTCGCGTCGGCGGCGCCACGCCGCACAAGGTGGATATCCGGCTGATGTGCGCCACCCATCACGACCTCAAGGCCATGGTGGAACGTGGCGCCTTCCGCGAGGATCTGTATTACCGCATCCACGTCATCCACCTGGAAGTGCCGCCGCTACGCGAACGACAGGAAGATATTCTCTGGCTGGCAGCAGGCTTTCTCGACGAGCGGGCAGCCAAGGGCGAGGCCCGCCGCACCCTGACTGCCGAGGCCGAACGCGCGCTGACACGCTATCCATGGCCGGGCAATGTGCGGGAACTGCAACACTGCCTCGAACGCGCCTGCGTTCTCTCGCTGACGCCATCGCTGAATGCGGAAAGCATGTTCGGCGCCGGAGGGGCGTCGACAGCAGAAGGCGATGCGCTACGCCAACCGCTCAGCGACCACCTTCAGGAATGCGAGCGCGCCTACATCCGGCGCGCGCTGAACGAGTGCGGCGGCCGCATCGCCGACACCGCCGCCCTGCTCGGCATCAGCCGCAAAAACCTCTGGGAAAAAATGCGCAAGCTGGAGATGGCGGAAAGCTGAACACCTTCGACCGCTAGCGGCTTGTCGTCAGGCCTTCGGTGTCGGCTTCACCGCGCGGTGGAAGCCGATCATGCCGGAGAACACGGTATCCACGGTCACCTCGACATAGCCCAGCTCGCGCAGCACGATCGACAGTTCTTCGGCGGTGTAGAAGAGGTCCAGCGCGTCGATGAAATACTGTTTGAACTTGGTCGCCGCGGGACTGCTGCCGACGATCAGGCTGGTGAAATTCAGGCAGGCCTTGAGGTAGGTGTAATACAGGTTCTTCACGATCACGTTGCGCGGACGCAGCATGTCGGAATGGTGGAAGTGGCCGCCGGGCTTGAGCACGCGCAGGATCTCGGTGAACACCTCGCGCACTCGCAGGTGGCGCGAGGCGAACTGCAGGGTGACGACGTCGAAATGGTTGTCGGGGAAGGGCAGCTTATGCACGTCGCCGATCGTGCTCTTGATCTGGAAACCCAGCGCGGCGGCGTTCTGCGCCCCCACCGTCTGCATCTCGGCGCTGCGGTCCATGGCATGCACGTCCAGCGTCGGCTCGCGCTTGAGCAGGGCAATTCCAATGGCGTTGGTGCCGGCGCAGACATCCAGCACTTTCTGGTTCGGCTTGATGTCTACCGAGCGCATGAAGCGCTTGAGAAAAGTGCTCCACAGGCCCAGCGCCGCGATTTCGTTGGCACGGTCATAATAGCGCGCGATGTCCGCAAACGCATCATTCAACTCGTGGGTCCAGACCTCGTTGAAACGTTCTTCGCGTACTGCCTCGCGCGAGGCCAGCGGGGGGGGTGCCATGGTTCTTCTCCTGCAATTGGTTTGGGTCGATGCTGACTGAGGCCGGAAGTTAGCGCCCGCAACGGCTGACTGTCAAGTCAGGTGTTTGCCGAGGCGAGCCATGGCGTAGTGAGGCAAGAAAATTTGCGCTCTGAAACAAGCGCCTGCATGTCCGGCAAGAACCCCTCATCTAAGCCGGTCGGCCCGCGCCGCGCCAGATGATGCCCAGCAGCGCTGCCGCAGCGAAGCTGCCTCCAGCGACGAAGGTAAATTCGGCACCGAAACGATCCCAGAGCAGCCCGGCCAATGCACTGGCGACCAGCATGGCGATGCCGCTGGCAAGGTTGAAGAAACCGTAGGCCGTGCCTCGCAGGTCTGCCGGCGAGGTATCGGCGATCATCGCCGCGAACAGGCCTTGCGTCATGCCCAGATGCAGCCCCCACAAAATGACACCCAGCCACACCGAGTTCCATTGACTGCCGTAAGTCAGGGCCGCATCGGCGGCGATCAGCACGACCAGCCCCCAGGCCAGCAGTTTGGCGTGGCTCATCGAATCTGCCAGCTTGCCCAGCGGATAGGCACTGGCGGCATAGACCACGTTCATCGCGATCAGCACCAGCGGCGTAAAGGCCAGCGGCAAGCCGCCCTGCGCCGCGCGAAGCACCAGGAAGGCTTCGGAGAAGCGCGCCAGCGTAAATACCGCGCCTATTCCGACTACCCACCAGTAAGCCGACGACAGCCGGCGCAGATTCTCGCGCCGGATCGGATTCACGCGCTGCGCCTCGGCTTTGCGTTCCGGTTCCTGGACGCCGAAGATCAGCAGCGCCACGGAAAGAAAGGCGGGGATCACCGCCACCCAGAACACCGCGCGGAAGTCGTTCGCCCACAACAGCATCAGCCCCATGGCCAGCAGCGGCCCGAGGAAAGCGCCGACGGTGTCGAGCGACTGGCGCAGACCGAAGGCCGCGCCACGCATTTCCGGTGGCGTGATGTCGGCCACCAGCGCATCGCGCGGCGCTCCCCGGATACCCTTGCCGACGCGGTCGATCAGGCGCGCGGCCACCACCAGCCCAGTGCCGCCGGCCAGCGCGAACAGCGGCTTGGACAGCGCGCCCAGGCCGTAGCCGAGCAAGGCCAAGGGCTTCCTCTTGCCCCACCAGTCGGACAGCACACCGGAGAAAACCTTGACGATCAGCGCCGTCGCTTCCGCCGCACCCTCGATCAGGCCGATGCTGAAGGCGGAAATGCCGAGCGCGGTGAACATGAATACCGGCAGCAGGCTGTGGATGAGTTCGGACGAAACATCCATCAACAGGCTGACGAAGCCGAGCGCCCAGATGGCGGGCGGCATGCGCGGGTCGGGTGCGTTACCAACGACCAAACGGACTCCAGTCATGGTGCAAGGCTTGCTCGGTACGCAGCCCCGCTGTCAGGCGCGATGATTGCGCCGACCGATGCCTTCGGCCAGCAACATCGTCACCAGCGTATTCATCGAGGTGCCTTCGGCCTTGGCGCGCGCCACCAGGCTGGCATGCAGGCTGCGCGGCAGACGCTGCATCAGGCGTACCGGCTCGGCGGTTTCACCGTGACGGGTAGGCTTCGGAATCGGCTTGCCGATGTGAGCACGCGCCGACATCCAGGCGGAAAATGCATCGCGCGCATTAGCCAGGGCTTCCACCTCGGTTTCGCCGTCGGACATGCAGCCGGGAAGATCGGGAAAGCTGATCAGATAGCCGCCGCCGTCTTCGTCCGTCAGCGGCTCGACCACATGCGCGTATGCCTCGAACGGATAAGGCGCTTCGACGTGGGGAATGGTGATTTCACTCATGATTGCAGCTCCTTTGCCTTATCTACCAAGGCCACAAACTGACGCACATACACCGGCTTGACGGGCCGGTGCGCGGGGACGCAGACATCTTCCTCGACGCCGGGATAGGAAAACACATGGTGACTTCCGCCCTCGTTGCGCCAGTCGATACCGAGACGATTGGCCACCGACTTCAGATCGTCGATCCGCCAGTCACGCGGGTTATTGCGCATCCGGGTGAGGAGTTTTTCGTAGGCGACCATGGG
Source organism: Rhodocyclales bacterium (assembly GCA_026399475.1). Classification (GTDB taxonomy): domain Bacteria; phylum Pseudomonadota; class Gammaproteobacteria; order Burkholderiales; family Rhodocyclaceae; genus Sulfuritalea. The sequence continues at coordinate 13,128 of JAPLQY010000021.1, forward strand.
AGTTATGGTGTCACATACGACACTACATGTAAAGCTCAGTCAGTTGAGCCTGGTAAGTCGAAAGTTATGCGAAGCGGTATCCCATGAGACAGCGGCCGCAAAACTACGCCTCAGAAATAGAAGCGCGCCATCAGCTCCAGTTTGTGCGCGTTCTGCTTCTCGCCAAACTCTGTTCCGGCGCCGCCCTTGAGCCAGGTGGCGCGCAAACGCAGCTCGAGATTGGTGACGCCGTTATAGAGCAGTTCGGGCGTCAGCGAATAGCTGCGATCGTCGAGGTTGCCGATCAATGTCAGCGAAGGCGTGAAGTAGACGATGTCGAAGGGCTCCTTCTGGCTCGCCCGCAGGTAAAGATAGCGCTCGCCGGCGTTGGGCTTGCCGTAGCCGCTCTGGCTTGCGGTCTGGGCTTTCTGCAGCAGGGCGGAACTTCCCGTGGTCCTGAACTGGGCAAGACCGCTGTCGACCAGAGTGTAGAAATCCCGCGTCTGGCTTTGCGAAAACCCGGTGCCGTTGCGGTAATACTCGAGGATATATGTCGTGTCCTGCTCGGTCAGGTAGCGCAGGCCGAGCAGAGCGCTGACTGCATCGCTGCGCTGGGTGGTCGTGGCCCCCGCCGGGCTGACGACGCGCTGCTCGACATCGCGGATGCGCGCCCATTCGCCATGAATCTCCAGGGTGCTGGAGAGGTTGCGCGAGAAATCGAGACCGATGCGCGGCGTGCGGCTGCCGCCGCCGAGCCAGGTAAAATCGATGTCCGTGTCCAGGTAGAGCAGGTAGAGCTTGGCGGCAGCATTGACGTGATTCGGCTTGCCGAAATCCTGATTGGTTTGCGAGCCGACCGGCAGCACGACAGGCGTAAAAGCAACAGTCTTGAGATCGCCGTCGAAATTGCGGATGAAGTCGGCAGCGAGCATGGTGTAGCCCTCGCGTGCCAGTTCGACATCGTTGGCATCCTTCGGCCGCTCGACGAAGCCGACCGGGCTCCAGGCATAACCCTTGCCCCATTTCAGCGCCTGCTTGCCGATGTCCAGGGTGAAACCGGGATCGGGCTTGAACGACACGTAGGCTTCGTCGAAGCGGTTGATGCGGTCGCTGATCAGTGCGTCGCGGCGGACTTCGGCGTCCGCGCGCAGATTGACGGTGGCGATGCCCTGCGTGTATTTGCCGTTGAGCTTGAGCGTGCCGCTGTTGCGGTCGAGGGTGTCCTGTCCCGCACGATTGTAGAAATTGAGTTTGTAGAAGGCGCCGTCACGATTGAGCCAGGAGCGATCCGGCTTGAACTCGACATAGCCGCCGAACTCGAAGGGCTTCTTGTCGAACTCCGTCGCATCGAAGCTGAATTCTTCCGCCTGCGCCGCGGCAGTCAGCAGGCACGCGCACAAGGCCAGCGCGCGCCAATGCAAGCTCATTTGCGTAAATCCTCGACCCGCGGCAGGTAGTTGAGCGAGAACACTTCGTCCGGGAAATTCCGCTTCTTGATCTGTGAATACAACATGACCGACTTGTAGTCCTTGTACAGCGGACTGTCTGTCTCCAGCGTCGCAGGGCGCTTGATGCCGCCGCCGAAATCCTTGGTGTCCTTGAAACGCAGGGTCTTGATCAGCATGCCGCTGGCGGCGTAGCACTCGATGGTGACCGGCAGCAGCGCCTTCTTGTCCACCCACATCTTCAGCTTGTCGTAGGCGACTTCGTTGGTCTTGGCCTTGAGGCTCAGCAGGTATTGATCCTTCTCTTCCGCTGTCGCTTCGACGTTGTATTCGGCGGCATAGTCGATGCGCAGGATGTCGGCATTGTTGAAGACGCCGCCGGTCACCGATTGCAGGCTGGTAATGCGCATCGGCTTGCCGACCTCAGGAATGTAGAGCCACATGTTGTCGCCCAGGCGCAGTGTGGCGCGGCCCTTGTCGCTTTGCGGCGCGAGGAACAGGGCGACGATCTTGTCGCGGCCCTTCTTCACCGAATACAGCACGAACTCTTTCCTCTTGCCGTCCGGCTCGACGTTGATCAGCTTGCGCAGCATCTCGTAGGCCTCGGGTTCGAGGTTGCGATCCACCTTTTGCAGGATCTGGGTGCCGTCGAGGGCTATGGCGGGCAATGCAAGCAGGCACAGCAGCAGGGCAGTCAGGTTTTTCTTCATCATGGGTTCCAATAATCAAACATGGCGCAGGGCGCTGATCGGGTCCATGCGCGAGGCCTTCCATGCCGGTTGCAGGCTGGCGATGACGGCCACGACGACGACCAGCACGGCGATGGTCAGCACGTCGCCGGCGGCGATGGTCGGCGCCATCACCAGGTTCTGCTGCTGGCCGAAGTTGAAAGTCGGCTGCCAGAGATTGATGCCGAGGATCGCTGCCAGGCTCAGCAGCGTGCCAGCCACGGTGCCAACGATGCCGAGCATCAGGCCCTCGGCGAGGAACAGCGAGAGGATGCTCGAAGGTGGGGTGCCGATGGCGGCGATGGTGCCGATCTCGCGGATGCGCTCGAACACCGCCATGATCATCACGTTCATCACGCTGACCAGCACGATGGAAACCAGCACGACCTTGATGAACAGCGTCATCAGGTCGATCATCTTCGCCAGGCTGGAGAAGGGCGAGAGGTCGGCCCAGGTATGCACGTCAAGCACCGGCTTGCCTTCCTTGTTGGTCAGTCCGCCCAGTGCCTGCTTGAGTTGCGCTTCGGCCTGATTGAGGCGCGAGAAATCCTTGAGCCGCACCGCGATCTCGCTGACTTCGGCTTCCGGCATGCGCAGCAATTCGCGGGCATCCTCGATGTGGATGTAGCCATCACGCCCACCGGGGCCGGTGGCGCTTTCCAGGATGCCGCGCACGACGAAGGTTTTGCCGTTGACCGAGCCATCGCGGTTGGTCGCCACGACGACGACCGTGTCGCCGACCTTGGTCTTCATGCCGCGCGCCAACAGGAGCGGGATGACAATCTGGCCCCTGGCGACCAATGGGCCGGCCTTCTCGCCCTCGGTCATGCGTCCCGACAGAAGCGGCGCGGTAGCGGCTTCGAGCGCCGGATCGATGCCATTGACGCGGATGCTGGTGGTCTCGGCGAAGTTGCTGAACATGCCGCCGAACTTGACGCGCGGCGACCAGGTTTCCACTGCGGGGTTCTGCTTCAGCGCATCCTCGACTTTCGCCACCATCTGCGGCTTCAGGTTGAGGTTGAGCGGCAGGCTGTCGATCGAGGCGACGTAGCCCTTGCGATGCACCTGCAGGTGGCCGAGGATCGAATCGGTGATCTGGCCGACCATCATCGATCTGAAGGAGCCGGCGACGGCGATGAACAGCAACACCGCGACCATGCCGATGACGATCAGCAGCAGCGTCAGCAGGCTGCGCCGGCGGTAGCGCAGGAGGTTGCGGCTGGCAATATTGAGTACGTCAAGCATGACCGAGTTCCTCCTGCTGGATGTCCGAATCAAGGCGACCGTCCTCGAGCGTAAAGGTCGTTTCGGCCTCGCCCATGATCTTCGGGTCGTGGGTGGAAAAGACGAAGGTAGTCTTGAATTCGTCGCGCATTTTCTTCATCAGTTCGAGGATGCGGTAGGCCGTGTCGTGATCGAGGTTGGCAGTCGGTTCGTCGGCCAGCACCAGCTTGGGCTGGCTCACCAGCGCCCGCGCCACCGCGACGCGCTGCTTCTGGCCGCCGGAAATCTGGTCCGGCCGCTTGTTCGCCTGGTCGGCCATGCCGACGGCGGCAAGCATCAGCGCCACCTGGGCGTGACGCTTCTCCGCCGGCCATTTCTGCACCATGCGCAGGGGATACTCGATATTTTCGAAAACGGTGAGCACGGGGATCAGGTTGAAGTCCTGAAACACGAAGCCGATGTGCTCGCCACGAAAGCGCGCGGCGGCGCGGCGATCCAGCGTGGCGATGTCGGTGTCGAGCACGGTGAGCGTGCCGCTCGTCGGATGGTCGAGGCAGCCGATCATGTTGAGCAAGGTGCTCTTGCCGCTGCCGGACGGGCCAACGAAAGCGACGAAGGAACCCGGCTCGATGGCGAAGTCGATACCCTTGATGGCCGGCACATCGATGTCGCCGACGCGGTAGGTCTTTTCGAGCCTTTCTGCGCGGACCAGGCTCATGGCCATGCCTCCTGTAGGGCCGCCCCAAGGGAGGCATGCGCCCCCTCGGGGGGCAGCGAACGAATGTGAGCGTGGGGGTTCATAATTTCATCCGCTCGGTGAGCACGGCCTGCACGTCCGCCGTGGTCCACTTGCCACGCACGCCGGGCGGCGCCCCCTCGATCGCCGGGAAATTGACGAACTCCATCGTGGTGCCGTCCTTGCGCTTCTGGCGGTACTGGCCGTCGATCAGGATCAGGATCGGGATATGGCCGTCGAGTCCGACCGCCGCGAGACGCTTTTCGCCCGCTGCGCTTTCGACGTCGACTTCGATGACCTTGAGCTTGCCACCCTGGGCCGCCAGCCAGTTGCGCAGCGGCGCCAGAGCCATCTTCACCGGCGGGTGCGCCATGGCGACTATCTCCACCGTGGGTGGCGCGGCCAGCGCACTGCCGGCGACGAGCGTCAGGGTGGATGCGGCCATGGCCGCGAGGAAATTCCTGCGTGTGTTCATTGTCGTTCCCTTACTTGCAGTTGTTGTGCAGCTTCCACATTTCAGCATGGCCCATGGCCACGGCCCAGTCCGGCGGCGTACATTTGCCTCCTGCGGCCGTCACGGTCGAGGGCACCGCGGCGGTCGGCATGACGGCCTCGGCGGCGGGGAACCAGCGCTGGCCGACGAAACCGATCAAGGCGATAAACATCACCACGATCGCCGTGCCGCCAGCGCCGACTTTCTGACTGGGGTGCGGGGTGAAGACTTCGCAGACGCCTCCGGGGCAATGCTGCGCCTGCTCGTGCGAGAAAGCGTTGTAGATCTTGCAGGCAAGACAGATGCCGAAGACGCTCTCGAAAAACATCAGGATCAGGCAGGTCGCGCAGACGATCAGGTTGATCGGCCCGATCACGTTGTTGAGCACGATCAGGTAGAACATGGTGACCGCGAGCACCCAGCCCACCGCCCAGGCGAAGCGCTTCTGCGGCGCGCCGGACCATTCCGGCACTTGCTTCCTTACCGCCATGCGGCCGAGGATCATGCTCGGGGAGTACCTTGGATTGATGAAGATGCGAATCGTGAAGTCGATCAGGAAGGCGATCACGAAAATCCGCGTCAGGCGGAAATTGCCCATCAGCCAGGAATTCATGAACGAAACCAAGGCGAAGACGAACAGGATGCCCGCGGCGGCCCGCACCTCGCGCTCGTTCAATACCGGCACTTCGTAGCCGGGCACCGTTTCGCCGAAGCCAAATGTCTTGCTCATACCATTCCTTTCAAAAGTACATGTTGCAATTTAACCGCGTTAGTGTAAGCGGGGCATTGCAGAAGCCGGCCGTGTTGCGTCGCTACGTTGCGAAAGCCGCAGTTGTTACGCTGCGTTACAAACCGGTGGGTAGCTTGCTGGCCAAAATGCGGGTATCGGCATGCG
>JAPLQY010000058.1 GCA_026399475.1 Rhodocyclales bacterium
CCGAGGTCGAGGACGTGCTGATCGGCTGCGCCACGCCCGAGGGCACCACCGGCGCCAACATCGCGCGCCAGATCGCACTGGCTGCCGGCCTGCCGGTCACCGTGCCGGGCGCCACGGTCAACCGCTTCTGCTCCTCGGGGCTGCAGACCATCGCCATGGCGTCCCAGCGCATCATCGCCGGCGAGGGCGACATCTATGTCGCCGGCGGCGTCGAGAACATCGGCTGCACCCAGGGCGAGATGAACCGCCACATGCTCGCCGACCCCTCGCTGCTGGCCTGGAAGCCGGAGATCTACTGGGGCATGCTGCAGACCGCCGAACAGGTGGCCAAGCGCTACAAGATCGGCAAGGATCGCCAGGACGAATACGGCGTGAACAGCCAGCTCAGGGCTGCCGCTGCGGCCGCCGCCGGCAAGTTCAACGACGAGATCGTGCCGATGACCGTCACCATGGGCGTCGCCGACAAGGCCACCGGCGCCCTGACGACGAAGCAGGTGACCATCGCCGCCGACGAAGGCATCCGCCCCGACACGACGCTGGAAGGCGTCTCCAAGATCCGCCCGGCGGTCCCCGGCGGCGTCATCACCGCCGGCAACGCCAGCCAGTATTCCGACGGCTCGTCGGCCGTCGTGGTGATGAATGCAAAAGTCGCCGAACAACGCGGCCTCGTCCCGATGGGAATATTCCGCGGCTTCGCCGTGGCCGGCTGCGAGCCCGACGAGATGGGCATCGGCCCGGTGTTCGCCGTGCCCAAGCTGCTGAAGAAGGCCGGCCTGACGGTCAAGGACATCGACCTGTGGGAGCTCAACGAGGCCTTCGCCGTGCAGGTGCTCTACTGTGCCGACACGCTGGGCATCCCGATGGACAAGCTCAACGTCAACGGCGGCGCGATCGCCGTCGGCCACCCCTACGGCGTCTCCGGCGCGCGTCTGGTCGGCCATGCGCTGATCGAGGGCAAGCGGCGCGGCGCGAGATTCGTCGTCGTCACCATGTGCATCGGCGGCGGCCAGGGCGCTGCCGGCCTGTTCGAGGTGGTATGAAACGTTCTGAATTCACCGCGGAGGCGCAGAGACGCAGAGGTAACGCAGAGAAAGGCAAGGACAGGGCTGGCAATTGTGAAGTCTGTCTTCCTCTGCGCGCATTTCTCTGCGCCTCTGCGCCTCCGCGGTAAAGTCTTTCCGAATTTCCAGGTTTTCCTGAAAGGGTTCATATGAGCGTCAAACAACTATTCGATCTGACCGGCAAGGTCGCCATCATCACCGGCGGCTCGCGCGGCCTCGGCCTGCAGATGGCCGAAGCCCTCGGCGAGATGGGTGCGAAGCTCGCGATCACCGCGCGCAAGGCCGACGAACTGGCCGAAGCGAAGGCCCACCTCGAAAAGCTGGGCGTCGAGGTGCTTACCGTGACCAACGACCTGTCGAAGTTCGACCAGATTCCCGGCCTCGTAGCCAAGGTGCTCGAGCACTACGGCAGGATCGACATCCTGGTGAACAACGCCGGGGCCACCTGGGGCGCGCCGGCCGAAGACTATCCCGCCGATGCGTGGATGAAGGTGATCAACCTCAACGTCAATGGCATGTTCTTCCTGACCCAGGAAGTCGGCAAGCGCGCCTTCATCCCGCAGAAATCGGGCAAGGTCATCGTCACCGCCTCGATCGCCGGCCTGCGCGGTAACCCACCTGAGATGGGGACCATCGCCTACAACACCAGCAAGGGCGCCGACGTGAATTTCGTGCGCGCGCTGGCATCGGAATGGGGCAGGCACAACATCAACGTCAACGCCATCTGCCCCGGCTTCTTTCCCTCGAAAATGGCCAGCGGCCTGCTCGACATGCTCGGCGACAAGATCATCGAAGGCACGCCGCTGCGCCGCATCGGTGGCGAAGAGGACCTCAAAGGCCTGGTGGTGCTGCTGGCCTCGGAGGCCGGGCGCCACATTTCAGGACAGGCCATTGCTGTCGATGGTGGCAGCCTCTGCTTTTGAGCAATCGCCAGATGAGCGGAACGGCTGATTTCTTCGGCCTCAAGGTGCCCTTCCTCAAGCATCTCGGCGTCAAGGCCGAGATGGCCGAGGGCGGGCGCTCGCGCATCTCGCTCGAACTGCGCCCGGAATTGATGAACAGCTTCGAGGTATCACACGGCGGCGTGATCATGACCATGCTCGATGTCGCCATGGCCGTAGCGGCGCGCACCGCGCACGAGCATGTCGGCGGCGTAATGACCATCGACATGTCGCTCAGCTTCATCCGCCCGGCGAAGGGCCGCATCGTCGCCGAGGGCAAGCTGCTGCGCGGCGGCAACTCGCTGCACTTCTGCGAGGGCGAGGCCTTTGATGAGTCCGGCGAACTGGTCGCCAAGTCGCTCGGCACCTTCAAGCTCCGGCGCGAGACGCGCAGCAAGGCAGAATAGACGCACCCAGCGCCGACTTTCGTACCTCCCCAAAAAACTACAACGGAACCCTCCCCACCATGGAAAAGAACCAGAAGATCGTCCTCGCCAACCGCCCCGCCGCCTGGGTCGAGGAAAGCAATTTCCGCCTTGAAGAATCCGCGATTCCCGAGCCCGGCCCCAACCAGGTGCTGGTCCGCAATCACTGGCTCTCGCTCGACCCCTACATGCGCGGCCGCATGTCGGACGTCAAGTCCTACGCCACGCCGGTCCAGATCGGCGAGGTCATGGTCGGCGGCACCGCCGGCGAAGTCGTCAAATCGAATCATCCGAAGTTCGCCGTCGGCGACAAGGTGGTTGGCCCGCTGGGCTGGCAGCTCTATGGCGTGGCCGACGGCAGCGCGCTGCAGAAGGTCGACGACAGCGCGATTCCGCTGTCGGCCTGGCCCGGCCCG
>JAPLQY010000053.1 GCA_026399475.1 Rhodocyclales bacterium
CTGCCGCCGCGGTCGGGATACATGATGCTCGGCCGGCGCGCGCTGGTGATCGCCAGCACGCGGTTGCCGTCGGCCTGCTCGACCACCAGGCCGGGCAGCAGGTTGGCGACGCCGGGGCCGTTGCTCGCCATGCAGACGCCGAGCTTGCCGGTCAGCCGCGCATAGGTGCCGGCCATGTGCGCGGCGCAGGTCTCGTGGCGCGGCGTGACGATCTCGATGCCGAGCCGGTGCAACGCGGAGTAGAAACCGAAGTAGGTGCCGTCGATGATGCCGAAGACTTTCTCGACGCCTTCCTTTTGCAACATGCGGGCGATGACTTCGCCGCCGCTGATTTCTGCCATTTCTATTTTCTCCTCGTGATATTCGTCAGATGTAGTTCTTGTACTTGTCGAGCAAGCGCACCGGCTTCGACAGCGCATCGCGGCGGAACGGGTCGCCCAGTTCGCGCGTCACCATCATTTCCAGCACCGTGGTTTTGCCTTCGCGTTGTGCCGCGCAGGCCGCGCACAGCGCCGGGCCGACATCGGCGAGTTTGTCCACAACGACGCCTTCCGCACCCATGGCGCGGGCGATGGCAGCGAAGCTCGGGTTCTCCAGGTTGGAACCGACGAAGCGATTGCCGTAGAAATCCACCTGGTTCTTCTTTTCGGCGCCCCACTGCTTGTTGTGGAAGACGACGGCCGTCACCGGAATCTTCTCGCGCACGCAGGTCAGGATTTCGCCGAAGCTCATGCCCCAGGCGCCGTCGCCGACGTAGGCCACCGCCGGGCGCTCGGGTGCGGCACGCTTGGCGCCAATGATGACCGGGAAGGCATAGCCGCAGTTGCCGAAGCTCATCGCCGCGAAGAAGCTGTGCGGGCGCTTGAAGCGCAGGTAGCTGTTGGCCACCGAGCAGATGTTGCCGATGTCGGTGGACACCATCGCATCGGCGGGCATGGCTTTTTCGAGTTCGCGCAGCATCTGGCGCGGATGCATCGCAGGACTTTCTTTGGCAATCTCAATGCTCCACGGATCGCGTTCCTGCGGCCATGCGTCCAGTTCGGCCTCCCATTCCGCCTTGGCCCGGGCGATTTCATCGGCGCGGCTCTCGCGGCTCAACTGGCAAACGAGCACCTGGCCTGCCAGCCGCCCTGTCAGGGCCTCCGCAGCGGCCCTGGCATCGCCGCACAAGCCGACGGATATCTGCTTCACCAGGCCGAGATTTTGGCGTTCTGCGGCCAGTAGTCGAGGCCATGCTGCGGCAGCGTGCCGAAGGGCCCGAGGCGCGTGCCCAGCGCCAGCACCACGTCGGCTTTGGCGATCAGCTTCATCGCCGCCTTCGACCCCTGATAGCCGAGCGGGCCGCACCACAGCGGATGATCAGCGGGAAAGGAATCGTTGTGCAGGTAGCTATTCACCACCGGCGCGCCGAGCAGTTCGGCCAGCGCGACACAGGCATCGACGCCGTCGGCGAGCACCACGCCGCCGCCGGAGACGATCACCGGAAAGTGCGCCGCGGCCAGC
>JAPLQY010000028.1 GCA_026399475.1 Rhodocyclales bacterium
GCCTCCGCCTGCGTCAGCCGTCCTGCATTCCACCCTTCATAGGTTTCTTCGAATCTCATGTTTCGGATCTCCTGTAACAGTTCCGTCCGTTTCATCTCGTACCCCCTTCGGGGCACTATGACGACCGGACAGATGTCGTGCCACAGAACCGGACAGATCACGAACTCGCAACACATCCGCTCGCCATGATTTGACAGCAGGAGCGAAAACCCCGAAAATGCGCGTCCTTTCGACCTCCGCTCTCAAGGTGGAGTGTCGATGTTGGGGAGTCGCCAAGTTGGTTAAGGCACTGGATTTTGATTCCAGCATGCGAAGGTTCGAATCCTTCCTCCCCAGCCAACCTATTCACAGAAATGGTGCGGGCAGCAGCAGTTTTTTGACAGATTTGCCTGCCCGCTTCACTTGAGCAGACCGACATGGCCTACGACAGCCTGATGGTGTTTACCGGCAATGCCAACCCCAAGTTGGCGGCTGATGTCGTCAAACGTCTGCATATCTCCCTTGGTCGCGCCAATGTCGGGCGGTTTTCCGACGGCGAGGTGAGTTGCGAAATACTCGAGCATGTACGTGGCCATGATGTCTTTGTGTTGCAGTCGACCTGTTATCCGACCAACGACAATCTGATGGAACTGATGGTCATGGTGGATGCCCTGAAGCGGGCCTCCGCGGGGCGCATCACTGCCGCCATCCCGTATTTTGGCTACGCCCGCCAGGACCGGCGGACGCGTTCTGCACGTGTCGCGATCACGGCAAAGGTGGTCGCCAACATGCTGCAGACGGTGGGCGTGCAGCGCGTACTGACGGTTGATCTGCATGCCGACCAGATTCAGGGCTTTTTCGATATCCCGGTGGACAACGTGTATGCCGCACCGATCCTGCTGGGCGACATCTGGAAGCAGCGGCACGAAGACCTGCTGGTGGTCTCGCCCGACGTTGGTGGCGTGGTGCGCGCCCGGGCGCTGGCCAAGCGCCTCGAATCCGACCTGGCCATTATCGACAAGCGGCGGCCGAAGGCCAATGTTTCGGAAGTCATGAACATCATCGGCGAAGTCGATGGCCGCACCTGCGTCATCATGGACGACATGGTGGACACCGCGGGAACACTGTGCAAGGCGGCACAGGCGCTCAAGGAACATGGCGCCAAGCGCGTGCTCGCCTACTGTACCCATCCGGTTCTGTCCGGCAGCGCCGTGTCGCGGATCATGGAGTCCGAGCTCGATGAACTGGTGGTCACCGACACCATCCCTCTGTCAGACGAAGCCCGCAACTGCACCCGCATCAGGCAGATATCGATTGCCGAGTTGATGGCCGAGACCATGCTGCGCATCAGCAATGAGTCCTCCGTCTCCTCGTTGTTCATGGACTGATTCTTTACCCCCTTGCCTGGTCGCGGGCGAGGGATATTTCTGGCAGTACTTACTGGAGTAAATCATGCAACTTGAATTCAATGCAAACAAGCGCGATGGACAGGGCACCGGAGCGAGCCGCCGCCTGCGTCGTACCGGCCGGGTCCCCGGCATTCTCTACGGTGGCGGGGCTACGCCGCAGCCGATCGACATCGACCACAACGAGTTGTTCCAGCTGCTGCGCAAGGAGGCCTTCTATTCCTCCGTGCTCAATGTCAATCTCGATGGCAAGAAGGAAATGTGCCTGCTGCGCGACGTGCAGCGCCATCCCTACCGCCCGGTAATCCTGCACGCCGATTTCCAGCGCGTCGATGCCACCCACAAGCTGCACCAGAAGGTGCCCCTGCACTTCATCAATGCCGACGTTTCGCCTGGCGTGAAGCTGTCCGGCGGCATGGTGCAGCACGTCATGTCCGATCTGGATGTACGCTGCCTGCCGAAGGACCTGCCGGCCTTCATCGAAGTGGATCTGAAGGACATAACCTCAGGCCATTCGATGCATGTCTCGCACCTCAAGCTGCCGGCCGGAGTCGAAGCCGTGCTGCACAAGGGGGAAGATCCCGTGGTGGCAACCGTTATCATCCGTGGCGGCAAGGCCGAGGAAGAAGCTCCCGTCGTCGAGGCAGCGCCCGCGGCTCCGGCTCCTGCCGAGAAGAAGTCAGAGAAGACCGACAAGAGATAAGCGCTTGCAGGCTTCGCTGCGTCTGATCGTCGGCCTCGGCAACCCCGGGGCCGAATACGCTGAAACCCGGCACAACGCCGGGTTTTGGCTTTGTGAGCGCCTGGCACGCGAACTCGGCGTCAGTCTAGCCCGCGAGTCACGCTTTCACGGCCTGGCCGGGCAGGCGCGCGCCGAGAGTCTGTGGTTCCTGCTGCCGCAGACCTTCATGAATCGCTGCGGCCAGTCGGTGCGTGCGCTGACCCAGTTCTATCGCATCGAGCCGGCCGAGATGCTGGTACTGCATGATGAACTGGACCTGCCGCCGGGCCAGATGCGGCTCAAGTTCGGTGGCGGGCTGGGCGGCGATAACGGGCTGAAGGACATCACGGCGCATCTGGGGACCCAGGATTACTGGCGACTGCGCATTGGCATCGGCCACCCCGGCGACAAAAATGAGGTCGTCGACTATGTGCTGAAGCCGCCGCGCAAGGAAGAACGGGGCGAGATCGACGCCGCGTTGGATCGCGCGCTACTGGCTTGGCCAACGCTTGCGCGAGGCGATTTCGGCGCAGCCACCCAAAGAATCAATTCCAAGCCGTCAGCGGCAGTGAAAGAAAATCCATGAGTCTCAAATGCGGCATCGTCGTCCTGCCCAACGTCGGCAAGTCCACCCTTTTCAACGCGCTGACCAAGTCGGGCATCGCGGCGGAGAACTATCCCTTTTGCACC
>JAPLQY010000027.1 GCA_026399475.1 Rhodocyclales bacterium
GGCTTTCGCCTCCCCACCAAACTTCGCCGACAGCACCGATGTCATCGCCGCCGTCAGGGTCGTCTTGCCATGGTCAACGTGACCAATCGTCCCTACGTTTACGTGCGGCTTCGTCCGCTCAAATTTCGCTTTCGCCATGTCTGCTTTCCTTAAAGAACAATTATTGGTCGATCACTTCTTGTTGATGACGGCTTCGGCGACATTCTTCGGCGCCTCGGTATAGTGCTTGAATTCCATGCTGTAGGTGGCCCGGCCCTGAGACAGCGAGCGCAACGTCGTCGAGTAGCCGAACATCTCTGCCAGCGGCACTTCGGCCTTGATCAGCTTGATGCCGCCGACCTGGTCTTCCATGCCATGAACAATGCCGCGACGACCGGACAAATCGCCCATGACGTTGCCCATGTAGTCTTCCGGCGTTTCCACCTCGACAGCCATCATCGGCTCCAGCAAAACCGGGCTGGCCTTGCGCATGGCGTCCTTGAAAGCCATCGATGCCGCCATCTTGAACGCGTTTTCGTTCGAATCCACATCATGGTAGGAGCCGTCAAACAGCGTTACCTTGACGTCAACCACGGGGAAACCCGCCAGCACGCCATTGGGCAAGGTCTCCCTGAGACCCTTCTCCACCGCGGGGATAAATTCGCGCGGCACGGAACCACCCTTGATCATGTCGATGAATTCAAAGCCCTTGCCCGCCTCATTCGGCTCCAGTTTGATCCACACGTGGCCATACTGACCACGTCCGCCTGACTGTTTGACGAACTTGCCTTCCTGCTCCACCGACTTGCGCACTGCCTCGCGATAGGCCACTTGCGGAGCACCGACGTTGGCTTCAACACCAAATTCGCGGCGCATGCGATCAACAAGAATTTCCAGATGGAGTTCGCCCATGCCTGAAATAATGGTCTGGCCGGATTCTTCGTCTGTCCGTACGCGGAATGAAGGGTCTTCCTGCGCCAGACGATTGAGCGCGATACCCATCTTCTCCTGGTCGACCTTGGTCTTGGGTTCGACGGCAACGTGAATCACCGGCTCGGGGAATACCATGCGCTCAAGGGTGATGACATGCGCCGGGTCGCACAGGGTCTCTCCCGTGGTGGCCTCTTTCAGACCGACGGCAGCCGCAATATCTCCGGCAAAAACTTCCTTGATTTCCTCACGCTGGTTGGCGTGCATCTGCAGGATTCGGCCCAGGCGCTCCTTGCGACCCTTGATCGGGTTATAGATGGTGTCGCCCGTCTTGACCGTGCCGGAATAAACCCGGAAAAAGGTCAGCTGGCCAACGTAGGGATCGGTCATGATCTTGAAAGCCAGCGCTGCAAACGGATCGGTGTCGTTCGGCTTACGCTCACCCTGCTGCTCGTTTTCAAGAATGCCCTCCACCGGAGGAATATCCGTCGGGGCCGGCAAGTATTCAATAACGGCGTCCAGCATCGCCTGCACGCCCTTGTTCTTGAATGCGGAACCACATAGCATGGGCACGATTTCGGCCGCCAGGGTACGAGTACGCAAACCCAGTTTGATCTCTTCCTCGGTCAGTTCGCCGCTCTCGAGATACTTGTTCATCAATTCCTCGGACGCCTCAGCCGCGGCCTCGATCATCTTTTCGTGCCATTCATCGGCCGTGGCTTTAAGGTTGGCAGGAATCTCGCTGTATGCAAACTTGACCCCTTGACTCGCCTCGTCCCATACAATGGCTTTCATCTTGACCAAGTCGACTACGCCTTCAAACTTCTCCTCGGCGCCGATCGGTATCTGCAGCGGAATGGGATTGGCCTTGAGGCGCGCCCGCATCTGGTCATGCACCTTGAAGAAGTCAGCGCCCTGGCGATCCATCTTGTTCACGAACGCCAGCCGCGGCACACCGTAGCGGTTGGCCTGACGCCAGACGGTTTCGGACTGCGGCTGGACGCCACCCACGGCACAATAGACCATGCATGCACCATCAAGGACGCGCATGGAGCGCTCGACCTCAATGGTGAAGTCGACGTGGCCCGGAGTATCGATGATATTGACGCGGTGCTCCGGGAAGTTCTGCCCCATCCCCTTCCAGAAGCAGGTCGTCGCCGCCGACGTGATGGTGATCCCGCGCTCCTGCTCCTGCTCCATCCAGTCCATGGTGGCTGCACCATCATGAACTTCACCAATCTTGTGATTGACCCCGGTATAAAACAAAATACGCTCGGTGGTGGTGGTCTTGCCGGCGTCGATGTGTGCCGAAATGCCAATGTTTCGATAGCGCTCAATAGGAGTCTTGCGGGCCACTTGATTTACCTGCCTTATCTAAACCAAACCGCCATGAGGCCTCGTTGTTGAACGAAGCGACAGGGCGGTAGACAAAAACGAAAGCCTCGCCGGACACCCGACGAGACGCGATACCACTTAGAAACGGAAATGCGAAAACGCCTTGTTGGCTTCGGCCATACGGTGAACTTCTTCGCGCTTCTTCATTGCCGCACCACGCCCTTCGGACGCCTCAAGCAGCTCGGCGGCAAGACGCTGGCCCATCGACTTCTCGCTACGCTTCCGCGCCGCTTCGCGCAACCAGCGCATCGACAAGGCCATGCGTCGGGAAGGACGCACCTCAACAGGCACCTGGTAATTGGCGCCACCGACTCGACGACTCTTGACTTCGACCAGGGGCTTGACGTTATTCACCGCCAAGGTAAAAACCTCGAGCGGATCCTTTCCGCTCTTCGTCTGGATTTGCGCGAAGGCGCCATAGATGATGCGCTCGGCTACGGACTTCTTTCCACTGTCCATCAGCACATTGACGAACTTGGAAAGATCGACGCTGCCGAATTTCGGATCGGGCAGGATGTCACGTTTGGGAACTTCACGACGACGGGGCATGGTATCTCCTTAAGACCCGGATCAGGCGGCCTTGGGCCGTTTGGCGCCGTACTTGGAACGGCTCTGCTTGCGATCCTTGACACCCTGGGTATCAAGACTGCCGCGCACAATGTGGTAACGCACACCGGGCAGATCCTTGACTCGGCCGCCGCGAATGAGGACTACCGAGTGCTCCTGCAGATTATGACCTTCGCCGCCAATGTAGGAGATGACCTCGAAGCCATTGGTCAGTCGCACCTTGGCGACCTTCCGCAGCGCGGAGTTCGGCTTCTTCGGCGTGGTGGTGTAAACACGAGTGCAGACACCGCGCCGCGCCGGACTGCTGCCGAGTGCGGGTACCTTGCTTTTCGATTGCGGCGCCTGACGGCCCTTGCGCACGAGTTGGTTAATGGTAGGCATTTATATGTCCTGAATGCTGTGCGAAATGCACTGCAAATTTACAAAAATCGGCCCCTGCCAAGGGCAAAGAGGCCGGATTATAGAATGGTCGTCGTCGAGCGTCAACCTGCTTGCGGATCTTCTGCAGCCACCGGGGCATCTTCCGTCGCCGCCGGCAGATCGAACAGGTTCTGCGCCTCGGCTCCGTCACGGGACTGCTTGCGACGGGTGCGGTGGTAAGCCATGCCGGTACCCGCCGGAATCAACCGGCCAACAATCACGTTTTCCTTGAGACCACGCAATTCATCGCGCTTGCCCATGATTGCGGCCTCGGTCAATACCCGAGTGGTTTCCTGGAATGACGCCGCCGAAATGAAGGAGTCGGTCGACAAACTGGCCTTGGTGATGCCGTGCAACATGAAGTCGTACAGCGTCGGCGTCTTGCCGGCCGCGATCAGCTTGTCATTCTCGTCCAGCACCGCGGCCCGTTCGACCTGCTCTTCCTTGATATAGGTCGAATCGCCAGGATGGGTAATAACCACCCGACGCAGCATCTGGCGCACGATCACCTCGATATGCTTGTCGTTGATCTTCACGCCCTGCAGGCGATACACGTCCTGAACTTCATCGATGATATAGCGGGCCAGTTCCTCGACACCCTTAAGGCGCAGGATGTCATGCGGATCGGCGGGGCCGTCCACAATCACTTCACCCTTGTTGACCACTTGACCATCGTGAGCCATGACGTGCTTGTCCTTGGTGATCAGATACTCGTGCGCCGCGCCATCCGGCTCGGTGATCACCAGACGCTGCTTGCCCTTGGTATCCTTGCCGAAGGACACGGTGCCGGTAACTTCCGCCAGCACGCCAGCATCCTTCGGAATACGCGCCTCGAAGAGTTCGGCAACGCGTGGCAAACCGCCGGTAATGTCGCGCGTCTTGGACGACTCCTGCGGAATCCGGGCCAGAATGTCGCCGACTGCGACCGGCTGGCCATCCTTTACGGTGATCAGCGAGCCGACCTGGAAGGTGATGGTCACGATGTGGTCGGTACCGTGGATCTTGACTTCCTGACCCGACTCGTCGATCAGCTTGACCTGTGGGCGAACTCCCTTGGAGGCCTTGGCCCCGCGCTTGGGGTCGATGACGACAAGTGTGGAGAGGCCGGTAACCTCATCCATCTGCTCGGCGACCGTCGCGTTCTTCTCGACGTTCTCGAACTTGACCGTACCTGCATACTCGGTAACGATCGGACGGGTGTGCGGATCCCACGTCGCGAGTTGAGCCCCAGCCTTGACCGCCTTGCCGTCGTCAGCCCGCAAGGTTGCGCCGTAAGGCACCTTGTGGCGCTCACGCTCGCGACCATTGTCGTCCGTAATCATTACTTCCCCGGAGCGGGAAATCACAATCTTCTCGTTCTTCGGATTCGTAACATAGCGCATGGTCGCAGTAAAGCGGATCACGCCCGCACTCTTGGCCTCGATGCTGCTCTGCGCTGCGGAACGCGATGCCGCGCCGCCGACGTGGAAGGTCCGCATCGTCAGCTGGGTACCCGGCTCGCCGATGGACTGGGCAGCGATGACGCCGACGGCTTCTCCGGCATTGACCAATGAACCGCGGCCCAGATCGCGGCCGTAGCATTTGGCACACAGGCCGTATCGGGTCTCGCAAGACAGGGGGCTGCGCACACGGACCTCATCGATGTCGAGCGCTTCAATGGCATCAACAGCATCTTCGTCCAGCAGGGAACCCGCCGCGAACAGCACATCCTGTGTATCCGGATGAATCACGTCGTTGGTAGTGACGCGGCCAAGAATGCGCTCGCGCAACGGCTCGATGACTTCACCACCTTCGACCAGCGCCTTCATGGCAAAGCCGCTTTGCGTGCCGCAATCGTCCTCGATCACCACCAGGTCCTGCGTAACGTCCACCAGACGGCGCGTCAGGTAGCCTGAGTTGGCGGTCTTCAAGGCGGTGTCGGCCAGGCCCTTGCGCGCGCCGTGGGTCGAAATGAAGTACTGCAATACATTGAGCCCCTCGCGGAAATTCGAGGTGATCGGAGTTTCGATGATCGAACCGTCCGGCTTGGCCATCAGTCCACGCATACCGGCCAACTGGCGAATCTGTGCAGCAGAACCGCGCGCACCGGAGTCAGCCATCATGTAAATGGAGTTGAAAGATTCCTGGCTGACCTGCTTGCCATCCGCACCGGTAACCGTCTGATGGGCAAGTTGATCCATCATGGCCTTGGCCACCTGATCACCGGCGCGACCCCAGATATCAACCACCTTGTTGTAGCGTTCGCCGACAGTCACCAGACCGGAGGTGTATTGCTTTTCGATTTCCTTGACTTCGGTTTCTGCCGCTGCGATCAGGCTGTGCTTCTGCGTCGGCACCAGCATGTCATCGACGCAGATCGAAATACCAGCCCGGGTGGCCAGACGGAAACCGGCTTGCATCAACTGGTCGGCAAAAACCACGGTCTCCTTCAAGCCGCAACGACGGAAGCTCTCGTCGATCAGCTTGGAGATTTCCTTCTTCTTGAGCGGCTTGTCGATCACCTTGAACGGTAGCCCGCGCGGCAGAATTTCGGAAAGCAGGGCACGGCCCGCGGTGGTTGAATAGCGGGTGATCTTCTCCTGCCACTGCTTGTCGGCGTCCAGTTCATACTCGCGAATGCGTACCGTGATGCGGGCGTGCAGGTCGATCTGACGCGAGTCAATGGCTCGGGTTATTTCGGCGATATCCGCGAACATCATGCCGTTGCCGCGGGCGGAAACATTCTCGCGGGTGGCGTAGTAAAGGCCCAGCACCACGTCTTGCGAAGGCACGATGATCGGCTGTCCGTTGGCCGGCGACAGCACATTGTTCGACGCCAGCATCAGCGTGCGGGCCTCCATCTGCGCTTCGAGCGAGAGCGGGATGTGCACCGCCATCTGGTCTCCGTCGAAGTCGGCATTGAATGCCACGCAAACCAGCGGATGCAACTGGATCGCCTTGCCCTCGATCAGGGTCGGCTCGAAGGCCTGAATGCCCAGACGATGCAGCGTCGGGGCACGATTCAGCATCACCGGATGCTCGCGAATGACCTCTTCGAGGATGTCCCAGACCACCGGGGTTTCCGCTTCCACTTCCTTCTTCGCAGCCTTGATGGTGCTGGCAATACCCATCTTTTCCAGGCGCTCGAAAATGAACGGCTTGAACAGTTCCAGCGCCATCTTCTTCGGCAGGCCGCACTGGTGCAGCTTGAGTTGCGGACCGACGACGATGACCGAGCGGCCCGAGTAGTCGACGCGCTTGCCCAGCAGATTCTGGCGGAAACGACCGCCCTTGCCCTTGATCATGTCGGCCAGCGACTTCAGCGGGCGCTTGTTGGCGCCGGTCATGGCCTTGCCGCGACGGCCGTTGTCGAGCAGCGAGTCGACGGCCTCCTGCAGCATGCGCTTTTCGTTGCGGACGATGATGTCGGGCGCCTTGAGTTCCAGCAGGCGCTTGAGACGGTTATTCCGGTTGATGACGCGGCGATACAGATCGTTCAGGTCGGACGTGGCAAAACGCCCGCCATCCAGCGGAACCAGCGGACGCAGATCCGGCGGCAGCACGGGCAGCACCTCGAGAATCATCCACTCCGGCTTGATGCCAGAATGCTGAAAACCTTCGAGAACCTTGAGACGCTTGGAAAGCTTCTTGCTCTTCGCTTCGGAACCGGTGGTCTCCAGTTCCTGGCGCAGGGTCTCCACCAGACGATTGAGATCAAGGGTACGCAGCAGTTCGCGCACGCCCTCGGCGCCCATCACGGCAGTGAAGTCGTCGCCGTATTCCTCGACCTTGGCCAGGTAGTCATCTTCTGTCAGCAATTGCGCGCGGTTGAGCGGGGTCATCCCCGGATCGACAACCACAAAGGCTTCGAAGTACAGTACCCGCTCGATGTCGCGCAGCGTCATGTCGAGCACCATGCCAAGACGGCTCGGCAGGCTCTTCAGGAACCAGATGTGCGCGGTCGGCGACGCCAGTTCGATATGGCCCATGCGTTCGCGGCGCACTTTCGACTGGGTAACCTCGACGCCGCATTTTTCGCAGATCACGCCGCGATGCTTCAGGCGCTTGTACTTTCCGCACAGGCACTCGTAGTCCTTGACCGGGCCAAATATCTTGGCGCAGAACAGGCCGTCGCGCTCCGGTTTGAACGTACGGTAATTGATGGTTTCCGGCTTCTTTACTTCGCCGTAGGACCAGGAGCGAATTTTGTCGGGCGAAGCGAGGCCGATCGTAATTGCGTCGAATTCCTCTTCGGCCGCCAGGTTCTGCTTGAAAAGGTCTGCAAACAGGCTCTTCATATGATTATCTCCAGTGGGCAGCTATCGGGTCAGTAACGCTCGAGATCGATGTCGATCGCCAGCGAGCGAATTTCCTTGACCAGCACATTGAAGGATTCCGGCATGCCGGCATCGATCTTGTGCTCGCCCTTGACGATGTTTTCGTACACCTTCGTGCGACCGTTGACGTCGTCCGACTTCACGGTAAGCATTTCCTGCAACACATAAGCTGCACCGTAGGCTTCCAACGCCCAGACTTCCATTTCGCCGAAGCGCTGGCCACCGAACTGCGCCTTGCCGCCCAGGGGTTGCTGGGTAACGAGGCTGTAGGGGCCGGTAGAGCGGGCGTGCATCTTGTCGTCCACCAGGTGATGCAGCTTCAGTACGTGCATGTAGCCCACGGTGACCTGGCGCTCGAAAGAGTCGCCGGTGCGGCCGTCATACAGGTCTACCTGCCCGTTGCTGGGCAGGCCGGCGAGTTCCAGCATGGCCTTGATTTCCGCCTCGTTGGCGCCGTCGAACACCGGTGTGGCAAAGGGCACGCCGCCTTGCAGATTTCCGGCGAGCTCGACCACTTCCTTTTCGCTCAGGCTATCAATGTCTTCGCTGCGGCCTGATGAGTTGTAGATCTTGTTCAACAGTTTGCGAATCTCTGCAGCGGCCGCTTGCTTCCTCAGCATCTCACCGATCTTCTGACCAAGGCCCTTTGCCGCCCACCCGAGGTGGGTTTCCAGAATCTGGCCGATGTTCATCCGCGAGGGTACGCCGAGCGGGTTGAGCACGATGTCCATCGGCGTACCGTCGGCCATATGCGGCATGTCCTCGATCGGAACAATCTTGGAAACCACACCCTTGTTGCCGTGACGACCAGCCATCTTGTCGCCCGGTTGCAGGCGGCGCTTGACGGCGAGATAGACCTTGACCATTTTTTGCACGCCTGGCGGCAGTTCGTCACCCTGGGTCAGCTTCTTCCTCTTGGCCTCAAAGGCTACGTCGAAGTCCTTGCGCGTCTGCTCCACGCTATCGCGCAAATTTTCGAGTTGCTGCTGAGCCTCTTCATCGACAAGGGATATGTCAAACCAGTGATAGTGCTCGACGGTTTCGAGATAGGCCTTGGTAATCTTGGTGCCCTTGACCAGCTTTTTCGGTCCCTTGGCGGCAAGCTTGTTCAGCAGCAGTTTCTCGATACGGGAGAATGTATCGCGCTCTACGATGCGCATCTGGTCGGCCAGATCCTGCTTGTAGCCTTTCAGCATGTCATCGATGATCGACTGGGCACGCTTGTCGCGCTCGATGCCTTCGCGGGTAAAGACCTGGACATCGATCACGGTGCCGATCATGCCGGACGGGACGCGCAAGGAGGTGTCCTTCACATCGGAGGCCTTCTCACCGAAGATTGCGCGCAGCAGCTTCTCTTCCGGCGTGAGCTGGGTTTCGCCCTTCGGCGTTACCTTGCCGACCAGCACGTCGCCCGCTTCGACTTCGGCGCCGATGTAGACAATGCCGGATTCGTCGAGGCGTCCGAGCTGCGATTCACCGAGCGTGGCAATATCGCGCGAAATTTCTTCAGCGCCCAGCTTGGTGTCACGTGCGACGACCGTCAATTCCTCGATATGGATCGAGGTGAAGCGATCATGGGCGACGACACGCTCGGAGATAAGGATCGAATCCTCGAAGTTGTAGCCGTTCCAGGGCATGAACGCCACCAGCATGTTCTGGCCAAGCGCCAGTTCACCCAGATCGGTTGAAGCGCCGTCTGCCACCACGTCACCCTTGGCAATCAGGTCGCCGACCCGGACGATGGGACGCTGGTTGATGTTGGTGTTCTGGTTGGAACGGGTGTACTTGATCAGGTTGTAGATGTCGACGCCGACTTCGCCCGCCACCGTTTCCGCGTCGTTTACACGCACCACAATGCGGTTGGCATCAACGTAGTCCACCACGCCGCCACGCAAGGCTTGCACTGCGGTACCCGAGTCGACTGCCACGGTCCGCTCGATACCGGTACCGACAACAGCCTTTTCCGGGCGCAGGCAGGGAACCGCCTGGCGCTGCATGTTGGCGCCCATCAGTGCGCGGTTGGCGTCGTCGTGCTCGAGGAATGGAATCAGCGAAGCCGCGACAGAAACGATCTGGCTCGGCGCCACGTCCATGTACTGAACCTCGGGCGGCTCCTTCAACTCAAACTCGCCCTTGAACCGGCAGGACACCAGCGCGTCGCTGAGCTTGCCCTTCTTGTCCAGTTGCGCATTGGCCTGGGCGATAACGTACTTGCCCTCTTCGATCGCCGACAGGTATTCGATGTCGTCGGTTACCGAACTGTTCTCCACCCTGCGGTAGGGTGTTTCCATGAAGCCGTACTCGTTGGTGCGCGCATACAGCGCCAGCGAGTTGATCAGGCCGATGTTCGGGCCTTCCGGGGTTTCGATCGGGCAGACGCGGCCGTAGTGCGTCGGATGCACGTCGCGCACCTCGAAGCCGGCTCGCTCGCGGGTCAGGCCGCCCGGGCCGAGGGCCGAGACACGCCGCTTGTGGGTGATCTCCGACAGCGGGTTGGTCTGGTCCATGAACTGCGAAAGCTGGCTGGAGCCGAAAAACTCCTTGATCGCTGCCGAAATGGGCTTGGCATTGATCAAATCATGCGGCATCAGGTTGTCGCTTTCGGCCTGGTTCAGGCGCTCCTTGACGGCGCGTTCGACTCGCACCAGGCCAGCACGGAACTGGTTCTCGGCGAGTTCGCCAACCGAGCGCACGCGACGATTGCCCAGGTGATCGATATCATCCACTTCGCCGCGACCGTTGCGCAACTCGACAAGGATGCGCACGACATCGACGATGTCTTCGTTCGACAAGGTGCCGGCGCCTTCAATCTCGTCGCGACCGACACGGCGATTGAATTTCATCCGGCCAACAGCGGAGAGGTCGTAGCGCTCTTCCGAGTAGAACAGCCCATGGAAGAGATTCTCCACAGCGTCTTCCGTCGGTGGCTCGCCGGGGCGCATCATTCTATAGATCGCCACGCGCGAAGCCCACTGATCTGCGGTTTCATCGATACGCAGCGTCGAGGAGATGTAGGCGCCCCGATCGAGGTCATTGACGTACAGCGTCTGAATCTGCTCGATGCCACCGGCCGCCAGCTTGGCCAGCAGGTCCTCGGTGATTTCATCGTTGGCGTTGGCCAGCACTTCGCCGGTTTCTGCATTGACGATATTGCGGGCAATGATCCGGCCGATCATGAATTCATCGGGCACGATGATTTTCTTGATGCCCGCCTCGGCCATCTCGCGGATGTGCTTGACGGTGATCCGCTTGTCTTTTGCGACAATGACCTGTCCGGCCTTGTCGAGGATGTCGAACTTCGCCACTTCGCCGCGCAGGCGCTCGGGCACTACCTCGAAGAGAATGCCCTTCTTGGCGAAATGGAAGGTGTCGGACTCGAAGAAGGTCGCCAGAATCTGCTCGTGCGTCATGCCAATCGACTTGAGCAGGATGGTCACCGGCATCTTGCGGCGGCGATCGATGCGGAAGTAGAGGATGTCCTTCGGATCGAATTCGAAATCCAGCCAGGAACCGCGGTAGGGAATGATGCGCGCCGAGAACAGCAGCTTGCCCGAACTGTGGGTCTTGCCCTTGTCGTGCTCGAAGAAGACGCCCGGCGAACGGTGCAACTGGGAGACGATGACGCGCTCGGTGCCGTTGATGACGAAGGAGCCGGTGGTCGTCATCAGGGGAATTTCGCCCATGTACAGAGGCTGGTCTTCCTTGACTTCCTTCACCGCCTTGGGGTCACGGTCAAGCAGTTCCAGGCGAACCTTGGCGCGCAACGGGCTGGCAAAGGTCAGGCCGCGCTGCTGGCATTCCTTGACGTCGAAGGTCGGCTCACCGAGCATGAACTCGACGAAGTGCAGGCGCGCATTTCCCGAATGCGCAACAATCGGGAATATCGACGTGAATGCAGCCTGGAGACCTTCATTGCGACGCTGTGCCGGCGGCACGTCGGCCTGCAGGAAGCGCGTGTAGGATTCGATCTGCGTCGCCAGCAGAAAGGGCACGTCGAGGACGTTGGCCCGCTTGGCAAAGCTCTTGCGAATGCGCTTTTTTTCAGTGTAGGAATAGGCCATGGTGGCTCCGTTCAGGATTCAGACATCGAAGGTCAAAGGACAGGGCTGAGGCAGTCAGCACTCTCGTGTAACCCCCGGATCAAGGACAAAGGGGTGAAGCTCGGCAGGTACGGCACACTTCAGTTTCTACAAAGACCAATAGCGGGTTGGCGGTAGCACCGCCAACCCGCGATCGAATCGCGATTACTTGACCTCGACCTTGGCGCCCACATCCTCAAGTTGCTTCTTGAGGGCTTCGGCGTCAGCCTTGGATATGCCTTCCTTGACGGCCTTCGGTGCGCCATCGACCAGATCCTTGGCTTCCTTGAGGCCGAGGCCCGTGGCAGCACGAACGACCTTGATCGCTTCGACCTTCTTTTCGCCCGCGGCCAGCAACATCACGGTGAATTCGGTCTGCTCTTCGACGGCAGCCGCAGCGGCAGCCGGGGCAGCTACGGCAACAGCAGCCGCAGCGGCGGAGACGCCGAACTTTACTTCCATTTCCTTGATCAGCTCGGACAGATCGAGAACGGTCATGCCAGCGATGGCATCGAGTATTTCAGCTTTGCTTACAGCCATGATTACAACTCCTGAATGAATGTTTGAATCAGTGAAAAACGATTACGCAGTCTCTTTGGCGTCGCGCACGGCGGCGAGGCCCCGGACAAACTTCGTCGGAACTTCGTTGAGCGTGCGGACGAACTGGGTGATCGGCGCCTGCATGGTGCCGAGGAGCTTGGACAACAGCTCCTCGCGGCTCGGCATCGTCGCCAGCGCCTTGACACCAGCCACGTCCATGACGTAGTTGGGCATTGCGCCGACCTTGATGGCGAGCTTGTCATTACCCTTGGCAAAGTCGTTGAGCAGCTTGGCAGCAGCCACCGGATCCTTGGAAATTCCATAGATCAGGGGGCCAGTCAGCTTCCCGGACAGACCGTCGAACGGCGTACCGGCAATGGCACGACGAACCAGGGTGTTTTTGACTACACGCAGGTAGACACCGGACTTGCGTGCGTTGGCACGTAGCGCGGTGAGATCAACCACTCCGAGACCACGGTACTCTGCGACGATGATCGACTGAGCATTCGCAACTTCTGCGGATACTTCGGCAACTACCGTCTTCTTGTCGTCAAGATTGAGACTCACGGTCAACTCCTAGTCAAACCCCAGCGCCGAAAAGTCGGCACTGGCGATACGGCGACCTTCATTCAGGAACCTGGATTCCGTCATCGGGTAACGCCATCTACGCCGGCTTTGCAACGATGTTCCGTCGCCACAATTAAGTCCTTACGGACACCTGCGGTCTTTGATAACCTGCCGCGCCATTCGCCAAAAGCGCGAACGACGCAGCAGCCCAAAGTTCTTTTATGCCTGCGCCGACAGGCTGGCCTGATCGACGCGAACGCCGGCGCCCATGGTGCTGGACAGCGACACTTTCTTCAGATAATGGCCCTTGGATGCCGCAGGCTTGGCCTTCTGCAGGGCCTCGATCAGCGCCGAAAGGTTCAGCTTGAGCGCATCAACGCTGAACGAAGCGCGGCCGATGGTGCAATGAATGATGCCGGCCTTGTCGGTGCGGTACTGCACCTGACCCGCCTTGGCATTCTTCACCGCGGTGGTGACATCCATGGTCACGGTACCGACCTTCGGGTTCGGCATGAGACCGCGCGGGCCCAGAATCTGGCCTAGGGCGCCGACCACTTTCATGGCATCCGGCGTCGCGATCACGATATCGAAGTTCATGTTGCCGGCCTTGACGTCGGCAGCCAGGTCGTCGAAGCCAACGATATCGGCACCGGCGGCACGGGCCGCTTCGGCCTTGTCACCCTGGGCAAACACGGCGACGCGAACGGTCTTGCCGGTACCGGAAGGCAGCACGACGGAACCACGTACCAGTTGGTCCGACTTCTTGGCGTCGATGCCGAGATTGACCGAGACGTCAATCGACTCGTCGAATTTGGCGGTTGCGCATTCCTTCACCAGACTCAGCGCATCGCTGACCGGATAGGCCTTGTTACGGTCGACCTTGGCCAATACCGCTTGAACTCGCTTGGATATTTTCGCCATGATTACAGGCCCTCCACGGTGATGCCCATGCTGCGGGCGGAACCCGCGATGGTGCGTACAGCCGCCTCAAGATCGGCGGCCGTCAGATCCTTCATCTTGGTCTTGGCAATTTCCTCGGCCTGGGCCTTGGTGATCTTGCCGACCTTGTCGGTGTGCGGCTTCGGCGAGCCCTTGGTGATGCCCGCGGCCTTCTTGATCAGAATGGTCGCCGGCGGCGTCTTCATGATGAAGGTGAAGCTCTTGTCCGCGAACGCGGTAATTACCACCGGGATCGGCAGGCCGGGCTCCAGACCTTGAGTCTGCGCATTGAAGGCCTTGCAGAATTCCATGATATTGAGGCCGCGCTGGCCCAATGCCGGGCCGATGGGAGGCGAGGGATTGGCCTTGCCCGCGGGCACTTGCAGCTTGATGTAGCCGATGATCTTCTTTGCCATGATGGCTCCTATCTACGTGAGTCCTAGCGCGCGATCGATCGTTTGTAGCAACAATCTACTTCGACCTGGGCAAACTCCAACTCGACCGGCGTGGCGCGACCGAAAATGGTCACGGAGACACGCAAGCGGCTCTTCTCGTAATTGACTTCCTCGACATTGCCGTTGAAGTCGGTGAATGGGCCTTCCTTGATGCGAACCATCTCGCCCACCTCGAACAAAACCTTGGGACGGGGCTTCTCGACGCCGTCCTGAACCTGCTGCATGATCTTCGCGACCTCCTTTTCAGAGATCGGAGTCGGCTTGGTCGAGGTACCGCCGACAAATCCGGTAACCTTGGGCGTGCTCTTGACCAGATGCCAGGAGTCATCGTCCATGTTCATCTCGACCAGCACATAACCGGGGAAGAATTTCCGCTCGGAAATACTCTTCTGACCGTTTTTCATTTCAATGACTTCTTCGACCGGCACCAGAACCTGACCGAACTTGTCCTGCATCCCGGCGCGCGTAATGCGTTCGACCAGGGCGCGCTGCACCGATTTCTCAAAACCGGAATAGGCGTGAACGACGTACCAGCGTTTTGTCATGATTTTTTCCAGCCCAGAACCAGGTCGTAGAGCACCCATTCGAGGCCCTTGTCGGTCATCCACAGCACAATCGCCATGACCAGCACGAAGGCGAACACGATGCCGGTGGTCTGCATGGTTTCCTTGCGCGACGGCCAAACAACTTTTTTCGTCTCCACCACCGCTTCCCGACTGAAGTCGAAAAAGCGCTGCCCCGGCGCCGTGAACCACGCCACGGCAATCCCCGCACCCAAACCCGCGAGCACAGACAGCACGCGCAGGATCATCGGTTGCTCACCGAGGAGGTAGAAACCAGCCACACCCGCCGCCAACAGCAGCAGCGCCAGCGTGAACTTCAGTTTATCGGCCATAAATAGTCAGTTATTGCGCAAATGCTTCAATTCGTTGGCAGGGGCGGAGGGAATCGAACCCCCAACCTGCGGTTTTGGAGACCGCCGCTCTGCCAATTGAGCTACACCCCTGCAGCAGAGACTGCAGGGCGACACCTCGTTACCGAAGTGCCACCCCCCTTGCTAAAGCTGCGCGTTGTTATTCGATGACCTTGGCAACGACACCGGCGCCGACGGTACGACCGCCTTCACGAATGGCGAAGCGCAGACCCTCTTCCATCGCGATCGGTGCAATCAGCTTCACCGTCATCGCAATGTTGTCCCCCGGCATCACCATT
>JAPLQY010000095.1 GCA_026399475.1 Rhodocyclales bacterium
CGACATCCTCACGGTCAGCGGCTATACGGCGCGCGGCGATCTAGCCTTCGTGCCGCACTACGAGGAACCCAAGCGGCACGGCAGCATGGCGGACTTCCCGTTCGACTTCGTCGACTACAAGTCGCGTCTGAACCGTGAAGGTCGCTCGCAGAACCTGCCCTGGTATCAGGAGTTCAAGAAGGTCGATCCGGGCGATGTCTCCTGGGGCGATGTGGTCAAGATGAACCCGGCAGACGGCGCCAGGCTGGGCCTGAAGACCGGCGACAGGGTAACCATCACGTCGCTGGCGGGTTCCATCACGGTCGACCTCAAGCTGTGGGAGGGGGTGCGTCCCGGCACCGTGGCCAAATGCTACGGCCAGGGTCACTGGGCCTACGGCCGCGTCGCGACCAAGGACTACGCCAAGGCCGCCCCGCTCGGCGGCAACAACAACGAAATCCTGGTCGATGACTACGACCGCTTGAGTGGTGCCACGGCTCGCAACGGTGGCTTCACCGGTGTGCGGATCACCAAGGCCTGAGCGCCGCCCCTAAGGAGAATATGATGAAATTTGGAATGGTGATCGATCTGAGCAGGTGCGTTGGCTGTGGCTCTTGCGCCTTTGCCTGCAAAGCGGAAAACAACACGCGCAACCGCGCTGGCGGCCAAAGCTACAACTGGGCCGACTTCCTCATGCACAGCGAGGGTACGTTTCCCAACACCCGTCACATGGTGATGCCGGTGCTGTGCAACCACTGCGACGATGCTCCCTGCATCAAGGTATGCCCCGGCAACAAGGAGAAGGCAGGCAAGGGCAAGCCGTACAAGGCGCTGTTCAAGACGCCGGAAGGCATTACCCTGCACGACCCGGAACTGTGCGTCGGCTGCGGTGACTGCCAGAGGATAGGCTGCCCCTACAGCCACGAGAAGCTTGGCCCGTCGAGCCTGGATGGTGAGACCTACAGCGTGATCAGCCTCAACGCCATGGACGAAGAGACGCAGCCGTTCTGGGCCGACAAGACATCCGCGATTCCCGGCGGCACCTCGTCGGGCGCCGAAGTTTCGGCCAGGGCCGGGACCCGGATCCCGGCGATGACCGTATGGCAGGCCGGCGACTTGCAGCCGATACGCAAGGACGATGTGGTCGAGAAATGCACCTTCTGCTACCACCGCACGCTCAACGGCCTGCAACCGGCCTGTGTCGAGGTCTGTCCGGCCCAGGCGCGCATCTTTGGCGACAAGGACGATCCGAACAGCAAGATCGCACAGATCCTGAAAAAGGAAAAGTCTTTCCGCCTGAAGGAAGAAAAAGGCACCAAGCCGAATGTGCATTACATCGGCAAGTACAGTCCGCGTGCTTGATCGATTGATGTAATACGATTGAGGGTCGGTTTTTCACCGGCCCTTTTTCATCCCGTTTCTGGAGATGCAATGACCGACTATGTCAATGGCAAGGCTGGCGCGCGCGAAGATCTGTCCCGCTTCCTTGCCGCCTGCTATTACGAACCCAGCACGGATTTCAGCGAGGAGAGCTTGTTCGACTCGATGCTGGCTGCGGCGAGCGCGATCGATCCGGATCTCGCCGAGCGTGCTCGCAAACTGGGCGCGGCATTTGCGGCACAGGACATGCAGACGCTGCTGGTTGACCACACCGCGCTGTTCATCGGGCCTTCGCAACCCAGGGCAATGCCCTATGCCTCGTTCTGGCTGACCGACGACCAGTCAGGGCGGCACGATGCGACCATGGCGGTACTCGATCTCTATGCGCAAGGCGGCTTCGACGTCAGCGAAGAATTGCACGAATTGCCGGACCATATCGCGGTGGAACTGGAGTTTCTGTACCTGCTGATCTTCGCCCAAAACCAGGTGCCAATCGGCGGCAACATGTTCGACTTGGTGGCAGCCAATGCGCTGCATCGCCGCTTCGTGATCGAGCATCTTGGTACCTGGATCGACGCTTTCGCAGCAGCGGTCAAGTCGGGCGCCGAAACCGCGTTTTACCGTGAGCTGGCGGAGTTTACCGAGCGGTTCGTGCGGATGGAGGCAGATCTGGCGCGTCGGCACTGAGTCTGAGCCCGGGGAGTCTC
>JAPLQY010000072.1 GCA_026399475.1 Rhodocyclales bacterium
TCGACACGCAGGCGATCATCGACTCCGTCGTGGCCTACATCACCAGCGTCAACTACAAGGACTTCCCGGATGTCGTGGCCATGGTTGAAGATGCATTCGACCAACTGGGCAAGACCAAGGGTCTGAAAGAGAAGCATGAAGCCTTTGCCGCCAAGAAGGATTGGGAAAATGCCAACCTCTGGGCCGAGCAGATCTGGCAATACCAGGTCAAGACGGCCGACCTCGGACTGCGGGCCAAGACCTACCTTGAGCAGAACGGTGCCAAGAAGGTCAAGTAAGTTATGTCCCCGACATGGTCGGGGACGGTATCCCCTTGTGGGATGACGTAAGTCAAGGCAGGACCCAGGGGGCAGAATTATTCTGCCCCCTGTTCATTTACGAAAAGGAATAGCCATGAAACTCTCATTGATTCTCGCGGCCGCTGTGACCATCACCGCTGCTTCCTTCGCCGCACCCGCTCTGGCGGACGGCAAGACGCTTTATATGGAAAAGACCTGCATCGCCTGTCACGGCAAGGATGCCAAGAAGCCGCTGACGCCTGAGTATCCCCGACTGGCCGGGCAGAACGCCAAGTACGCCGAGAACCAGATGAAGGACATCAAGAGCGGTGCGCGCGCCAACGGCAATACCGCTGCGATGAAAGGCGTCATGCATCTGGTCACCGACGAGGACATCAAGGAGCTGGCCAAGTACCTCTCCGAGATCAAGTAAGCTGGACAGATACCATCCCGATGATCGCAATCGACTTCGATTGACGAGCATCAAAGAACTCTAATGTTCCTGATGGCATCATTGCTCGAGTCGTACACACTGACGAGGAAACAACTATGTACAAGGCACTGACACTGGCGCTCTCGATGGCGCTGATTCCAGCATTCGCGCAGGCCGGACCTCCGCCCGAGAAGAAGGCCGGCATTGAATCCAAGGACTACCAATGGAACGCCCAGGAGGGCGAGAAGATCGAAGCGCTCAAGATGAAGGGCACGGCCAAGGCCGGCAAGGAGGGTTACGAAGTCTGTGGCGCCTGCCACCTGCCGTCAGGCGCCGGGCGTTCCGACGGCACCTTCCCGCAGTTGGCCGGTCAGCACACCACCGTGCTGATCAAGCAGATGGCCGACATTCGCGCCGGTCTGCGTGACAACCCGACCATGTACCCCTTCGCCAAGGAACTGACCGACGCCCAGGAACTGGCCAATGTTTCGGCCTACATCGAAAGCCTGTGCATTCCGGTCGATCACGGCAAGTATGAAGGCCCCGACGCCGCCAAGCAGGTCGCGGATGGCAAGGCGATGTACGAGAAGGAGTGCATCGAGTGCCACAAAGCCAACGGCGAGGGCGTCAAGGACAAGTTCTACCCGGTACTGGCGGGCCAGCATTACAAGTATCTGCTGCGCCAGATGACCGAGATCCGGGATGGCAAGCGCCGCAACGCCAATCCGGACATGGTCAAGATCATCAAGAAGTACGATGACAAGCAATTGGTGGCCATTTCGGCCTATCAGTCGAGCCTGAGCATGCCCGGCTCGATGTGCAAGGCAGGACCTGCTGCCAAGGGCGCCAAGAAGAAATAAGCGTTTCCCCGGGAGTTGCCCCCGCGCTTTGGCCCAGGCCAGGGTGCGGGGTGCTTCCGGCCAGTTTGCACCCCAGTAAACAGAGAACAAAATGCTAGACCAAAAAAAACAGAACAAGCTGATCACCGGGCTGACCCTGGTGGCCGTGGTGGCGCTGATCGCCGCCTACTTTTCGCCGATCTGGTGGGTTTCGCTGACGGCGCCCAACTACCCGAAGGATGCCTTTCCTGACGGCATTCGGATCCACTTCCACTTCAACGGGGTGTTCAACGGCTGCTCGGCGGTTGGAAAAGGCACCCAGATGGGCAACGAGACCCTGCAAGCCGACGTCGGCGAGGATACCCCGCGTTACAACCCGATTCTGGAAAAGGGCAAGGATGTGAATCAGGACGCGAAGAGCCTCGATTGCGTCCACGAAATGAACACCATCAACCACTATGTCGGCATGTATCCGATCGACACCGGATCGCCCGTCGAGTTGCGTCTGTCCAAGTTCATCTTCGGCTGGTTTGCCGTCATGCTGCTGGGTTTCCTGGCGACAAAGCGCAAGACCCAACTGAAGGTTCTGGGTGCCGGCTTCACGGCGGTTGCCGTGTGGATGTTGGTCGATCAGATCGTCCTCGGTCAACTGGATGCCTTCGCAGCCCACTACTACCATGAGGCAAGCACCTTCTTCAATCAGCCGGAGGTGCTGGACAAATGGAAAGCCAACCTGATATTGGCCACCAAGGTGTCGATGGCGGGGATGGTGGTGGCGATGGCGATCATTCTGCTCGGCGTCTGGTTAATCCCCAGCTTCTCGCTGTTGCTGGCATTGGTTCCCGCACTGCTGCCGGTTTTCTTTGTGGTCGATTACGCCGGATGGCTGTGGTTCTTCGGCCACAACATGCATCCCTGGGGCGCCTTCACGGTCAAGCCCTTCATGCCGACGGTATTTGGCGAGGGCAAGGTGGCGCAGTTCTCGACCTTCTCCTATCCCTACTGGGGTTATGCGCTGCTGCTTGTAGCTTCCGGTTGCCTGATGATGGCGGTACTGCTGCGCCGCAGGCAAATGCGTGAGTCATCGGCGAACTGACGCTGCCATGAACCTGAAACGCTGGCTGGCTCTGCTGCCGGCTTTGCTGCTCGGTGTCTCATCCCTGCTGGTAGCGCGTCCGGCCGACCGCGACGAGGACAAGCCGCCCAGCCTCGGGGCCACGGCGGATTTGTCCACGGCGCCACGGGTCGGTGTCGATCGGCCCAAGCCCACCTACATGCTGCAGGACCGGGACAAGCGCGTGCATGGCTTGAAGCCCTTCCAGAATCTGGTGGACGCGGCACCGGCCGGTTCCACCCTGCGTCCGCCGCCCGGCAGCTATTCCGGCCCGGTGGTGATGACCAAACCCCTGGTTATCGAAGGTGGCGGACTGGTGACGATCGATGCCGGCGACCGGGGCACTGTCTTTTCGCTCGAAACCGATGGTGCCGTGCTGCGCGGCCTGCACCTGACCGGCTCCGGTGATTCGCACGACAGCGACGACTCCTGCCTCGACGTTCGCGGTCACCGCAACGTGATCGAGAACCTGGTGATCGACAACTGCCTGTTCGGCATCGACCTCAAACAGTCGAACGACAGCATTGTGAAGAACAACAAGATACGTTCCAAGCCGCGCGATCTGGGCGTGCGCGGTGACGGTCTGCGGCTGTGGTACAGCAACCGCAATCTTATCGAAGGCAATGAAGTCATCGATTCGCGCGACATGGTGGCCTGGTATTCCAACGACAACATCTATCGCGGCAATGTCGGCAAGCGCAGTCGCTACTCGATCCACTTCATGTTCGCCAACAACAACATCGTCGAGGGCAACAGCTTCTATGACAATGCCGTTGGCGTGTATTTCATGTACACCGAGGGCGGTGTGATGCGCAACAACCTGATTTCGCACGCCACGGGCGCTGCCGGCATGGCGATCGGCTTCAAGGAAGCCAGCAACACCGTCATCGAAGGCAACGAGATCATCTACTGTGCCGTTGGCATCGGCTCCGACCTGTCGCCCTTCCAGCCCGACAGCAAGATATGGATACGCAACAATCGCTTCGCTTATAACGGGATCGCGGTTAAGCTGACCAGCGAATTGGGCGGCAATGTGGTCACCGATAACATCTTCGAAGGCAACCTGAACAATGTGGTGCAGGCTGGGCGCGGCAAGTCGGGCCTCAATGAATGGCGCGGCAACTTCTGGGACGACTACCAAGGCTTCGACCGCAACGCCGACGGGGTCGGCGACACGCCTTACGAACTCTATGCCTATGCAGATCAGATATGGATCGAAATGCCGCCAGCGCAGTTTTTCAAGACGGCGCCGGTAATGGAATTGCTGGATTTTCTCGAGCGGCTGGCGCCTTTTTCGTCGCCGGAAATGACGCTGAAGGATGACAAGCCGCGCTTCATAAAACCGGAGTTGATCAAGAGCAAGGTTGCAGGATGAGTGAAACGACACCACCCGCCACAAAGCCGCCTCTTTCGCGCGAGCGGGTTCAGCAGGCGCGGCGCAAGTGGCTCCGCACCATCCTGCTCACGGGCGGTGTAACGGGTGCTGCTCTGTCCGGTTTCCTGCCCCTGGTTTATGCCAGGACCAAGCGCCTGCGGCCGCCTGGAGCGCTGGATGAAAAGGATTTTCTGTCGTCCTGCATCAAGTGCGGCCAGTGCGTGCAGGTCTGCCCGGTGCAGGCGATCAAGCTCGCCGACCTGGTCGACGGCATCGGTGTCGGCACGCCTTACATCGATGCGCGCGAGCAGGCCTGCGATTTTTCCTGCGATGCCGTCCAGTGCATCCTGGCTTGCCCGACCGGGTCGCTGGTGTACAAGAAGCCGGCCTTCCTCGGGGTCCGCAAGGGAGCCAAGCTTGCGAGTGCGCCGATTCTCAAGGCCAAGGAGAAGGACCCGGAGCCGACGCTGAACCTGAGCGAACGCATCGGCGTCGCTCGCCTGATCCGCCAGGAAGCCTGCCTTGCGATCCAGGGCAAGGGCTTCAAGGGACAGGTGCAGGGCGCTTCGTTCAAGGGACGCATGCGCTACATGGAGGTCGATCGCTGGAAGCCGATCAAGGTCGCCGACCACCCTTACGACGTCGCCGAGTGCGACCTGTGCGTGCGCGAGTGCCCGGTCAAGGGCGCGATCTCGATCGAAACCGTGTTCGCTCCGGATGGCTCGAAGCGCAAGTCGCCGGTGGTGCATGAACCCTGCGTCGGTTGCGGCGTCTGCGAAATGATCTGCCCGGTGGAGCCGAGCTGCATCGTGATCGACGCACGCGAGGTGTGGAACACATGAGTCCCATTCTCAGACGACGCTTTTTCGACCAGATAGCGGTGATGTTCGGCCGTGAAGCAAAGAAGCCTTCGGTAATTTCCGAGCGAGCGCAGGAAATTCACGTCCTCAAGCGTGCCACCAACAAGGAAAGGCTGCAGGCCGCGATCGTGGCGCATGAGAACGCGCAAAAGGTTCACAAGTGGCGTAACCGGCGCTGGGCGGTGCTCATCATCGCGAACCTGATGTTTACCTTCTCGTTCTGGTTCGACATCCAGATTCTCGAAGGCGCATTGACTGCCTCGCGCTTTGTCGGCTTCCATCTGATCGATCTCAACTCAGCGCTGCAGGTGATGCTGGCCCACAAGCACATCATCGTGAACCTGGTGATCGGCACAGGCACCGTATTCGTACTGTGGTTGCTGCTGGGCGGGCGTACCTTCTGCTCCTGGGTTTGTCCCTACCATCTGTTGGCCGAGTGGGCCGAGAGGATCCACCTCTATCTGGTCAAGAAGAAGCTGGTGACCGACCAGAATATCGACCGCCGTCTGCGCGCGGGATCCTGGCTCGTCTTTGCGGTACTGGCTGTGGCCACCGGTTACACCGTATTCGAGTCGATTTCGCCCACCGGCATCCTGTCACGGGCGCTGATCTACGGGCCGGGGCTGGCCCTGCTGTGGGTGCTTGCGCTGCTGGTATTCGAGGTATTCTTTTCGCGCCGCGCCTGGTGTCGCTATGCCTGCCCGATCGGCCTTACTTATGGGGTGGTCGGCATCTTCTCCCCGGTGCGCATCAAGTACAAGCTGGATGGATGTTTCCATGAAGGCGACTGCCGCAAGGTCTGCCTGGTGCCCCACGTGCTCGACACCGTGATCAAGGGCCGCGCCGTCGATACCGAGATTCCCATCGGCCCCGATTGCACCCGCTGCGGATTGTGTGTGGACACCTGCCCGACGGGTTCGCTGACCTTCGACATCAAGGGTCTCTCCAAGCTGCTTTGATCTACTCACACTGCATACCATGATTCGTTTTTCCAATGTAAGCAAGAGCTTTCGCAAGGCGCGTGTGCTGGACGACATCAGCCTCGAGATCGGGCTGTCCGAGCGCGTCGCGCTGATCGGTTCCAACGGCGCCGGCAAGACCACGCTGATCCGGTGCCTGCTGGGCGAATACACCTT
Organism: Rhodocyclales bacterium; assembly: GCA_026399475.1. GTDB lineage: Bacteria > Pseudomonadota > Gammaproteobacteria > Burkholderiales > Rhodocyclaceae > Sulfuritalea. Next base: position 6,036 of record JAPLQY010000072.1, read on the forward strand.
CGATGGTCAGGTCACCATCGAAGGTCGCGACCCGCGCAAGGAACGCACGGCGGTGCTGGGCACGATAGGTTTCGTGCCGCAATTGCCGCCGCCGCTGAAGATGCCGGTGGCCCAGTTGATCGACTTTTCCGCCGCGCTGTGCGGTACTGACCCCGTCCGCATTCACGAACTGGCTCAGCGTCTGGGCCTCGACCTGGCCCCTATCCTGACGCGTCCCTTCGTCAAGCTCTCCGGCGGCATGAAGCAGAAGCTGCTGATCGCAATTGCGCTGGGCCGCGACGCGAAACTGCTGATCATGGACGAGCCCGCCGCCAACCTCGACCCGGAGGCGCGCAAGATCTTCTTCGAACTCCTCGCCGAACGGCAGCAGGACGTCACCATGCTGATTTCCAGCCATCGGCTGAACGAAGTTTCGGCGTTGGTCAATCGCGTGGTCGAAATGGACATGGGCAAGGTGGTGCTGGACGACCGCGTCGCCGACGACGTCTCGCTGTCCGGCCAGTTTTCCTGCCGCATTTCGATCAAGCGCAGCGAGCCGGCATTCGCCAAGGCGATGCTGGCCTGGGGCTTCCGCGATCTTGGCAACGGGATGGAATGGGGGGGCGAAGTGCCGGGGCCCGATCGACTGCGTTTCATGGGCATGACATCGCGTTATGTGGCGCTGATCAGCGACTACTCATTGACGGAAATGGGAGTCGGTGGCGGTGGTGCGGCGAATTGATGGATCGCCGCCGCTTCCTCGCTGCCGCCGCGACCCGAGTTCTGGCCCTGACGCCATTGGCGGCCGCGCTCTCTGCCTGCGGAAACAAGGGCACCTGGCCCGAGGGCATGGCCGAGATCAAGTGGGATCGCGACACCTGCGTGCGCTGCAGCATGGTGATTTCCGATCGCCGTTTCGCGGCCGAGATGCGAGGCGGCGAGAAGAACGTCGTGTTCAAGTTCGATGACATCGGCTGCGCCGTATTCTGGATGCGCGACAAGCTCAAGGACTACCCGTGGCTGACGGAATCGGCGACCCGCATCTGGGTGGCCGATGTCACCGGCAGCGGTGACAAATGGCTGGAGGCGCGCAAAGCCCAATTCATCGGTGGCAAGGTCTCGCCGATGGCATACAACTACGGCGCCATAGCCTATCCGCAGGCCGGCGCCGTCGATTTCGAGGAAATGCGCCAGCATGTCCTCGCCAAAGGTAAATAGCATGAACCAACTCTGGCTGACAGCCAAACTCGATATCGTCGAATCCCTGCGCGCGCGCTGGTTCCAGGTCTATACACTGGTCTTCGGCGGCATCGTCGCGCTGTTGTTTCTGTTCGGTTTGACCGAGTCGCGCGTGCTGGGCTTCATCGGCCTCTCGCGCCTGCTGGTGACCTACATCCAGCTGACCATGGCCATTCTGCCGATCTTCGTCCTCATCACTACCGTGCGCTCGGTGGCGGGCGACCGCGAAGCCGGCGTCTACGAGTACCTGCTGTCGCTGCCGGTGTCGCTGGCGGCATGGTTCTGGGGCAAGATCCTCGGCCGCTATATCGTCATCTTCCTGCCGGTGTTTGGCGCCATGGTGCTGGCGGTGCTGATTGCGCTGGTGCGCGGCATCGACGTGCCGTGGGGCATGTTCATCTATTACACGGCCCTGCTGGCAGTGATGGCGGCCTGCTTTCTGGGCATCGGCATGTTGATCTCGGCCCTGGCGCGCAGCACCGATATGGCGCAGGGTGCCGCTTTCGTCGTCTGGCTGACATTGCTGCTGTTCCTCGACCTGATCCTGCTCGGCGTGATGATCCAGGGCAAGGTCTCGCCGGAAGTCGCGGTGACGATGGCGCTGGCCAACCCCTTGCAGGTGTTCCGCACCGCCGCCCTGGCCTTGTTCGATCCGCAACTGATCGTGCTGGGGCCATCGGCCTACGTCATTCTCGACCTGTTCGGCGTTACCGGCTACAAGGTGTTCGCGTTGGTCTATCCGACGGTAGTTGGCGTCGCTGCGGCGACCCTCGGCTATCAACTGTTCCGTCGCGGCGATTTGCCGTGAAGGTTTTGGTCGCTGTGTTGCTGGCGTGCGCCAGCCCGTTCGCCGCGGCGGCCGGCAACTTGTCGAGCGCGCCACTGTTCGCCGCGACGCTGTTCGATCTTGACAACAAGGCAGTCGCCTTTGCCGGCTACAAGGGCAAGCCCCTGATCGTGAATTTCTGGGCGCGCTGGTGCGGCCCCTGTCGTGTCGAGATCCCGGAACTGGTGGATATCCAGACACGCCACAAGGCGCGCGGCATTGAAGTCATCGGCGTGAACCTCGAAAGCGACGCGCCGCCCGTGCGCGATTTTGCCAAGGCCTACGACGTCAATTACACGGTGCTGCTGACCCGCGACAAGGGAATCGCCCTCATGCAGGCGCTGGGCAACGGCAAGGCCGGCCTGCCTTTTACCGTCGTCATCAACCGTCAGGGTGAGATCGTGGCGAGCAAGCTGGGGGCCATGACCAAGGTCGAACTGGAAACTGCCACCGACGCTGCACTCAAGTAATCCGCAGGGCCGCGATGCAGAAAAAGAATTCTCTCGACGGCAGCTTCGGCAACCTGTCAGTGACCGCAGCCGAACGGCGACAACGCATCAGTCTGGTATTCAGGGCCGTGGCGCCGCGCTACGATCTGATGAATGACTTGATGAGCTTCGGTATCCATCGATTGTGGAAGCGCAAGCTGGCCGCTCGGGTGACGGATGTGAGCGGCATCATTGTCGATCTCGCTGGCGGCACCGGAGACGTGGCGCGCCTGCTCGCCGATGGGCGTCGCCGGGTAGTGATCTGCGACCCGAGCCTGCCGATGATGGAAGCCGGGCGTGGGCGGGGCAGCGCCGGCATGACATGGCTGGCGGGCGAGGCCGAAAAGCTGCCTTTCGCCGATGCCAGCGTGGACCTGCTGACCATTGCCTTCGGCCTGCGCAACGCCACCCATCTGCAGCTGGCCCTGGCCGAGATCAGGCGCGTGCTGAAGCCCGGCGGCCGTTTTGTCTGCCTTGAATTCTCGCGGCCCGCTGCATGGCTGGCGCCGCTCTACGATCTCTATTCCTTTCTGGTCATTCCGCGCCTGGGTGCGCTGATAGCGCGTGAGCCGCTGGCCTATCAATACCTGGTCGAGTCGATACGGCGTTTTCCGCAACAACGGGATTTTGCTGCCCTGATGGAACAGACGGGCTTTCGCGGCGTGTACTGGGAGAATGTATCCTTTGGCATCGCCTGCCTTCATTTTGGAAACCGTCCGCATGAAACCTGAACTGCCGATCGCTGTCTTCGCTGCACCGCCGACCGGTTGGCGCGTCTGGTGGACGGCGACGCGCCCGCGCACCTTGAGCATCTCGGCGACGCCGGTGCTGGTCGGCACCGCGCTGGCACTGGCCGAAGGCGCTGCTCCGGCCTGGTTTGCCATGCTGGCCGCGCTTTGCTGTGCGTTACTGATTCAGGTCGGCACCAATCTGCATAACGATGCCGCCGACTTCGAGCGCGGCACCGATCGGCCCGGCCGTATCGGTCCGCTCAGAGTCACCGCCGCAGGGTGGGCAAGCCCCGCTGCCGTGCGCCGCGCTGCCGTGATCAGCTTTGCGCTGGCCTTGGCCCTCGGAATCTATCTGGTGACCGTCGGCGGCTGGCCGATCCTGGTCGCCGGCATCGCATCGCTCCTCGCGGGTTGGTCATATTCGGGAGGGCGGCACCCGATTTCCCATACGCCATTGGGCGAGTTGTTCGTCCTGATATTTTTCGGGCTGGTGGCTGTTGCAGGCAGCCACTGGTTGCAATTGGGCATCTGGTCGTCCAATGCGTGGCTGGCCGGGATCGTGGTCGGCATGCCGGCCGCGGCCGTGCTGCTGGTCAACAACTACCGCGATCTGGAGGACGACCTGCGCAGTGGCCGGCGCACCCTGGCGGCGGTGATGGGGCGCGAACGTTCGCGTCTGGTTTACGCGGCATTGATGCTGTTGCCGTTTGTCGTCCTGCTGCTGTTGGCCTTGCACGGACTGACGGGCGCTTTGCTGGGATTTGTCGCCTTGCCGTTCAGCGCATCCCTGATTCGCCGGCTGCATCGCAGCCAGCCCGGGCCACAACTGAATTTGTTGCTGGCGGGAACGGCGCAGGCCGGATTCACGGTCGGTTTGCTGCTGTCGATCGGACTGCTGCTGTGAGCCTGCCGGTGGTTGAACTGTTGCTGCCGCTGGCGCTGGCCTTCATCATGTTCTCGCTTGGACTGACGCTGGTGGTGGACGACTTCAAGCGCGTCCTGACGCGACCGAAAGCCATGCTGATCGGCCTCGTCGGCCAAATGCTGCTGGTACCGGTGTTTGCTTTTGCGGTTGCGCTGGCCTGGGGCCTGGCACCTGAAATGGCCGTCGGGCTGATGATTGTTGCGGCTTGCCCGGGCGGTGTCAGTTCGGGGCTGCTGACACACATGGCGCGGGGCGAGACTGCGCTGTCGATTTCACTGACAGCCGTTACCAGCGTCGCTTCCGTGATCACGGTACCTTTCATCGTCGACCTCTCCATGCAGCAGTTCATGCAGACCGGAATGACTATCGACTTCCCGTTGCTGAAGATGGTGCGCGGGGTGTTCCTGCTGACGACCGTTCCGGTGGTGCTGGGCATGAGCCTCAAGGCCTGGCGTCCAGTGCTGGCCTTGCGTCTTGAGCGTCCGGCGGGGCGGCTGGCGAATATTCTGTTTGTTCTCATTGTGCTGGCCACTTTCTTCAGTCAGCGTCAGGTGCTGCTTGACAATCTCGGCAGCATCGGCCCGGCCGCCATGCTGCTCAATCTGCTGACCATTGCCGCGGGATTTGCCATGGCCCTGGCAGCGGGCTTGCTGCAGCGCGATCGAATTGCCATCGCCACGGAATGTGGATTGCATAATGCCGGCCTTGGGATTTTCATCGCCGCCAGCGTCATGCAGTCGCCGGCGATGACCGTGCCCAGTGTGGTCTACGCGCTGTTGATGAATTTTGGCGCCATTGGCTTCGTAATCCTGATGCGCAGCATCGATCGAAATTCCGGTGGTGAGCGCGTCAGTTCCGCCGTTCGATGAAGCTGCCGGGTTATTTGCTGGCATTTGTGGTCCTGCCGGTACTGGCGGCGGCACCTGCGCCGCTGCAGACCCTGATTGACGCAACACCGGCCGGCGGCACATTGCGCCTGGCATCGGGCTCCTACGCTGGCCCGGTGACGATAAACAAATCGATGACGCTGGAGGGCGGACACCAGGCCGTCATCATCGGCGATGGCAAGAGCACGGTGCTGTCTGTCGCGGCGAATGGCGTCACCATCCGTGGCCTGCGCCTGACCGGCAGCGGCGAATCGCATGACCGCATCGACGCCGGCATAATGCTGGAAGGCAACGACCATCTTGTCGAGGACAACGAGATCGACGATGTCCTGTTCGGCATCCACCTCAAGCAGGTCAATCGCTCGCGGATTGCGGCCAACCGGATTACCGGCAAGGATCTGTCGCTGGGCATGCGCGGCGATGCCATTCGGATATGGTACAGCAGCCACAATGTCATTGAAGGCAACCGATTTACCCGGTCGCGCGACCTGACCTTCGCCAACTCGGCGGACAACCGGATTGTCGGCAACCAGTTCACGGATGGCCGCTATGGCATGCACATCATTTTTTCGCCGCGACTGCTGATCGAGAACAACCGGCTGTCGAATACCGGCACCGGCATTGTCGTGCTCTATTCACCGGACCTGATCCTGCGCGGAAATCACGTGGCCCATGCACTGACCGACGGCGGTGGCGGCATCGTGTTCAAGGAGAGCAATGACGCGCTGGTCGAGAACAACGAAGTGCTGCACTGCTCCGTGGGCCTCAGGGTCGATGCGCCGCCGCAGTCGGTCGGCGCGCTGACGGTGAGGAACAACCGTTTCGCGCACAACATCATCGGCATGTTCTTCTATGGCGAGGAGGGCGGCCATCGCTTCTTCGACAACCGTTTCGAGAACAACCTGAATACCGTGGCCATCAGCGCACCGGGCGCAGGCAGCGCCAATGTCTGGCGCGGCAATTACTGGGATGAATATCAGGGTTTCGATCGCAATGGCGATGGCATTGGCGACACTCCGCACGAGGTCTATCTGTTTGCCGACCGGATCTGGATGGAAACGCCGATGGCGACCTTCTTTCGCAACTCGCCGGTACTCGAAATGCTGGATTTCCTCGAACGCCTGGCGCCTTTCTCGACACCGCATCGCGTCCTTCAGGATCCCATGCCGCGCATGAAGTAATAGTACTTTTCAAGTAGGGATATCGCTGCCTGCTATTGACAGCTGTCAAAGCGAAGCCGGCTATTTGAGTGTTAAATTAAGCCATGTTCAGAATCTCGCAATTCATGCAGGAGATCGCGGCGCCGACACCCATCGGGCCGGTGCGCAAGCCGCCCGGGCCGGTGGTGATCTGGAACCTGATCCGCCGCTGCAACCTGACCTGCAAGCACTGCTATTCCATCTCCGCCGACAAGGATTTTGCGGGCGAATTGAGTACGGCCGAAGTGTTTCGGGTCATGGACGAACTCAAGGCATTTCGCGTCCCGGCACTGATTCTCTCGGGTGGCGAGCCACTACTGCGTCCAGACATTTTCGAGATCTCGGCGCGCTCGAAGCTGATGGGTTTTTTCACCGCGCTGTCCTCCAACGGCACGCTGATCGACGCGCCGATGTGCGAGCGCATCAGCGAGATCGGCTTCGATTACGTCGGCGTCAGCCTCGACGGGCTGGGCGCCACGCACGACAAGTTCCGCCGCAAGCAGGGCGCGTTCGACTTGTCGCTCGCAGGCATCCGTCTGTGCCGCGAAGCGGGGTTGAAAGTCGGTGTTCGCTACACCATGACGCAGGACAATTTTCAGGACCTGGCGGGCTTGCTCAAGCTGGTCGAGATTGAGGGCATCGACCGTTTCTATTTTTCGCACCTCAATTACGCGGGTCGCGGCAACAAAAATCGCAAGGACGACGCCCTGCATCAGATGACGCGCAACGCGATGGACCTGTTGTTCGACACCTGCTGGGACTATCAACAGCGCGGCTTGGTCAAGGAATTCACCACCGGCAACAACGATGCCGACGGCGTCTATCTGCTGCAATGGTTGCAGCGGCGCTTTCCCGAGAAAGTGCCGCATATCCGGCAGGAGCTCGCGCAATGGGGCGGCAATTCAAGTGGCATCAATGTCGCCAACATCGACAACCTGGGCAACGTGCATCCCGATACGATGTGGTGGCACTACAGCCTGGGCAACGTGCGCGAGCGTTCTTTCGGCGACATCTGGATGGATACGTCGGATCCGCTGATGGCCGGCCTCAAGGCCCATCCGCGCAAGGTGGGTGGCCGTTGCGGGGCCTGCGTCCACTTCGACATCTGCGGCGGCAACACGCGGGTGCGCGCCCAGCAGCTCACCGGCGATCCCTGGTCGGAAGACCCGGGCTGCTACCTGACCGACGAAGAAATAGGAATCGCATGAAGAAGCTTGCCGTGCTGGCTTTCCTGCTGGCGAATGCCTTGTCGTTGCTTGCCGCCGATCCGGCGGCGCTGTTCCAGCAGCATTGCGCCGTTTGCCACGGCCCGGGCCGCTTGGGCGTGACCGGCCCGGCGCTGCTGCCGGAGAGCCTGGCGCGCCTGCGCAAGCCCGAAGCGATCAAGACCATCGCCGAGGGACGCGTGGCAACCCAGATGGCGGGTTTTGCGGATCGTCTCGGCAAGGATGAAATCGCCATACTGACCGATTACATCTACACCGCGGTCTCGCCAGCACCGACTCTTGCCGAGGACGACATCAAGGCCTCGCGCATCGTCTACTTTGTTCCGGGCAGCCTGCCGGCGAAGCCCGCCGAGATCTTCAAGGGCGTGGACATGATGAACCTGTTCATCGTGGTCGAGACCGGCGATCATCATGTCACCGTGCTCGATGGCGACAAACTCGAGCCGATCCACCGCTTCCCCAGTCGCTACGCGCTGCATGGCGGGCCGAAGTTCACGCCGGACGGGCGCTACGTTTTCTTCGCCTCGCGCGATGGCTGGATCACCAAGTTCGACATCTGGAACCTCAAGGTGGTGGCCGAGATCCGCGCCGGCATCAACACGCGCAACGTCGCCGTCTCGGGCGACGGCAAATACCTCGCGGTGGCCAACTATCTGCCGCACACGCTGGTACTGCTCGATGCTGACCTCAAGCTGCTCAAGGTGCATGAGGTCTGGAACAAGGACCACAAGGAAAGCTCGCGCGTCTCGGCAGTCTACGATGCCGCGCCGCGCCAGAGCTTCGTTGCCGCGCTGAAGGATGTGCCGGAGGTGTGGGAGGTCAGCTACAACCCGAAGGCCGACGACATCCCGGTCGGCATGGTCCACGATTTCCAGTACAAGGAAGGCGCTTTCATTCCGGGCTTCCTCAACCCGCGCCGCAGTTTCCTCACCGAACCGCTCGACGACTTTTTCTTCACCCAGAACTACTCCGAGCTGATGGGCTCCAGCCGCGAGGCAGGCAAGGGCCAGGTGGTCAATCTCGACGTGAGGAAGAAAATCGCCGACCTCAAGCTGCCCGGCATGCCGCACCTGGGCTCCGGCATTACCTGGAACTACCGCCCGCCGCAAGGCGCGCAGGATCGCACGGTGATGGCCACGCCCAACCTCAAGGAAGGCTTGATCACCGTCATCGACATGAAGGACTGGAGCACGATCAAGACCATCCCCACCCTCGGCCCCGGCTTCTTCATGCGCAGCCACGAGAACACGCCCTACGCGTGGACCGATTCGATGATGTCCAAGGGCAAGGACACGCTGCAGGTGATCGACAAGCGCACGCTGGAGAAAGTGGCGGAAGTGAAGACCGATCCGGGCAAGACCCTGGCCCATGTCGAATTCACCCGCGATGGCAAGTACGTGCTGGCCAGCCTGTGGGAGCGCAAGGCCGACGGCGGCGCGCTGATCGTGTTCGACGCGGCGACCTTCAAGGAAGTGAAGCGCATCCCGATGGACAAGCCGGTCGGCAAGTACAACCTTTACAACAAGATCATGCGCTCAGAGGGCACCAGCCACTGAGTAGTGACTCGAAAGGATCGCGTCATGAGCCACAAGCATCGCAATGTCCTGCAGGCGATTTTCAGCGATCCGATCAGCGCCAATCTGCATTGGCGCGAGGTCGAATCGCTGCTGCATCACCTCGGCGCCAGCATCGAGCCAGGTCACGGCGCGCGTTTTCGCGTCATCCTGAACCGTCACGAATTCACCGTGCATCATCCCCATCACGGCAGCGCGATGGCCAGGAACGACATCAAGTACTTGCGCGAACACCTTGCCGTGGCCGGCGCCACGCTGTCGCGCTACGACGAGCAGGACGCGGCAGCCAGCGGCAAGCCATGAGCCTCCGGTCGGGCGCCAAAGGAACTGACAGTCGGCCTCGAATCGCGGTCCTGCTCGGCGCGAGCGGAGCGACGGGGAAAAAGCTCCTGCCGCTGCTGCTGGACAATCCGGGCTACAGCAAGGTCATTGCCCTCGGCCGCCGGGAGACCGGCATCCGCCACCCGAAACTGGAAAATCGGCTTGTCGATTTCGACGACCTGACCTCGGCCCTGAAAGGCGTGAAGGTCGATGATTGCTACTGCACATTCGGCACCACGATAAAGATCGCCGGCTCGCAGGAGGCGATGACCCGGATCGATCATGAGTTCGTCCTCAACTTCGCCAAAGCGGGCCTCGCGGCCGGAGCAACGCGCTTCGCCTATCTCTCCGCCGCCAATGCCGACGCCGGCTCTTCCGTCTTCTACGCCCGACTGAAGGGCCAAACCGAAGACGCCCTCAAGGCGCTCGGTTTTGCCGACTTGAGCATTTATCGCCCCAGCATGATCATCGCCGAGCGGACCAATCGAAGGTGGTCGGAATCAATGTTGTTCCCTCTGCTCCCGCTGCTGGACAAACTGATGGCGGGGGACTTCGCCAGGTACCGGTCGATCCCGGTAGACGCTCTCGCCAGCGCCATCGCCGCTTTTGGCAGTCAGCAGGGAAGCGGCAGCAGAACGCTCTATTGGCAGGATATGATCGACGCGTAGCGAAGGTGAACGGTCGCACGCCTGCATTCTTCATGGATATTGCGCGGCGCGGTGATCTGAATGACGGCTTGGCGTCGATTGCTATGGATGGGGAAGGTCTCGGTTCGGCCACGAAGTGGCCCCCCCGCGACTTCCATACGTCACGAGCCCGAATGGGGCGACAAGCTTCAGGGCTTGCGGCTCCACTTGCCTTCGGCATCGCGCAACCACCAGCCGGACTTCCACTGCTTGTGCCAGCGTTCGCGCATCAGCGGCCATACTTCCGCTTCGCCGCCGCGCCGGCCATTGCTGTCGGCCAGAGCCTGGATCAGCGCCTTGCGCTCTTCGTTTTCGGTGTCGATCAGCTTTTCGGCGATCTGGCGTTTGGCCAGCGACATTTTTGCGCTGTCGCGCAGATAGATGAATCCATCCGTGCCCAGGCCGACCTCGCCGGCTTCGTAGAAACGCACCAGACGTGAGGTGCGCTGCGCGAGGGCATGCTTGACGACGATAACCGGTGGCGTGCCGATATCGAGGTTGATGGGCGGCTTGGCGGCGTCTTTGGCCGGTTCGGCCGCGGCAATGGGAAGGGCAAGGCAGGCGAGCACAAGTGCGATTCGTTTCATCAGGGTTCCTGTCCGGGATATTGCGTCAATTCAGGCTGAGCTGCGATTCTTGTTAATAATTCGGGCTAACAGTGTCATTTGCCGGCCAGCAGCAGTTTGAGATCGGCGGCGACGTTGCTCGGAGTTTCGCCATGGCGCAGAAGCAGTCGTAGCTTGCCCTGCGGATCGAAGGCATAGCTGCCGGTGGAGTGGTCGATGCTGTAGCTGTCGGGGGTCGATCCCGGCTGTTTGGCATAGAACACCTTGAAGTCTTTCGCCAGCGCCGCGATGCTTTTTTCATCGGCATAGAGACCGAGAAAGCTCGGGTGAAACGCGGGTACGTACTGGGCCAGCAAAGCCGGCGTGTCGCGTGCCGGGTCTACGGTGATGAACAGCACCTGCACCCGTTTGGCGTCTTCGTCCAGCAGCTTCATGGCGTCGCGCATGTTCGCCAGGGTGGTGGGGCAGACATCGGGGCACTGCGTATAGCCGAAGAACAGCACGACCGCCTTGCCGCGGAAGTCGGCGAGGCGGGCTGCCTTGCCGTTGTGATCGGTGAGGTTGAAGTCCTTGCCCCAGTCAACCGTCGAAAGATCGGTGGAGACGAAACGCGGTGGCTCGGAACATCCGGCCAGCAACAGGGCAAGGCAGAGGAACAGGGCCGACAGCAGCTTCATGGGAACCGGGGCGGGGGATGGTCAAAGCGGCAAACAGTGTACCCGGTTTACCAGCGGGCCTTGCCGTATACTTCCATACTTTTCGCGGGGGTAATAGTGAATACGCATAGCGTCGCGGTTTCCGGAGGGGCGCCCAAAGCGCTTGCCAGGGCATGGTTGTGGTTGGGGCTGATGGCGCTGATCGGTTCCGGCCTGCTGGCCATTCTGCTGGTGCTGTCGCGCACGCCCGGCATCCAGGACGTATTCCCGCTGAAGGACATGTTCCGAGCCGCGCTGGTGGTTCACGTCGACCTTTCGGTGGCGATCTGGTTCATGGCGTTTGCCGCGGTGATCTGGAGCGCGTTGGGCCGTGACGGCGTGGCGTGGCTGGGCTGGGGTGGCTTCGGGCTGGCGGCACTGGGCACGGCAGTGATGACCGTTTCACCATTTTTGCCGGGCGCCGATCCGGTGCTCAACAACTACATTCCGGTCTTGCAGCAGCAGGTGTTCTACACCTCGCTGTGGATCTGCGGCGCGGGTTTCAGCCTGGCCGTGTTACGCGCACTGATCACCACCTGGCCGCGACCCTTCTTCGGCGCTCCTTTGCAACTCGGCGCCTTTCTCGGCGCGGTAGCGGCTTTTCTGGCGCTGTCGGCCTTTGTCTGGTCCTGGGTCGTGGTGCCGAGAATCGAGGAAAAGATTTACTTCGAAGTGCTGTTCTGGGGTGGTGGGCATACCCTCCAGTTCCAGCACGCGCTGCTGATGGTGGTCGCCTGGCTGTGGATCGCCTCACACCTCGGCCAGCCGTCGACTGCTTCGCCGCGCGCCCTCTCGGCCATGTTCTGGATTGCCGCCTTGCCGTTGCTGGTGGTGCCGGCTATCTATTTCACGATTCCGGCAGGTGAGTTGGCGCACATGGAACTGTTCGCCAAACTCATGGTGTGGGGGCATCCCTACATGGCGCCGCTGATCCTGGTCGGTTTCCTGAGCCTGTGGGGTACGCGCAAGGCGCCTGCCCATCCGGCCAAGTCAGCCTTCATCGCTTCCTTTTCGCTGTTCGCCATGGGCGGCGTGCTGGCCTACATGATCCAGGGCGTGAACGTGGTCATTCCGGCGCACTATCACGGCTCCACGGTCGGCGTGACGCTGGCCTTCATGGGACTGGCCTACGTGCTGCTGCCGCAACTCGGTTTCGGCGCCGCAGAGGGCCGCATGGCCCGCTGGCAGCCCTATGTGTATGGGGGCGGGCAGTTGATCCATATCCTCGGCCTGGCCTGGTCCGGCGGCTACGGCGTGCAACGCAAGGTGGCCGGCGCCGAACAGGCCCTGACTACACTGCCGCAGAAAATCGGCATGGGCATGATGGGCCTGGGCGGCCTGATCGCCGTGATCGGCGGCATCATGTTCGTGCTGGTCTGCCTAAAGGCCATGGCGCGCTGGAAGCGGTGATCGTGTGCAGGTTGCAGCGTTGCTGCGTCTTGCGCAGCCACAGGGTGGTTTGCTAGCGCCCGACGCGGATGTGCTCTCGTCGGTTGGCTTCCGATACGAATTCTTCCAGTTCGGGGTCCATTGCATTGCGCGAGGAGACTATCCCGATCGGCTTGCCGTTTTCGACTACGGGCGTGTGGCGGAAGCCGTTTTCCTGCATCATCACCAGCGCGTATCCATACGACGCGTTGGGACCGACGGTCTGCGGCTCGGCAGTCATTACCTCGGCCAGGCGCGTGGTTCGCGCATCCAGCCCGCGCGCGAGAACCCTGAACAACGCATCGCGTTCGGTAAAAATTCCGATCAGTCGCTCTTGTTCGACGATCATGACCGCCCCGATTCGCGCCCTGGCCATCAGTTCCGCAGCCTGGCTAACTGTGGTTTCAGGCGACAGGGAAAGAGCTTTTTCCTGCTCCATGACTTCCCTGGCCAACAGATCGAACATGACATTCCCTCCCGGAGGCTTCAAACGTGCGCCAAGCCATTTCTGGCGGCACTGCCCAGGCGATGATAAGAGCTGTCGGCGGGATGGTATTGACAATGGTCAAACATACGCTGCGCCGGGCGTGCGGGCAGGACGGATGCAGCGTGTTTCAGCCGGTCTCGCCGTCGCGTGAGTGCCGGCGACTGGGCGTGTTGCGTCAGGTCAGTCGCTGCGTGCCGGGTTCCGGGTCGCTGCCCTCGGCAAACCAGCGCAGCTTGTCGCGCAGCGTCACGACTTCGCCGACGATGATCAATGTCGGTGCACGCAGATTGGCGGCTTCGGCCAGGGTCGGCAGCGTGGTGAGGGTGCCGGTGACCGTACGCTGGCTGGGCTGGGTGCCATGCTGCACGATGGCGGCCGGCCAGTCGGCTGGCAGGCCGTGTTCCATGAGCTTGGCGCACAGGTGCGACAGACCCGACAGGCCCATGTAGATCACCACGGTCTGGCGTCGCCGGGCCAGGCCGGGCCAGTCGAGGTTCATGCTGCCGTCCTGGAGGTGTCCGGTGACGAAGACGCAGGCCTGGGCGTGGTTGCGATGGGTCAGCGGGATGCCGGCATAGGAGGCGACACCGGCGGCGGCGGTGATGCCGGGCACGACCTCGAAGTTAATGCCGTCGGCATGCAGGGTCTCGACTTCCTCGCCGCCACGGCCGAAGATGTAGGGGTCGCCGCCCTTGAGGCGCACCACGCGCTTGCCGCTCCTGGCCAGACGCACCAGCAACTGGTTGATCTGCTCCTGCGGCAGCGAGTGGTTGCCGCGCTCCTTGCCGGCATAGATGCGCTCGGCGCCGGGGCGCGCCAGTTCGAGCACGGCCTGCGAAACGAGGTTGTCGTAGACCAGCACGTCGGCCTCGCCGATCAGGCGCGCGGCCTTGAGGGTCAGCAATTCAGGGTCGCCGGGACCGGCACCGACCAGGTAGACCCAGCCGGGTTGAGCAGGAGTAGGGTTCATGGACGCGAAATATACTCGACAGAGGTCCGGATATTCGAGCGCAGCGAGCAAATTAGTCACCTCCCCCGGGCGGGGGGCGAGGCGGGGTTTCGCACCGCACGCGGTGCGCCGCCGTAGCCGGCTGGCTGTGCAAAGCCAGCCGTGGGCCGCGCAGCGGACGGGAGGGGGTGTCGTTTATGCCGGTTTTGCTTGTGTCCATCAGGAACAACCGCCGCCGCAACTTCCGCAGCTCTTTGCGGCGGGCGGCGCGGTGCAGCCGCCGCGAAAGATGAACTGGAATTCACCGGGCTGAACTTCGGTGAAATCCAGCGTGGTGCTCTCCAGGAGGGGCTGGCTGTGCGGCGAGATCAGGATCGCGATGCCGCCGGCATTGACTATCAGGTCGTCTTCGCGCTCCTCGTCGAAACCCATGCCGTAGACCAGTTCCCCATCATTCTCGTCGTACTTGGCGGCGACGCGCAGCATGGGTTGTCCCCTGCTGCTGGGCTGCTCGGCAGCGGCGCGGGCGATTTGTTCGGCGGCGGTGGGGGTCAGGGCGAACATGGGATGGGCTCCTTGTGATCTGCAGTTAGGCAGTTGCGGACATGCTGGACAAATCTTGCCGGCCAGTCGCAGCCGCTGGTGGCGCGCAGGTGCGTGTAGGAGGCGAGCAGCCGGTGCAGCACAATGCCGTCGTGCTGGCCGTCAATGCCGTGTCCGCGACGAACCGCATAGGCATAACGGGTGTCGGCAGGCAGGTCGTGCAGACTCGAATAGTGAAATTCATGGGCGTGCAGCGCGGCGGAGCCGGATGCGGGGTCTGGTGCGCGGTCTGAACTGGCGGCCATGCCAGCGGCGCGCCACGGGTGGTTCGCGTTCGTTTCGAGGATCACATAGCCGCGACCAACCGGCTTGTCGTGCATGCGGATGTCGCCGGGAATTGCGCCGACCATTGTCGCGCTTCGGTCTTTCCAGTGAATGCTGCGCGCCAGATACATCAGGCCGCCGCATTCGGCATAGGTCGGCAAGCCGGCCTCGACGGCGCGTCGAATGTCGGCGCGCAGGGCGGTGTTGGCTTCCAGTTGATCGAGAAAGCATTCGGGAAAGCCGCCGCCGATCAGCAGGCCGTCGCAGGGCGGCAGTCTGGAATCGTGCAGGGTATCGAAGAATACGGTTTGGGCGCCGGCCGCGGCCAGTGCCTCGAGGTCGTCGGCGTAGTAGAAGCCGAAGGCGGCATCGCGGGCGATGGCGATACATACCGGATCTTCGCTGCTGCACCATTGCGCGACGGGCGGCACAGGCGGCGTCAGGGGACGGTCGGTATGGCTGATGGCCAGCAGGCGATCCAGATCGACCTGCGCGGCAATGCGTTCGCCGATGGCGGCAATATGTCGCTCGGCCTCGGCGGTTTCGTTGACCGGCATCAGGCCGAGATGCCGCTCGACCAGCGCCAGTTCGGCATCTTCCTGCACCGCGCCGATCACCGGGACATCGGTGTAATGCTCGATCACGGCGCGCAGCTTGGCCTCGTGGCGGCGGCCGCCGAGGCGGTTGAGGATTACGCCGGCAATGCGAATATTGCGGTCGAAAGCCTGATAGCCGAGGATCAGGGGCGCAATGCCGCGTGTCATGCCGCGGGCGTCGAGCACCAGGACCACCGGCAGGTCGAGCAGGCTGGCCAGTGCGGCATTGCTGTTCGAGCCTTCGAGGTCGAGGCCGTCATACAGCCCCTTGTTGCCCTCGACCAGGCAGACCTCGGCATCATGGCCATGGCGGGCGAACTGGGCCTTCAATTCGCTATCGGGCGAGAGGAAAAAATCCAGGTTGTAGCAGGGCCGGCCGGCGGCGACCGAAAGCCACAGCGGATCGATGTAGTCCGGGCCTTTCTTGAAGGGCTGTACCGAGCGTCGGCGCTGGCCGAATTTTCCCGAACTCAGCGCTGCCGCGAGGCCAATGCTGACAGTTGTCTTGCCCGAGGACTTGTGCGCGGCAGAAATCAGGAAGCGATGCATGGCGCCCGCGCCGCGACCTGCGGTTTCAGTCGGCGATGCTGCCGGCGGCTTCGAGTTTGGCAAGGTCGTCGTGCGGCAGGAAGTTCAGTGCGCGCGCGCCGATCAGGGTGATCGTGAAGGCGATGCCAAGGCCACCAAGCGAGAGCAGAATTTCCGGCAAACTGGCTGTGTAATGGTCAACTGCGCCATCGAAGAAACTGCTCTTGACGTCATAGCCCGGGAAGATGTCGAGCGGGAAGGCCTGGCCGCCGACGATGAAGACGTAGAGCTGGAAGTAGGCCCCGACGATGACCAGCAGGGCGGCGACATTGACCCAGAGCATCCGTTTGCTGGTCGCCGGATTGAACAGCAGGGCCAGCGGCAGCAGGCTGCCGATCAGGACCTGGCCAATCCAGAACATGCCGGCAAACTCGCTATCGAACAGGATGAAATATTCGAAGGCAATGTTCTTCGCGAAATAGGCGTTGGCCAGGTGCATCACGGCGGTCAGATACAGCACGGCGGCGACAAAGGTGGCCAGCAGGTTCTTCATGCGCTGGTGCACCAGCGGCGGCAGCGTCGTACCGCTTGAGGCGTACATTCCCGCCTGCACCGGGATGAAGACGGCCAGGCCCCAGGCGAAGGACATGACGATGAACATCGGCGCCAGCAGGGCGGTGCCGTAGGCCTGGCGCGCGACGAGAAAGGCGAAGATGGAGCCGGTGCCGGAAGTGAGCACGACGCGCCAGACGAAGGTGGCGAGACCAACGGCCTTCGAGTATGGGTTCATGCGCCGTTCCATCAGGGTCCACAGATAGACGGCGACGAGGCCGTAGAAGACCGGATAGAGAATCATGTTCCAGCCGAAGACCGAAGTCAGGTTGACATGTGTTGCGGCGACCATCGCCCTGTCGGCGCGACCCAGGTCAAGCATGATCACCGCAAGGCCGCCGGTCATCATGGCGATGCCAAGCAGGCCGGACAGCGGCGCGCGCGACTTGTAGAGCGCCCGGCCGAAGACCGAACCCATTGAGGCGACATTGAGCACGCCCGAGGCCGTGATGATCAGGAAAATTGCCACGACGTGGGGCAGGCCCCAGACGACCTGGTTGTTCATGCCGGTGACGACATGGCCGGAATGCTCCATGTACAGCGCGGCGGCGACGCCGATCGCCGAGACCAGGCCACCGATCGCGGCAAGCAGGTAGAAGAGGCCTTCTTCGTGGCGGGGGTTGAGGGTTTTCATGGCGTCGCATGGCCGCCCAAAGGCGCCATGAAGTCAACAAACCGGAAGCCGCGTAGCGGCTTAACCGTAGTCACCCCTTTCCTCGGGAAAGGGGCCGGGGGTAAGGTCGTGTTCAGCATGATCAGATTCCCTGGTAGCGCACGCCCTGATTCAGGCGCAGGTCGCTGCGAACTTGCGTGGTCGGCACGCTGGCGATGCGCTTGGCGATTGCGCTGGCGGGGTCGTTGAGGTCACCGAACATCATGGCGCCCTCGGGGCAGGATTCGACGCAGGCTGGCTGCTGGCCCTTGTCGATGCGATGCACGCAGAGCGTGCAGGCCTCGACGCAGCCCTGGCCGCGCGGGACTTCAGGATTCTGTTCAGTCAGCGGCGTGTGGACAAACGAGCGCGCCTTGTAAGGGCAGGCCATCATGCAGTAGCGGCAGCCGATACAGGTGTGGCGATCGACCAGCACGATGCCATCAGCGCGCTTCATCGATGCGCCGGTGGGGCAGACGTCCACGCAGGGCGGGTTGGCGCAGTGCTGGCACATCATCGGCAGTTGCGTGCTGCGGCCATTGCGGCGATCGACCAGTTCGACCTTGCGTATCCATTGCGGGTTCTGCCGCGGATCGGGCAACTTCTCGCTGACGCCGTTTTCGGTGTGGCAGGCGTCGATGCACTTGGTGCAACCGGGCGCGCATTTGCCGGCGTCGATCAGCAGGCCCCAGCGCACGGCGGGTGACGCAGCGGTGCCGGCCTTGCGCATGTCGGCGGCGTTCGCCTCACCGACAGCCATCAGGTGCAGGCCGGGCGCAATGGCCGTAAAGCCGAGGCCGGCAACACCTGCGCCGGCGGCGGCGATGAAGGCGCGGCGCGGGTTCTTGCTCAGTGTCGTCTCCTGGTCGCTCATGGTCTCACTCCGGCCGCCTTGAAGCCGGCCTTCGGCTGGTGACACTCGAAGCAGTCCAGCTTCACCGCAGCATAGGTGTGGCAGCCTTGGCAGAAGTTCTCATTGCCGCCCAGCACCGAGCCGGTCTTCTTGCTGGCGTGGCACTCTATGCAGGCGTTGAGCGAAGCCGGCTCGCCGCGGATGCCCTGGCGCAGGGTCCGGTCACGCTGGTGCTTGAGCATTTCCATGTGGTTGCGGCGCATCTCTTCGGCAGGCGCCACGCATTTGCCAGGGTTGGCGATCTCGATGACAGGCCTTTGCGTGCGGCCGTCAGCCCAGGCCAACTGGGCCAGGAAGGTCAGAATCACCGCGAGGAAGACGCCGTAACGCATGGATTTACTCGCCGAGGCCCATCTGGATGTAACCCGTCGGACAGACATCGGCGCAAATATGGCAGCCGATGCACTTGTCGTAGTCGGTGGCGACGTAGCGGCCGGTCATGGTCTCGGTTTTCTTGACCTTGTACACGGCGGTCTGCGGGCAATAGACGACGCAGTTGTCGCATTCGAAGCACTGGCCGCAGCTCATGCAACGCTTGGCCTCGGCAACGACCTGGGCTTCTGTCAGAGGATCGATGCGCTCGTCGAAGTTGCCGAGCGCCGAATCCTTGTTCAGGTGCGTGATGTGGCGCTTGTTGCGGTCGGTGAATTGGAAGTGCCCGAGGAACAGCTGGTCATGCGGGATCACGTAGCGGTCGGAGCGGTTCTCGTAGTTGTGCACTACTTCCTTGCTCTTGTCGGTGCCGAGCGTGGAGCCCTTGACCTCGCCGAACTGGATGCCCTTCTCGAGATACTTGCGCATCAGGTCGAAGGAATGCACGTCGATCTTGGGCCTGCGACCGGGCTCGATGCCGGCCAGAAACTGGTCGATGCCGTCGGCGGCAATCGCGCCGTGGCCGATGGCCGTGGTCAGCAAATGGGGACGGATTACATCGCCGCCGGCAAACACGCCGGGCTTGCCCGTCACCTGGTAGTTCTTGTCGGCAGCGACCATGCCCTTGCCCGCGTTGAATTCCTCGATGCCGGTGAAATCGACCGCCTGGCCGATGGCGGAGACGATCAGGTCGGCCGGCAGGTCCTTCTCGGTGCCTTCGATTTTCTTGATGTCGAGGCGGGGTCCGATCATTTTTGCTTCGCACTGCATTACGCGCAGCGCGGTGGCGCGACCGTCGGCGCCCTTGACCACGCCGATGGGCATCCAGCCACCCATGATGGCGATGCCTTCGGCCTGGGCATGATCGATTTCAGGCTTGCTGGCCATCATCTTGTCGACCGGGAAGACGGAGGTCAGCGTGACTTCCGCGCCCTGACGCATCGAGATATCGGCCACGTCCTGCGCCAGATGGCCGGCGATGGCAGCCTCGAAATCGGAGGGATGGGTTTGTTGAATGTGTCCGAGACGACGCGCGACGGTGGCAACGTCAATCGATGTATCGCCGCCGCCGACCACCACCACGCGATGGCCGACATGCTTCAGGCGGCCATCGTTGAAGGCCTTGAGGAAGGCCGTGGCGGTAACGATATTCGGTGCGGCGTTGGCGGCAGCGTCGCCTTCGATGGGCAAGGCACGGCCGGCCTGGGCGCCAAGGCCGAGGAAGATCGCGTCGTAACTGGCGCGCAATTGTTCCAGCGTGACATCGGTGCCGATGCGGGTCTTGAGATGCACGTCAACGCCGAGGTCGAGGATGCGCTGGATTTCGGCGTCGAGCGTCTCGCGCGGCGTGCGGTAGCCGGGAATGCCGTAGCGCATCATGCCGCCGAGGAATTCGTGCTCGTCGAAAATGGTGATGCTGTGGCCCTTGAGCGCCAGCTGGTAGGCGACGGAAAGCCCGGCCGGACCGCCGCCGATGACGGCGACTTTCTTGCCGGTCTTCTGCTCGGGAGCCTTGAACTTCATCTTGTTCTCGATCGCCCAGTCGCCCAGGTAATGTTCGACCGAGTTGATGCCGACGTGGTCTTCGACTTCATTGCGGTTGCAACCGGTTTCGCAGGGTGCCGGGCAGACGCGACCCATCACCGAGGGCAGCGGATTGGCTTCGGTGAGGCGGCGCCAGGCGTATTCCTGCCAGGTCATGGACGGCTTGCCGTCGGCGCCCAGCGGTGGTTTTTCAATGCCGCGCACGATGTTGAGATAGCCGCGGATGTCTTCACCGGACGGGCAGGAACCCTGGCAGGGCGGGGTCGACTGGACGTAGGTCGGGCACTTGTAGGTATAGCTGGCCTGGAAGATCTGCTGCTGCCAGCGTTTGACCTTGGTCTCGCCTTCCTTGTAACGGCGGAAGGTCAGCTTTTCGGTGTGGGTTTCAGGCGTGGCGGACATGAGAGGTCTCCATTGAAGTCTTGTTCGTCATTGCTCGTTGTTGAGCACGATCGCAGTGCTGACCAGTTGGTGCACGCCGCCGACCATGCTCATCTTGAAGCCGTAGTAGGGCAGCACCTTGGTGAATTGGGCCTTGCAGATGGCGCAGATGGTGGCCATGAAATTGACGCCGTCGTGCTGGGCGA
>JAPLQY010000055.1 GCA_026399475.1 Rhodocyclales bacterium
CAGGAAGTAGCTCTTGGCGACGTTGGCCGCTTCGGCCTGGAACTTGGCCAGGGTCAGCGACTGGTTCGCTGTCTCGAGGTCGGCCGTGCGCGCCAGCACCCGCTGTTCAAGATCCGCGTTCAGCCTTCTGATCTCGGCTTCGGCTTCCTTGCGCTCGGTGATGTCGGTACCGACACCGCGATAGCCCGTGAACTCGCCGGCGGCATTGAACACCGGATCCCCACTGACGGAGATATGGTTCACGGTGCCGTTGGCACCGAATCTCGAAATTTCAAAATCGCGGAACGGCAAATGCGCGTCAAGCAGTTCGCGGTGGGCCTTCCAGCCTGCCTCATCCGGCGAACAATGCGGCACTTCCCAGCGGAGTTGGCCGATGAGCGATGCTTGCCGGAACACCATGTCCGCAGTCTCCCGCTTGCTCTCGGAGCGCAGGGTGAAGCGGTGCCCGACGTCGGTCTCCCAGTAGAAGTCGGACGACATCTCGGTGAGGTCGCGAAACCGCGCCTCGCTCGCTCGGAGCGCTTCCTCGGCTTGCTTGCGCTCGGTGACGTCATGCAGGAAATTGATGACGCAAGCTTCGCCACCGAAATCGATGAAGGAAGACGACAACAGGACGGTGTGACGCGCGCCGCTCGCATCGGAGAGCATCATCTCGTAGCCATAGAGTTCGCCTTTGCGCTTTAACTCGTCGAACCAGCGCAACTGCAGGTCCTCACTCGCCAGGAAGCCTATCTCGGTCGATGTCCGGCCAATCATCTCCTCTCGCTTGCGTCCGAGCAGTTTGAGCGCGGCATCATTCACCTCAACCAGACGACCATCCACCGCGTGGGCGATGATGATCGCAACCGGACTGATGCGAAAGACGAGGTTCGTGCGCTGCTCGCCGCGCCGTGCCGCGCGCGATGACCAACCGATGCCGGCCAGCCCCAGTAGCCAGATGGCAAAGTGGCTGAGGCCCATGTTGAGTCTGGCGCTCTCGATCTGCCGGTAGTAAGACGCCAGCGGCAGATTGACCCCCGTGGCGCCGCGCATGTCACCCAGCTTGTAGCCCAGTATCGCGTGACATTTCTCGCAGCCGGGCTCCATGAACATCGCTCGCAGGTAACGCAAATGGGGCTGGCCGTCCAGGTCGGCCACGGCCCAGACTTCCTGCTTCCCGCCGCCCGTGAAAGCCTCCAGCTGCTGCTTTTCCCAGGCATCCGGTGCGTTGCCCGGATTCAGGTATTTCAGTCCCGTGATACGTCCACGGATACTGAAATCATGGGCGTAGCGATCCATGATTTGGCGCATTACCGAAGCCGGGTTCAGCAGGGTCAGGGCCTGGCCATCGGTCGTGGTGACATCGCGCCCAGGCACGTGATCCAGCCATGGCACCGATTGCTGTTTCTCTGTAATTGGCACATATACGCCGCCGTGGTCGGTGACCCAGCGGCGCATGGAGATGTCCTTGTTCAGAATTGCCGTGGCCTCGGCATAGGCCGTGTCCATGGTCTGCTTCTGCGCATACCGTACATTCCAAATCAGCGAGCCGCCCACCACCAGGGTCCAGACCACGACAGTCAGGCCCGTAAGGCCGAGAATCAGGCTTTTTATCGAAGGAACATTGGACATCAGGAAAAATGGAAAGCTCAACTATATCGACGAAGACGATCGGAATCCTGCAATCCAAGTCTAGCGCAAATGCCGTGCCGAATCGCCCTGAAGAAAATGCTCAGACTCGCTGCCTGCAAACGCAAGGCACGAAACACGCGCCGGCATCCAATTCATTGCGCAGAAGCCGGACGCTGTACTCCATCTTCCCGGACAAACGCCGCGAGTTCGGCGAGCAGTGCCTCCACCTGATCTGCCAGTTCGGCAGCCAGCATTGCCGCTGGTGGCTCACACTGTCGAGCGGAAGATTCGGCGCGCGCCGCAAGTTCCTGCACGCCCTGCGCCATCAGGTTGCCGCCAACACCCTTGAGTGAATGAGCGATGAAGGCCAGGGCAACAAGGTCCTGCTGCGCTGCCGCCGCGCGCAGCTTGGCCGGCGTCTCCTGCTCGCTGCTCAGAGCGATGGTCGCGAGTTTGGTGACAAAGGCCTGGCGGCCGGGGTAGCGCGCCCGCAGGCCGGACCAGTCGACCAACCCCATCCCCCTCCTAACCTCTCCCTTGAAGGAGGAGGAACTGGACTCCCTCCCCTTCAAGGGGAAGGTCGCATGCGACGTTTGCGATTGGAGGGTTGGGGAGGGAATGGGGCCGTTCGGCCGCGCATGACGCAGGATCGCGGCCACCAGCAGGTCCACGTCGATCGGCTTGGTCACATGCTCCACCATGCCTGCGGCGAGGCACTTTTCGCGCTCCTCCGCAAACGCGTGGGCGGTAAGCCCGATCACCGGCAGCGCCGGAGCGATTTCGCGCAACCGCCGGGCGGCGTCGAGGCCGTTCATCACCGGCATCTGCACGTCCATCAGCACGGCATCGAAGGCAGAGACGCCCGCCTCTTCGAGGCGGTCCAGGGCCTGCTGGCCATCCTCGGCAAAAATCACATGGGCACCCTCATGGATAAGCAGGTCTTCCAGGATCAGGCGGTTGACCTCGACATCCTCGGCGGCCAGCAGGCGCAGGCCGGCCAGGCGCCGTTCGCCGCCAACTGATTCGGTGCGCACCACCAGGTCCGGCGCCGTCGCCGGCAGGGGCAGGCGCAGGGTGAAGCTGCTTCCGCCACCGGGAGCGCAGTCCACCGTGATTTCGCCGCCCATCAGGCGCGCCAGGTTCTGGCTGATTGCGAGCCCCAGGCCGGTGCCGCCATACTTGCGGGTGGTGGAACTGTCGGCCTGTTCGAAGGGCTGGAACAGTCGTGCGACCTGCTCCTCGGTCATGCCGATGCCCGTGTCGATCACCTTGAAGTAGATATCCTCGCCGTCGCCGGCCACCCGCAGCCGCACCTCGCCCCGCTCGGTAAACTTGACCGCGTTGGACAGCAGGTTGACCAGAATCTGCTGCAGTCGCTGGGAGTCCCCGGTGACCCATTCCGGCAGGCTGGGGGTCACTGTCGCTTCGAAACGAATCCCCTTCTGCTGCGCCGTCCCGGCCACGAAACTGGAAGCGTTTCCGATCGCGCCGGCGAGGGCGAAGGGTCGGTTCTCGATGGAGAGCTTGTCGGCGTCGATCTTGGAAAAATCCAGGATGTCGTTGATCACGCCCAGCAGGTGGGCGCTGGAATCCAGGATGCGAACAAAAGTTTCGTGGCTCGCCCGGCCGACGTTGTCGCGCGCGCCTATCCGAGCCATGCCCAGCACACCGTTGAGCGGCGTCCTCAATTCATGGCTCATGTTGGCCAGAAATTCGCTCTTGGCCCGCGCCAGGCGTTCCGCTTCGTTGCGAGCAACCGTGAGTTCCGCAGTGCGCGAGTGGACGAGTTCTTCGAGGTGGTCGCGGTGTTGCTTGAGTTCGGCCTCGGCCTGCTTGCGCTCGGTGATGTCGGCAGCGGAAGCGATGACCACCTCCTGGCCCCGATAGCGACCACGCACGAGGTGAACTTCCTTGGGGAATACTTCACCGCTGGCGCGCCGGCCCCAGAACTCGAAGCGCTGCGGCTCCCCGGCAAATGCGCGGGCAACTATCGAGGGCAATGAGGCGAGATCGTTCTTTCCCGGGGCGGCGATGAATTCGGGAGACTTGCCTATGAAATCGCTGCGCGGCAAGCCATACATACGCTCCGCCGCCTGATTGACATCCAGGAAACGGCCTTGCGCATCCTGCACGTAGATCGCTTCGCTGACACCGTCGAACAGGCCGCGATACGCGGCCTCGCTTTCCCGCAGGTTGTGCGCTGCTCTCCGCTCGGGCCCCTGGTCGCGAAACACCAGCACCGCACCGTGGATCACGCCGTCGGCATGCCGGATCGGCGCGGCCGAGTCGGCAATGGGCCGCTCCGTGCCGTCGCGGGAAATCAGCAGGGTATGGTTGGCCAGCCCCACCACGCGGCCTTCACGCGTTGCCCGCCCCACCGGACAATCCACTTCGCCGCGCGTAGCCTCGTCGATGATGACGAATACCTGCAGGACGGAGCGCCCCCTGGCCTCATTGATCGTCCAGCCGGTCATCGCCTCGGCCACCGGGTTCATGAATTCGACGCTGCCATCGACATCGGTCGCAATCACCCCGTCTCCGATGGACGACAGCGTCACGGACAGGCGCTCGGCCTCGTCGCGCAGGGCGCCCTGCGCCTCGGCAATCCCCGTGGTCATATGGTTGAAGGCATCGATCAGGCCCGCCAGTTCCGGACTGCCCTGGCGCTGAATGTGACCGCTGTAATCGCCGCCCGCCAGTTCATCGGCTCTCCGGGTCAGGACGGACAGCGGCCGCAATCCCCTGTTCAGGACGAACAGGATGACCGAGAGGCTCAAGGCCAACGCCAGTGCCAGGATCGCCAGGTGGTTGAGGAAACCATCCCAGAGCCGGTTCTGCGCCGGTGTGGCGGTCATTTCGATCGTGATCTGCCCGTAGTTCCGCCCGCCGATGGACAAGGTGCGGCTGACCCCGGGCGACAGCACGCCGGTCCAGCGCACGAACCATCCGGGCGCTCGCCGGACTTCATCCTTGTCGACGGCTTCCAGGAAGTGGCCCGTGGCATTCATCCAGCTGATGGCGCGGATGTCGGTCTGGCCAACCCTCTGCCTGAAAAACTGCTCGATGTTGGCAAAATCGCCGATCACCGCCCATTCGCCGATCGCCCGCTCCAGGGAGTCGATCTCGCTGGCGAGGTGCTCATCGATCTGGGCGCGGGAATACTCCGCACCCTGACGAGTGGAAACCACGAGCAGCAACACGCTCGCAAACACCAGCGCGAGGCTTGCCCCCAGCATCACGCGGACCGTCAGCGACAAGCGCGCCCACAGTCGCGAGGGTGTCAGCGTTCGCCAATCGAATGGGGCTGCCCCCATGCCTAACGCCCTTCCTTTTTCCAGACGATGCGATAAACCTCGCGCTGATTTCGATACTCGGCATCCAGTGCGGGAACAAAACCCCAGGGTGTCTGCTGCTTGATTCCGGCGGCACTCGCCTTGAGGATTTTCAGCCCCTCGGGATCGGCCGCCATGCTGACCAGCGCATCCCGCACCGCCTGCGCCACCGGCACCGGAACCCGCGGATGAACGGCGACGGGCAGGTCGAGATAGGGCTCCGAGGTCCACAGGGCGCGGTATCTGAAGTTCTCGCGTGCCGCATATTCCTTCATCACCCTGGAATTGACGCCCGCGGCCGGAATCGCCCCGCTGCGCAACTGCGCCATGACGCCTTCCTGATTGCTGCCGAACACCGGCGTCACGGATACGCCCGCCTGGATCAGGGCCGACATCGGCGCCGCGTAGCCGACGAAGGCGTTCTTGCTCGGGAAACCGACTTCCCTGCCTTCAAGCTCCCGCAGCGACTTCACCGCCGAAGCTTCCGGCACCACGATCTGGCCGTGGATGGGCACTCCCGCCGCCCGTCCAATGACGCGATAGGCCGCCGCGGCATGGTCGGGAATGAACACGTGATTGCTATGGACGAAATCGAATTCCCCCCGGCCTTCCGCCTCGGAAAACTCCTCGGCGGATTTCCTGATCCCGAGTTCCAGCCTCACCCCGCTCTTGCCGCTGGCATAGTTCAGGATCGGATTCCAGTATTGCGCGGTGAGCACCGCGCTTCTCTGCGGAAGTACGCCGAAGGAATACGTAGTTTCAGCCTGCGTCACACCCGCCAGGAAGAAACAAAGGGCCACTGCCAGAATTCGATGCATCATGTCTTCCCGATAGGGATGGATTAGCCGGGTTAATGTTACTCCGAAGGCGCCGTGGAATGACGATGGAGTGGCCCGGAATACGATCATCCAGCTTCATGCGCCGGTACTTTGCATGCAAGGCACCGGCGGGTGTCATCCCAGCGGCTGGAACAGCACGTCCAGGTCGCCGGCGCTGATCAGATGGCCACCACCCTCCCCGCCTTCGCCGCCCTTCTTCATCAACTGATCGGCCAGGCCGCGCTTGCGGTTCTGCAGGGCCAGAATTTTTTCTTCCACCGTACCCTGCGTCATCAGCTTGTAGACGAACACCGGCTTGTCCTGCCCGATGCGATGGGCGCGGGCCGTGGCCTGTTCTTCCACCGCCGGGTTCCACCACGGGTCGTAATGAATCACGGTATCGGCGGCGGTCAGGTTCAGACCCGTACCGCCTGCCTTGAGGCTGATCAGGAACAGCGGTACGCGGCCTTGCTGAAAGTCGCTGATCGGCGTTTCGCGGTCGCGGGTCTGGCCGGTAAGCTTGGCATAGCGGACGCCGCGCTTTTCGAGTTCCAGTTCGATCAAACCCAGCATCGAGGTGAATTGGGAGAACAGCAGCACCTTGCGCCCTTCGTCCAGCAATTCATCGAGCATTTCCATCAGGGTCGCCAGCTTCGCCGAATGGGCGTGACCCTTTTTCACCAGCGCTTCCGCGGCCGGCAGTTTCACCAGGCGCGGATCGCAGCAGATCTGCCGCAACTTCAGCAGTGCGTCGAAAATCATGATCTGGCTGCGGCCTATCCCCTGCTCGGTCAGCACCAGTCGCAGCTTGCGGTCGAAAGCCACGCGCAGGGATTCGTACAAGTCGCGCTGCCCGCCCTCGATCTCCACCCAGCGCACCATCTCGGTACGCGGCGGCAGGTCCTTCAGCACTTGTTCCTTGGTTCGCCGCAGCAGGAAAGGCCGAACCCGCTCGGCCAAACGGGCGCGCATGTCTTCGTCCCCGAGCTTTTCGATGGGTGTGCGAAACACCTGGGTAAACCGCTTGGCGTTGCTCAACAGTCCCGGCATCAGGAAATCGAACTGGGCCCACAGCTCGCCCAGGTGATTTTCCAGCGGAGTACCTGTGAGCGACAGGCGATGGCGCGCGCGCAGCGAGCGCGCCACCTGGTGCGACTGCGCCTTGGGATTCTTGATGAACTGGGCCTCGTCCATCACCAGCAGATGGTATTCATGCGCCAGCAGGGTTTCGCGGTCACGCACCAGCAGCGGATAAGTCGTCAGCACCAGGTCGGCCTGCGCGATCTCGTGGAAGTGTGCGGCGCGGTCCTTGCCGTGCAGGATCAGCACCTTGAGTCCGGGCGCGAACTGCGCCGCCTCGTCGCGCCAGTTGGCCATCAGGCTGGTCGTGGCCACAACCAGGCTGGGTCGGTCCGCCCGGCCCGAAGCCTTTTCCAGATGCAGGTGGGCCAGCGTCTGAACCGTCTTGCCCAGACCCATGTCATCGGCAAGAATCCCGGCCAGGCCGTATTCCCGCATGAACTGCAGCCAGTCCAGACCGATCTGCTGATAGGGGCGCAGCGTAGCGGTGAATCCGGGTGCCGGCACGTGGCGGGTCATGCCCGAGAAATCGCGCAGGCGTCGGCCCAGGTCGCGCAATTCCTCGCCGCCGATCCATTGCGTCGGCAAATCATCCAGCCCGGCCAGTGCGGCGGCATTGTGGCGCGACAGGCGCGGTCGGTCCTCGTCGAGGAACTCGAGCAAGGGCAGCAACCATGCCTTGAGTCGGCCCGCCGGCACCGGCAGGATGCGCCGTGCATCGAGTGCCACGGGAAATGTCTGGTTGTCTTCAAGGCCGCGCACGATGCCCAGCAAATCGGGCTGTTCACGCAGCAGGCGCAGCAGCGGCGGCACCAGGCTGACACGCTCGCCGGCCACGCTGACGCCAAGATCAAGATCGAACCAGTCGCTGCCTACAGACTCTTCGACCGCCACGAACCAGTCTTCGGCCTGGGCAATGCAATAGGGGAAATCTTCGCCAAACACGACGGCAATGCCCTGCCGCTCCAGTTCCGGCACGCCCTCGTTGAGGAAGGACAACCAGCCGACCGCGTCGTTGCGCATCGGCATCAGGCCTTCTTCGGTGCCCTCCAGGCGCTGGTAGTTGCCCAGACTGCGCTGCCAACCTTCAAGCCCTGCGCCATGCAGCAGTTGCCACACTGTATTTTCTGCCTCCAGGTCACGCTGCAAGGTCTGCCACTGCCCGCCTGTGCGCTGCCGCATGAATGGCGACGGACGCTCGACGCCCACCACGGTCAGCCCCTGCGGATAGTCGAAATGCAGTACGGCAAGCGCCAGATCATCGTGCAGGCGGCTCATTGACGCGTGGCGGAAGCGTCCCTGGGTAAGCAGCAGGCGCGCGACCGGCTTTCCTGCGGCAACGGCCTCCGGCGCATCGGGCAGCGGAAGCGCCAGTTGCCGCTCGCGCGCCATCTGTGCCAACTGCGAACGCACCAGAGGCGCGTCGGCTTCATTCAGCGGCGGTGCTTTCATGAGTTGCTGCAGCAGATGGTCGGACAGGTCCGACTGAAGTTCACCCACCACGCGAGCGTCGGTATCCAGATAGAACGGTGGCCAGGTCGGGATCATCTGCAAGGATGGCGGCAGGTCAAAGGCCAGTTGCTGCAGTCCGGCCTGGTTGTGTGTCCATAGCAGCTTGAGCGGCCTTGGTGCGCCGGACTCGAGTGGCAGTTCCACCAGTCCGTCGAGATACAGCCTTCCCGTGCGCAAGGCCAGACGCAGCAGCAGGGTTCCCGTCTCGCCGCTCAGGTCGACGGCCTCGTTGTAGAAATAGCCCCCACCGGCCTGCAGCGCCAGAAACAGGCGCAGAGGCGGAATGTCCTCATCCAGAATGAAGTCGCGATGACTGCGTGCGCTACCCAGGTCATAGGGTTGTGGACGGTACACGGCCGGTTTGCCAAAGCCCCCCTTCTTCAAGGGCCGGCTCTTGCCCAAAGTCAGGCTCGGGGGGCTGCCCGGCCGCAACAGATAGACCACCCGAGCCTGGGAACTCCTTGCCGGCGGTTTCCGTGTTGCCACCTCATCCAGGGAGCCCAGCCAGTCGAGAGTCGCCGCGCTGGGCTCGGGAAATTCACCTTCCTGTCGCCGCGCGTCGTCTTGTCCGGAAAAACGCCCGATGTCCGTCGTCTGCGCCAGGGTCAGCAGCGCAGCGACGACATGCTTGCAATTCTCCTGCATCGGGCACATGCAAACGTTATCGACCGCGACAATCGTGCCGCCCTGGTCCACTTCCAGCCAGAGATCAACCTCGTAAGGGCGCGTCCGCGTCCCTTTGACCTCCGCTTCGACATGGATTTCACCCGGAGCCCGCTCGACGCGTTTCACGCGCGCGCGCCCCTCTGCCGCATAGGCGCGACCGCGTTGGAGTGTCGCAGCGTTGAACGGTCCGGCGAAGTCGCCCAGCACGTCGCTATCGAAAGCAGGATTGGCAGCCATTCAGGAGAGGGGGTAGCAGACAGTCGAGGGGCGGCGACCATAGCACATACGGCGTCCCATTGAGTTTTTGATTTCCTGTTCCGCGCGCTCGTCGGCAACTGTGCGTCGCACACTTTGGCGCCTGCATCCGGTTTACCGCCGCTGACTGACCCCACCACAATCCGGTTAGCCCGCATGCTTGCCTGCATAGCCACTAAGCACCTGATGACTGATCAAACTCCATAATCAATTGATATAACTGGAATTACCAGGCAGCAGAACACGGGCATGGATTTTGTATGATATTTTTTATAGACTTCCTACCGAGCACTGCTGAACAGGCCGCCACCCATGGATCTGCCCAACGACTGGATTGCCCTCCTCACCCTGGTTCTCGTCCTGGGTGCCAAGCACGGCCTCGACGCCGACCACCTGGCCACCATTGACGGCCTGACGCGCTACAACCTGCGGATTGCCCCAGGCCGCGCCCGCTGGTGTGGCTCGCTCTTCTCCCTCGGTCATGGCGCCATCGTCATGCTGATCGCGCTTGGTGTCGGTCTGGCTTCGACGAAATGGCAAGTACCGGAGTGGATGGAAGACCTCGGCACATGGATTTCCATCGGTTTCCTGACGCTGCTCGGTATCCTGAATCTGCGCGCCGTGCTGATGGCGCCTGCCAATGACATGGTGGCCACCCTGGGCATCAGGGCGGGTCTGCTGCGCCGCCTGCAGGCCACCTCGCATCCGCTGGCGATTGCCGCCGTAGGCTCCCTGTTCGCGCTGTCTTTTGACACCATGAGCCAGGCCGCGCTGTTTGCCGTGACCGCCACCCAGCATGGTGGCGTCGCCCACACGCTGGCTCTGGGTCTGGCCTTCACCGTCGGCATGCTGCTGGCCGACGGCGCCAACGGCCTGTGGATAGCCCGCCTGCTGAGCCGCGCCGATCATCGCGCGCGCATCGCCTCGCGGGTCATGGGCCTGATGGTCGCCGCCATCAGCTTTTCGGTTGCAGCCTTCGGCCTGGCACGCTGGCTGCGCGCCGACATCTCGCAATGGTATGAAGGCAAGGAGTTGCTGGTCGGCGTCGGCGTCATTGCCCTGCTGACGGGCAGTTTTGTCCTGGGCAACTGGCTGGCACGCGGGTCACGCCTGGTCGGCGCGGCATCCGACTGACGGGTTCAGTCCAGGGGCCAGCTCTGAACTGACTTACCCGACTATCTATTGCGCCGGGCCTCGACCAGCTGCAGCACGAGCTTCACCAGGGCCTGCGGATCGATGGGTTTGGCGATATGGGCGGCCATGCCGACCGCGAGGCACTTGTCCCTGTCTTCAGCAAAGGCGTTGGCGGTCTGGCCGATAATCGGCAGGCCGGGCGCCAGCTCCCGTATCCGTCGCGTCGCTTCGTAACCGCCCATCACCGGCATCTGGACATCCATCAGCACGATGTCGTAGGCGTCGGCGCCGTCACTGATCACGCGTTCGACCGCCTCGAGCCCGTTGCCGACCATCACCAGGCGCGCGCCGTCTTCGAGCAGGTTCACTTCCAGCACCAGCTGGTTGGTCTCGTCGTCTTCGGCTACCAGGATCGAGAGGCCGGCCAGGGGCTTGTCGGGCAAGGCGACTCCGGCGGCATGGGCAGCTCTGCCTGCCGCTGCGAGGGCCGGGGCATAGGGCACCCGAAACTCGAAACGGCTGCCACCGCCGGGCGTGCTCTCGA
>JAPLQY010000096.1 GCA_026399475.1 Rhodocyclales bacterium
GAAGGGCGCGAAGCCCGGCAGCGTGTCGGCGTAGGGCAGTCCCTCGACATCGGCTTTGGTGTAGAGCGGCTTGACCGTCAAGCCTTCCGGCGTAACCCAGTTCAGTTTGGATACATCGCCACCGGGCGCCGACTTGGCAGCTGCCTTGGCCCAGGCTTCGATCGAGGGGATGCTGACTTCGGGTGCCTTGCTCATGTCGCCTCCGTTTAATGCACTTGACTTCCTGACAAGGACGCATGATACTGCATTCATAATTATGAATGCAAGACCCTCTTCACATATTCTCACCGCACCCGCCTTGTACGAGCAGGTGGCCGAGCGTTTGCGCAGCCGGATTTTCGCACATGAGATTGCGCCCGGAGGCTGGATAGACGAGCAGGCGCTCGCACTGGAGTACGGCATCAGCCGCACGCCGCTGCGCGAAGCGCTGAAAGTACTCGCCGCCGAAGGCCTGGTCGTGCTCAAGCCGCGCCGCGGCTGTTACGTCACTCAGTTGTCGGAGCAGGACATCGACGAGGTCTTCCCGGTCATGGCCCTGCTCGAAGGCCAAGTCGCCGCTGACGCCGCGCGCCGTGCCACCAGCGCCGACTGTGCCCGCCTCGCCGCGATTCATGCCGAGCTCGAAAAGCATGCGGCCGCCAACAACGCAGACCGTTTCTTCGAAGCCAACCAGCGCTTCCACACCGCCTTGCAGGAAATCGCCGGCAACCGCTATCTGGCGCAACTGATCGACGATGCGCGCAAGGTCATCAAGCTGACCCGCCGCGATTCGCTGCGGCTCGAAGGTCGCCTGAAGCAATCGCTGGCGGAGCACCGCGAAATCCTCGACGCCCTGCGTCTGAAAAATTCCGCCCTGGCGGGACAGCGCATGCACGACCATCTGCTTTCCGGGCGCGCGGCGCTGGCGAAGCTGGCGACCTCAGGCTGATCGAGCAGTTCATTTCGCTGGTAGAACTGAAGCGTTACTCCAGGCGGGTTCCCAAGTTCCCGAAATTTGTTCGGGACGGCGCACACGGCCGCTTGCAGCGGCTAACATGCCACCTGCGCCAATTGGCCGGATTTGCCTCAACTTAACCGGGACCTCGAGATGACTTCCTCCGCCAGACTCCACGCCGAGCATCAAGACGTCATTGAGCGCTTTCAACTGTGGCGGGTGCGGGTGCCGCTCAAGGCCACCATCACGTCCTCGCGAGGATCGCTCGATCACGGCGAGAAAGTCATTCTCCAATTGACTACAAGGGCTGGGGCAACCGGTTTGGGTGAATCGTCGGTGATTTTTCCCGGTCGCTCGGGTGAAAACGCCGCAACCATTTTTGTCACGCTGCGCGATGTCTATGCGCCAAAACTATTGGGCGGCAATCCCGTTCATGTCGAGCGCCTGCTCGAGTCGCTGACACCCCTTTCGTCGGAGCAATATGCCTTTCTGGCGACGCTGTGCGCCATCGATCTGGCCTTGCATGATCTAAAGGCGCGCCTGCTTGACCTGCCCCTGGCCGATTTGCTTGGGGGTGCCTCACGAACCCGGTTGCCGCTGTCTCGCAGCCTTTCGATCATGCCCGACGATGAGCTAGTTGCCACAAGCAAGGCGCTGGCCCAAGCCGGCTATCGATTGCTTACCCTCAAGGGAACCAGGAACTGGCGCGCGGACATCCGCAGCTTTGAACGGGTACGGGCCAGCTTGCCGGCAGAAGTCGATCTCGAATTCGATCCCAACCAGGCCTGGACAGCGAAAGGCACCTTGGAAGTCGATCGCGCGCTGGCACCGCTGGGCCTGGTATGTATCGAGCAACCTTGCGCATGGTGGGATCTGGAGGCAATGCGGTTTGTGACCGAACGCTCCCAAACCCCCATCGCGGCAGATGAAACTGTACTGAGTCCCGCCGATGCGATGCGCGTGATTCGCCTTGGCGCTGCTGACATCATCAACCTGAAGCTGGCCAAGTCCGGTGGCATATGCAACTCGACACGCATCGTCCACTTGGCGGAAGCAGCCGGCCTGGAATGCAATATCGGCTCCAAGCATCCACTGGGGATTGGTTCGGCAGCGTTGCTCCATTTTTCCGCGGCCGTTCCGGCGGTTGGCGAATTCATCGGTTACGGCTCTGCGCTGGAACGCTTTGTCGGCGACGTCATCAATGAAGAAATCAGTATCGAACATGGCGAAGCTGTTCTCCCGGTCGGTCCCGGTCTGGGCGTTACGCTTGATGAACCCGCCTTGCAACGCTTTGCCGTTGAAACCTTTGACTCGGCCAGCAAAGGCAGTGTTGCTTGATGGCACCCGGTTTTACGCCCTACTCCGAAACAGGGCGACAAGCCAGCATGGACGCCGCCTTGCTCATGCTTCTGGGCGATGGTGTAAGTGGCGAATTCGGCGCACGCACCGCCTGCGCGCCGGATTGCTACGGCTATCACGCCGGGTGGGTGTTGCTGCAATCGCTTCAAATCATCAGCGGGCTTAGGTGGGAACGCGAGGAAATGGCGCGCAATCTAAGATGTCGGCACGCGGAGCGCCCCATTTCGTCACTCATGATTGCCGGCGCGGCCGACTTCGGTATCCTTTCCGTGGTTCATGAAGCGCTGGGCGGTGATATCGCCACCACGCAGGTAACCGTTCTGGATCGTTGCCAAACACCGCTTCTGCTTTGCGAATTGTATGCGAAACGCATGGGTTTCGCAGTTGAAGTCGTCCAGGCCGATCTCGTGAACTGGATGAAGCCGCGTCACTTCGACGTGATTCTCGGTCATTCGATTCTCAGCTTTGTCGTTCCGGATCAGCGCAGGGCGTTCATCTCCAGCCTGTCAAGCCATCTTGCTCCGCACGGGCGGTTGATGCTCTACCAAAGCATTCGGCCGGCCTTGGGGAATGGATTGCTGAAATTCGGGCAGGATGAAACGCGACAGTGGATAGGAGCCGCCCGCGCGGCTTGGGAGGCCGCCGGCGAACGGTTTTTCCTGCTGCGGAAGGAGTTTCCGGAAAGTATCGTCGCGGAATTCTGCCGCGCCAAGCAGACCCACGCCGTGGGTTCCATCGCCGAACTGGCCGACATGCTTCGCGACGCCGGCCTTGAATCAGAGCTTAAGAAGCTGTTCGATTCATTGACTCCTCATAGAGCGGCAACGCCGAAATCCGTGTATGAAAAATGGGTGATTTCCGGGTTTCGATGACCCGGGTCGCCGTCCTTCTCAACTCGCGAACACGCAACTTTGCTCCAATCAATTGTTGGCATGTCAGCCCGATGTGGTGCGCGCCTTGGCGCCACGCGCCACCACCCGTTGACCGGTGTCGCCCCACCCGTGGACTAGGCTATCGTCGGTCGGCTTTCGCCTGGAGGCACACATGCCCGCATCATCAGGGACAAGGCGCTCACGCGACGCGCGAGACGAACTGCTCGAACTTGCCGCCCGGTCCCAACGGAAGGGGTGCAGAAAAGTCCAGAACGTCGATCTCGAATGGATGTCCCAGTGATTGCCGCACGTGCTCGGCAATCGCGCGACGCTCGTCTGCGGTCAAGGATCGCGCCACATGCAGACGCACTTCCAGCTTTTCCAGGGCCAACTGGATCAACTGATATTGACGGATGGGAATCCCGGAAAATTTGCGCAGACCGCTGGTCGGCCATATACGGCTGCCGTCAGGCAGCAGCATTTGATTTCGCTCGCGTCCGAGAATCCGCCGGATCTTCGGCAAGCCGCGGCCGCAGGCGCAAGGTCCATCAGCTTCGGCAAAATCGCCCAAATCGTAGCGGATGAGCGGCGTTGCAAAGTTGTGCAGATCGGTGACGACAACACGTCCCGTTTCGCCAGCCTCGCAAGGTTGGCCGTCATCGCGCAGAATCTCGGTCACGACTCCTTCGGCCATCACGTGATAGCCGCCGCCCTGTGGACACTCGATGGCGATCACACCGACTTCCTGCGTGCTGTAGAGATCCGCGACGCCGACTCCAAGCACGCGCCGGCAGCGCTCGCGCAACGAATCGTGCAGTGTCTCGCCGATGGTTCGCACCTGCTTAAGGCGGCCCATGCCGGCCAGCCGGTCGGGATCGGCCTCGGCCAGATCGAGCAGCGCCGAAAGATTGCTCGGGTAGGTAAGCAGATAGGCCGGCATGATCTGCCGCAACCACTCAGCCTGGCGAACGAGGCCGGTTTCCAGATTGAGCCCGTAGGACGGGCCCGAAACAAATAGTTCACTGACAGGCGGGCCCCAGTTTTTCCAGCCCACACCTCTCCGCGCCGTATCTTCGGCGGCAAATAGTGCCCGGATTATTGCCAGCGACTGCGAGAAATCGCGCTGCTGCCACAGGTGCTCGCGCAGGGTCATCGCCATCCAGATCAAGTCGTTGAGTCCGCTGCGACGAACAGAGACCGGCTCGCCGGTCGAACCGGTACTCTGCGCCAGCGACAGTTTCCCGTGCTCCGGCGGCAACCACGCGCAATCGATGTCGGCGCGACGCGATTGCAGGTCGGCACGGCGCATCACGGGGATTGCCGACAGCCATTCGCGCAGGCCCTGTGCCTGATCCGGACGAAACTCCGCAAGCCGCTCCGCATGAAAACGGGAATGGCGTTGCGCATGCTCGATCAATACGTGCAACTGTCGCATCTGCGCTTGCTCGATCGCGGCCGCCGGCCACCACTGCGTTTGACCGAGCTGCGTCAGCAGCGCGGCCAGCAGCAGCCCCTGCTGCCCCGGCACCGCAGGCCAGAAAACTCCGGGCAGACGCGACTGCAGCGGCGGCCAGGGCAACTTGGGCACCAGCATCCCCTCGAAAACGTGAGTCTCAGTCATGTCAGTTTGCTTTCAAATGCTACAGCACCGGTACCGACGATTGGTTCTTGCCCATGCGCGGACGCGATTGAACGGCAAGCGCATTCTGCCACCGCCGGCCATCGAGGCCGTGGCAGAATGACGGTCGAATCCGTTGCATCGCGGCCATTCCGGAAAGCCATGTCAGCCGCAGCGTTCACATTCGCCAATCTGTACGTCCCCAATCAAATCTGTCATGTCACTACTGCTCGACGCACTCGACCGAACCTTGAAAGAGCCCGTCTGCGCCCAGCGCTGGCATGTCTTGATGGCCACCTTGCTCGAAACTTCCGACCAATCGGCACGCAGATCCGTAATCGATACGCTTGGAAGCATACCGGAAAGCGAACCGCGCGCCGACATCCTGCGGCTGACATTTCTTGCCGGCGCGACGGGCGAATCCCGATTCGAAAATGCGGCCGCGACTCACGTTCTGGCCGCAGAGCCGAGCGACCCGGATCGGCTTGCCGCCTTCATGGCTTTCCAGTGGTTGAGCGCATTGCAGTATCAGGAGAATCGGGCTGATTTCACAACCGCCCTGTCTGCCGCGCGTTTGCCCGAGATGGCCAGACGCCTGATGCGGGAAGCGGCGCAAACGATCCCGCCAGGCTTTCTGCCACATGCAGCGGAAGACATTCAGCGCATCGCGGTAGTGGTGCCCTATGTCGGCCATCAGTTTCATACGCCGAGCGTGATGGCGGTCGAGCAATGCGCCGTGCTTGCGCGTGAAGGCCGGCAGGTCCGCCTGTTTTCTGGTCAGGAACTCATGCCACCCGACGCGACGCTGTTCCGCGGCGACGGGCGTGACTTGATGCTGCCTCCGCTGAACGCACAGGCATGGCAAAATCTCCTGCCCGCCGGCGTCGGCATGACGATCAGCGATAGCCGCTACAGTCTGCCGGGGCGTTGGCGCAAGCTGATGCCGGTGCTGACTGATTTCAATCCGGATGTCGTGCTGCTGGTCGGGCTTTATTCGCCGCTCGCAGCGGCGCTGCACACTGTCCGCCCTGTCGTCGGTATCAGTGTCAATACCGTTCCGCCGATTGCCCCGGTCGATGTCTGGCTGACGGGCGATCCGGCGCTTGCCGGACGGGACACCTGGGGCGCAATCTTTCCCCCGCCGCAGCCGGTGTTTCACCCCTGGCGGGTAAAGCGTTCCAGCAAGCAATGGCAGGTCACTCGGGCAGAGCTCGACCTGAACGAAAAGGCCGTGATCTGGGTCACGGCGGGCTTCCGTCTCGAACACGAAATCAAGGGCGAATGGGCGAGCCGCATGTTGCTGCTGATGTCGCGCCATGCCGACGTCGTCTGGTTCCTGATTGGTGGCGAGGGCACGCTGCCACAGGCCTTGCTGCCAGCGCCGCCGGGTCGCGTGCGGGCATTGGCCACTCGCAATGACCTGCCCGGCATTTTGCGCAACTGCGACATCTATGTGAATCCGCCGCGCATGGGCGGCGGATTCAGCGTCGCCGAAGCCATGGCCGAGGGCTTGCCGGTGACAAGCTTTGCCGGGTCCGATGGTGGCGACAAGGTGGGCGAGTTGTCGCTGCCCGATATGAATGCCTACATGGAACGTCTGGCGGCCTTGACGGAAAACCCCGGCCTGCGTAAAGACATGGGACAGGCCTTGCGCCAGCGCTTTGCCGAACGCTTCGACGTCGAGGCCTCAGGCCCCGCGCTGATGGCCGCTTGCCGGAAGGCGGCCATTCTCGCCAAGGCGCGACTTACAGGACTTTCTTGAATTTTGCCGGAATCCCCAACACCAGCACACCGTCGGGCACATCCTCGGTAGCGACGGCGCCGGCGCCGACAAACGCGCCATCGCCAATCACCAGCCGCTCCAGTAAAGTCGCGCCGATTGCAACCGTGACGCCGCGACCGATTCGCGAAAGCCCCCCCAGGTTGGCGCCCGGCTGGATGCGCGAGAAAGACCCGATATGAGTATCGTGGCCGATGGTGACGCCGCGGTTGACGAAGACATGGTCGCCGAGCGAGGCGCCGGGGCCGATCACGCTGTTGGCGCCGACGAAGACTCCCTGCCCGAGTTGCGCCAGCGGCGACACATAGGCCGTGGGATGGATCAGCGTATGGTAGCGAAGACCAAAGCGCCGTGCGAGTTCTACCGCCAGATTGGCGCGGGTTGGCGTGGTCGGGCCGAGCAGGTAAAGCTCGGCGGCGGCGGGCTGAAAATCATCCAGCATGACTACTTGCGGCGGCTCACACAACCCTTTCAGTGCCGCAATGCGTGCCGCCAGGGGAATGTCCCGCTCACCAGCGGATTCGGGCAAGTGCAGCACCACCGTGGCGGGAAGCAGGCCGTTGGCCAGCGCACAGTCAAAGAGATCGGAAACGATATTGCTGGCGCCAAAGATGACCAGCCGACGGGCAGCAGTCTCCGTCATGATCGCGGCACGAGGCCAAGCCGGCGGCGAACCTGGCCCGGGCTGGCCAACGGCCTGCCCAATGCCGCCGCCTGGGCGGCGATTCGCTCCACGAATTGCAGGTTGGTGGCAAGAACGGTGCGCTCGTCGTCCAGCCAGAGGTTGTCCTCGAGGCCGGTGCGCACGCCATGGCCGACAACGACACCCAGTGCGTTGGCACGCGCCTGATGCCGGCCGATACCCGCGACGGACCAGACCGACTGCGGCGGCAGATCGGCCACCAAGGTTCCCAGATGAAGCAGGCTAGCCTGGGCTGAGGCAGGGTTGCCCAGCAGAATGTTGAAATAGAAAGGCGGCTCGATCAGCCCCTTGTCGATCAATATCTTTGCGAAATTCACCATGCCCAGATCAAAAACCTCGAGTTCCGGTCGAATGCCGTGCTCTTTCATGATGGCGGCAAGCCGCATCACCGTGGTCGGCGCGCTTATGCTGGCCTCGGCACTGAAATTCAGTGAGCTCAAGGTAAGGCTGGCCATATCCGGCTTTTGCTCACCTTCCAGAGTCAGGCTGGCGGCGCGCATTTCCACCTCGGGGGCGCGGCGCCCGCTGGTCGTGGTAATGATGATCGCATCGGGAACGCGCTGCCTGACGGCAGCCACCAACTCGCCAAACACCGCGCGGTCACAGCTCGGCGATCCATCGGCAGCCCGCGCATGGAGATGCAGCATGCTGGCCCCGGCGGCGCAACAGCGCGCGCAGTCCGCCGCCACTTCCTCTGCAGTCAAGGGCACATGAGGCGAGTGCGCACGCGTCGGCACCAAACCAGTGGGGGCAAGATTGATTATCAGTGGCTCCATGGGCGCGAACACGCTTATGAGGTACGGGCATTCTGCCACGGCCTTTGCCGGCGGTCGCGGCAAATTCTGACAGCGCGGCGGCGGACCCGTTTCATGCGCGGAAATCCTCGAGGCGCTGGAGACGCGCCCTCAATCGCCAACCACAATTTCGCAGATGAAGTCTTCAAACTTGCCACCGGGACCGCGTGCAATGACGGGCGTGCAGTATTCGAAATCCACGGCGAAACGATGGCCGAGAAATTCGACTAGTTTTTCAGCCAGCGCCTCCTCCTCGCCTACACTCAGCGGCCGCTCCACTGCCAGCCGCAAGGTGACGCGTTCGAGGCTGCGCTGAATGATCTGGTACTGACGCACCGGCGCAATCTCGCGATAACCGAAAGCGCCAACCAGCGGCCAGAAGCGCCGGCCATCCGGCAGCCGCAGCAGGTTGCGCTGGCGTCCTAGAATCCGCCGGATCTTCGGCAGGCCTCGGCCGCAGGCGCAAGGGCCATCGGCCACGGCCAGATCGCCCAGATCGTAGCGAATCAGCGGCGTCGCAAAATTGTGCAGGTCGGTAACGATGATGCGCCCGGTTTCGCCGACAGCGCAGCGCTGGCCATCATCGCGCAGCAACTCAATCACGACTCCTTCCGCCATCACGTGATAGCCGCCGCACTGCGGACATTCGATGGCGATGACGCC
Source organism: Rhodocyclales bacterium (assembly GCA_026399475.1). GTDB lineage: Bacteria > Pseudomonadota > Gammaproteobacteria > Burkholderiales > Rhodocyclaceae > Sulfuritalea. Next base: position 8,724 of record JAPLQY010000096.1, read on the forward strand.
AACCTCCTGCGTGCTGTAGACGTCCGCGACCCCGACTCCGAGCACCTCGCGGCAGCGCTCACGCAAGGAGTCATGCAGCGTCTCGCCGATGGTGCGCACCTGTATCAGGCGACCCAGGCCAGCCAGGTGATCGGGATCGGCCACGGCCAGATCGAGCAGCGCCGAAAGATTGTTCGGGTAGGTGAGCAGATAGGCCGGCATGATCTGCCGTAGCCACTCTGCCTGACGCACAATATCGGTTTGCAGGTTCATGCCGTGGGAAGGCCCCGAAGCAAACAGATGGTTGACCGGTGCGCCCCAATCCGTACAGGAAACACCGCACCGTGCCGTGTCCTCTTCCGCCAGTTGCGCCCTGACAACAGCCAGTGACTGCGAAAAATCCCGCCGCTGCCACAAGTGCTCGCGCAGGGTCATCACCATCCAGATCAGGCCGTTGAGCCCGCTGCGGCGCACGGCGACCGGCTCGCCGGTCGAACCTGTGCTCTGCGCCAGCGACAGTTCGCCGTGCTCCGGCGGCAACCACGCGCAATCGATGTCGGCGCGGCGTTTTTGCAGGTCTTCGCGGCGCATCACGGGGATCGCCAGCAACCATTCGCGCAGACACTGTGCCTGATCCGGCCGAAACTCCGCAAGCCGCTCCGCGTGAAAGCGGGAATGGGTTCGTGCATGTTCGATCAACACACCCAACTGGCGCATCTGCGCCTGCTCGATCGCGGCCGCCGGCCACCATTGCGATTGCTCCAGTTGCGTCAGCAGCGCTGCCAGCAGCAAGCCCTGCTGCCCCGGCACCGCGGGCCAGACGACTCCCGGCAGACGCGACTGCAGCGGCGGCCACGCCGGCTCCGTTTGCGGGCCGGAACTCACGGCGCGTGCGCTCCCGAAGCACCCTGCCGCTTTCTCAGCAGCACACGGGGACAGCGTTCGGCAAGTTCGTAGCTGCCGGTGCGTGTCGCCACCAGATCGAAGCCGGCTCGCTGCAGATGCCGGATCGCCTCGTCAAAACGCATGAAGCTGTAGCGCGCCGACGAGCCGCGATAAAACTCTATCGTCCCGACTTGTGCCAGCCGCCAGCCGCGCACCTCGGCCAACTCACGCGCATCGATCCGCGCTTCGTTCCACGCCTGCCAGACCGCGTCGACCGCAACATCGGGCGCATCGGCGATGCCCTGCACCGCCATCGCAAGACGCCACTTGAAAGCATGAAAGTTGCCGATTGCGCCGGAGTGCAGCGCGGCGATTACCGCATCCGGTGTTTCGGCGACATCGGGCCGGCAGAACAATCGGAGCATCAGCGATCCGTCCTGACGCAGGCAGCGGTGCACCGACGCGAGCAGGCGCGACAGCCCATCGGGAAAATCAACTACCGTCAGACACCCATCGCCGATCACGAGATCAAAGCTCTCATCCGCAAACGGTGCGTGCAACCAGTTAGCGCATATCGCCTGCCGTCTGTCGGTGTCGCCTGCCCATACCGCTTCGATCATCGCCCTTGCATGTTCCACCGCAAGAAGATCCAGATCCTGCAACCAGCTTGCGGCGGCAATTTCCGGCGTGATACCGAGCAGCCACACCCGCTTTCTTTCTGCCGTGCGAAACAGGTCCGTCTCGGCCGTGAGCATCTCTCCGAAAGCGCAAACATCTTCCGCACACGGTCGCAGCGGCGACCCGAGCAAATTCCACCCGCCGGCAAGAGTTCGCCAGTGCGCATCCGGGTCCGGTGCCGCGTCGTTCATGGCGTCAAACACCGTTCTTCCGCAACCACTCCAGCAATCGCTTCCAGCCATCCTCCGCCGCATCCTTGCGGTAGGTCGGCCGGTAGTCGGCATGGAAGGCATGCGGGGCATCCGGATAGACATGGATCTGCGATTTGCCGCCGACCCTGGCCAACTCAGCCCGCATATCCTCGACCTGATCCGCCGTAATGCCTTGATCCTTTCCGGCATACAGCCCCAGCACCGGCGCCTTCATTTGCGCCGCCAGATCGATCGGATGTTTCGGCTGACGCGCCGTCGGCACCATGTCGAGATGTCCATACCAGGCCACCGCCGCTTTCAGTTGCGGATTGTGGGCGGCATACAGCCATGTGGTGCGCCCACCGCGGCAGAAACCGGTCACCGCCAGCCGCTGCGGGTCACCGCCGTTCTTCGCCGCCCAGGCGGCACATGCGTCGAGATCGGCCATGTGTTCCGCATCCGAAGCCGAAGCCACCGGTCCGGCCAGGATGTCCTGGACGTTGCTCATCTTCGCCGTCTCGCCGTAGCGAATATACATATCAACGGCAATTGCCAGATAGCCGGCCTTGGCCAGCCTGCGGCAAACATCGCGCAGATACTCGTGCACGCCGAAGATTTCGTGAATCACCAGAACCGTCGGCAACTTCGAGCCGCCCGCCGGCATGGCGCGATAGCCGGGCAGTTCGCGATCGGCGGCGGGCACCTTGATGTCGCCGGCGACCAGGCCTTCGCTATCAGTCTTGATCACTGTCTGCGCGGAGATCGGCTGCGTGGCCAGCGCAAAACCCGCGCCGACGGCGGTGGCGATAAAGGACCGGCGGGTGAAGGGTTCCGCCGGCAGCAGGCTGTCGAACTGCGCCTGATCGTCGGACTTCATTGCGGCCTTCTGCGAGGACGTGGTCATGCAACTCTCCTTGGGTTGGGAAAACGAAGCTTCAGTGAAGGCTAATGCCGGCCGTATCGGCGTTAAGCGCAGCGACCGTAACTAAAACCGTAAAATACGCTGACACTAGGACTATTTCAACGAGGACATCATGACCACGCCATCGATCAGCCGCTACCCCGTGCCGAAACTGGAGGACCTGCCCGACGACATCCGCGCCCGCATCCTCGAGGTGCAGGAGAAATCCGGCTTCGTCCCCAACGTGTTTCTCGCCCTGGCGCATCGCCCCGCCGAGTGGCGCGCCTTTTTCGCTTTCCATGATGCATTGATGGAGAAGGAATGCGGCCTTACCAAAGCCGAGCGCGAAATGATCGTGGTCGCCACCTCGAACGCCAACGGTTGCCAGTACTGCGTGGTGGCCCACGGCGCCATCCTGCGCATTCGGGCGAAGAACCCGCTGGTCGCCGATCAGGTTGCGGTCAATTACCGAAAAGCCGATATCACGCCGCGCCAGAAAGCCATGCTCGATTTTGCCATGAAGGTCGCACTCGATTCGGGCGCCGTCAATGATGCCGATTTCATCACCCTGCACGAGCACGGTTTCGATGACGAAGACATCTGGGACATCGGCGCCGTCGCGGCGTTTTTCGGTCTCAGCAACCGCATGGCCAACATGACCGGCATGCGGCCGAATGACGAGTTTTACCTGATGGGGCGCCTGCCCAAACAAAAGTAGCAGCGCATGACGATCCAGGAACCAACAAAGAACCACAATCAATGTCTTCCACTCCACCCGATATGCGCGAAATAATCAAAGCCGACCGGGCCCGCGCGCTCGGACAAAAACCCTGCGCGGTCTGGCTGACCGGGCTGAGCGCCGCAGGAAAATCGTCGATCGCCAGCAGCCTGCAGGCGCGCCTGTTCGATCGGGGCCTGCATTGCTATCTGCTGGACGGCGACACGGTCCGGCTGGGATTGAGTCGCGACCTCGGTTACTCGGATACGGATCGCCAGGAACACATCCGGCGCGTCGGCGAACTCGCCCGGCTTTTGGTCGATGCCGGACTGATCGTGCTGGTGGCGTTGATCTCGCCTTTCCGCGCCGAACGGAGAGCGGTTCGCGCTCTGTTCGAGCACGGCGAGTTCATCGAGGTTTTCGTCAATACGCCGCTGTCGGTCTGCGAACAGCGCGATCCCAAGGGGCTCTACCGGCGCGCGCGGGCCGGGCAGGTGCCGTTATTCACCGGCATCGACTCGCCCTACGAAGCGCCGGAACAACCTGAAGTGATGCTGCCCGCAAACGAAATGGGAGTCGACGACTGCGTTGCGCGGCTGATCGATTTTCTGCAGAGCGCGGGAAATATCCCTTCTACGGGCGAACCATAAGCACGTTGCAACGACTGCTGGCCGTGTTGTACCAGAATGACAGCTTGGCGTACTGCTCGAAAAGATCGGGCGGCAGTATGGTCTCGCGCGGCTCCGGGCTGACTTTCCGACGCACCTTGTGCAGCCCGGCCAGGCCCAGACCTTCGTCGTAGTCGGGCGTATCGAACTGCAGGTTGTCATAGTCGTGCGGAAATGCGTCCTCGCCGAGAAACTGGTAGATCAGCGGAACCACATGGGCCGGCCGCTGCACCAGCAAATCGTAGTCGACCACCAGCATCGCCCGCCCCTGCTCGGCGTAATAGGCTTCCTTGAGACCAGAATAAGCCAGGCCCACCAGCCGGTTGCGCTGCGCCAGGGTCTCGGTGCGGGTGAACACCGTGCTGCGTTCGGCATCGTTGCCGAACAGGGCAGTGTTCTCATACGGGTTCTTGCGGTACAGGCGCTCGATGCTGTCCATCACCCAGGCGACGTTGCGCACGCAGGCGATCACCCGGGCCTCGGGAAACAAATCCAGCAACGCCGGCAGGCGCGCGGTCCATGACCGGTTGGTATCGAA